>JAXLYT010000016.1:0-159486 GCA_046351295.1 Byssovorax sp.
CCTCTGCGCCCTGCCGAGCGGGCTCGTCGACCCGATCCTGGTGAGCGGCACCGACGGCGTGGGCACCAAGCTCAAGGTGGCCTTCGCCACCGGGGTCCACCACACCGTCGGGATCGACCTCGTGGCCATGTGCGTCAACGATGTGATCACCTGTGGCGCGCGCCCCCTCTTCTTCCTCGACTACTTCGCCACCGGCAAGCTCGACCTCGACGTGGGCGAGGCGGTGATCCGCGGCATCGCCGAGGGCTGCACCCAGGCCGGCTGCGCCTTGCTCGGCGGCGAGACGGCCGAGCTGCCCGGCATGTACGCGGCCGGCGAGTACGACCTCGCGGGCTTCGCGGTGGGCGTGGTCGAGCGCGCGAAGATGCTCGATGGCAAGCGGGCCCGGCCGGGCGATCGGGTGATCGGGATCGCGTCGAGCGGGCTGCACTCGAACGGCTTCTCGCTGGCCCGCCGCGTGCTCGAAGGGGAGATGAAGCTCGGCATGGAGAGCCGCGTGGACGCGCTCGGGACGACGGTGGGCGAGGCGCTGCTCGTGCCGACGAAGATCTACGCGAAGACGGTGCGCGCCCTGCTCGACGCGGTGGGCGACGGGGTGAAGGGCCTCTCGCACATCACCGGCGGCGGCCTCGAAGGCAACCTCCCGCGGGTCTTGCCCGATGGCATCGGCGCGCAGCTCGACCTCGCGAGCTACACGCGGCCCGCCATCTTCCGGGTCATCGCCGAGGGCGGCCCGGTCGAGGAGGCCGAGATGCGCCGCACCTTCAACCTCGGGGTCGGCCTCTGCGCGGTCGTCGACCGGGCGCGGGAGGCCGAGGCGCTCGACGCCCTCCGCGCCGCCGGGGAGACGGCCTGGCCGTTCGGCGAGATCATCGAGGTCGGCGACGTGCCCTTCGAGGAGCGCGTTCGGTTCGCCGGCTGAGCCCGGCTCGGGCTACCCTCTCGTGCGATGAACCTCGGCGTCCTCATCTCCGGTCGCGGCTCGAACCTCGGGGCGATCCTCGACGCGATCGCGGCCGGCAAGCTCGACGCCGACGTGCGGCTCGTCGTCTCCAACAAGGCGGGCGCGGGCGGGCTCGACCGGGCAAAGGCGGCCGGCGTCCCCACGCGGGTCATCTCCCACCGGGACTACCCCGACCGGGAGAGCTTCGACGCGGCCCTCGTCGCGGCCCTGCGCGAGGCCGGCGTCACGTGGGTGGTGCTCGCCGGGTTCATGCGGATCGTCACCCCCGTGCTCCTCGGGGCGTTCCCGTACCACGTCGTCAACATTCATCCCTCGCTGTTGCCATCGTTCCCCGGTGTGGACGCCCAGGCCCAGGCCCTCGACTACGGCGCCGCCATCACCGGCTGCACCGTGCACCTCGTCGACGCCGGCACCGACACGGGCCCGATCCTCGCGCAGGCGGCGGTGCCCATCCTCCCCGGCGACACGCACGACAGCCTGGCCGCGCGCATCCTCGTGGAAGAGCACCGCCTGCTCGTGCATGTGCTCGGCGCGCTCGGCGCGGGCAAGCTCCGGATCGACGCGGCGCCGGGCAAGCGCACGCGGGCGCGGCTCGAAGGCGCGGCCATGGCCTTCGGGCTCGCGGCCCCCGCCGAAGGAGAGCCCGGGCGGTGAGCAGCAAGCACTTCGACGTGGTCGTCCTCGGCCGCTCGATCGGCGCGCTCACCGCCGCGGCCCTGCTCGCCCGGCGCGATTTCACCGTGCTCGTCCTCGGCCAGGGCGAGCGGCCGCCGACCTACCGCCTCGACCAGCGCACGCTGCTCCGGCGGGCCTTCACCTTGCTCGGGGCGAGCTCGCCTGCCTTCCGCAAGGTGGTGGTCGAGCTCGCCCAGTCGCAGACGTGGAAGCGGAGGCTCGTCGCGGCCTCGCCGATGTTCCAGGTCCTCGCGCCGAAGCGGCGGATCGACGTGCCGCCGGACATGACCCTCTTCGGCCGGGAGATCGATCGCGAGCTGCCCGAGCTGCGCCGCCTGGTCGACGAGCTCTACACCGAGCTCTCCCGGGTGAACGCCGCCGCCGACGAGGCCTTCGAGAGCGACGCGCTCTGGCCCCCGGGCACCTTCTGGGAGCGGCGCGAGACGAACCGCTACGCCGCGACCTTGCCCCATGTGCGGGCCGACCCGGACGCCGACCTGCTGGTCGAGTTCCCGCGCGCCCATTTTTTCCGGCAGATCGTGAACGCCTCGGTGCTCTTCGCCACCGACCTCTCGGCCTTGCCGCCACCCTTCGCGGTGGCCCGCTTGCACGGGGCGTGGACGCGGGGGCTCTACGTGCTCCCCGGCGGCGAAGAAGAGCTGACCGAGTTCCTGGTCGAGCGCATCACCGCGTACGGCGGGCGCTGCCTCTTCGACGATCGGGCAGCCACGCTCGTGATGCGCCGGGGCGACGCGGTGGGGGTGATCCTCGACGGCGACACGGCGCCCACGGGGGCGGGCTTCGTGCTCTCCGACACCGACGGCGAGACCCTCGCGAGCCTCTCGGCCGGCGAGGGCATTCACAAGCGGGCCCAGCGCGAGTGGCCGAGGATCACCTCGTCGGCGGGGCGCTTCGTGGTCTCGCTGATCGTCCGGCGCGAGGGGTTGCCGGAGCCGCTCGGCTTCGAGTCGTTCTTCTTGCCCGGCGAGCGCCTCGCCTCGCAGGGGCGCATCTCCGCGCCCCCCTCGCCCTTCGGCACGAGCCGCTCGGCCTTCGCTTCCCGGCCCGTGGTGCACCTCCAGCGCACCGGGAGGCCCGGCGCCGACGCGAGCGAGGAGCTGCTCGTGGCCGAGACGCTCCTGCCCGATCGCGGCCCGCTCTCGCTCGTGGAGGCGCGCCAGGCCGTGCTCGGGACGCTCCGGGCGGAGCTGCCCTTTCTGGAGCGGCACCTCGTGGTCGTGGACTCGGTGCACGATGGCCTGCCGGTGTGGGTCTACGAGGACGGTCGCCGGCGGAACGTGGAGCGGGCCATGCTGCGCGGGGCCTCGGGCGCGCCCGAGCCGATGGTGCGCCAGCTCGAGGTGGACCCCCCGGGCTACCTGGGCCTCGCCGGCGAGCCGATCCGCGGCCCCATCGACCGCACCCTGCTGCTCGGGCGGAGCGTCCTGCCCGGCCTCGGGCAAGAGGGCCAGCTCCTCGCCGCCTGGGGGGCCGCCCGCCTCGTGACACGCAGCGATCGGCGCAAGGAGCGCATGCGGCGGGACATGTGGAGCAAGGTCGAGATCGGCTGACCGAGCCGTCCGGCGCGGGCCCTTTCGGGGCCGGAGGGGCCGGGGTGGCGTCTTGATTGCTTCGGACGCGGGAGGGGGGCTAACGTGGTCGCGGAGACGGAGGAGATGACGATGCGTGCACCTCGACGGGTCCTCGGATGGGCAGCGGGCGCGGCCCTGCTCTCTCTGCCGGCCGCTGCCCACGCGGCCGCGCCGGGGCCCGATGCGCTGCCGATCACGGTGATCACGGTGCAGACCGACACCGCGGACGACCAGGCCGACGCCCTCACCAAGGCGCTCCGCAACGCCGTGCGGGCCATGCCGGGCTGGTCGCTCGGCGAGGGCGACTTCTCCCTGGAGGTGCTGACCCTGAGCCTCAAGTGCTCTGAGCCGCCCGACGCGAGCTGCCAGTCCCGCATCGCCGACCAGATCAAGAGCGACCGCTACATCTGGGGCGTGGTGCAGAAGAA
Source organism: Byssovorax sp. (assembly GCA_046351295.1). Classification (GTDB taxonomy): domain Bacteria; phylum Myxococcota_A; class Polyangia; order Polyangiales; family Polyangiaceae; genus JAXLYT01. The sequence continues at coordinate 3,660 of JAXLYT010000016.1, forward strand.
GAAGGACAACACCATCAAGGGCGAGGTCTCGCTCTGGGTGCGCGGCAAGGGCGCGGTCAAGGTCGCCGTCGACTACACGGCCAACCTCACCGAGGCCAACGACGACGCGCTCCGGAAGATCGCGACGGACACGGTCACGCAGCTCACCGGCGGCCCGCCCAAGGGCGGGGTGAAGGTCAAGGCCGGCAAGGTCGACGGCCAGTGCTTCGCCGACGGCAAGCCCCTCGGCGCCCTCAAGGACGGCGAGGGCACGTTCATGATCCCCTCGGGCGCCCACAAGATCACCGTGCGCGCCGAGGGCTACGCCGACGCCGAGACGCAGGTCGTCATCAAGCCCACCGGCTCGGCGACCGAGGTGACGCTCACGTTGACCGCGGCCGAGCCGAAGTCCCCGACCAACTGGAAGCGCATCGGCGGCTACGGCCTGATGGGCGTGGGCGCGGCCCTCGGCGCGGTCGGCGTGGTGCAGTCGCTCCAGGTCAACTCGCTCGAGGCCGACCACAACGCGCAGGGCGCCGACATGTACGTCTACCGCCAGCAGCACCCGAAGAGCGGCAACGTCTGCGACGACGCGAAGAACGACACGAGCGAGCTCGGCAAGAAGGTCAACGGCTACTGCACCGACGCCGCGACGCCCCAGCTCCTCCAGGCGGTGTTCTATCCGCTCGCCGCGGTCGCCGTCGGCGCGGGCGCCTTCCTCGTCGCCACGAGCGGCAAGAAGACGGCCCCGAAGACGGGGATGATGTTGCTCCCGCAGGCCGGCCCCGGCGGGGCCAAGCTCGACGTAGTCTACGCCTGGTGAGGATCATCGCCGGGCTCTACCGGGGGCGCCGCCTCGTCGCGCCCGACGGCCTCGACACCCGACCGACCAGCGATCGGGTGCGCGAGGCGCTGTTCTCGTCGCTCGGGCCGCTCGCGGGCGCCCGCGTGGCGGACCTCTACGCCGGCACGGGCGCCCTCGGCCTCGAGGCGCTCTCGCGGGGCGCGAGCCGCGCGGTGTTCGTGGAGGAGGCGCGCTCGGCGCTCCGCGCGCTGCGCCAGAACCTGACGGCGCTCGCGGTGGCGGAGCACACGCGCGTGATCGCGGCGCCCGTCGCGCGGGCCGCCTCCGCGCTCATCAAGGAGGGCCCGTTCGATCTCGTGCTGATCGACCCGCCCTACGCGCTGCTCGGCGAGATCGCGCCCGTCGTCGAGGCGCTGCTCGCGGCCTCGGCCATCCCGCCCGGCGCGCGCGTCGTGGTCGAGCATGCGCGCAAAGATCCGCCGCCCGCGATCCGCGGGCTCGATCTGCGCTCGACGCGCGGCTACGGCACGACGGCGCTCTCGTACTACGACCGGCCCGCGGCCAGGGCCGAGGAGCCCGCCGAGGCTGCCGAGCCCGAGGAGCCCGGGGAGCCGATGGCGTGAGCGCGGCGGCTCTTCGGGCGGCTCGCACAACGACGCGTCCCCCTGTAGACTGACCCTCTTTCTCCCGATCCCCGTCGATCCCCGTCGAGGTCTCCAACGTGTCTCCCCCGTCGCAGCCGCCTCCTTCCCACCAGATCCCCGGCGTCCCCAGCAAATCCATCGGCGGAGCCGCGTACCTCGTGGGGGTGGTCGTGCTCCTCGGGCTCGCGGTGGGCCTCTTCGTCTGGAAGAAGAACCAGCCCGCCACGACGATCACGGCGCAGTCGGCCGCGGTGACGGCGACCGCGCCCTCGGCCTCGGCCAAGCCCCCCGCGCTGATGTACGCGCCCCCGCCGCCCCCGAAGATCGAGGAGGAGCCCGACGCGGGCGCCCCGCAGATGAAGGGCACGGCGCCCAAGGGCACGGGCGCGCCCGCAGGCACCGGCGTGCCCTCGGGCCCGTGCAGCTCCAAGTGCGAGGGCACGGCGTCCGGCGCCCTGAAGGCCGCGCTCCTCGGCAAGGCGCAGACGGCCCAGGGCTGCTATCAGCGCGCGCTCCGGACGTCCGACGTCTCGGGTAAGATGACGGTCAGCGTGCAGGTGAGCTCCACCGGCTCCGTTTGCAGCGCCTCGATCGCCAACGACTCGCTCAACTCGCCCGAGGTCGCCTCCTGCGTGCTCGGCCGCTTCCGCGGTCAGTCTCTCCCGCCGCCCGACGGCGGCTGCGTCACGGTGAACATCCCGATCTCCTTCCAGAGCAAGCAATAGGTGCCACCATGCGAAGGTCCGTTGCCCTCGTCATCCTCGCCGCCCTCGCCACCTTGCCGGCCACCTTCGCCTGCTCGGGCGACGTGGGCGTCGTGCCCCAGTGCGAGCCCGACGTGACCGACGCCGGCATCCAGATCGTCGAAGACGGGTGCAGCGGGTTCGCGATCTGCCTCAACGACGCGGGCAACCGCGTGCCCGCCGCCGAGTGCTGCAAGGACCAGGACGGCAAGCCCCTCACCGGCGGCGACCTCGAGCTGTGCCTCTACGGCTACGGCGCCGTCTCCGCGCCGGGCGGCGGCAGCGGGACCACCTCCTCGTCGAGCAGCGGCGGCGGCGCGGGCGGCGGGCCCTAGTCGCCCCGCGCGCCTCGACCGACGCACCGGCGCACATCGCATGAGCGGCGTCCTGCTCACCGTCGCCTACGAGGGCACCCCCTTCGCCGGCTTCGCGCCCCAGCCGAACCAGCGCACCGTCGCCGGCGAGCTGCTCGGCGCCCTGCGCGCCATCGACCCCAAGATCCGCGAGATCCGCGGCGCGAGCCGCACCGACGCGGGCGTCCACGCGCGCGGTCAGCGCGTGGCCTTCGACACGAGCGCGAGCTTGCCCATGCGCGGCTGGGTGCTCGCGACGGCGCGCCACCTGCCGAAGGAGATCGCCGTCCGCCGCGCCTCCTCCGTGCCCGAGGGCTTCACGCCCCGCTTCGAGAACCAGGGCAAGCACTACCGCTACCTCCTGCACGTCGACAAGGTGCGCGACCCGTTCCTCTACCAGCGCGCGTGGCGGGTCGAGGGGCTCGACCACCCGGGCGCGCTCGACCGCGCGCGCGCCGAGGCGAGCCTCGCCGTGGGCACGCACGACTTCGCGGCCTTTCGCTCCAGCGCCGACGAGCGGCAGGTGACCGTGCGGACGATGCACGCCGTGACGGTGGAGCGCGACCCGACAGATCCGCGGGTCGTGCGCGTCGACGTGAAGGGCGACGCGTTCCTCCACAACATGGTGCGCATCCTCGTGGGCACGCTGGTCGACGTGGCCCGGGAGCGGCTCGCCCCGGGCGCGATCGCCCGGGCGCTCGCGTCGCGCGATCGCGGCGACGCCGGGATCACCGCGCCGCCGGACGGCCTCTACCTCTGGCACATCAACCTGCGCGACGAGGGGACGGACGCGTGGCCGTTGGCCAACGACGGCGACGACGGGGCCGCGTGATCCGGCCTGGGGCGCCCCAGCGGCTCGCCGTGCTCGCCACGCTCGCCGCATGCTCTCCGGCGCCGCCCCCCGCACCTCCAATCGTTGCGATCGCAACGATCGCGCCCGAGACCGCGCCTCCTCCTCCGCCCGCGCCGCCTCCTCCGCCCGAGCCTCCGCCCTCCGCGACCGCCGAGCCCTCGGCCGCGCCGGTCGCCCCTCCGCCCGTCCACCCGGCCGAGGTCTTCCGCCTCGACGAGCTGCGCCTCATCGCCATCCTCAGCGGCGTCAAGGAGCCGCGCGCCATGCTCGTCGGCCCGGATGGCCTCGGCGTGGTCGTCAAGGTCGGCGACCCCGTGGGCCGCGCCGAGGAGCTGCGCCCCGGCGATCCGGGCTCCGCCTCGACCTACCATGTCGCCCAGATCCGCGGCACCGACATGGTGCTCACGCGCGATGACCCGCAGAAGCCCGGCGCTCCTCCGCAGCGGCGCGTCGTGCCGCTCGCCAAGCCGAAGCGCTGAATCGCGCAAGCGCCCTGCCCGCGGCAGCACCTTGCTCGCAGGAGCAACGCGCGCCGCTTCGTCGCATACTCTGCCCATGTTCCCTGGAGGCTCCATGTCGCGCGCCCGCCTGCTCTCGTCCCTCCCCTTCGCCGCCGCGCTCGCGCTCCTCGCCCCGAGCGCCCTCGCCCAGCCCGCCGGCAAGCAACCCTCGCCCGAGCACCCGGCCGAGCTCCCGCCGCTCCCCCGCGGCGCCGCCGCGCCCAAGCCTCTGCCCGAGCCCAAGACGCAAAAACCGGCCGAGCCCAAGGCGCCGAAGCCGCCCAAGCCTCCGCCGCCGAGCAAGCTCTCGCCCGAGATCCGGAGGCTCAGCGACACCTTCGTCGACGTGGCCGAGCGGGTCAGCCCCTCGGTCGTGCAGGTCGAGGTCACGAGCGGCGACGAGGGGCGCTCGCCCTTCCACTGGCTCAGGAGCGAGAGCGTGCAGCATGGGCTCGGCTCGGGGGTCATCTACACGAGCGACGGCGCCATCCTCACGAACAACCACGTGATCGAGGAGGCGCGGTCCATCAACGTGCGCCTGCGCGACGGGCGCGCCTTCGCGGCGCGCGTGGCCGGGCGCGACCCCTCGACCGACCTCGCCGTGCTCCGCGTCGACGCGAAGGACCTCCCCGCCGCCACCTTCGCCGACGGCGACGCGGCCCGCCCCGGCGCGTGGGTGCTCGCGATCGGCTCGCCCTTCGGCCTCGGCCACACCGTCACGAGCGGCGTGCTCAGCGCCAAGGGCCGCGGCGGCGTGGGCATCAACGCGGTCGAGGATTATTTGCAGACGGACGCGAGCATCAACCCGGGCAACTCCGGCGGACCGCTGGTGGATCTCGACGGGCGCGTGCTCGGGATCAACACGATGATCGTCAGCCGCGGGCAGGGCATCGGTCTGGCCGTACCGGCGGCGATGGCGCGGCGCGTGGCCGATCAGATCCTCAAGATCGGGCGCGTCGATCGGGCCTACATCGGCCTCGGGCTCCAGGACCTCACGCCCCAGCTCGCGGCGGAGATCCCCTCGGCGCCGCCCTCGGGCGCGATCGTCAACACGGTGGCCGCGGGCGGGCCCGCCGGCAAGGCGCAGATCCAGATCGGCGACATCATCGTCGCCGTCGGCGCCACGCCCGTGCACGACGCGCAGGACCTCCTCCGTGAGGTCTTCCTCCGCGCCCCCGGCGACCAGGTCACGGTGGAGCTCCGCCGCGCGGGCAAGAAGCTCACCGCGTCGCTCACCCTGGAGTCGCGCCGCGATCCACCGCCGCCGCCGCTCCCCGTCGAGCAGCAGCCGGCCCCGGCCCCCGGCCTCGGCCTCTCGCTCCACACGATGGACGAGGGCGGGCTCAAGGGGGCGCTGGTGAAGGCCGTGGCGCCGGACTCCGCGGCCGAGCGGGCCGGGCTCCGCGCGGGCGACGTGATCGTCGAGTGCGACGGCACCCGCGAGCCGGCCGTGGCCGACGTGCAGGCCGCCGCGCAGGACGGGCATGTGCTGCTCCGCGTGCTCCGCGCGGGGACGATGTTCTTCGCCGCGGTACGGCGTTGACCATTGGGCCACGATGGGTCCGCGGGCTCCGCGGCCGTCGCGCGCCCGTCAGCCGAGCGGCTCCACCGCGAAGAGCGTGGATTGTCGATCGAGTCATACCATGGTAGGAAACGCGCATGGCCAAGGTGAGCATCTCGATCGACGACGATGATCTGAAGTGGCTCAAGCTGCGCGCGAAGCGCCTGCACATCGGCAACCTCTCGGCCGCGATCGCCGAGGGGACGCGCCTCCTCCGGCACAACGAGGCCCTCGGGAAGCTGCTCGACGAGCTCGGCGCGCCCGAGCTGTCGCCCGCCGAGCTCGCCGAGGTCGACGCCGAGCTCCAGGGGGTACCCGCGGCGCGCCCCGCGAAGCGGCGGAGGCGGGCAGCTTGAGCGCCGGCGTCACCCTGGACACCGGCGCGCTCGTCGCGCTCGAGCGGCGCCACGATCGCGTCCTCCGCCTCCTGCGCGGCGCCAAGGAGCGTAAGCTGCCCGTGACCGTGCCGATGGCCGTCGTGGCCGAGTGGTGGCGCGGCCGCACCGACGTGCGCGAGGCGATCCTCGCCGCGCTGCTCCTCGAGCCGATGAGCCTCGTGCTCGCGCGCGCGGCCGGAGAGGCCATGGCCGCGGTCCGCGGCGCCACGGTCGTGGATGCGATCGTGATGGCGTCGGCCGCGCTTCGGGGCGACATGGTGTGGACCAGCGACGCGGACGATCTCGCGCGGCTTGCCCCTCATTTCCCAGGGGTCCGCGTGCTTTTGGTCTAGCTTCCTCCGCCGAGCGCCGGCGCGCCCGTCAGCCGAGCGGCTCCACCGCGAAGACCATCCCGACCTTGCGCAGCCGCTCGAGCAGCGCGTCGCCCATCGCCGTCGCCGGGGTGAGCACGCCGCCCTCGAAGCCGGGGCGCTTCGGATCTCGCGCGAGGGAGAGCGCGGACTCGCCGACCATCTTGGCGGTCTCCAGGTACCCCGGATCTTGCTTGCCCTCGACGCGGCCGAGCAGGCGCGCGCGGTCGTCGCCCTCGAAGGTCGCGTAGAAGCGGGCCTTGAAGAAGCCGCGGGTGAGCTCGTCCATCGTGGGGCCTTCGCCCTGGGCGGGGACGAAGCGGCGGAGCAGCGCCCGGCCGGCGGGGAGCGAGGCGAGCGCGCCGCCGGCCATGGTGCCGAGCGCCGTCTCGACCGCCCCGAGGAGCCCCCTGGCGTTGCCGCGGAAGCTCAGCGCCTCGCTGTAGCGGAAGCGCTTGCCGTAGGCGTGGCCCGTGAGCGCGTTCGAGCGGCGCACGATCCGGGCGTTGATCGACGCCATGATGAACGGGCCCGTCCAGATCCCGAGCGCGCGGTCGTGGTGCACGGCCATCGAGTCGTACCCGTCGGTGTCGAGGTCGTGCGCGCGATCGGGGCTCAGTCCATAGGGATCGGCGAGCTGCCGGCGGAGCGCGCGATCGTGGCTCGCGGCCTCGACGATCGCGATCATCGAGGCGACGGTGCCGCCGCTCGGGCCGCCCCGCCACGGGCCGAGCAGCATGCGCACCTCGGCGAGCGCGCGCCCCTCGCGGCGGGCATGCTCGGCGAGCATGAACGTCCCGAGATCCGAGGGCACCGAGTCGAACCCGCAGCAGGGCACGACCCGCACCGACGACCTCCGCGCGGCCTCGTGGTGCTCGTCGATCAGCGCGCGGACGAAGTGCGGCTCGCCCGTGCTGTCGCAGTACTCGGTGCCCTGCTCGACGCATGCGCGGACGAGGGGCTTGCCGTGGATCGCGAAGGGGCCCACCGTGGAGCAGGCGACGCGGGCCTGCTTGACCATGGCCGCGAGCGACGCAGGATCGGCCGCGTCGGCGAGCAGGATCGGCAGCGAGGCGAGCGCGGGGTGGTTCCTGGCGAGCCCCGCGCGCACGGCCTCGAGCTTCTGCGCCGACCGGCCGCCGAGGGCCCAGCGGAGGTCGGGCGCGCTCCGGGCGAGGTGCTCGGCGACCAGGCGGCCGGTGAAACCGGTGGCGCCCCAGAGGACGAGGTCGAAGGGGCGGGCCTGCGGGGAGCCGTTCATGCCCGGGAACGTAGTACCGCCCGCGGGACGAGCGAAAGGGCGATCGCGACGGGCGCATCGGCGGAGCGTCCCGCACGCTCGGCGAGGTCTGCTAGGATGCCGCCCTTCGCATGCCGACCTTCGTCCTCCACGCCTTCGGAAAACCCGCCAAGAAGGTCACCCTCCAGAAGCAGCCGATCAAGGTCGGGCGCGACGCGGACAACGATCTCGTCCTCGGCGACGCCACCGTCTCCCGCCAGCACGCCGTCTTCAAGATGGACGCCGCCGGCCGCTGGTACGTGAGCTGCGTGTCCGAGACCAACCCGATCGTCGTCAACGGCGCGCAGGTGGCGAAGCGCAAGTACGTCCACGAGGGCGCCGAGATCCTGATCGGCAAGGAGAGCCTGATCATCTTCTCGAACACCGAGAAGGCGGCCGCGGCCTACCTCAACCAGGGCGACGGGATGATCAAGGCCGAGTGCCGGACCTGCCAGTGGTCGGGCCTCGTCCGCGGCGGCCACAGGAAGCCCTCGTGCCCCGACTGCGGCGGCGCCGACATGCTCGTCGCCAACGCCTACGCGAAGGAAGACGAGATCCAGCGCGCCAAGGAGGGCGCGACCGCGCTGATCAGCCCCGGCGCGGTGGGCGATTTCCTCAAGCGCCTCAAGGTGGCCAAGCGGAGCCGGATCGAGCGCACCGACGGGCGCGAGCCGGCGGTGAAATCGCTCTCCGAGGACGCGCCGCTCGAGCTCGGCCGGGGCAAGGACGCCCCCATGCGCCTCTTCGGCTTCGTGCTCGGCGGCGGCGCGGTCGTGGAGTGGGAGGGGTCCCACTTCGTGGTGTCGAGCACCGTCTTCTTCCCCGCGATGCGCGTGAACGGCGAGAAGACGAAATCGATCGCGCTCAAGCACAACGATCGGATCGTGATCGGGTCGAACCAGTTCCGGTTCTTGACCGATTGAGGGGCGCGATGCACCGCGAGCGCGCCGGCGAGCTCCTCCGCCTCATCGGCCTCGCGCTCGGCGTCTTCGCCGCGATGAACCTCATCGGCGAGCTCGTCCGCCCACCCTTCGAGGTCCTCTCCGACTGGGTCGAGTTGCCGGGACCGCCGCTCGCCCGCGGCCTCTACGCCGCCGGGACGGTGGCGATCCTCGTCCTCCACGGCCTCGCGCCCATCCGCGCGCCCGGCCTCCGCCGCCTCGGCGCGCTCCTCCTCGCGGGCCTCGCCGCCTCGGCCTCCGTCGACACCTTCCTCTTCTACCGCCTCCTCGCGAGCGGCCGCATCCACACCCCGGCCGTCGTCCCCTCCTCGCTCCTGCTCGTCGCCCTCTTCGCCGCGCTCGCCGTCCAGATCGCCCGCGCGCCCGGGCCTCGCCCGCCGCTCGACCGATCGTTTGTGCTCAAAGCGATCGTGACGGGCGCCCTGGTGGCCGCGGCCCTCCCGCTCGTGCAGATGTTCACCTTCGGGCCGACCCGCTACGACCGGCCGGCCGACTGCGCCGTCGTCTTCGGCGCCCGCGTCTGGAACGACGGCCGGCCCTCCGACGCCCTCGCCGATCGCGTCGACGAGTCGGTGCGCCTCTACCAGCGCGGCCTGGTGAAGAAGATCCTCATGAGCGGCGCCGTCGACCCGCACAACGGCCACTCCGAGCCGGTGGTGATGCGAGACCGCGCCGTCGAGCGCGGCGTCCCGGCCGAGGCGATCCTGCTCGACGAGGCCGGCGTCGACACCGCCAGCACCGTGCGCAACACCGCGACCTTGCTCCAGCGAGAAGGCCTGCCCCGCGCCCTCGTGGTGAGCCACTACTACCACGAGCCGCGCGTGAAGATGCTCTTCGACCGGGCGGGCGTGCGCGCCTACACCGTGCCGGCCACCATGCAGCGGCGGCTGCTCAAGGAGCCGTACTTCATCCTCCGCGAGATCGCGGCCTACTATCACTCGTTCTTGTTCGAGTGAGCGACCTCGCCGCGGAGCTCCGCCGAGAGCTCCGCGATCCCGGCGCGCAGGTCCTCGATCGCCATGTCGATCCGATCCTCGTGCGTGCGGAAGCTGAGCACGCAGATCCGGATCACGAAGCGCCCCTTCACGATCGCGCCCGTGAGGAGCACGCGTTGCCTGGCGTTCACCGCCGACATGAGCCTGCGCCCGAGCGCGTCGATCTCGGCGTCGCTCCGGCCCTCGGCGCGCACGCGGAAGGCGAGGAGCGAGAGGACGGGCTCGGCCACGATCTCGAGCTCCGGGATCGCGCGGATCGCCTCGGCGGCGCGGCGGGCGAGGTCGAGCTTCTCGTCGAGCGCGGCGCGGAACACCGAGGCGCCGTGCATCTTGAGCGGGAGCCACACGCGCAGGCCGCGCGCGTCGCGCGAGAGCTCCGGGCCGAGCTCGCAAAAGTCCACGAGATCGAGGTCTTCCTGCATCGGCGGCAAGTACGAGGCAAAGGCGGCGTGGGCCCGCCGGAGCGCCTCGCGATCGCGCACGAGGAGGCAGCCCGTGCCGTACGGCAAGAACAGTCCCTTGTGCGGATCGAGGGTGATCGAGTCGGCCCGCTCGATGCCTGCGAGCGCCGCCCGGCCGCGCTCCGTGAGCGCGAAGAAGCCCCCGTAGGCCGCGTCCACGTGGAGCCAGAGGCCCTCGCGCGCCGCGAGATCGGCGAGCGCCGGCAGATCGTCGACCGCGCCCGTGGCGGTGGTGCCCGCGCTCGCCACGAGGAGGAACGGCGAGAGCCCCGCGGCGCGATCGGCGCGCACGGCCTCTTCCACGGCCTCGACCCGCAGGGACAGGCGCGCGTCGCTCGGGAGCATGCGCACGCGCTCCGGCAAGAACCCCGCGAGCAGCGCCGCCTTGAGCACCGAGTGGTGCGCCTCCTCGGACGTGTAGACAACGCCGCGCAAAAACTCCGGCGGGAGCCTGTCCTTGCGCGCTGCCACCACCGCCCCGAAATTGGCGAGCGATCCGCCGGTGGTGAGGATGCCCCCGGACCCCGCAGGCAGCCCCAGCATGGAGCAGAACCACGCGATCACGTTGCTCTCGATCTGCACGAGGCCGGGCGCCGCGAGGAACACGCCGACGTAGCGGTTCGTGGCATCCGCGATCAGATCGGCCACCGCGGCGTGGAAGATGCCACCGCCCGGGATGTACGCGAGGTAGCCGGGTGAGGCGGTGTTCAAGCTGCGCGGGAGGACGCGCCCGAAGAGCAGCGAGAGGAGCTTCTCGAAGGGCGCGCCCTCCTCCGGCATCGCCTCGCGCAGCGCGCGCGCGAGCCTGCGCCCGCCCCGCGTCGCATGCATGGGCTGGGTCGAGAGCGACGCGATATGCGCGGTGATGCGCTCCATCGCCTGCGCGACCATCGTGCGCATGGTCGCGGGCGGGAGCTCGAGCGGGTGAGGCGAAGGCGGCGGGTCGCGGTGATCCAAGGGGCGCGGAGGTTAGCGCGCCTCGGGCCCTGGATGGAGCCGCGCGGGGCTCAGCTCCCGAGGTGCTGCTTGAGGAAGGACATCACGTAGGGCGCCGTCGCCGCGGCGGCAGCGTTGGCGGCCGTGGAGTCCATGCCCATCTTGTCCTGGAGGGCCTCGGCGATGCGACCGACCACCACGCCGGCCACCCCGTCCTCGAGCGCGCCGAGGACGCCGTCGCCCTTGACGATGCCCGAGGCGAAGGCCGCAAAGAAGCTCATCCCGGCGTGATCGCCGAAGAGGCCGCGGCTCTTGTGGTGGTCTTCCACGTGGGCCGCGCCGGCGTGCACCGAGTGGTGGAGGATGTCGTTGGCCTGGTCACCGAGGCCTTGATCGTTGAGGGCGCCGACCGCCGCCTGGCCATGCTCCGATCCGAGGAACTGCTGTACGAGCGCTGCAATGTTCATGTTGTCTCCCTGTCTTCACGCGGCGCCGCGCATCGCCGCGATCATGCCGGGGACCACCGCCATGGTGCTCCTCCGGTGCGTCGTTCTTACTATGAATGCGCCCGGGGAGCGCCCACCGGCGTGAGGTTTCGATGGCGCGGCCCCTCCCGATCGCGGTATTTCCATCGAGGAGGCCCACGATGATCCGTCGCTCCTTCGTCCTGCTCGCCGTCGTCTTCGCCACCTTGACCCTCCTCGGCTGCGGCCCGCGCTGGGGCGTGATCGTGCAGGCCGCGCCGAACCCCTTCCTCGGCGTGAAGAAGGTGGCCGTGCTGCCCATCGACTACACCGGCCTGCGCGTCGGCGCGAAGACCGAGGCGGCCTACGTGAGCTCGAAGGAAGACAAGCAGGCCGAGAGCTTCCAGGAGGACAAGGCCGGCATCAACGAGGAGTTCACCCGCGCGCTCATCGCCCGCGCCGCCGACCAGGGGATCGAGGTGGTGCTCGCCTCCGGGCCCGGGCAAGCGCCGTTCGAGATCCGCCCCGCGATCCAGTTCCTCGAGCCGGGCTTCTACGCCGTCGTCGCCTCGAAGCCGAGCCAGGTGAACATGACGGTGCAGATCACCTCCGCCGACGGCCGCGTGCTCGACGAGCTGACGGCCGCCGAGGTCGTCCCCGCCGACATCACCAACCCTTCGAGCGGCGGCCGCTACCGTAGCGCCGGCAAGGCCCTCGGCGCCGCGCTCGGCAAGTACCTGGCCGAGCGCGCCGGCCTCGGCGGCTGACCGCTCAGCGCTGCTTCATCCGCGCGCGAGCCCGTTCGGCGAAGCGCCGCACGTACGCATGCTCGCCGCAGGCCTCCGTGAAGCGATCCGCGAGCGTGACGATCTCCATGTCGTCGCGCTCGTTGAAGTCGAGATCGCACAGCAGGTAGGCGAGCTCGCCGCCGTCACATGTCCGGATCGCGCGCTCCCGCTGGGCCGCGACGATCTCGGCGCCTGTCAGAGGATCTCTGGAGAAGAAGATCGGCGTCACGGCGATCGCCGACGCGAGGGCGAGCCCGAGGAGGACCGGGATCCGCTGGCCGAGGCGCTGCAAGGCGCCGTGGCGACGAGCGCAGCGCGCGCAGGCCGCGCGCCCCTCGAAGAAGGCGGTACAGGCGATGCAAAGGCGGTCGCCGCAGCGCGCGCAGCGATCGGCCGCGGGCTCTTCGGCGTGGAGCGCGCAGGGCTCGGCGACCCGGGGGCGGCTCCGGTACGGGCTCTCTCCCATGCGGGTTGAGACGCGCGGGGGACGAAACCCATGGGAAATCGATCGCAATCTCCCGTAGAATGAAGCCGCGCGGCAATCCTTCAGCGAGAGGAGACGCGCCTCGAGCCCCTTGAGCGACACGTCCAGGTCGCCCGGGTAGGCTCTCCCGTTTGGCCGGCGCAAGATCGCGCAGCAACCCGCGCCAGTAGGGAACCCCGTTGCACGATCTGCGCAACCATGTGCGCAATCCTGTAATCTGGCGAGATGGCTGGGGCCGGGAAGACAGCGGAGGATCTGCTCCTCCTGCGATCCGCGGAATCGGCGCGGCAAGCGTCTTGCTCGGGGAGGTGAGCTCTGATGGTACGCCCTGCGCAGCCGCTCAAGACTTTGCTCGATCGCCCGCCGCCCGAGCGCCGCCTCGGACCGTTCATGCTCGTCGAGCAGCTCGGCCGCGGCGGCTTTGCTCCGGTGTGGTTGGCCAAGGAGGTCTACGGCGCCACAGAGCTGCGCACCGCCGCCGTGAAGCTCTTCGCGCTCGACAACGCAGGGCGAGGAGCAGGCGCCTCGGCGACGCTCGGCCGGAGCCGGATCGTCGAAGAGGCGCGGTCGCTCTGCCAGGTCGAGCACCCCAACGTGGTGCGCTTCTACTCGCTGCCCATCGACGAGCGGATCGGCGTGATGGGCCTCGCGATGGAGCTCGTCGCGGGAACACCCCTCGATCGCAAGCTCATGCTGCGCGGCACCCTCACCGCCGTCGAGACGATCGTGGTGGGCGTGGCCATCGCCTCGGCCCTCTCCGCCGTGCACCGGGCGGGCCTCGTGCATCGCGACGTGAAGCCGGCCAACGTGGTCGAGGCCTCGGGGATCTACAAGCTGATCGACTTCGGGATCGCCGCCGCCGACGAGCTCGTCGCGACCGACGCGGAGCCGGCGTCCGATGCTGCTCCGGCCCGCTCGATCGTGGAGATCGACGATCTGCCGATCGATGTCGCCGCCCCGTCGAGAACCACCTCGCCGGAGGTCACAGCCCGCGGGCCGGAGGGCGCGCGGCCCACCGTGTCGCTCAAGATTCGCTGCGGGACGGTCGGCTTCATCGATCCACATTGCGTGGAGACAGGCGACGCGGCCACCCCCGAGAGCGATCTCTACGCGCTCGGCGCGACGCTCTTCGAGTGCCTGACCGGCAAGCTCCCCGCAGCCGCCGCCTCCCCCGCCAGAGGCCTCAAGCTCGAGATCCTCGACGGGCGTGCGCCTGCCCCGTCACTGCTCGACCTCGTGCCGGACATCCCGCCCGATCTGGCGCGCCTCGTAGCGTTGCTGCTGGAGCCCGATCCGCGGAAGCGCCCCTCCTCCGCCGAATGGGTGGCCATCCGGCTGGAGCAGATCCGCAACGCCCTGATGGGCCGTAAGCGCGCGCTGCCCCCAGAGAGCGAGGGTCCCTTTCGCGGTCTCGGGCGCTTCAAGGAGGCTGATCGCGATGTCTACTTCGGGCGAACGAGCGAGGTCGCCGCCGCGCTGGAGATGCTGCGAAGCCGAGGTCTCGTCGCGTTGGTGGGCCCTTCCGGGAGCGGAAAGAGCAGCCTGGCCCGCGCCGGCGTGCTACCCGCCGTGGCCGAGGGCGCGCTCGGCGGCTGGCCGAAGCGCTGGGATACCGCGATCGTGGAGCCGGGGCGCGACGCGCGGGCGTCGATTGTTGGCGCGCTCGCGCCGTTCGTGCCCCAGGCGGCCGATCTCGGGCCGGAGGCGCTTGCGCAGGCGCTGGCCGAGCGCGCCCAGGAGACAGAATGGGGGCTGCTTTTTCTGGTGGACCAGCTCGAAGAGCTGGCAACGATCGCAAGCGAAGAGAGCCGCACGTGGGCGGCGACGCTGCTGGCCAGGCTGGGCGAGCAGGCGATGCCTGGGGTGAGAACGGTGGTGGCCGCGCGGCGCGACATGCTCGATCCGCTCCTGGCGCTCGGCGCGCTGGGCAAGGTGCTGGTGCGCGGGTCGGTGCTGATCGAGCCGATGAGCGACCCGACCTGGGGCGAGGTGCTTGATCAAGCGCTGGAAGCGTACGGCTACAAGCTCGAGGATGAAGCCCTGCGCGCGGAGCTGATGGCGGAGCTACACGGAACGGCGAGCGCCATGCCCCTGGTGCAGTTCGCGCTGACGGAGCTGTGGCAAAAGCGAGACGTTTCGCGCAAGCGAGTGACGCGCGCAGGGCTCGCGGCGATCGGAGGCATTCCGGGGGCGCTGGAGCGCCACGCGGACGCTACGCTCGCGGTGATCGGAGAGGCTCGCGGGGGGGAAGACTCGGCGCGCGCGGTGCTGCTGGCGCTGACGACGCCGCAGGGGACGCGGGCGACCAAAGGGAGGGAAGAGCTCCTGCGCGCGGGCGGCGCCGGAAGTGAGGAGGTGCTTGGCGCGCTGGAGAAGGCGCGGCTGGTGGTGCCCGGCGCGCATGGGTTGACGCTGGCCCACGAGGCGCTCCTCGCCCAGTGGGGAAAGCTTCGATCGTGGGTAGCCGAGGCGAGGGAGGAGCGATTGCTGGCGGCCGAGCTGGAGCGGGATGCGGCGGCATGGCGGGAGGATCGGGAGGCACCGCTGTGGCAGAAGCGGCGGCTCCAGGCCGCGGAGGAGCTGCACAGGCTTGGTGTCACTGGACTTTCTACCGATGCGATTGGGTTCCTGAAGGCGAGCCGACGAGCGGAGCGCCGGGGTAAGCTGCTGATCACCGGCGCGGTGGCGATCGTGGCGCTGTCGATCCTCGGCGGGGTGGCCGCTTATGTTCGATCCGTGCGGGTGCAAGAAGAGGCCACCAGAGTGTCCCTCGAAAAGGAGCAACGCGCCCTGCGAGCGACAGAAAACGCGCTGAAGACGGCAGAAGAGAGCAGGCTAGAAGCCGAAAACAGCCGCCGTGCGGCGGAAGAGACGACGCTCAAGGTGCTGGCTCAACAAACGAAGATCGATGAGCTGAGCAAGGAGCTCGCCACCGAACAAGACAAGGAACGACGCAGGGATCTTAGGAGCAAGATTCGAAGTCTTCAAGACAGCCAGCGCGTCGTCGCAGACCAGGCGCCTTCCAGCTCGAGTCGCCGTACGCCCGAAGATCCGGGCCGCCCCGCGACAGGGAACCTTCCGCCGTTCGAAGACCCCCTCATCCCACCGAGTCGGAGCCAGTGACCCATGTCTCACGCCTCATATTGGCTCGTCCTGCTCGTCACAATTCCTCTCTGGATCGCCATTTCCGCCCGCCCGCTGGCCGCGCTGCCTCCCCCGGCTCCGCCGCGGCAGACCGCCCCCGTCCCGGCCGCTACGAACAAGAAGGCCGACGCCCTGGAGCATTTCAACAAGGGGAGCACTGCCTATCGGGACGGCAAGTGGGATATCGCGCTGGCAGAGTTCCAGGAGGCTCGACAGCTCTATCCCGGCGCTCGGGGCTCGCTGGAGGCGAGCGCTCAATGTTTTGAAAAACTGGAGCGGTACCCCGAGGCGCTGGAGGCCTACGAGACGGAGCTGCGAGAGTTCGATCAGACGATGCCGTCCTCGGCCAAACAAGATGTCTTGACGAGGGTGGCTGCGCTCGAAAAGCTCGTGGGTGCGATCGATATTCGGGAGACCGAGATCGGAGCCACGATCAGCGTCGATGGCCAGACCATCGGAGCATACCCGTTGCGTGCCCCGCTGCGCGTGAAGACGGGCAGCCATCGGGTGCGGGTCTACAAGGAGGCGTTCGAGCCGTTCGAGCAGCTCGTCGAGGTCGCCGGAGGTGGAAAGAAAGTTTTGACCGCCCCGCTCAAGGTGCTCGGTCTGTCCGGTCGCTTGCGGGTCGCCGAGAATCGCGGCGCAAAGCTGACCGTCGTCGTCGACGGCGACGCGGTCGGAGAGACGCCATGGGATGGACCGCTCGCGGTCGGGGAGCACACCGTCACTCTCCGCGGCGAGGGGCTCATCGGCTCTCAGCCTGCTTCGGTGACGGTGAAGCTCGGACAGCGCACCCAGCTCGTCCTGGAAGCCGAAGAGCTTACCGCACAGCTTCGGGTCGAACCTTCGCCTTCTTTTGCGAGCGTTGCGATCGATGGAGCGACGGTCGGCAAGGGGGTCTGGGTGGGGCGAGTACGCGCGGGCGCCCACCTGATCGAGGTGACCACGCCCGGGTTCTTCACAAATCGGACCAAGGCTGTCATCGAGCGCGGAGGGCAGCACGTCTTAGCGGTGGCGTTGCTGCGCGACCCGAACTCGCCATTTTGGCCGAAGCCGCCGCGCAAGCCACGAATCGTCGTGGACCTCGAAACCGCGTTGACGATCTTGCCGTCCTTCGGCGGCGGCGTCGCAGGCGGTTGCACCAACCCGTGTTCCGCTGGTCCTGGGCTCGGCGGGGAGGGGATCATTCATGGCGGCTACGAGCTGGCTTCGGGGCTCGGCTTCGGTGTCACGGCAGGTTTATTGACGGTGACAGAGAACGTGACGAGGCGCGAGACGAAGCTTATTTTCAACAAGGAAGGGCTCGACCCCGACTCAGGCTTGGCCGATGACCGGCTGCGGCTTCACGGCGTGCTCCTCGGCGGCTGGGGCGGGTGGTCGTTCTCCGAGCGGCCATCGTTCCATGTGCGCATTGGCGGCGGCGCCTTCCTCGGGTCCCTCGAAGACGCGCGCTCGTTCAAGGGAACAGCCAGCGATCATACTTCCTTCCGCGTCGGCGTCGTTACGGAGACGCACTCCGCCAGGCTCATCTATGTCGATTCCGAGCTGCGGATGGGGTTGCCGTTGAGCTCGAACGTCGAGGTCGGCGTGGGGATCGCCATCCGTGCGCTCGCCCGCGTCTCCGAGCTCCAGTGGGGCAGGAGCCCAACGCAAAATACGCCACACCTGGTCTTCGCGGGAAACGATCGCTCTGGGACGTTCCTCCACGAAGATCTGATGGAGAACGTGATCTTCTTGTTCACGCCGGGGATAGGTGCCCGGTACGATTTTTGACCGAACGGGGGTTCTTCTATGTTCAGAGAAATGCTCGTACACTGCGGGTCCGTCACACGCATCTGTGCTGTCATCGTCGTCTGGTTCTACGCTTGCGTGGCCGGAGGAGCTTGCCGCTCGGCGGGAGCACCCGCGCTGTCGGCCGCGACCGCGCTACGCCGGGCTTTCCCAGAGCAGGTCGCGCAGGTGCTGGAGGAGAGTCGGGCGTTCGTCGCCACGGCGCGGGGGTTCGGCGTCAACCCCGATGAGGAGAGCACGGGAGCCACCGGAGCGGCGGCGCTGAAGGCTCACTTGCCGCGCCGCGGGGAGGGCGCAATCTCCTTGCCCCTCGGAGAGAATCGCGCGCCGGCGCGCGTCCGCGAGGTCAGCGCGAACGGCGAGGGCATACTCGCCGAGCGAGCGGTGGCCTACCAGCGAGCGGGCGGGATCTCGTTCTGGGCGGCAACCAAGGACGGCATCGAGGAGTGGTTGTTGCTGTCGCCCGACGCGGTGCGGGACGACGCGCCAGTGGCCGAGTGGGAGGTCGAAGGAGCTTCGCTGAGGGCCGTGGGAGACGCGGCAGAGATACTCGATGAGAGCGGCGTCCCGAGGATCCGAGTGTCGGCGCCGCTCGCCTACGCCGAAGGAGGCCGTCTGGTGCGGGCCAAGCTCCGGGTGGCGGGCGCGCGGCTCTCGCTCTGGGTGGAGGCCCGTCACGAGTCGGTGCTCGTCGATCCGGGGTGGAGGTTTACGGAGCCCATGAAAGATCCGCGATCTTGTCAGGCCGCAGCCAAGCTCCTCGACGGTCGGGTGCTCATCGTGGGTGGAAAATCGTCAAACGGAGCGAAGTTGCTGCTCGACGCGGAAATCTACGATCCGCAGAGCCATGCATTTGTGCCGGCTGGGTCGTTGAGCTTCGGCCGTTGCTCCCCCACGGCCACGACGCTGCAGGACGGACGGGTGCTCGTGATGGGCGGACATGAGCTCGACTCATCCGTCTCACTGGACACCGCCGAGGTGTTCGAACCTAAACAAGGACTGTTCTTGCCCTTGTCGAGCAAGATGGTCCACGCTCGAAGCGGCCACACCGCGACCATGCTCCCAGACGGTCGGGTGCTCGTGACCGGGGGTCGCGGCCCCAATGCGCTGTCGAGCACGGAGATCTTCGATCCGATCAGCAACGAGTTCAAGGCGGGGGGCTCCATGAGCGTGATGCGGTACGGCCACACCGCAACAATGCTGAACGACGGCGACGTGCTCGTTACTGGTGGAGACGGTGCCAACGAGAGCTTGTACACGGCCGAGCTATACGATCACGACAACGACAGCTTCATCACGGTAGAATCAATGCTTGGTCATAGGGTCTACCATACCGCGACGAAGCTACCGAACGGGCAAGTCATCATCATCGGTGGCGAGCCAACGGGAACGGTGGCATTCTACGCCGAAGTTTATGATCCAGCGCAGAAAAAATTCAGTGTGCTCAGCCAGGCTATTGCTGGTCGGTCGGGGCACACCGCGACGACCCTTTCCGATGGCAGAGTGTTGGTGGCAGGGGGCGATGGCGTCTTCGTCGATGTTTTTGGAAAGTCGACCGCCGCAAGGGACATCGTGGAGATCTACGATCCGCAGAGCAACGGCTTCCGGCGCCTCGGGCCAACAAGCTCTGCGCGAGCGTGGCACACAGCAACGGCGCTGGATGACGGGCGTGTCCTGATCGTCGGCGACAATCTCGAGACCGCCGAAATTTTCGACGACAAGGAGAGTAGCTTTACGCAAGCCGCATCGATGAACAAGACTCGAGTGGGACACACCGCCACTAAGCTCCCAGATGAAAGCGTACTCTTGGTTGGGGGCAGGTACAACATCGACGACAATTACGCCATCGGCAACACATACAACGATATCGCCGAAATATATTACCCGTCCAGCGACAAATTCGTGTCGATCGGCCCGGCAAAGCGTCGTCGCGCCGGTCACACCGCCACGCTGCTCTTAGACAATGCTGTTTTGATCGCGGGCGGATCTTCAGAGATCAACGACAACAGCGCCGAGATCTACCGAAACAATGCGTTCGTATTCACGAAGAAATTCATGATTCAACGACGGACGTGGCACAGCGCGACGCTTCTTTCGACCGGCAAGGTGCTCATCGCCGGCGGCTTGTTCAACAACGACGCACTGCGAAGCGCCGAGCTGTACGACCCCATCTCTGAAAGTTTCACCGAGGTGGGATCGCTGAATGAAGGCCGCATGTCTCACACGGCTACTCTCCTCTCGGGTGATCGCGTACTGTTCGTGGGCGGCTACAACAAAGACCGCGAGGTGCTGAGTAGCATCGAGATTTTCGACCCAGTCGACAAGAAGTTTATCCATGCTGGCTCGGTCACATATGCGCGCGCCGCTCACACTGCCACTCTTCTTGCCAACGATCAGGTGCTGGTGGCAGGTGGCCAGAGCTCGAAAGGCGCGATAAGCATCGCAGAAATATTTTGACGCTCGGAGCAATACTATCGGAGTACCACAAACCATCGCAATGAACGTCCCTCGCGCCCTTCATACCGCGACAACTCTGCAAGACGGACGTGTGCTCATCGCCGGGGGGATGACCATCGGCGCAACTCTTAGCTCCAGCAGCGGATCCTGGAGCGCGCGCGCCGGAGCAGAAATATACGATCCGGCACGCAGATACTTTGTTTTGACGGATCCGATGAGATTTGCTCGAACGTGGCATTCGGCAACGTTGCTCACGGATGGACGTGTGTTTATCGTGGGAGGCGAGGATCTGTCCTCTTCAGTGGCGGCCCCGCGCAGCGCCGAGCTATTTCACCTGCAATCTCTGGGCTTCGAGTGCGCATCCTCGACAGAATGCCAAAGCAACGCCTGTGTAGATGGGGTTTGCTGCGATTCGCTTTGCGACCATATGGATGGTTGTTATGCCTGCGCACGATCGAGAGGCGCGACCAATGACGGCGTATGCACCCGTTTGCTAGAATGTCTTGAAGGGGTTTGTGACCGTGCATCGAAGGAACCTCGCTGCCTCGACGCCTGTTCCACCGACGATGAGTGCGTGCGGGACCACATGTGCGATCTCGTCAACCAAAAGTGCGTTTCGGTCCCGCGTCCCAACGGCAACCAAGACTACCTCGACTGCAGCCTCCAGCCGCTCACCCGTGCCGGCGACCCCTCGCCCCGCCCCGCGCTGCCCCTCCTCGCGCTCGCCGCGATGACCACGATGGCCACCTTGCGCCGCTACCGCAGAGCTCGCCGGGAACCGTCCCCCACCGCAGGTGACGATCTTCCCGGAGCCTCGATCAACGACCCCGGCTCCGCTTGACCTCCGGAAACCGATTCATCCAGTTCACCAGCGTGCGCCGCGAGATCCCCAATTTTTGCGCGGCTTTCGTCCCGTTCCACAGCGAGGCTTCGAGCGCTTCGAGGAGACGTTGTTTCATCACGGCCTCTTGGGCTTCCCGGATCTCCGTGGTTGCCGAGGGAACGCCGCTGTTCGGCACCGGCGATGCCTCTTCGGTGCTCTCCGGCGCGCCTCGCGAGGGCGCCGTGACATTTCTTCCTTGCGCCCCGAGACGCACCTTCTCCGGCAGGTGCTCGACCGCCAACGAATCCCAGGACGAGAGCGCCACCGCGCGATCGAGCGCGTGGTTCAGCTCCCGCACGTTCCCCGGCCAATCGTACCCCTTCAGCGCCGCCAGTACCTTGGCGGAGAGACGCGGCGCCCGGGCACGCCCCATTTGCGCCGAAAATGCCGCGATGAATCGGGTCGCCAGCGGTTCGATATCGAGCGGCCTCTGCCGCAAGGGGGGGATGGTGATCGTCACCCCGTTGATCCGGTCGTACAGATCCCTCCGGAATTTGCCCTCCTCGACCAGGTCTTCCAAGGCCGCGTTGGTCGCCGAGATGAACCGCACGTCGATCTGCCGCACCGAGAGCGCCCCCATCCTCCGCACCTCTCGGTTTTGCAGCACGCGCAGCAGCTTGGCCTGTGCATCTGCGTTCAGGTTACCGATCTCGTCCAGGAACACCGTTCCCCGATCAGCGGCTTCGAACAGCCCCGGGCGGGCCTCGGTCGCCCCGGTGAACACCTTCTCGTATCCGAAGAGCTGCGCCTCGAGCAGCGACGCGGTGATGGTCGAGAAGTCGATCGCCACGAAGGGTTGCTTGGCGCGAGGGGAGCGAAGATGGATCGCGCGCGCCATCACGTCTTTACCTACCCCTGGCTCACCGAGCAGCAAGAGGCTCAGTGGCGTCTCGGCCAGCCGCATCGCCTCGTCGTAGCAACGGCGCATCGCCGGATCTTGCATCACCGGCCCCGTGTCGCGCGCCTCGCTGCTCACCGGAACAGTGGCCAATCGCACCACCACCGTCGCGGGTCCGATGAGCACCCGGTCTCCGACGCTGACCTCCACGCTCTTCTTCTTGATCTGTCTGAGCTCGTGCGTCGACCCGCCTTGCGGTAGCGCCTCCTGGTCGCGCACCTGGATGCCGTTGCGGCTCCCGACGTCTTCGAACCGGAGCGGCGGCCCGGCGTGGAGCACCGCGTGGCGCCGCGAGACGGCGGAGTCGTCGAGCGTGACCGTGTTGTCGCTGTCCCTGCCGAACGTGACCTGCCCGCCGGGAGGGATCGGGACGATCTGTTCGCTCTCGCCCGCGAACACCACAACCTCTAGCAATGGGACCGGGGCGGAAGCCTCGTCGGGTGCATGCACCATGGTTCGCCACTATACACCACCTCGCGCCCGAAGGAACCACGGCTCTCGGCGGCCTCTCCGACGGCTCCATGGGCGCTCGTCCCAGTCAATCGGACGGCGGTGGAGTCGATGCGATCGTAAACGACAGCGGCAGAACGGAGGTTGGGTGGGGCTTCTCGCGGAACCAGGAGTGCGCCCACCAGGCCTCAGGCCATAATTACTCCCCCCGGTTGCTTGCCAGTTTCGTGCCACGACATTCGATGGTGTCTTTAGCCTCGCGCCCACGCGCGTCAAAAGGGAGATCACGATCTCTTTCGCGCGCAGTTGAGCGCACTTCAGCGCATGGCCTTGCTCAGCGGCGCATGGCCTTGCGCAAGATGCCGGCCGAACGGCCCGTCCAATTTGTCCTCCGCCCCCGAATCATCGGTCTGGGCGATTCGAATTGAGGCCGCCGGTCTACTTTGGTACGGTGCTCATCACTTCGACGTGATCATCGCCTGTCCGGTCGTCACGTAGCGCATCTGCGCCTCGGCGCCGGTCAGGTACGTGTCGTAGCCCGCGTTCCCCCGCAGGTGCCGCTCGTAGAAGGCCACCACGAAGGCCTTGCTCATCGCGTTCACCTGCGCGTTCGGCGCCGAGGCCATGTTGCAGAAGCTGCACGTCAAGCCGCAGATCGCCACGTTGTCGAGGAAGCTCATGTGGTTTGCGCCGATCGCCGTCACCTGCAGGCTCGGCGTGTTGGTGCCCGCGTAGAACGTCGTGTAGTTGTCGGCCGCGGGGGCGCAGGCCTGGAAGGCTCCGGAGGCGTCCGTCGTCTCGCCCACGAAGCCCGTCGGGATGTGCAGGTTCGGCATCATCGCGCTCACGTCGGGGCAGTCGGCGGGCGCGCAGTTCATCGAGGTGTCCACCGGGTCGAGCGTGATCGATGCCTTGATCCGCGCGTCCATCGTCGCCGCGAGGAGCGACACCTTGCCGCCGAGCGAGTGCCCGCTCGCGCCCGCCTGGCTCACGTCGGCCTTGCCGGCGAGCGTCGCCTTGTTCTTCGCCCAGTCGAGCGCGCCGATCAGATCCTTCGCGTTGTCGGTGTGCTTCTCGCCGAAGAAGGGCGCGGGGAAGTCGACGTTCACCACCACGTAGCCGAAGCTCGCGAGGCGCTTCACGTAGCCTGCGTACTGCGTCGGCGGGAGCTGGAAACCGTGGGCGAAGAGGATCACCGGGTAGGGGCCGGCGGTCGGCCCGCTCGTCGGGTAGGCGCAGTGCACGGGCACGTTGTGGCCGGTCGACTGCACCTGCGTGCTGTCGTCGAGCTCGGCGAACATGTACGGCCCGTCGGCGTCGGGGTCGTACACCTGCGGGGCGCCTCCGCCGCCGCCCGAGCCGCTGCTCGCGCCGCCGGTGCCGCTGCTCGCGCCGCCGGAGCCGCCGGAGCCGCTCGTCGTGCTACCGCCGCCGGATCCGCTCGTCGTGCTGGTCGTGCTGCCGCCGCCGGATCCGCTCGTCGTGCCGGTCGCGCTGCTCCCGCCGGCGCCGCCGCTCCCGGCGGTCGTGCCGCCGCTTCCGGTGGTGTCGCTGCTCGACGTGGATGCGCCCCCGCCGCTGCCGGTGGGGGTGGTGCCGCCGCCGCAGGCGGCGAGGGAGAGGAGCGCGACGAGGGAGAGACCGAGGCCGGCGATATGTTTCATATGCGAACTATTAGCGAGCGAATATTACGCCTGTCAACGCCTGGAATTTTCCGGCGGGACGCGAACACAAAAGCCTTGAAAACAAGGGGGAACATCGTCGCCCGGGCGGCCTCTCACCCCTCGGCCCGGCGCTTCGGTGGTCGGGTGGGACCGGCCCTCCCTGGGCCGACGAGGAGGTTTCCATGGCTGGCGTGGATGTGGGGCCGCAGGGCGGCAAGAAGCGGGCGACGAACAGCGACATCAACATGATCCCGTTCATCGATCTGCTGATGGTCACCATCGCCTTCCTCCTGATCACGGCGGTGTGGGTGACCAACTCGCGCATCAACGCCGACGCGCAGGTGCCGGGCACCGAGACGTGCAAGGGCGACGACTGCGCGACGCAGACGGAGAAGGTGCTGCACCTGAACATCGGCGAGAGCGACTTCGGGCTCACGTGGAAGCAGGCGGGGACGGTGATGAGCGAGGTGCACATCCCGAAGAGCGCGCTCGAGGTGGGTGACCCGGGCGCCACGATGCTCCGCTACCCGGAGCTCGCGAAGGCGATCGAGAAGGAGTGGGGGCAGCGGGGCGCGCACGTCGATCCGGGCGACAAGAAGGCCGATCAGGCGGTGCTGCACGCCGACAACAAGACGCCCTTCAAGGAGCTCGTGGCGGTGCTCGACGCGATCGGCGCGACCAAGCGCGACCTCAAGCTGCCGAGCGGCAAGACGGCGCGCGTCTCGGCGTTCAACACGACGTTCGCGGTGCGCTGAGCGCGCGACGATCCGGATCGAGGGGCCCCGCGCGCACGCTGGGGTCGTGCTCCGGCGACGAGCCCGCTTCCGGCGATCGGAGCCGCTCGTGTACCCTGCTCTCCGCGCGTCATCGAGACGAACAAGGAGAGCTCATCATGAAGAACAGGGGTTTCCTGGGGTCAGCGGTCATCCTCGCCTGCCTCGTGGCAGCGGCGCCGGCGAGCGCGAACGTCCCCGAGTGCGGCGATGTCCCCATCGACCGCTGGCTCCAGGAGGGGCTCGCGAACTGCGAGGTCCGGATCAACGCCGAGTGCACCGCGAGCTGCACCGA
The DNA here is from genome assembly GCA_046351295.1 of Byssovorax sp. Taxonomy (GTDB): domain Bacteria; phylum Myxococcota_A; class Polyangia; order Polyangiales; family Polyangiaceae; genus JAXLYT01. The sequence continues at coordinate 28,570 of JAXLYT010000016.1, forward strand.
GCTCGGCATCTACAAGACGCGGTGCGCCACCAAGCTCACCCAGGTGTGCGGCCAGCAGTGCACCCTGTCCGCGAACGCCACGTGCACCGACTCGTGCACCGTCCAGTGCAAGGGGGACTGCGACCAGGGCGTCAACATCATCTGCTCGCACAACTGCTTCAAGGAGTGCACCACCACGCGGGACACCGAGTGCGCCAAGAAGGCCGACGCGGCCCAGTGCTCGGCCACCTGGGACGCGAACTGCGACAGCGAGTGCGACGCCAAGTGCGTGACCGTCGACGGCGGCTGCTACCAGCACTGCGTCGAGTGCTGCGGCGGATCCTGCACGGCGGACGCCAACATGGACTGCCAGTACACCTGCCAGGACGTGAAGTTCGAGCAGTGCGAGCAGGAGTTCCGCGCGGACTGCGACGCGTCCTGCACCGGCGACGGCTCGCTCTTCTGCGACGGCAAGTACGTGATGTCCGGCTCGGATCTCCCCGCGTGCATCAACGCGCTCTCGGCGATGGGCATCAAGGCCGAGGTCAAGGGATCGATCAGCATCGGGCCGGACGGCGTGAAGGGCGACATCACCGGGGGCATCTGCGCCTATGGCCCGGGGACGCCGCAGTCCTCGGCGGGTCCCTTCGCCGCGCTCGCAGCGGCGGGCGTCTGGCTCGCGCGCCGGCGCAGGCGCTCGCCGGGCGCGGGGCGCTGATCCGCCGGCCATGATCGTGCGGCCGGCCTCCTGCGCGAGGAAGCTCTCGCTCTTGCTCCTGCTCGGCGCAGCAGGGTGCGCGGGCGGAGAAGAGGCGCGCGTGGTGGTCGGCCTCACGACGGACATGGCGGTCGGCTTCGATGTCGACAAGCTCGCGGTGAAGCTCGAATCCGGCGGCGCCTTGGTGCGATCCGAGGAGCTGTCCTACGCCGAGGGCAAGCTGTCGCTCCCGGCCGAGATCGCGGCAGGCGCGATGCCCGAGGGCGCCGAGGTCCAGGTCTCGGTCGACGCGTTCGGCGATCACGGGACGAAGCACCTCTTCACGCGGCAGGCCGCGACGCGCGCCGAGCTCGGGCGGATGGTGCTCCTGCCCGTGTCGCTCGGCGAGGCATGCGTCACGGCCATATGCCCCGCCGGCACCACATGCGTCGAGGGCGACTGCCGCGATCCCTTCGTCGCCCCGTCCACCCTCTCGGCCTACGATCCAAGCTGGATCGCGACCGCGCCCGACGCGTGCAAGACCCCTTCTTCGGGGCCGCCGGCGATCGTGATCGGCCGGGGCAACGACGCATATGCGCCGGTCAGCGAGGGCGAGGTCGTGCCGATCGAGGCGGGCCCGCAGGGGGGCTATCACGTGTGGCTCGCGCTGCGCGTGGAGGGGCTCCGCCAGCTCGGGACGGAGATGACGATCACCGGCTATTTCCCCGATCGCGACGTGACGCTCTCGCCCTTCACGGCGCTCGTCACGCTGCGCAAGGCCGAGGGCGGGCAGTGCGAGATCCACGGCATCCGCTTCCAGGTGACCCGGGCCGAGGATGTCGAGGAGGTCCGCGGCCAGCCGATCGAGGTCCACGTCGCGCTGACCGATCCGAACGGTGACTCGGCCGAGGCCGACGCGCGGCTCGTGATCGCGCCCTGATCGCGCGCGCTCAGGCCGTGAACTCGGCCGTCGGCATCGCCCAGTTGGTCGGGCGCTTGACCGCGTAGCTCAGGGCGAGCACCTCGATCAGGACGACGTGGTAGACGCTGTGCACGTCCTCCACGTCGACCTCGGTGGCGTTGGCCTCGAGCGCGGCGTCGAGGTGCTCGTGGACGAAGGCGAGGATGTCGGGCTGCTCCATCGCCACCACGTCGTCGGAGTCGACCGCCTCGGCCGGATCGGACAGGCGGATCTGCTCGTCGAGCTCGAGCGAGGTCTCGACCCCGGCGAGCGCCGTCTCCGTCACCTCGTCCATGTCGGCGCCGAAGACGCTGTCGAAGGCGAGCCAGATGGCGAGGGTCAGGAAGTAGCCGAGCGCGAGGGCCGTCTCGTCGAGGGGGCCGCCGAGCGTCTTGGAGATGCGCTCGGCGAGCGCGGGCTGCGTGTCCTCGAAGCGGGCGAAGGCCTCGTCGAGGCGGGCGTGGGAGCGGTCGTCATCCTCGTCGAGGCGATCTTCGACGTTGGACAAAGCGCGCCGAGGCACCTGCGCGTACGCAGGGACCGGACGGATGGCAGCGCGTCGAACCCACACGCCGCCACGCTAGCACAGCCATCCGCGGCGGGGGGCGGACCGTCGCGCAAAAGTCGCCGCGCGTGGAGCGCGCATCGCGTGCGCGTGGAGCGCGGATCACCTGCGCGACGAGCGCCGATCAAGGGCCGATCAAGCGCACGCTGCCGAGCGGGACGAAGCCTTCGCTCGATCCCCAGCGGACGTGGATCATCCCGCCGCGGCGCTCGCCCGTTTCGACCGCAGCGGCCTCGGGGATCGTCTCCTTCGGGCGCGGGGTCCCGTCCTCGTTGAGGAGAGTCACCTCGGTGACCACCACCACGCCGGGGCGCGTCGAGAGGCGCAGGTGGCGCGCGCCCCAGGTGAGCGGGACGAAGAGGAGCAGCGCGATCGCCGCCGTCGGCGCGAGGACGGCGCCGATCACATGCGCGCGCCCGGTCCTCCGCCAGAGCACAAGGCCGATCGCGAGGAGCAGCGAGGCGACGAGCGCCGAGAGGCCCCAGCTCTGCTCGGAGCCGAGGCCCACCACCAGCCGGTCGAGCGTCGGCCGCACATCGATGTCGTCCTTGCTCCCCCGCGATCGCCGCCGCGTCACCTCGGCGCGCACCCGATCGAGCCCGAGATCCGCGTCGTGATCCCCCGGCCGCAGCAGCAGCGTCTCCTCGAACGCCGCCGCCGCGCGCCCGAGATCGCCGGGGCGCTCCGCATGCGCGCGCACCCGCATCACGTACGCGAGCCCGCGGTCGTAGCTCGCGTCCGGGTGCACGAACCCCTGATCGGCGAGCGCCTCGAACGCGTCGATCGCCGCGCCGTACTCGCCCTTGCCGAGCGCCTGCGCGCCGCGCGCGAACAGCTCCTCCGAGGTCTCGGCGAGCGCCGATCCGGCGAGGAGAAACATCGCGACGCCGAGAGCGCTTGCCAAGACCCCACCCCCGGCCCCTCCCCGCGTGCGGGGAGGGGAGGGGATCTTGGCTGCATGCGTCTCCCGATGGATCACGAAGGTTCCCGTCGGATCAGATCGTTGACGAGGCTGCGCGCGCGGCTGAGCAGGTCGCGGGCGGCCTCGCCGGCGGGGTCGAAGCGGACGCTCTCGCAGGCGGCGAGGGCCTCGCCGATCGCGGACGCCATCTCCTCGGGCAGGTCGTGCTCGATGAGCTCGGCGGGCAGATCCTGGAGCAGCACGCCGCGGGATTTCAGGCCCGTCGCGCCCTCGATCCCGAGGTGCAGCGCGCGCTCGACGGCGGCGGCCATGCCCTTCACGTCGCCGCGGGCCTCGGCCTCGCCGGCCTCGCGCAGGACGACGGCGGCGAGGGATGCGGGGGATGCCTTGGCGGTCGCGCGGCGGCTCCGGATCTGGCGCGCGCTTCCGGCTGCGGCGAAGCCCAGGCCCACGAGCAGGGGGGGCGCGGCGAGCAGGCCCCAGAGGAGCGCGCCCTCGCCCCAGCGCGGAGGTCGCGGCGCGGTGTAGGCGCCGAGGACGAGCCGCGGCGCGCCAAGCGTCCCGAAGGGATCGGCGCTGTCGGGCTCGCCGTTCTTGCCTGCGGTGTCCTTGCTCGATGGGTCCTTGTCGGCCGGATCTTTGGCGCGCGGGCCGAGCGGCGCGGTCACGCTCACCTCGCCGAGCACGGCCTTGGTCTGCTCGTAGCGCCGGTTCGACGGGTTCCAGTACGACAGCTCGATCGTCCCGAGATCGACCTGCCCGGGCTGGCTCACGCGCACCACGTAGCCGAAGGTCTTCGCGCCGGTGACGGCGCCGTTCTGCACGCCGAGCTGCTCTTTCTTCTCCGGGTCGAGCCACTCGAGGCCGGTGCGCTCGGGCAGGTGGACCTGCTGGGGGAAGTTGCCGGTCCCCGTCACCTTCACGTTCACCGCCACCGATCCGCCCTGCTCGATGGCCCGCGGCACCACGTTCGCCGAGAGGGAGAACTGCCCGACGTCGCCGAGCACGTAGCCCGGCGGTCGGTTCTCCTTCGGCGGCTCGGTGACGGTGATGACCTGATCGTCCGAGGCGCGCTCGACGTTCGAGCCGATGCGGCGCGCGGTGAGCTTCACCTTGAGCTGCCCGGTGTGGAGCTCGCCCGCGCGGAGCGGGAAGAGGGCCATCCGGTCGAGCAGGCGCACCATGTAGAGCTCGGTGCCGGCGCGGGCCCGCTGCTCGCCCTCGGCGCCCGGGTTGCTGACGAGCGAGACGCGACGGAAGTCCGAGAGCGGCGCCTCGTGCGACTCGTCGACGCTGAACGAGACGCGCGCGTACACGTAGAACGAGAGCGTGATCTGCTCGCCGATCACCGCCGTCTTCTTGTCCGGAACGGCGCGGAGGAAGATGTACGGATCGGGCGCCGCAGGGAGCGAGAGGTTCGGGGCCTCGCGCGGGTCGAGGTCGTCGTCCGGGTCGTCGCCGAAGAGGCTGCCGAAGCCGCTCCCGAAGCTGATGCTCGGGCCGCCCGGGAAGAGGAAAGGGCTCTGCCGCTTCTGCTGCGCCGAGCCGCCCGGGGTCGCCGGTGTCACATCGATGACGATGGGCGACGACGTGTGACGGCTCTGGTTGATGGTGATGCTCGGCCCCGGGATCGTGTAGTGCCCCGGCTTCTGGGGGACGATGCTCCACTGGACGTCGACGCTGCGATTGAAGCGGTTGCCGAACTGCGAGAGCGACTGGCCGACCACCGCGAGCCCCGCCGGAACCTTGAGCTCCGGTGTGTTGGGCGCGACCTGCTCGCCGCTCGCGCGGAGCTGGATGGTGAAGAGCTCGCCGACCTCGACCTTGCGGGCGCTCGCCTGCACCGTGATCTGCGGCTGGCCCGCCTGCGCGATCGCCGGCCTGGGCGAGAGGCCGCCGAGCGCGAGCGCGCCGAGCAGGAGCGTGCCGAATGCCCGCGAGCGCACCGCGCTCACTTGTCCTCCATCACGCGCCCGCGCCGGACACCGGCCCGGGCCTTGGCTTCCTGCTCCTGGTAGGTCGGCGCCTCTTCGAGCTGGTCGAGGATCCGCTCGTCCTGCTGGGGCTGCTGCGGCTGGGGCTGCGGCTGTTGCGAGGGCCCGCCGTCGGCGCCGCCGTCGCTCTTGCCCCCGTCGGTGCCGCCATCGCTGCCAGCGTCGCCCTTGCCGCCGTCCTCGCCGGCGTCGTCCTTGCCGCCGTCCTCTCCACCGTCGGACGAATCGGGCGGCGCGTCGGCGCTGTCGGGCGCGTCGCTCCCGTCGTTGCCATCGTTGCCATCGTCCCCATCGTTGCCATCGTTGCCATCGTCCCCGTCCGGAGAGTCCGGCGAGGCATCGGGCGGCGCGTCGGGCTGCGCGTCCGGCTCGGCGTCGGGCGGCGAGGCGTCCTTCTGGTCCTCGATCCGCCGCAGGGCGATGGCCCGGTTCCACGCCGCGTCGCGGCCGATCCCGTCGCCGCCGGCCTCGGGCGAGAGGCCCGGGATGAGCTCCAGGGCCTGGTCGTAGTGCTTGACCGCCTCCTCGTACTTCTTCCGCAAGAACTCCAGGTTGCCGGCCAGGTAGCGGGCCCGGGCGCGCAGGTCGATGGGCACGCTCGGATCGGAGGCGATGGCCTTGACGACGATGAGGGCGCAGTCGATCTCGGCGCTGCGCGCGGCGGCCTGCGGATCGTCGCCCGCGTCGCTCAGATCCTCGTCGCCGAAGCGGTGGCCGAAGCGCTCGCCGAGGGCGAAGAGCGTGAGCCCCAGATCGAACGAAGCGTTCGGCTTCTTGCGCACGGAGTCGGGCAGGCCGAGCCCGCCGTCGCTGCACATCCCGGTGCCGAGGTACTTTTCGAGGATCGCCTCGGCGCTCTCGGGCTTGCCGCCGTCGAGGTCGCCGATCGCCTCGTCCACCTCGGGCGCGTTGCGCTCAAAGGGGTGGCGCGGGTCCCACCCGCTGCACCCGGAGACGGCCGACGAAGCCGCGCCGCACAGGCTCAGGCCGAGCAGGCCGAGCGCGACGGCGTGGAGCAAGCGCGCTCTTCTGCGGAGGGGCCTAGGCGCCACGCTTCACCTCCGCGAGGGCGCGCCGGAGCTTGCTGCTCCGCGGCTGGTTGCCGGCCGGCGGGGTCCTCCGTTCGAAGATGCGCTTCGGCGCGTCGCCCAGGAAGGTCTCGACGATGAGCAGCAGGATCGCGAGGCCGAGCGGGTAGTAGTAGACCTCGGCGTAGACGGTCTCGACCTTCTCGCTGAGCTCGCTCTTCATCTGCTTCTTCAGGTCGGCGGCGATCTCGTCGATCCCGGTCGTGCCGCGCTCGGCGCGGATCAAGCGGCCGCCCGGCGTGGCCGCGGCGATGGCCGCGAGCTGCTGCTCGCCGTTCACGCTGAGCGACGTGGTGAGCGGCTTGCCCTCGCGGTCTTGCCGGTAGCCCATCACGCGCCCATCGGGCCCGATCTCGGGGATACGCTCGGGCGTGCGCCCGCCGATCTGCACCACGTGGATCGTCGTCCCCTCGCCGCCGATCGACTGCGCGACGGCGACCGGATCGCCTTCGAGATCTTCGCCGTCGGTGACGAGCAAGATGATCCGCTTGTGCTCCGAGGTCTTCGGATCGCGCCGCAGGAGATCGCGCGCCTGCTCCAGGGCGCGCGCGATGGCCGTCCCGGGCACGGGCATGGAGTTCGGATCCATCTGCCGCAAGAACTGGGCGATCGCGGAGCCGTCGGCGGTGAGCGGGAAGCCGATCGGCTCGCCGGAGAAGGCCACCGCGGCGAAGCGCGCGCCGGGCAGGTCCTTGATCAGGCGCGCCACCTCGACCTTGGCCCGGAAGATCCGCGAGGGCTGGACGTCCTGCGCGTACATGCTCTTCGAGTAGTCGAGGGTCACCACCACATCGACGTTGGTGGCCGGGATGAGGCGCGTGCCCTTGCCGTACTGCGGGCGCGCGGCGGCGACGAACGCGAGCGCCACGGCGAGCACGAGGAGCACGCCCTTCCAGGCGCGGCGCTTGGCCGGGTCGAAGGTGGTGAGCGCGCGGATCCGCGTCACGTCGCCGAAGCGCTGGATCGAGCGGGCGACGCCGAGGCCGCCGAGGACGAGGAGGATGGCGATGGGGATCGCCGAGGCCGTGCCGAAGAGGAAGTACGGAGCCGCGCAGTTCACGGGAACCTCCGGAGGATCCAGGCGCGGAGCAGCGCGTCGAGGGCGACCAGGAAGACGCCCGGGATGAGCAGGAGCTGGAAGAGGTCCTCGAACGAGGCGATCGAGGCCTCGAAGCGCGTCTTTTCGAGCTGGTCGAGCACCGCGTGCATGCTCTGGGCGAGGGCCTTGCCGTCGGTCGCGATGAAGGCCTGGCCGCCGGTGTCGCGCGACATCTTCTTGAGCAGCTCGGGGTTCACGGGGAAGCGGTGCCGCCCGTAGACGGGGTTGCCGAAGAGGTCGACGCCGTCTTCGACGTCGACCTCGTCGCCCGAGCCGATCTGGATCGTGTAGATCTTCGCGCCCACGGTGGTGGCGAGGTGGGTCGCGTAGTCGGGGGCGATCGCGCCGGCGTTGGAGTCGCCGTCGGTGAGGAGCAAGATCACCTTGGATCGCGCGTCGCTCTTGCGCAGGCGGGCGACGGCGGTGCCGACCGCGTCGCCGATGGCCGTCTGGTTGCCGTCGATGACGCCGAGGGTCATCTTCGCGACCATCTGGTTTAGCAGGTAGTAGTCGAGCGTCGGCGGGGAGAGCACGTAGGCCGCCTTGCCGAAGACGACGATGCCGATCCGGTCGGTCTTCCGGCGGCCGATGAAGTCGCGGATCACCACCTTCGCGGTGTCGAGGCGGGTCAGGCGCTTGCCCTTGGGCAGGTCGGGCACGGTGGGCAGGTCGCGCGGATCGCTGTCGAGCACGGCGCGCATCGAGCCGGACAGATCGAGCACCAGCATGATGTCGATGCCCTTCTCGTCGCTGCTCTGATCGCGCAGCACCGAGACGGGGCGGCTCATGGCCGTGATGAGGAGCAGGAGCGCCACCGACCGGAGCACGCCGGGGATGTCGCGCAGGTACGCGCGGAGGCCGATCGGCCCCTCGCGGAGCGGTGACACGGTGCCGATCCGGAGGCGCGGCTTGCGCGCGTCTTGCCCGAAGGTGCCCCAGTAGAAGACGAACGGGACGGCGAGGAGCGGCAAGAGCAGCCACTTGTGCTGGAAGCTCGCGTCGAGCCACGCCGTGCCCCGCATGATCCAGGGGTACGCGAGGCCCACCGCGAGCGCGCACAGCGTGCTCCCGATCAAGATCAAGACCCGCACCGAGCGCCTCACGACGAAGCCTCCTCGGTGCCGGGCGCGTCACCCGCGTCGGTCGATCCGGCCGATCCGGCCGGCTCGCTCGATCCGCTCGATCCGCCGGGCGGACCCTGCTCGCCGTCGTCGTCGCGATCCTCGCGTTCATCACGATCAACGCGATCGCCCTTGCCGGCCTTGTTCTTCTTCTCGGTGGCCATGCGCGGCATGGTGGAGCGGACGATCTTCTCGCCGCGCTTGCGGGCGTCCACGCAGTCGTCCTCGTCGGGCACCACGCGGGCGAACTTCACGAGGTCGCAGTCGGCGAGAAAGCTCATGATCTTGCCGAGCCTCGGCACCGCGGGCACCACGCGTTCGAGCATGTGGCGGATCTCGTCGGTCGTGGATTCCAGGCCGTCGAAGCCACGGCGCGCCGGGACGCTTTGCCGGTCGCTCGCCGAGATATCGGCGATAAAACGTAGAATGCGCCCTCGGTGAAGCGGCGAACGGTCGGCGGGCGCGTAATCCCCTTCGCGCTTTACGCCGCTCCCGCAGGCGCGGCAGGCGGCGCCTCGTCGCTGTTCGCGCCGCCAGCGGAAGAGCAGAGACGCGAGATCAGCGCCCACCGTAATGTAATCTCCAGGCCGCGGTCGGCGAGACGGCAGAACATCCGGTATCGCGCTGCGGGCGGGGCGGCGGGTTCGGCTTGACCTTGGGATCGAGCTCGTTGGCGATCGGATCTTCGATCAGGATGGGGTGGATGCGGGTGCAGAGGGTGACGATCTCCCCGTTGGCGCGGGAGACCGCGATCGGCACCGGCGGGAGCAGGAGAGCGTTGCGGCCCGGCTCCTTGGGCAAGGCCACGAAGGGGATGGTCAGCTTGGTGACGGCGCCGCTGTCCGAGGGCTGCGCGGTGATCGTCGGGCCCACGCCGCCGTCGGGGTCGGGGAAGACGAAACCGGCTTCTTTCAAGGCTCGCGCCGCGTCGCTCTCGCCTTGCACCTTGAAGCCCTCGGGCAGCACCGTCTCGCCCTTGCCATGGGTGACGGTGACCTCGAGCGTCACCGCGTAGCCGCTCATCCCGCGCGCCGGAAACACCTCGCTGAGCAGCGGCCGCGTCGCGCCCGGTGGCACGCGCTCCACGCACGAGGCCCAGGTCTTCTCGGCGCCCGCATCTCCCTGCGGCGGCGCGCCCGCGTCGAGCGGGTCGGCCGCGCGCGCGAGCTGCGCCGGACCGATCAAAAGGCGCCGGCAGGACGAGCGCCGCCGCGAGCGAAAAGGCCTGGATCGCGCGCCTCATCGGTGGATCCTCCGGGCCCTGCGGGCGAAGAGGTTGCGCAGCGGCGTCACGAAGCTCTCGTCGGTCCGCACGACCACCGAGTCGAGGCTGAGCTTGTGGAAGAGCTTCTCCCGGTCGCGGCGGATGCTCTTCATCGTCTTCTTGTAGTGCTCGCGCACCCGGGCGTCGCTCGTGTCGACCACCACCTCTTCGCCCGTCTCCAGGTCCTCGAAGCTCGCGAGCCCCACGTCGGGCATCTCCTCGTCGCCCGGGTCGACGAGCATCACCGGGATCACGTCGTGCTTGACCGAGGCGAGGGCGAGGGCGCGCTCGAAGCCGCCGGCGAAGAAATCGCTGATGACGAAGCACACGCTCTTGCGCTTCGCGACCTTGGAGAGGGTCTCCAGGGCGAGCTTGAGGTTCGTGCCCGTGTACTTCGGCGAAAAGCCCAGGATCTCGCGGATCACGCGCACCACGTGCTTGTCGCCCTTCTTCGGCGGCACGAGCTTCTCGACGACGTCGGTCGCGATGATCAAGCCCACGCGGTCGTTGTTCTTGATCGCGCTGAAGGCGCAGAGCGCGCTCACCTCGGCGGCGAGCTGGCTCTTCGGCGCGCGGCGCGTGCCCCACTGCTCGCTCTGGGAGAGGTCGACGACGAGCATCACCGTCATCTCCCGCTCCTCGACGAAGACCTTGACGTAGGGCTCGCTCATGCGGGCCGACACGTTCCAGTCGATCCAGCGGATGTCGTCGCCGGGCTGGTAGCTGCGCACCTCGCGGAACGAGAGGCCCTGGCCCTTGAACACCGACGAGTAGGTGCCGGCGAGCTGCTCGTTGGCCATCCGGTTGGTGCGGATCTCGATGCCGCGGAGCTGCTTCAAGAGCTCGGGCGGGAGCGGCGCCGAGCCCTTCTTCTCGCGCTCGGTCGTGCCCTTCTTCGCCTTCTTGGCGGGCTTCGGGGAAGGCGCACCTTCGCCCTTCCCGCGGGCCTTCGGGGCGCGATCCTGGCCTTTCGGCTCGCCTTTCACGGCACCTCGACGACCTCGAACACGCGGCGGACGATCTGCTCGGCCGTCACCTCTTCGGCCTCGGCCTCGTAGGTGAGCACCACGCGGTGGCGGAGCACGTCGGGGCCGATCGCCTTCACGTCCTCGGGCGTCACGTAGCCGCGGTGGCGCAGGAAGGCATGCGCGCGGGCCGCGAGGGCGAGGGCGATCGAGGCGCGCGGGCTCGCGCCGTACTCGATCAGGCTCTGGAGCTCCTTCATCCCCTTCTGGCTCGGATCGCGGGTCGCGAAGACCACGTCGACGATGTAGTCCTTCACCCGGTCGTCCATGTACACGTCGCGCACGACCTTGCGCGCGGAGAGCAACGTCTCCGGGTCGACCACCTTGGCCGCATGCGCGTCGAGCACGCCCGTCGTGCGGTCGATGATCGTCCGCTCCTCGGCGCGGCTCGGGTAGCCGACCTTGACCATGAGCATGAAGCGATCGACCTGCGCCTCCGGCAACCGGTAGGTGCCCTCTTGCTCGATGGGGTTCTGCGTCGCCATGACGACGAAGGGCTCGGGCAGCTTGTACGACTGATCGCCGATCGTCACCTGCCGCTCCTGCATGGCTTCGAGCAGCGCGCTCTGCACCTTGGCCGGGGCGCGGTTGATCTCGTCGGCGAGCACCAGGTTCGCGAAGATCGGGCCGAGCTTGGAGGTGAACTCGCCCTTCTGGTGGTTGTAGATGACGGTGCCGATCAGGTCGGCGGGGAGCAGGTCGGGGGTGAACTGGATGCGGGAGAATTTCGCGTGGATCGCGTCGCACAGGGTGCGGACGGTGAGCGTCTTGGCGAGGCCGGGGACGCCTTCGAGCAGCACGTGACCGCCGGTGAGCAGGCCGATCAGGATGCGCTCGATCATGTACGTCTGCCCGACGATGACCTTGCTCATCTCGTTGGTGAGCGAGTCGATGAAGGCGCTTTCCTTGGCCACCAGCTCGTTGAGCGCGCGAACGTCATGCATGAGCAAAAGTTCTCGGAGAAGGGAGGATCACGGGGACCGGGGGGCTCATAGCAAGCCTCACGGCGTCGAGACAACCGCCAGGCGCTCCCTATTCCTGGAAAAACGCCTTCGACTCGGATCCGACCCGTTTCCCGTTCCCGATGCCCCTGCCGGAACGGGAACGGGAACGGGCTGAACGGGAACGGGAACGGGAACGGGAACGGGAACGGGGAGAAGGCGTATCCTCCTCGGGATGCGCCGCGCTCCCTCTTCGCTCTGACCTTGCTCTCCTTGGCAACCCTTCACGCATGCGGCGGGACGGGTGAGACCCCGAGCGGGTCCTCGGGCACGACCTCCGGGACGGGCGGAGGCGGCACCACCGGCAGCACGACGAGCACGACGAGCACGACCGGCGCGGGTGGGATGACGACCGGAACCGGGGGTCAGGGCGGCGGCACCGTGACGACCGGGGCGGGCGGGATGATCGGGACGGGCGGCGGGCCGGTCAGCGAGAGCGGCCTCTGCGGCAAGAAGGTCCTCGACACCTGGTCGCGCAAGGGCCTCTCGACCGGCGCGGCGGTGCTCTTCAACGAGGTCATGTACCACCCGCAGAAGGACGCTTCGCTCGAGTGGATCGAGCTCTACAACCCGCTCGGGATCGACGTGGATCTCTCGGGGTTCCAGCTCGCCGGCGCGGTGACGTTCACCTTCCCGGAGGGCACCTTCCTCGGCGGCCGCAGCTACCTCGTCGTGGCAGCCGACGCGGCGCTCTTCGCGCAGAGCACCGGCAAGACCGCGGTCGGCTCGTACAGCGGGCTGCTCCCCAACGATCACGGCACGATCGAGCTGCGGAACAACGCCGGGCGCCTGCTCGACGCGATGACGTACGACGATCGCGACCCGTGGCCCGTGATCGCCGATGGATCGGGCGCCTCGCTCGCCAAGCGCGCGCCGGCGACGGCGAGCCCGGACGCGGAGAGCTGGACGGCGAGCCTCGAGGTCGGTGGCACGCCGGGCGCGCCCAACTTCGCCTCGGCCTCGCCCTCGGCCCCGCCGCTCACCCTGGTGCCGCTCGACGCGAGCTGGCGCTATCGATCGATCGCGTCGCCGCCCCCGGCCAACTGGGAGAAGCCCGGCTTCGACGACTCGACCTGGCCCTCGGCGCCGGCGACCTTCTACGCGGGCGGCGCGGCCGGCGGGGCCATGCCGGTGAGCGCCCTCTTCACCGCCGACAACTACGTCGCGCTCTACCGCGGCAAGGCCGACGGGACGAACCTCACCTTCCTCGGGCGCGACGCCGTGGGCGACTGGACCTCGGCCGAGAGCTTCCCCTTCCAGGCCGCCGCCGACGATTACCTCTATGTCGCGGCCTGGGAGGCGCCCGGCGACACCGGCGGACCGCAGATGATGATCGGCGAGGTGGCGCTCCCGGGCGGGGCCGTGCTCCCCACCGCGACAACCACCTTCGAGTGGATCCTCGGCCCGGCCGGGCAGAGCCCCGGCGGCGCGCTCAACGACCCTCCGCCCCCGGTCGCCACGCTTCAGGGCTTGATCCAGGCCGCCAACGCGGCCGGCACCTGGGCCGACCCGCAGGTGTCCGCGGACAAGTCCTCTCCTCCGTGGAACTTCGCCCTCGACAACGTATTTACCCCGGGCACGCAGTATATCTGGCCCGACACCTTCGGGGACGTGTCGATCACCAACGCGAACAACACCTATGCCCTCTTCCGCACCAAAGGGCCTATCTTGCCCTCCAAGGGCACGACCAAGCTCGATGTCGGCCCCATCACCTCGTATTTCCGCACCCACTTCCAGGCGCCGGCCAACCTGGCGCTCGTGCAGCCGTGGATCGACGAGCTCGTCGACGATGGAGCGGTGTTCTACCTCAATGGCAAGGAGGTCCTGCGCACCCGCATGCCGAACGGCGCCGTGGGCTATGCCACCCTGGCCTCGTCGAGCGTCATCGACGCCGCGCTCGAGCCGGGGAACCTCGTCGACAGCGGGGCCATCGTCCCGGGCGACAACCTGCTCGCCGTCGAGGTCCACCAGGCCCTCAACAACGATCCGGACATGACCTTCGCCGCACAGCTCGCCTCGACGGTCAAGCCCCCTTCCCCGGGCGACGCGCCGCACGGGCTCGCGTTCAACGAGATCTCCGCCGGCGGCGCCGGGTTCTGGGTCGAGCTCGCGAACCTGGGCAGCGCGCCCGTCGCGCTCGATGGATACGTCATCACCACCTCCGGCGGCGGAGAGAAGGTGCTCCCTCCCGGCACGCTCGATCCAGGCTCGATCGCGCTCCTCGGCGCGGCCGATCTCGGCTTCGGCGCGGCGGTCGGCGCCAAGGTCTTCCTCTACACGCCCGATCGCGCGGCGGTGCTCGACGGCGCCGAGGTGGGGAGCGTGCCGCGCGCCCGGAGCTCTGCCGGGCCGTGGCGCTACCCCGACGAGAGCACGCCCGGCGCGCCCAACGTCTTCATGGATCAAGCGAAGGTGGCGATCAACGAGGTCATGTACCACGCGCCCCCGGTCGTGGCGCCGGACGGGTCGATCCAGAAGAGCACGCTCGAGTGGATCGAGCTCTTGAACTATGGAAACACCCCGGTGGACGTGGGCGGATATCAGCTCGTCGACGCCATCGAATACGCGCTCCCCGCTGGGACGATGATTCCGCCGAGCGGTTTCCTCGTCGTGGCCAAGGACGCAGCGGCCATGATGGCCACGTATCCCTCGCTCTCCGGGGCCGGGCCCGACAAGCTGCTCGGCAATTTCAAGGGCACCCTGGCCGACGGGGGTGAGAACCTGGTGCTCCTCGACGCCTGCGGGAACCCCGTGGATCAGGTGCACTACCAGGACGGCGGGCGCTTCCCTGCCCTGGCCGACGGCGGTGGATCGAGCCTGGAGCGGCGCGATCCGCGGTCTCCGGGCGACGCGGGCGAGAGCTGGGGCGCGAGCGACGAGGCCTCGGCCTCGGCCTGGCAGCTCATCACCTATCAGGGCGTGGCTCAGCCGAGCTCGGTCGGGCCCGACGGGCAGTACCAGGAATTCGTGATTGGCCTTCTCGACGCCGGGACGGTGCTGCTCGACGACATCAGCGTCATCGAGAACCCCAACACCTCTCCGGTCGAGCTGATCCAGAACGGAACCTTCGAGTCGGGCACCGCCGCCGCCTGGCGCCTGCTCGGCAACCACCGCCACGCCGAGGTGGTGACCGACCCGACCCAGCCGCAAAACCACGTGCTCCGCCTCTCCGCCACCGGGCCGACCGAGCATATGCACAACCACCTGGAGACGACCCTCAAGGCGGGCAAGACCATCAAGAACGGCACGACGTACAAGATCTCCCTGCGCGCCAAGTGGGAGGGCGGCGAGAACAAGCTCAACACGCGGCTTTACTTCAACCGGCTGGCCATGACGACGGCCCTGCCCCTGCCACCCTTCCACGGGACGCCGGGGGGGCACAACAGCCGCGCCGCCGACAACCAGGGGCCGACGTATCAGGCGCTCTCCCATGCGCCCGTCAACCCCAAGCCGGGCGAGCCGGTGGTGGTCTCGGTGCGCGCGACGGACCCCGACGGGGTTACGTCGATGACGCTGTGGTACAGCGTCAACGGCGGCGCGCCCCAGAGCATGCCGATGAGCAAGCAGGGCGGCGATCTCTACACCGCGCTCCTCCCCGGCGGCGCGGCCTCGTCGATCGTGCAATTCTGGGCCGAAGGCCAGGACGGGCTCGGCGAGATCTCGACCTTCCCGGCCCAGGGGCCGGCGTCGCGCGCGCTCTTCAGGGTGGATGGCGGCCCGAGCATCCCGGCGGGGCTCCATCCGCTCCGGATCGTGATGGCGCCCTCGGACATGGCCTTTCTCTTCGACCAGAAGAACCTGATGAGCAACGACCCGGTGCCAGGCACGGTGATCGACGACGACCAGGAGGCCATCTACGATGTCGGCATCCGCCTCAAGGGGAGCGAGCGCGGGCGTCCCGAGGTGGTGAGGCTCGGCTTCGCCCTGGATTTCCCGCCCGAGCGGCCCTTCCGCGGGGTTCATTCGAGCATCATGGTCGACCGCTCCGAAGGGGTGAGCTTCGGGCAGCGGGAGCTGTTCTTCAACCAGGCGATGAACCACGCCGGGAGCGTACACAGCCAGTACGACGACCTGATGGAGCTCCGCCCGCCGCTCGCCGCACACAATGGGTCGACCCACCTCCAGCTCGCGCGCTTCGGTAATCTGCTGCTCGACGGTCAGTTCGACCAGGGGAGCGACGGGATGCTCTTCGAGTACGAGCTGATCTACTTCCCGCTGACCACCGACACGGGCACGCCGCAGGGCTACAAGCTGCCTCAGCCCGACTCGGTGATCGGGACGAGCATCCACGATCTCGGTGACGATCCGGAGAATTACCGGCTCCCCTTCATCCTCAAGAACAACCGCTTCCGCGACGATTACCGGGGTCTCATCGCCTTCGCCAAGTTCTTCGGGACGGGCGGTCCGGCCTTCAACGCCAAGGCGGCCGACATGCTCGACGTGGACGAGTGGTTGCGCGCCTTCGCCTTCGCCACGCTGAGCGGGACCGTCGACAACTACGGTGTCGGCGACGCCCACAACGGGAACTTCTACATCCGACCGACCGACAGCAAGGCCATCTATTTTCCGCACGATCTCGACTTCTACGGCGGCTCGCCCCAGAGCGCGGTGGTGGCGAGCGGCGACCTCGGAAAGCTGATCTCCCAGCCCGACCGGCTCAGGGCGTATTACGGGCACCTCTACGATATCATCACGACGTCGTACAACGCGACGTACATGGCCCACTGGAGCCAGGAGCTCGGGGGCCTTTTGCCCGGGCAGGACTTCGCCGGTCACTTGCAGTTCGTGGCGGCGCGCTCGGCCTGGGTGCTGAACGGGGCGCCCAACGCGGTGACGAAGGCGATCCCCAAGGTGGCGTTCGCGATCAGCACCAACGGGGGCGCGCCGCTCGCCGTGATGACGCCCGACGTGACGCTCGCGGGTGTGGGCTGGGTGGATGTGAGCGAGGTGCGCGCGGGCGGGGTGAGCGTGCCCGTGGTGTGGACGGGGCAGGCGGCGTGGCAGGTGACTTTGCCACTGATGTGCGGGCTGAACGCGGTCCAGCTCGATGCGTTCGACCGGCACGGAGCGGCGGTGGGGAGCGACTCCATCGACGTGACACGGTCAGGGGGAGGGTGTCCTTGAGGGTCGTTGAGCGCCATTTTTGAACGCAAAGGCGCAAAGACGCAAAGAGACAAGAAAGAAATTTCTGGGCTTTTTTGCGCCTTTGCGTTTTTGCGTCTTTGCGTTAAATTCCGGGCCCGATGAACCTCGTCAAGCTCCGCAAGAGCGCCCACGCCTCCCCGCGCGATCCGGGCCGGTTTCTGCCCACCACGCGCGAGGAGATGCGCGCGCGTGGCTGGGACGAGCTCGACATCCTCATCGTCAACGGGGACGCGTACGTCGACCACCCGGCGTTCGGCGGCGCCCTCATCGGCCGGTTCCTCGAGGCGCGCGGCTTCCGCGTCGGGATGATCGCCCAGCCGGGCTGGCAGGACACGGCGGACCTCCTCCGCATGGGGGTGCCGCGGCTCATGGTCGGCGTCACCGCGGGCAACCTCGACTCCATGCTCAACAAGCTCACGGCCCAGAAGAAGGTCCGGAGCGAGGATCACTACTCCCCCGGCGGCCGGCCCGGCCTCCGCCCGAACCGCGCGTCGATCGTCTACGGCAACCTCTGCCGCCGCGCCTTCCCGGGCGTCCCCATCGTCCTCGGCGGCATCGAGGCCTCGCTCCGCCGCATCGCCCATTACGACTACTGGTCCGACCAGGTGCGCCGCTCCGTGCTCCTCGACGCCAAGGCCGACCTCTTGATCTTCGGCATGGGCGAGCGGCCCGTGTGGGAGGTGGCGCGCCGCCTCCGCGACGGGGAGCCGGTCGCTGCGCTGCGCGACGTGCGCGGCACGGCGTTCGTCATGCGCAAGGGCGAGTGGGAGAACATCGAGCCTTCGGAGTACGTGACCGATGGAAAGACGGTCATCCTCCCGAGCTACGAGGCTGTCGCGGCGGACAAGAAGGCCTTTGCCGAGATGTCGAGGTCCTTCCAGTTCGAGACCAACCCGGGCAATGCGCGGCCCTTGCTCCAGCCGCACGGCGCAGAGGCGGTGTACTTCAATCCCCCGGCGTTTCCCCTCGAAACGAAGGACATGGACGAGCTCTACGACCTGCCTTTTGCGCGGGTGCCGCACTATGCCTATGGCGAGCCCATCCCGGCGTACGAGACGGTCAAGCACTCCATCGTCACCATGCGCGGCTGCTTCGGCGGGTGCACCTTCTGCTCCATCACCGAGCACGAGGGGCGGGTCATCCAGTCTCGGTCGGCGGAGAGCATCTTGCGTGAGGTGCGCGCGCTCCGGAGGATGGATGATTTTCGCGGCACCATCAGCGACCTCGGCGGGCCGACGGCCAACATGTACCAGATGGCCTGCAAGGACGATAAAATCGAGGCCGCGTGCCGGAAGATGTCGTGTGTGTTCCCGGAGATCTGCGAGAACCTGAACACCGATCATGGCCCGCTCGTCTCGCTGATGAAATCCGTGCGCGAAGAAGCGGGCGTTGGCAAGGTCTATCTCGCCTCGGGCATTCGTTATGACCTCGCCGAGCGATCGCCCGAGTTCGTCCGCGACCTCGCCCGGTATCACACGGGCGGGCAGCTCTCCGTGGCGCCCGAGCACAGCAAGAAGGACGTGCTCGACCGGATGAAGAAGCCGGGGATCGCGAGCTACGAGCGCTTCGCCGAGCGGTTCCGCTGCGAGAGCGAGTCGGCGGGGAAGAACCAGTTCCTCGTGCCTTACTTCATCTCCGGCCACCCGGGCTCGACCTTGAACGAGATGGTGGAGCTGGCCGTGTATCTGAAGAAGAACGGGACGCGGCCCCGGCAGGTGCAAGACTTCATCCCCACGCCGATGTCGATGGCTGCGTGCATGTATCACACGGGCATCGACCCCTTCACCGGCAAGGCGGTGTACACCGCGAAGGACCTGCGGGACAAGCGGCTGCAAAAGGCGCTCCTCCTCTACTGGGATCCGGCCCACCATGAAGAGGCGCGCGAGGCGCTCATCAAGGCCGGGCGCGCCGATCTCATCGGCACCAAACCTCATTGCCTCGTCCCGCCGGCGACGGGCAAAGGGGCCCCGCCCCGCTACCTCCAGAAGCTCCACGGCGAGCGGCGGAGGGGTGGGGATAAATCACGCAGGACGAGAGAGTCGACATGAGCGAGCAGCCTGTGCGCGGTGAGAGCCCGGCCTTCGTGGCCAGGCTGGGTGACCGGAGCCTCTTTCCGGAGCTGGACGCGGTGAGCTACCTGAACCACGGTGGCATCTCCCCGGCCTCGATTGCCATTCAGCGGGCGGTGAGCGAGGTGGCCGAGGATTATGCCCGCCGCGGGGCGAGCGCGTTTCCGCGGTGGATGGAGCAGCGGGCGCGCCTCAAGACCAAGCTCGCCGGGATGATCGGCGTCACGGCGAACGACCTGGCCTTCGTCCCCAACACCACGCGGGGGGTGATCGATATTGCCCTTTGTTTCCCCTGGAACAAGGGAGATCGGGTGATCGTGTTCGCCGGCGAGTTTCCGGCCAACGTGACGCCCTGGCAGCGGGCCGCCGAGGCCTTCGGCTTCGAGGTGGTGTTCTTGCCCATCGCGGATTTCGAGGCCAGCGACGATCAGGGCCTCGCGCGCCTGCGAGAGGAGCTTTCGCGCGGGGCGCGGCTCGTGGCCGTGAGCGCGGTCGAGTTCCAGACGGGCCTCAAGATGCCGCTCGAAGCGATCGCCGAGCTCTGCCACGCGCACGACGCCCAGGTCTTCGTGGATGCGGTGCAGGCCCTCGGGGCCGTGCCGCTCGACGCCGCGAAGACGAAGATCGATTACCTGGCATGCGGGAGCCATAAATGGTTGATGAGCCTCGAAGGGGCCGGGATCGTGTACATCCGGCCCGATCGCGTGGCGGCGCTGCGTCCCACGGTGGCGGGGTGGCTCAGCCATGAAGAGGGCTTGCGCTTCCTCTTCGAGGGCAAGGGGCATTTACGGTACGACCGGCCCATCCGCAAGACGGCGAGCTTCCTCGAAGGGGGCAATTACAACACCGCGGGGCTCGCCGCGCTCGAGGCCTCGTTGGACCTGATCCTGTCGATCGGCGTGCCGGCGATCTACGCGCATATCCAGCGGTATCACGACGCGCTGGAGGCGGGCCTCGTCGCGCGCGGCTTGAAGAGCTTGCGGCAGAGAGACCCGGCGCGGCGCTCGGCGACGTTGAGCGTGCTCCCGCCCGAAGGGGTCGACGTGGTGCTCCTGCACAAGGAGATCAACGCCCGGAAGGTGGCCTGCGCGCTGCCCGACGGGGTGCTGCGCTTCACCCCGCACTGGCCGAACGCGATCGATGAGGTGCCGGCGGTGCTCGCGGTGGTGGACGAGAGCCTGCGCGCGGTTCGCGGGTGAGCCGAGATTGACGATCGCGGGGCAGGGCGCGACCATGCGCGCCATGCCCAGCGTGCCGAGCAAGACCACCAGCAAGAGAGCGACCGCGAGCGACGAGGCGAAGGCCGGGTTCGCCGGGTTCGCCGACACGCAGATGAAGTTCTTCAAGGCGCTCGCGAAGCACCAGGATCGCGACTGGTTCGCGAAGAACAAGGGCGCCTTCGAGGAGGGCTGGTCGAAGCCGATGGCGCTCTTGCTCGACGAGGCGCGCGCGAAGATCGACGGGGCCTATCCGGACTGCGATCTGGAGGCGCCCAAGGTCTTCCGCCTCCACCGGGACGTGCGCTTCTCCAGCGACAAATCGCCGTACAAGACGAACGTGAGCGGCGTGATCGCGGCGCGCAAAGGGCTCAAGGTCACCGAGGCGCCGGCGGCGCTCTACGTGCAGCTCGGCGAGGAGTGCATCGTGGGCGCCGGGCTCTACATGATGGACGCCGGGCAGCTCGCCAAGTACCGGGCGGCCGTGCTCGACGACGCGAAGGGCAAGGAGCTGGACAAGATCGTCAAGGGGCTGGAAAAGAAGGGGTTTTCGTTCATGGCCGGGGGCGAGCTCAAGTCGGCGCCGCGCGGCGTCGACCCGGCGCACCCGCGGATCGAGCTGCTCAAGAAGAAGGGGCTCGTGGCCGCGGCGGGCGACATTCCCATGGCCAAGCTGACGAGCCGCGAGTTCCTCGACTGGGTGGCGGCGCAGGGCAAGCTGATGGCGCCGCTCGTGCGCTGGCTGGTGTTCACCACGGCGTAGAGCACCAAACAGGTTAAATACCCTAGAAAACAAGCGTTTCCGAACCGCGCGCGTCAGCGAGCGGACCCTATCCGCGCGCGTCAGCGAGCGGCATCGCGAGCGTCAGCGAGCGCCCGGACCCAAGGCACGGGCTGCGGCCTTATGGCCGCAGCAGCCGCTCCCTTACGGTCGCGGATAGGGTCCCCTCCCTTGCGGTCGGGGTTCGGGAGGTTGTTGTTCTCGTCGGCGTTTCAACCTGTTTGTCGCTCTAGGCTTCCCAAGCTGACGAGCCGCGAGTTCCTCGACTGGGTGGCGGCGCAGGGCAAGCTGATGGCGCCGCTCGTGCGGTGGCTGGTGTTCACCACGGCGTAGAGCACCAAACAGGTTAAATACCCTAGAAAACAAGCGTTCCGAACCGCGCGCGTCAGGCAAGCGGACCCATCCGCGCGCGTCAGCGAGCGGCATCGCGAGCGTCAGCGAGCGCCCGGACCCAAGGCACGGGCTGCGGCCTTATGGCCGCAGTAGCCGCTCCCTTACGGTCGCGGATAGGGTCCTCTCCCTTGCGGTCGGGGTTTCGGGAGGTTGTTGTTCTTGGCTCGGCGTTTCAACCTGTTTGTCGCTCTAGGCTTCCTCAAGTTGACGAGCCGCGAGTTCCTCGGGACTGCGGGGTGGCGGCGCAGGCGCAAGCTGATGGCGCCGCTCGTGCGCTGGCTGGTGTTCACCACGGCGTAGAGCACAGGCAAACAGGTTAAAATACCCGAAAACAAGCGTTTCCGAACCGCGCGCGTCAGCGAGCGGACCCTATCCGCGCGCGTCAGCGAGCGGCATCGCGAGCGTCAGCGAGCGCCCGGACCCAAGGCACGGGCTGCGGCCTTATGGCCGCAGCAGCCGCTCCCTTACGGTCGCGGATAGGGTCCCCTCCCTTGCGGTCGGGGTTCGGGAGGTTGTTGTTCTTGTCGGCGTTTCAACCTGTTTGTCGCTCTAGGCTTCGCGTGAGCGCGGGCGTCAGCCGTTGGCGGCGTAGAAGGCTTCCATTGCGTCGATGAGCCCGCGCGTGGTGCTCTCCGCGGCGGTGACGCCGACGGTGAGGCCGCGCTTCTCGGCGGTGGCGGTGGTGATGGGGCCGATCGACGCGACCAGCACGCCGGAGAGCAGCTCGCGCGCCCGGTCGCCGAGCAGATCGCAGAGGCTGTCGGCGGTGCTGCTCGACGTGAGCATCACCGCGTCGAGGGCCTTGTTCTCCAGGCGATCGATGAGCTCGGCGCGGCGCTCGGACGAGGCTTTGTGCGTCTCGTAGGCGGGCACCACGTCGACGAGGAAGCGGGCCTGGCGGAGCACGTCGGGCAGCACCTCGCGGGCCACGAGGGCGCGGGGGATGAGCGCGCGCAAGGGGCCTTCGCCGACGGTGCCAGCGCGGCGCGCGGCGAGGATCGGGTCGTCGAGGATGGCGCGGGCGAGGCCCTCGCCGCGGAACTCGCGCGGGATGATGTCGGCGTGGAGACCCTTCTTTTCGAGGGCGGCGGCGGTCCCCGTCCCGATGGCGGCGAGGCGCGCCTTGCCGAGGGCGCGGGCGTCGAGGCGCTGGGCGGAGAGCTCGCGGAAGAACCAGGTGACGCCGTTCTCGCTGGTGAAGGCCACGAGGTCGTAGCGGTCGAGGTTCTTCACGGCGTCCTCGAGGGGCTCGGGATCGGGCGGGGGCGCGATGGTGATCGCGGGCAGCTCGATCGGCTCGGCGCCGCGCAAACGCAGCTCGGCGGCGGTAGTGGCGGCCTGGCCCTCGGGGCGGGTGACGAGCACGCGCTTGCCGAAGAGCGGGCGCGCGTCGAACCAGCGGAGGGCGCGGCGGAGCGCGACGACGGGGCCGACGGTGATGATGGCCGGGCTGCCGAGGCCGGCCTCGTGGCAGCGCGCGGCGATCGACGCGAGTGGGCCCTCGACCACGCGCTGATCGGCGCGCGTGCCCCACTGGATCACGGCGGCGGGCGTCGCGGGATCGCGGCCGGCGTCGTCGATCAGCGCGCGGCAGATCCGGTCGATCGCGTGCATCCCCATGAGCACGCAGATGGTGCCCCGCACGCGCGAGAGCTCGGTGAAGTCGAAGGGCGCGCCCTGCCGCGTCGTGCCGCTCACGAAGATCACGCTGGAGGCGAGGTCGCGGTGGGTGAGGGAGATGCCGGCGTACGCGGAGGCGCCGAGCGGCGAGGGGATGCCGGGGACGATCTCGAAGCGGATCGACGCGGCGACGAGGGCCTCGGCTTCCTCGGAGCCGCGCCCGAACAGGAAGGGATCGCCGCCCTTGAGGCGGACGACGCTCTTTCCTTCGCGCGCTCCTTCGATCAGCGCGGCCTCGATCGCGCGCTGGCTCTCCTGCTTGCTCGCCTGATCGCCGCCGCGCTTGCCGACCGAACGGATCTCGGCGCCGGGGCGGCAGAGGTCGAGCACCGCGGGGTGGACGAGCTCGTCGTGGAGCACGAGATCTGCGCTGCCGAGCAGCGCGGCGGCGCGGAGGGTGACGAGGCCGGGGTCCCCGGGGCCTGCGCCGACGAGGTAGACAGTCCCGGGCAGGGCCGCGCCGGAGAGGGCTCCACGCGAGATCGTCTTGCCGGGCATGGGCCGGTCGGGATCGGCGTTATTTCGGCTGGTTTGCTGGGTAGGATCGCGTTTGTCCGACATAGGAACGAATGTTCAGTTGTTCGCGGTTGACCCCGGGTGGCAGGGTGTTACTTTGCCCTCCCGTCGCCGCCACGGGGCCAATCATTTCGGGGAGATCGAGGGTTCATTCGTATGCACCACGTGAGGATGCTCGCCGATGTCACGGACGCGGCCCGGATCGGGGCCGACCGCTGGTACGTCACCAACGGGGCCACCGCCGTCGGCCCCGTCAACCTCGACCTGATCGCGCGCGGTGTCGAGGCCGGAAAGGTGCCGCTCGAGAGCTTCGTGCGCCACGAGGCGTGGACGGTGTGGCGCCCGCTCGCCGATCTGGCCGAGATCACCGACGAAGACGGCCACCCGCTGCGGCCGCGGACGTCGCTCACCGACGACATCTCGGCCCAGGGTTTCCGGCCGACGGCGACTTCGGATCTCCTCCCCGCCGTGGCCGTCGCCGGCGCGGCGGACCGGCGCGACGCGCTGCTGCTCCTGCTCGCCGCGGCCGTCGCCCGTGGGCGCGCCGAGGCCGCGCTCATTCACGAGGTGGGCGACACCGGCGCGGAGGCCGTGTGCGCGCACGGGCCCGCGGTCTTCGAGGCGCTCGGGATGCACACGCGCCTGCTCGATCCGGCGCTGATCGCCGCGGCCTCGGGCACGACGGTGATCGCCGAGCCCTCGCCGGGCCCCGCGGGCGCCGCGATGATCGCGCGCCTCCGGCAGGTGGGGCTCGACGTGAGCGCCGCGGTGATGCTGCCGATCCGCCCGCACGGGCGCCTGTACGGCACCATCGAGCTCGGCCGGCGCACGCCTTTCCGCGCGGTCGAGGTCGCCGGGCTCGACGCGCTCGTCGAGGCGCTGGTGGTGAAGCTCGAAGCGATCGACGCGGCCTCCGTGTCCGTGGACGAGCCGTCGTGGCCCGGCACGCCCATCCGCCACGCGACCCTCCCGCCCGAGCCGCGCGGTCGAAGCTGAGCGCGTTTCCCGGCGCGTTTGGGGATGGCGCGGGCGCCCGCTTGTTCTAGGCTCCGCCCGTGTTCCCCACCGAGAGACCGCGCCGCCTCCGGCGCAACGCCGCCCTCCGCACCCTGGTCCGCGAGACGACCCTCGCGCCTTCGGACCTGATCCTCCCGCTCTTCTTCAGCGAGACGCTCACCTCGCCGAACCCCATCTCCACCATGCCCGGGGTGGCGCAGCTCCCCGTGAGCCATGCGGTCGAGCAGGCGAAGCTCGCGAAGCAGCACGGGCTCGGCGGGGTGATCCTGTTCGGCCTCCCGGCGACGAAGGACGCCACGGGATCGAGCGCCTACGATCCGAACGGGCCGGTGCCTCGGGCGGTCTCGGCGATGAAGGACGCGGAGCCGGATCTGCTCGTGATCACGGACGTGTGCGTCGACGAGTACACCGAGCACGGCCACTGCGGCCTGCTCAAGACCTCGCCGCGCGGCGTGGTCGACGTGGACAACGACGCGACGCTCGAGGTGCTGGCCCGCGCGGCGGTGGTCCACGCGAACGCGGGGGCCGACATCGTGGCGCCGAGCGACATGATGGATGGCCGGGTGGGCGCGATCCGCAAGGCGCTCGACGGTGAGGGGATGAGCGACACGGCGATCCTCTCGTACGCGGTGAAATACGCGTCGGCTTTCTACGGGCCCTTCCGCGAGGCGGCCGACTGCGCGCCCAAGTTCGGCGATCGCGCGGGCTACCAGATGGACCCGGGCAACAGCCGCGAGGCCCTGCGCGAGGCGCGGCTCGACGAGGAAGAGGGCGCGGACATGCTGATGGTCAAGCCCGCGCTGCCCTACCTCGACATCCTCGCCAAGGTGCGCGCGCATTCGACGCTCCCGCTCGGCGCGTACAACGTGAGCGGCGAGTTCGCGATGATCAAGGCCGCGGCGAAGGCGAACATGATCGACGAGCGGCGCGCGGTGCTCGAATTGCTCACGTCGATCCGGCGCGCCGGGGCCGACTTCATCCTCACCTACCACGCGATCGATGCGGCGCGCTGGATCGGCTGAGAGCGCCGCGCAGAGGCTCGGGGCGGCGCTCGCGATCGCCGCGCTCGGCCTCGGCTCTTCGGCATGCGACACCGCCAAGGTGCTCGCATGCGATCGCTCGGCCGAGGCCAACCCGACGATCCTCTACACCGAGGGCGAGGCCGAGGACGGCGTCTACATGAGCTCGCCGTGGGACGGCGATCTGCTCTATTTCCCGGGCGGGATGCACTACGACCTGGAGCACAAGCTCGGCAAGGAGCCGCGCTGGATCCAGAGCTACCTCTCCTTCGAGGAGCGAGGCAGCCACACGGGGAGCCTCGGCCAGGCCACGGGCAACCAGGTGGTGATCCTGGGGGTCACCGATTTCGGGATCACCCTGGCCAACGATAGCTGCGTGGACTACTGGTTGCTCGTCACGGCCGGCACGGGCGATCCCGTCTCGCCGCCGCCTTGATCCTGATCCCGCTCCTCTTCTCGATCGAGCCATGCCCCGCCCCACCGAGACCGCCCTCCGCCAGCGCGCCCGCACGCTGCTCGAAGCGATGACCGAGCGCTGCCGCTGGGTCTACGCCATCCCGCGCGATCCAGGCATGGCTGCGGTGCGCGCCGTCGCGCTCGCGGCCGGGCTGCGCGCGATGGAGCAGGAGGGCGGGGCCGAGCGCTTCGCCAACGACGGCGAGTCGATCAACCTGGTGGCCTTCGACAGCCCCGAGCTCGAGGTCACGTTCGTCGAGGCCTCGGGCCCGAACGCGCCGCCCATCCTCGCGGACATCCTGGAGCGCACGAGCTTCTACGCGCAGTCGACCCTGCTCGGCACCGCGCTCGACGTGCGCGACGAGGAGGCGAGCAAGGCCCTGCGAACGCTGGCCCACATGGTCGTCGGCTGGGACGAGGACTGGAGCGATCTCTTCCTGCTCCACCTCGCCTCGCCCGATCCCGTGGTGCGCCACGAGGCGACGCTTGGCCTGACCGTGGCGGTGATGGTCGCCCGCGACGCGGGCCCCGCCGCGGATTTGCTGGAAGAGGCGATCAAGCGCGAGAAATTCCCGAAGCTCAAGGACACGATGAGCGAGGCGCTCAACGTGGTCCGCGGGCTGACGGGCGGGCCGGTGGAGATCGCCCCGGACACCTGAGCCGCCGGCGACGCACCGAGCTGCGCCCCCTGCTCGAAGCGCTTGCAGGCCCGATCCCGGTCGGGCACGATGATCGATCGGATCATGGGCTCGCTCGACTACTCGCTCGTCCCGCGCGGCAAAAAGCGGCTCAAAGTCCTCTTCACCGGGGACTACGACACCGCCGTGGTCGAGCTCGACGGCGGGCAGATCTGGACCGCCGACAGCCGATCGCAGCTCACGCGCGGGCAGCGGATCCGCCTGCCCGACGGGAGCGACCTCTTCGTCAAGCTGGCCCAGGCGTACGGGAGCACCGAGCTGCACCTGACGCGCGACGGCATCCCGGTGCCCGGATCGCCGACCGATCCGACGGAGCGCGCGAACCAGGCGGGCTACCTGCTCCTGTTCTTTGCCCTCGTCACCGCGCTGCTCGGCCTCGCCGTCGAGACGACCGATCTCGACGTGGTGGAGGAGATCTCGCTCGGCTGGCCCTCGCTCCTGATCGCCCTCGGCTACGGGGCGCTCGGGGTGCTCACGATGCGGCGGATCAAGGCCGCGCTGCTGCTCGGCATCGGCCTGTTCGTGGTCGACACCTTCGCGGTGGTCTTCCTCGGCGACGAGGCGATCGGCGTCGCCGCGATCGGCGTGCTCTTCCTGCGGGCGATCCTGGTGGTGCCGCTGCTCCGCGCGGTGCCGGCCGTGGAGACCCTGGCCCGCCACAAGAAGACGGCCGCGAACCGGGCCGCGCTCGACGAGGCCGCGCAGAAGGCCGCGAACCGGGCCGCGCAGAAGGCCGCCGAGAAAGAGCAGGAGCAGGCGGCCGCCGAGGAAGAGGCGCCGGCCGAGGGCACCGCCTCACCCCCCGGCTGAGAGGGTGCTTCACGCGCGTCGCGAGCGGCCCGAGGAGCACCCTCTGCGCGTCAGTCGATGACGCGGAGGATCGCCTCGCCCTTCTGCTTGCCGTTGAGGCGCTTGATCTCGATCTTGTACTCGCCGGCCGCGGAGAGGGTCAGGGTGACCGGCGGGGCGCTCTGCGGCTTGCCGGTGGGCAGCTCGCGCAGCACGCGCTCGATGATCACCACGCCGGCGGGCGACTTGATCTTGAGGGTGAAGGGCGGCTCCAGGTCCTCGTCACCCTGGAAGAAGAGCGTGGCCGTGTCTCCTGCCCTGAGCGGAGAGGTCTTGCAAATCGTCTCGATATCGCCGGAGCTGTCGATGGTTCGGGCCACGCTGCGCTCGTCCGTCTGGGAGGGGATACCCGATCGATCCCCGACGCGTCAGCCTCATTGTAATCCTTAGGCCGGACGCTCGCGAGTTTGTGGCTCGGGGGCCCGAGGGAGCGGGCGGTCACCGGCCAGCGGCCAACCGGCCGGCGGTCAGCCGCCCCAGCGGAGCTTGGGCTTGCGCGCGGCCAGGGCCTCGTCCATCCGGCCGACGATGGTCTGGTGCGGGGCGTCCTTGACCAGCTCGGGGGTCTCCCGCGCCTCCTTGAGGATGGCGAGCATCGCGTCCACGAACTCGTCGAGCGTCTCCTTGGTCTCGGTCTCGGTCGGCTCGATCATGAGCGCGCCCGGGACGACCAGGGGGAAGTACACGGTGGGGGCGTGGAAGCCGTAGTCGAGCAGGCGCTTGGCCACGTCGAGCGTCTTCACGCCCGTCTCCTTCTCGAGCTGCACGTCGGAGAGCACGACCTCGTGCATGCACGGCTGGGGCACCGGGGCGCTGAAGTGGTCCTTGAGGCGGGCCCAGAGGTAGCGCGCGTTGAGCACCGCGAGCGTGCTGGCCTGGGTGAGCCCCTCGCCGCCCATCTCGCGGATGTACGCGTAGGCGCGGATGAACATGCCGAAGTTGCCCTGGAAGGCGCGGAGGCGGCCGATGGCCTGGGGGCGGTCGTGGTCGAGGGCGTAGGCGCCGTCGCGGCGGATGACGACGGGCGAGGGCTGGAACGGGTCGAGGTGCTTCTTGAAGCAAACCGGGCCGGATCCAGGGCCGCCGCCGCCGTGCGGGGTGGTGAAGGTCTTGTGCAGGTTGATGTGGATCACGTCCATCCCGAGGTCGCCGGGTCGGGCCGCGCCCATGATCGCGTTGGTGTTCGCGCCGTCGCCGTAGACGAGGCCGCCCTTGTCGTGGATGAGCTTCACGATCGCGGGCAGGTGCGTCTCGTAGACCCCGAGCGTGTTGGGGTTGGTGATCATCAGCCCGCACACGTCGCCGTCCGCGCCCTCGCGCTCGATGGCGGCGAGCACCTCTTCCGGGCGGACGATGCCGCTGTCGTTCTTGCCGACCTTCACGGCGATGAGGCCGTTGAGCGAGCAAGTGGCGGGGTTCGTCCCGTGCGCGCTCTCGGGGATGAAGACCTTGCGGGGGGAGCGGCCGTTTGCGCGGTGGTAGGCCTGGATCATCATCAGGCCGGCGAGCTCGCCCTGGGCGCCGGCGGAGGGCTGGAGCGAGCAGCCATCCATGCCGCTCACCTCGCAGAGGGCCTCTTGCAGGCGGAACATGACCTCGAGCGAGCCCTGGGCGAGGGCGTCCGGGGTCATCGGGTGCATGCGCAGAAACCCGGGGATGCGCGCGGCCCACTCGTTGACCTTGGGGTTGTACTTCATGGTGCACGACCCGAGCGGATAGAGCTGCGAGTCGATGCAGAAATTCCACTGCGAGAGGCGGACGAAGTGGCGGAAGGCCTCGGGCTCGCTCACCTCGGGCAGGCCGGCGGCCTCGGCGCGGGCGAGCGCACCGAAGTGCGCGGCCGGGTCGACCTCGGGCACGTCGAGCGGCGAAAGGGAGGCGCCGGAGCGGCCCTTCGCGCCTCGCTCGAAGATGGTCGGCTCGCGGAACTGGAGACCTTGGGGCTGGGGCTGGGTCATGGCTCTACGGGGGCAACGGGGTGAACCGGCGGGAGCGATGTCGCTCGATGTCGCTCGACGGTGGCCGATGTTGAACGATGTCGGACATCGTCGAACGACGCATGCACGAGGAGACGAGGGGCGCGGGGCGCGCGCTCAGGGGGCGGGCGGGGACTTGGGCCCTTCGGGAGAGCCCTTCTCCTTGTTGTCGCTGTCCCAGTCGCCGCCGCCGATGTCGCCCGACCCGGTGCCGCCGATCGAGGCGAGATCGGGCTTGATGTTGCGCTGCTTGATCGCATCCCACGGGTCGCCGACCTCGTCCTCGCCGCGGCCGATCTCGCCGACCACGGAGTCGTCGACGTTGTCGCCCGGCGGGCGCTTGTACTTGAGGTAGCCCTTGCCGCTGCGCGCGGAGTTCGGCCCGACGGAGCCGACGGTGTGCTCCGTCCACGAGAACTTGATGAGATCGCCGGTGGCCGTCCCCTTGAGCTCGCCCCACTTGTCCTTGTGCGGGCGCTGCCACTTGCCGGTGATCGTGTTGCCGTCCTGCACGATGTGGAGGTAGCCGTAGAGCTCGCTGAAGTAGACGCCGTTCCAGTCCGCGCCGGCGGGCATGTCGCCGGACGAGACGTTGGCCGTCTTGGCCGTGGGGGTGTCGCTGCAAGCGGTGGTGGCGAGCGGGGCCGCGACGAGCGCAGCGGCCGCCACGAGGGTCCAGAGCCGTCGTACGATCATGGGCGCGGAGGCTACCACAGCGGGGCCCTGCGCGAGGAAGGATCCGGCGGGGATCAGCGCTTGCGACGCAGGGCGCGGTCGATCTTCCGGGCGAGGGCGTCGGGGCTCACGGGGTAGAGCGCCACGTCGGCCGCGCCGGCGGCGATGAGCTCGTTCATCTGCTCGGACGAGACGTCGGCGCCCGCGACGAGCACCCGGGGCGGGCTGGGCGCGGCGCGGAGGTCTTCCAGGGCGCCCACGGCGTCCTCGATCGCCTCGCCCGCGTCGATCACGAGCAGGGCAGCGGCGCCGGCGACGCTGGGCACGCCGAGGGTGTCGAGGTCGTCGGCCGCGATCTCCCGCACGGAGATGCCCTGCGCGGCGAGGCCCGTCACGCAGAGGGCGGAGACGCCGCGCTCGTCGGTGGAGAGGCGGATCAGGTCGATGGATCGAGGCGCGGCGGCCGGCGCAGGGGTGGGGATTGTCGGGGGCGCGGTGGTCGGGGCGGCGCTGTCCGCGCGGGGCGATCCCCAGGTCGGGAGCCGCTCGGCCCGCCCGCCGAGGGGCTCTTCGCTCTTGCGCGCGGGCATCCGGAGCGCGCTCGCCTCGGGTGACATGGCCTCGATCAGGCGGGCGCGGGCGACGGCGGCGTCCTTCGGGCGCTGCTCGGGGGACTTGGCCAGAAGATCGAGGCGCAGCCGTTCGAGCAGCGCGGGCACGGGCTCGGCGCCCTCCGGGCGATCGAGGGGCGGCGGCGGGATGAAGAGCTGCTTGGAGATGATCTCGATCGCCGATTTCCCGCTGAAGGGAGGGCGGAGCTGGAGCAGATCGGTGAGCACGCAGCCGGCCGCGTAGAGGTCGGTGCTCGGGCCCACCGCGAGGGATTTGCACTGCTCGGGGCTCATGTACTGCGGCGTCCCGGCGATGATCTCGGCCTTCGTCAAGGTCGGCCCCGCGTCGCGGACGTCGTCGACGTGGGCCAGGCCGAAATCGACGAGCTTGGCGATCTCGGAGCCGTCGCTCTGCCGGGCGAGGAAGACGTTCTCGGACTTGAGATCGCGATGGACGATGCCGAGGTGGTGGGCGGCCTCGAGGGCGGCGAACACCGCGCTCATGATCGGCTCGACGCGGGCGAGGGGCGGCGGGCGATCGAGCCCGTCGAGCCAGTCGCCGAGCGAGGCGCCCTCGAGCAGCTCCATCACCAGGAAGGCCACGCCGTGCGCGGGATCCTCGTCGAAATCGAGCACGCGCACGACGTTGGGGTGGTGGAGCTTGGAGACGGCATGCGCCTCGCGGCGGAAGCGGCGCATGCCCTCCGGGTTCTCGGCGACGCGCTTGCGCAGCACCTTGACCGCGATCGGCACGCCGAGCGTGAGGTGCTCGCCGCGGAAGACCTCGCCCATCCCGCCCGACCCGAGCAGGCTCACGAGGCGGTATTTCTCGCGCAGCACGGCCCCCTCGGCCACGCCGCCGCGCCCGCTCGCCTTCGCCGCGTCGACCGAGAGCAGCGTGGCGTCGGAGTCGGGCGAGCCCGTGTCGGCCGGCGGATCGAGCTTCTGCGTCTTCATGGGTGGACATCGCGCAGGCCGACGGCGATCTGGGCGCTGAAGAGCCCCGCCTCGTCGCGCCAGGGAGAGAGGCGGAGCGCGGCGCTGCCGAAGAGCGTCGTCCCCGCTTCGAGGCCGAGGCCGAGGCCGCCCTGGCCGGCGAACGACGAGGCGCGATCGTCGTAGAGCAGGTGGGCGTCGAGGACCGCGAAGGGGCGGAGGAACGGGAGCAGATCGAAGGTGCCGCCGGCGAGGAGGAAGCCCTGCACGGCGGGCGTGTTCCGCCGCGCGAGATCGTCCTCGAAGCGCATGCGGCCGCCGAGGTTGCCGAGCCAGGTGAAGCGCCCGCGCACGCCGCCGAAGGCGATCGCGCCCTCGACGCGGGGAGGCGGCGCGGCGACGTCGAGGGGGATGCCGAGCCTGAGCGCGAGCCCGCCCTCGCACACCGCGCCGGCCACGCGGAAGACGCGGTAACGGCCGCCGAGCCAGGCGCTCTCCGGGCCCGGGCGGCCCGCGACGCCCGTGACGAGCGCGCCGTCGAGGCCGAGCGCGCCGATGCGCCCGCTGCCCTGCACGGCGAGCTGCCCGGCGCTGCGGTCGCCGCCCGCGTCGACGGTGCCGCTCACCCAGAGGGCGTCCGGCGCGGTGGGGCTCCACCAGGGCACGTCGAGCGCGGGCGAGATCGCGCGGAGCGGCGCGGTCGGGCCGATGCGCGGCTCGGGGGCGTCGGGCAGCGCGGCAGGCGGCGGGGCGGGTGGAGGCGCGGGCGGGGCGAGGTCGACCTCGTCGCTCGCGAGCACGCGCCCGTTGCGATCCACCACGTCGATCCGCGCGCGGTCGGGCACGCTCGAGAGCGCGCCGGCGAGCGGGACGGCCGCGCTCCACGCGCCGCCGGGGCCGACCGCGAGCTTTGCCTCCACCACCTGATCGCCGAGGTGGACGCGGGCGCGCGGCGCGACCTTGCCGGCGACGTCGATCCCGTCGAGCCCGCTCGGCGTGACGGTGAGCGAGAGCGAAGATCCGCTTCGATCTCCGTGGATTTTCGCCGTCACCGGGGTGTAGCGCACCGTGAGCTCCTGCGCGGCGGGGCCGCCGCGCGCGCGGAGGCGCACCTTGGCGGGCGCGCGCCGGGCGAGATCGATCGCCGGGATCATCGCGCCGAAGGGACCGTCGTCGAGGGCCATCTCCACGGCCGGGCTCGGGGTGAGCTCCAGCACGCCGTAGGGGTTGGCCTCGATCGAGCGCTGGTCGATCGCCCCGCGCGCGCCGGTGAAGCGCGTCTCGATCACCTCGATCGCGCGCACCTCGGAGGCGATGCCGAGGTACTCCTCCTTGTCGATGGCGCGCACGCCGAGGAAGTACTTGCCCGGCGGCTGGTTTTCGGCGCGGAAAGCGGTGATCTCCGACGAGACCTCCTCGCGCACCGCGAGGTCGTGGAAGCCTGGATCGCGCGCCACCTCGAAGCGGTAGCGGAGCGCGTTCGGCACGGGCCTCCACGCGACGTGGATCAGCCCCTTGCCGTCCGGCGCGAGCACCACGCCCTCGGAGCCGCCGGGCTCCCACACCGGGGCGGGCGGGAGCGGCCGCGGCGGGGCCGGCGGCGCCTGGCCCACGAAGCGCGTGCCGTGGTCCTTCGGCACGCTCACCGTCTTGCCGGCCGACGAGACATCGGCCTTGCCGTCGAACACGGCGACCGTGGTGCGCTCGCCCTTGCGCTCCACCACCGCGTCGCGCGAGGCCGCGTTGACCCGCCCGCCGCCCGGCACGCCCACGTCGATGGTGCCCTCCCCGCGCAGCGCGGCGATCCCCGCGCGCAGCTCGCCTTCTTGCACCTCGATGATCGGCGGAGGCGTCTTCGAGACCTGGGTGCGCGCGGCGGTGCCGTAGATCACCACGAGCGTGTTGGAGGCGAGGAAGATCCGCGTGTGATCGATGAACTCGATGTCGGCGCGCCCGTCCCTGAGGCTGTTGACGCTCGCGTTCGTGAAGAGGGGCATCCCGGTGGCGGCGGGCGTCCAGGCGCCTCCGGAAGGGCGCGCGCGGACATCGGGGTTCACGGAGCGCAGCTTGGCGTCGGGGATCGCCGTCACCTTCTCGGGGAGGATCAGGGTTTTCCCCTCGGGCAGGGGTTTTCCTTTCGTGCAATCCACGCGGTTGTACCGGAGCACGAGCCCCGCATGCGCCGGCGAGCCGTACATCGCGCGGGCGATGTCTTCACAGGTCTCGCCTTTTTGCACGCCCCACTGGATGACGGGCTCGAGGAAACCGGGCGGCGGATCGGCCGCGCGGGCGACACCGGCGAGGCTGAAGAGACAGCCGAAAACGACGGCTCCTCGCCAAGGAAGGGAGTTCACGTGCGCCGATCTTGAGTAAGATTTTCGCCTCTTGCAAGCCCCTCGCAACTCCCCGGAAACGCCGCGCGACAAGGGACCGGCCGGCGCTCGCGACGAGCCTTCTCCCGGGCTGTTCTCGCTGCGCGCCCAGACGCTCCTGCTCTTCCTCGGCGTGGGCCTCTTGCCGGTGGGGCTCGCCACGACCCGGCTGATCGGCGTCAACCAGGACGCGATCGTTCAAGGTGAACAAAAGCTCCAGGTCTCGGTGCTCGCCGAGGTGTCCGGGGACGCGCGACGCGCGGTGAGCGAGGCGCGCGGCGACGTCGAGGCGATCGCCAACGCCCTCTCCTTCGCGGCCAAGACGAAGGCCGCGGAGGAGGACGAGACGCGCGCCGTCCACGCGCTGCTCGGGACGCGCAAGGCGATCGACGCGTACCGGCTGGAGGTGCCCTCCGCGAACGTGTCGGTGGTGGCGAGCCGGCCGGGCGTCGATCAGGCGGCCGTCCCCGCGTCCACCGAGGCGCAGCGCAGGGCGGCCGACGAGCGCAACGCGGCGTTCGAGGTGACGGGCCCGGGCAAGGGCGTGATCGTGGTGCCGGTGCCGCCCGCGTCGGAGAGGGCGCCCGCGGCCTACGTGACGGCCGCGGTCGATCTCGGCAAGCTCACGCCGGAGCTCGACGCCATCGCCCGCCAGCGCTTCGACGGCGAGGTGAGCCTGCTCATCGCCGACGGGCGGAGGCGCGCGGTGGCGGCGTTCAACGTGCCCGAGGCCGCGCCGGGCGCCGATGTCGCGGCGCTGCCGATCTGGAAGAACCTGCCGGAGCGCACCACCGCGGCGACGCGCTCGGCGCTCGTGACGGAGATCGTCTCCCGCGGCGTCGCGTCCGTGGGCGCGATCGAGTCGGTGGACGAGCTCGGCTGGACGATCGCGGTGTGGCGCCCCAAGCCGGTGGCCTACGCCACGCTCACGACGATGCGCTCCGAGGGCCTGCGCACGGGGCTCGTCACGCTGCTCCTGGCGCTGATCGCGGGGCTCGCCGCGGCCGCGGCCATCACGCGCCCCATCCTCGCGATGGCGGCCCAGGCGAAGCTCATCGGGCAGCGGAAATGGAAGGAGCTCGCGGCGCCGTCGGCGCGGCGCGACGAGCTCGGGCAGCTCTCCCGCACCCTCGGGCGCGTCGCGGTGGAGCTCGAGGAGAGCGAGGCGACGATCGGCGAGCAGGCCCGGCTGCGCGGCGATCTGAGCCGCTTCCTCAGCAAGGAGCTCGTCGAGGCCATCGTCCGCGGCGAGCACCCCATGGCCCTCGGGGGCAAGCGCGCCGCGGTGACGGTGCTCTTCGCGGATGTCGTGGCCTTCACGCCGCTCGCCGAGTCGCGCTCCGCCGAGCAGGTGGTGGGCGTGCTCAACGATCTGTTCTCGATGCTGAGCGAGATCGTCTTCCGCCACCACGGCACCGTCGACAAGTTCATCGGCGACTGCATCATGGGCGTGTGGGGCGCGCCGGTCGGGCGCGACGATCACGCGGCCCTCGGCCTCGCCGCGGCCGAGGACATGATGCGCTTCCTCGAGACCGCGAACGAGACCTACAAGAAGAAGTACGACCTCGAGATCCGCCTGGCGATCGGGGTCAACTCGGGCGAGGCGATCGTCGGCAACATCGGCTCGCAGAAGCGCATGGAGTACACCGTGGTGGGCGACGTGGTGAACGTGGCCGCGCGGCTCGAGGCGATCGCCGCGCCCAACCAGATCTTGATCGGCGAGGCGACCGCGCGCCTCGCAGGCGAGGAGTTCTCGCTCTCGCTGCTCGGCGAGCGGAAGCTCACGGGTCGCCAGAACGCAACGCAGGTTTTCACGCTCGAAACCTGACGCGCCGAGGGACTGTCGGCTCTTTTCCGTCCCGCTCCCGCTCCCGTTCCCGCTCCCGCTTCCGTTGCCCACTTCCGGAGGGGGTGTGGGTGGCGGGAGCGGGAGTGGGCAGAATGCTGCGGAAGATGGAGCGCGCGCTCAAGGGGATCCCCCTGATGAGGAACGGAGACATCCCCGCAAAAGAACGCGGGCTTGTGCGGATTTTCCGATGGCGCCTCGTTCGCTACGACAAGGAACATCGGGTGTTCTACCCAGATGTGAGGCGTATGTTGTTGCAACGGAAAAGTACGCTCGAGTCTCCCGAGCACCTCGTGGTCGGGGCCGGGATCTCCGGGCTGTGGGCGGCGCTGCTGCTCGCGCGCAAGGGCCGGCGCGTCCGGGTGATCGATGATCGAGAGGCCAGATCCGCCGAGGACGGCGAGACGTTTCGCGGCCTCCCCACCGATCTCGTCCTTCATTGCGTCTCGCCCAGCACGCTGGAGCAACCGCTCTTCCAGGAAATACACAAAGGCTCTCCTTTCTCGTTCTGCTCGCACCGCGGCGTGCTCCTCTTCGCCGATCGGCAGATGTCCTACCCGCCCGATCCGCTGGCGATGATGAAGGCGCTCGGCCCCGTGGCGGGCCTCTCGCTCAGCGCCGGCCTCTTCGCCCGCAACGCGCGCAGGCAGGCGCTCGGGATGCTCCGCGGCCCCGCGGGAAAGGCCCCGATGGAGGGCGATCCGGGCTTCGAGGGGGCGATGATCGACCGGGTGGGCGAGCGCGCTTACCAGGCGTTTTACCGGCCCTACGTCGAGAAGGTGTGGGGCATCCCGCCGGAGGAGCTCTCGCAGAGCCTCGTGTACCGCCGCGTGCATGGCGACCGCCCGCGCCGCGCGGACGCGCACCTCGCCGATCGCGCGGTGGACTGGGTGGACGCGGGGCTGCGCGACCACGGGAGCCTGGGCTTCCTCTTCCCCGCCGGCGGCGCCTCGTCGATCCTCGCGTGGCTCGAGGCGAAGCTCGCGGAGCTGCGCGTGCCGATCGATCGCGGGCGGGCCTTCGGACGCGCCGATGTCGGCACCACGCCCGTGCTCTACGCAGGCGACCTCGACGCGCTCGTGGAGAGCGGGCTCACGCACCGGGGCGCCTACCTCGTGTGGCTGGCCCTGCCGCTCGACCGCGATGGACGCGCGCAGACCTACCACTCGTCCGATCCGCGGCACTGGTTCGGCCGCGTGACGGAGCTGACCCACGCCGCGCCCGAGGTGCGCCCCGGCGAGGCGCTCTTCTGCGTGGAGATCCCCGAGGGCCGCTGGGGCGCGCACGCCGATTTCACGCGCGGCGAGCGCCTCTCCGTGCTGCTCGAGCAGCTCGCCACGGCCGGCATCGTCCCGCACGGCGTCTTCCCGATCGAGGCCGTGCAGCGCTTCGTGCCGCGGGTGTACCCGCTCTACCGGCGCGGCTGGATCGACGAGTGGCGGCGCGCGATGCAGAAGGTGATCGCCCTGCGCGCGGTGATCCCCATCGGCCCCGAGGCCCTCTTCCAGAAGGCCGGGCTCGACCAGGCGACGCGCCTCGCCGAGGCCGCCGTCCACCACGTCGAGGCGCGGCTCTCCATCGAGACCTGGATCGCCCAGGCTGAAGGTAGCTAACCAGCATCGCGTTTCATGCGCGCAGTAGCCCGGGGGTAAACCCCCGGGCTACACAAAGGAAGCCGGCCTTCGCCGGCTTGCCTTGTGCTGAACCGGACGCGCGTCCTGTCGCAAATGCGGACGGTGTGCGAGGCGGACGTACCGACCCACGCATCAGCAAAGCCATGAGGGTTGCGCGCAAGCCCCCCGAAGGGCGGGCTTCGTTCTGTGTAGCCCGGGGCTTTAGCCCCGGGCGGAGCACGAGCCGATGGATCGGTCGTGGATCCGGCTCTACGCGATGCTGTATCGAGGGATCGGGCTACTTGCCCCAGTAGCCGTAGGTGGTGAACGAGAACGAGATGGCCCAGACGCGGCCCTCGTCGCCGGAACAGCCCGAGGTGTAGCCGAAGTAGGCGTCGCCGCTCTGGTACTGGCCGGGCGGCTTGGGCCCCCAGCCCGGCCCGGCGCAGTCGGCCATCTCCAGGAAGCAGGGCGCGCCGTAGCACGCCTCGCAGGCCGCCTTGGCCTGGTCGGAGCTCGTCGGATCGAGCGGAGGCGGCACGCAGAACTGGGTCGCGCCGCTCGGGCAGTTCCACCCGTCGCCCGGCGGGCCGATGATCGCGTGGCACACCTGGCAGTCGCTGTCGTTGCCTTGACAGCCGGCGGGGCAGCACGCATCGCCGTTGATGCACTGGAGGATCTGGCTCTGCGGGTTACCGCATTGGCCGTTCGTGCAGGTGGTGCCGCCGGTGCACGCGTTGGCGTCGTCGCATGCCGCCCCGTTGTTGGCGGGCTGGCCGTTGATGCACTTGCCGGCGCTGCACTTCTCGCCCTGGGTGCAGAGGTTCTTGTCGTCGCAGAGCATCCCGTCGTTGCCGGGCACGGCCGTGCAGCTCTTCGAGGCCTCGTTGCAGCTCCCGATCATGCAGATGTCGTCCACCGGGTCGGCGCAGGGGTTGGGCGCGCCCGCGCAGACCCCGTTGTTGCAAACATCGTTGATGGTGCAGAAGAGGTTGTCGTCGCAGGGGGCGCCGTCGGCGAGGGGCATCACCTTGCAGCCGAGCTGCGGGTCGCAGAAGCCCTTGGAGCAGGTCCCGTCGAGGAAGGTGCAGTCGACCATCCCGCCGGGGTTGCACACGCCGGCGCTGCACGTGCCGGGCAGGGTGCACGCGTCCTCGTCGTTGCACGAAGCGCCGTCGTTGCCGGGCACCTGCACGCACTTGTCTTGCACCGGATCGCAGGTGCCGAGCGAGCACGAGCCCTCCGAGGGGCAGAACTTGAGCGAGCCGCCCTTGCACACGCCCATCTGGCAGGTGTCGTTCTCGGTGCACCCGATGCCGTCGTCGCACGCGCCGAACTCGTTCGCGGGGAGCTTGCTGCACGCGCCGTTGATGCACGCGCCGGTGTTGCACGCGTCGCTGAAGCTCGCGCAGTCGGAGGCCGTCACGCAGGGGCCCATGTGCCCGCCGGTGCCGCCGGCGCCGGTCGTGGTGGTGGTCGCCGTGCTGCCGCCGGTGCCGGCCGCGGTGGTGGTCGAGGGATCGCCGCCGCTGCCGCCGGCGCCGCTCGGGCTGGTGACCGAGGTCGCGCAGCCGAGCGGGGCGATCAGAGCAACGGAGACGAGACCGAGGATCGGACCAAGGACGTTGAAGCGCATCCTCGGAGGCTACAGCGATCCTCGGCGGCTTGTCCCGCCCTTTGCGGCGGTGGTCCCGCGGAGCACCGAAGGATCGGCCGGGTGATCAGACCGTCAGGCGATCAGTTGAGGAACTCGACGCCCGTGGCCTCGATCTGCACCTTGGCGACCTGGCCGGTCTGGGCCTCGGCCTCCTCGGTGCAGTGGTCTTTGCTGCCCGCGGGGCCGGCGCTCAGGATCTTGCCCTGGATGGCGGCGCGGTGGCCGCTCGCCTCGCGGGGGATGAAGAAGGCGTGGCCCGCCATCTTGATGTGGGCGAGGCCCGCCTCGTCGGTGATCTCCATCCAGCAGCCCATCTCCTGGCAGACGGCGGTGACCACGCCCTCGGTGCGCACGGTCTTCGCGGTGAAGCGCGCGGGCTCGCGGATCACGCTGTCGAGGGTGGTGTTGCTCTTCTCGGTGATCTCCGCGCCGAACTTGCGCGTGGCGAGGGGCTTGAGCGAGGTGGCCGACGCCTGCTGCACGCCGCTCTTGCCGCCGGCGGCGGTGGCGGCGGGGGGCGCGGCGGGGCTGTCCTGCTGGGGCGCCTGCGCGCAGCCGGCGAGGGCGAGGGTGGCGAAGGCGGAGGCGGCGAGAAGGGCGGTGATGCGCATGGTGTCCGGAGTCTGCCAAAGGAGCGGCCGGCGAGCCAGTGCTTCGGCAGCTTTGGACGATCCGTCCGGCGGCCGCTCCGGCAACCCTTCGGGCGCGGGGCGATCCCTGCTAGGAGGGGGTCATGCTGCGCGGCGAGGCACACGAGCCCCGGACGGCGATCGTGACGATCGGCGCGTTCGCCGCGTTCGCCGCGGGGACGAGCGTCGTCGGGCCGGCGCGCGCCGCCGAGGAGCCGGCCGCGAGCGCCGCGCCCGCCGCGGACAAGGTGCCGCCCGTCGCGCCCTCGCCCGCGCTCGCGCCGCTCCTCGCGCGGGTGCGGCCGCCCGCGCTCACCCCGCCGCCGCCCGCGCCGCTCGCGTGGGAGCGCCACCTCGAGCTCGGCGCCGATTTCGGCATGGTGGTGCGCCCGGGCACGACCGATCCGGCGGGCGCCGAGACACCGGTGCGCCTCCGCCCCGCGCCCGCCTGGGGCATCCACCTCGGCTGGCCGGTCTTCCGCTACCTCCACTTCAGCGGCTACTTCATCGGCGCGGCGCACGACCTCGGCCTCCCTGCGGGCTCCTTCGGCCAGGGCGGGACCTTGGTCGCGAGCGATCCGGTCTACACCTACGTCTTCGGCGCGCGGGTGATGCCCACCTACCCCTTCACCGATCGGCTGCGGGTGTGGCTCACCGCGGGCGCCGGCTGGGGCAAGATGACCTACCCGCGCATCGACGTGACCGTGCCCGGTCACACGCCGTACACGCTCCACGAGCGACACGCTTACATCGCCGAGCTGCCCGTCGGGATCGGCGTGACGTACGAGGTCATCCCCCGCTGGCTGAACGTCGAGCTCGGCGTGACCGCGGCGGCCTTGCTGAGCCAGCAGGGCGACGCGCTCGAGCCCGGGCAAGCGATCGATTTCGCCGGGAAAAAGCGGCCCGTGGGCGCCGCGCCCAAGCTCGACACCTCGCTCGTGCAGACGCTCGGCGTCTCGCTGATCCTCTGATCGATCCCCTGCGCCCTGCCCCCTCATGACCCGCTCGAAGCACGCCTTGCCCGAAGGATCCAAGCCCGGACCGCGGATCGTCGCGGTGGCGGGGAACATGGGCTCGGGCAAGTCGAGCCTCGTCGACTGGCTGCGGCACCAGTTCGACATGGTGCCCTTCTTCGAGCCGAACGAGGAGAACCCCTACCTCGCCGATTTCTACACCGACATGAGCCGCTGGGCGATGAGCTCGCAGCTCTTCTTCCTGGTGCGGCGCTTCCAGATCCACCGCGCCGTGGTGGAGCGCGCGGTGACCGATCCGCGCCCCGTCGTGCAGGACCGCACGCTCTACGAGGACGCCGAGGTCTTCGCCGCCCACCTCCACGAGGCCGGCCACCTCGACGCGCGCGACTGGGGCATGTACCAGGAGCTCTACCGCACCCTGCGCGCCGAGATCCGCCCGCCGGACTTGATGATCTACCTGCGCTGCCCGC
Source organism: Byssovorax sp. (assembly GCA_046351295.1). GTDB lineage: Bacteria > Myxococcota_A > Polyangia > Polyangiales > Polyangiaceae > JAXLYT01. The sequence goes on from JAXLYT010000016.1 coordinate 69,885, forward strand.
TGCGCACGCTGACGCGGCGGATCCAGAAGCGCGGGCGCGACTTCGAGAAGAAGATCCCGCGGAGCTACCTCGCCTCGCTGGAGCGCCTCTACGAGGCCTGGTACGCGCGCTACGATCTGTCGCCCTCGCTGGTGATCGAGACGGACCGGCTCGACTACGTGGAGCGGCTCTTCGACCGGCTGGAGGTGGTCGAGGCGATCCGCGAGCGCCTGCGCTGAAGGGGTGACGAAAAAACCTGCTACGCAGCCCGAATCGTCGGTTGGGCTCCCTCAAAATCGCCGAGGATTCCTCGGTCGCCCGCCCTGGCTTCGGGCTGCTCGCGACGTTTTTTTCGTCACCCCTTGAGATCTCAGCGTTTCTGCGCGGCGCGGCACTCGGGGCAGGTGCCGTACATCTCGTGCTTGTGGGAGGTGATCGTGAAGCCGTGGCGCGCCGCGATCTCTTCTTGCAAGCGCTCGATCCCGGGCTCCTCGAACTCGATGATCTTGCCGCAGGTGGTGCAGATCAGGTGGTCGTGGTGGGCGCTCGCCTCGTCGGCGAGCTCGTAGCGGGAGAGGCCGTCGCCGAAGCGCCGCTCCGAGGCGACGCCGCACTCGGCGAGGAGCTTGAGCGTCCGGTAGACGGTCGCGTAGCCGATGCCGCGGTCGTGGACGCGCACCTCGCCGAGCAGGTCCTCGATGGACATGTGCGACGTGCCTTCGAAGAAGGTGTCGATGATCAGCCGGCGCTGGGCGGTGGAGCGCAGGCCCTTCTTCACCATGTACGCCGCGAGGCGCGCGCGCAGCCGTTCGAGCGACGCTTTGTCCGGCGCGGCATGTCCAGGAGCGCCCATGGCGCAGTTTATCCCGTCGTCTCGAAAGCTCGTCAAGGAGCTTCCCGCGGGGCTTGCTTCGCCGTCAGTTGGCGAGCTGGGCGACGTAGTTGACCTCGGCGAGGGTCCCGTTGAGCGGGTTCCAGAACGAGCCCGTGGGGCTCACCGTCCCGGCCGCGGCCGTGTTGTCGATGACGATGTAGTAGAGCCCCGGCTGCATGGGGAAGCGCAGGTTCGCCACCTGGCCCGGCTGGAGCACGATCGACCCGAGCACCGGCCCCGGCGGCGGGCCGAGCGGCGCGCCGCGCTGGTAGAGATCGCGCCACGCGTCGCCGGTGAGCTTGTCGACGACCATCACGTCCACGGCGGGGCCCTGCGAGCTCATGGTCAGGTAGAGCGCCTGGCCGGGGCTCGCGATCTCGAACGGACCGAGGTAGTCGCGCTGGCCGCCCTGCACGTCGACCGTCTCGTTGGCGAAGGTGAAGCGCTCGCTCGTCGAGATCTGGAAGGGGTGGTGCGGCCGCTGGGGCGGGTAGATCTGCCCGAGCGTGAAGTCGTCGCCTTTGTCTTCGTTGTGGATGACCGTGAAGCCCTGGGTCATCGCGCCCTGCACGACCTGGTTGCCGAGGAAGTTCGCGATGCTCCCGAAGGGCGGGATGTTCGCCGCCACGTCGGCCAGGGGGTTTTCCACGTAGCCGAGCTGGAAGCGCGGGCCGTCGACGATCCGGTTCAATTTGGCCCACACGTAGAGGTCGTCGCCGGCGATCACGAAGTCCGGCCGGTACTCGACCGAGGCGCTCAGCGAGAAGCCGACGCGCTTGGCCGGGAGCATGTATCCGTAGCCGGTGCCGCCCACCGAGACGGTGACCACCTGACGCGCGTCGTCGACCGCGTAGGTGCACTGCATCGGGTAGAAGCGGCCGATCGCCGGCGAGCGATCTTGCAGGCGGATCGAGACGCTGCGCTTGAGCATCTCGGGGCAGATGCGCTGCGCGCCGAAGAGCGAGAAGAGCTTCCAGCGGAGCTCGGGGCTGTTGTTGATGATGGCCGCGCAGCCCGAGGTGCCGGGCACGAAGATCGCGAGGGCGGCGAGCGCGAGCAGGGCGGCGAGCGCGCGCCCCGCGATCCGGCGCATGCCTGCGCGCATGACGGCGCGCCGGGGGGCGCTCTGTTGCGAATGGTTCGTTCGATCGAGCACCTTCGTCACCTCGCGCGGCCCGTCACTGCCCGAGCTGGGCCACGTAGCTCACCGTGGTGCCGCCGCCGCCGGTGAGCGGGGTCCAGATCGAAGCGCCGCCGGCGGGGCTCACGAGGCCGGCGGCGGGCGTGTTGTCGATCACGACGTAGTAGAGGCCCGGCGGCAGGTTCCAGCGGAAGTTGGCGGGCGGGCCGGGCTGGAGCGGCGAGCCGGCGGCGACGGGGCCGGGCGGCGGGCCGAGCGTGCCGTGCTGGTACATCTCGCGCCAGATGTCGCCGGTCTGCTTGTTGATCACCATCACGTCGACGGGCGATCCGGTGGCGCTCGCGGTGAAGTAGAGCGACTGGCCCTGGCTCGCCACCTCGAAGGGGCCGAGGTAGTCGCGCTGGTTGCCCTGCACGTCCACGGTCTCGTTGGCGAACACGTAGCGATCGGACGCGCCCATGAGCTGGAAGGGGTGGCGCGGCTTCTGCGGCGGGTAGATCTGGCCGAGCGTGAAGTCGTCGCCGCGGTCGCTGTGGATGACGGTGAAGCCCTGCGCCATCACGCCCGAGACGACCTGGTTGCCCATGAAGTTCGCGAAGCTGCCGACGGGCGGGAGGTTCGCGGCCATGTCGATCACCGGGTTCTCCACGGCGACGATCTGGAAGCGCGGGCCGTCGACCACGCGGTTGAGCCGGCCCCAGAGGTAGATCTCGTCGCCGCTCAGCGTGAAGTCGGCGCGGTACTCGACGGAGGCGGTGAGCGAGAAGCCGACGCGCTTGGCCGGGAGCAGGTAGCCGTAGCCGGTGCCGCCGACGCTGACGGTGACGGTCTCCTTGTCGTCGTCGACCGTGTAGTTGCAGCTCATCGGGAAGAAGCGGCCCATCGAGGGTGCCCCGTTCTGGAGCCGGATCGACACGCTGCGCTTGAGCATCTCCGGGCAGATGCGCGGCGCGCCGAAGAGCGAGAAGAGCTTCCAGCGCATCGCGCTCGGCAAGAGGCAGCCGCCCGCGCAGCCCGCGCTGAGCGAGAAGGCCATCGCGATCAGGCAGACGAACGCGAAGAGGCCGGGCCGCCGCCCGGGGCGGCCAACGCGACCATGGCTGCGGTTGCGATCGGCGCGATCCGTGGAGACCGTGTCCGGGGAGGCCGAGGGAGAGGAGGTTCGAGCGACCACGGCAGCTACCATAGCGGGAATTCCATCGCGGGTAGGAGGGACCGAGACGATCCTCTCGCTCCTCCTACCGGCAGACGGCCCGGGAAGGGCCTCGGCGCAGAAAAAAGCACGAACCCGACCACTCGGCAGGGATCGGGCAACCCCCGAGGGGCTGCTCAGCGGACCAGGTACCAGCGCACGTCCGGGGTCACCTCCAGGTGGAAGTGGTTGAAGTGCGCCCGGTTGTAGTTCGGCGTCAGGATCGTGGTGAACGCGTGCTGATCGGCCACCTCGCACACGATCGAGCGGAGCTCGGTGGCCTCGGGCGTGGCCGGGGACGGGGGCACCGCGTCGGCGCCGCACACCGTCTTGTCGAGCGCCCCGTGGAAGTCGCGCGCCACGTCGAGCCACACCTTCGCCGTCTGCCCGGGCGCGAGCTTCTTGCCGAAGCGGGCGGCGTCCATGGCGAGGGCGCCCGGGTGGCGCGTCGCGAGCTTGCCCTCGGGCCAGGTCTTTCCGGGCGGCCGCCAGGCCGAGAACATCCGCACCTCGTCGACGCCGTGCGCGACCAGGATCCGGCTGAGATCGTGCAGCGAGAGCACCAGCCGGCAGTCGAAGACATCGTACGGGCTCTGCGCGCGCACGTGGTCCGGAGCCTCGGTGCGGTAGGTCACGCCGCCCACGTCGGCGGGCAGACGCACGGGGGCGAGCACCCCGGGGGCGCTCTGCACCGGATCGGCCTTGATCCCCCGCTTTTTCAGCTCGGCCAGGCAGTCGCCCGCGCCCATCGCGGCGTGGATCGTCGAGGGGTGCTTCTCCCAGTCCGGGTGGAACTTCACGTGGCTCTGACCGGGGCGTCCCCGGCCGGCCGCGGCCGTCCCTCCCGCGAGGCCGAGCGCGGCGGCGCAGGCGAAGGCGAGGGCGGATCGAGCGGCGGCGTGGGACATGGGAGGAAGCGTACGGGCGAGGAGCGCCGCGCGGAAGGCCGCTTGGGGCGCGGAACCGTGCTCGCCGGGAGCATTTGACCACATCCGGCGATCGACATAAAACTTATCCGGGATCGCGGGTCCGCCTCGCTGAAAGGAGCAGCGCGCCCGCGGTGAGCCTGCACCATGAGCGATCTGTCGAGCCGTTCCCGGAAGATCTTGTTCGCGGTCGTGACCGAGTTCATCGCCAGCGGCGACCCGGTGGGCAGCCGCACGCTCGCGCGCAAGTACGGGCTCGACCTCTCCGCCGCGTCGATCCGCAACGTGCTCGCCGACCTCGAGGAGGGCGGCTACCTCAAGCAGCCCCACACCTCCGCCGGCCGCATCCCGACCGATCGCGCGCTGCGCCTCTTCATCGACACGCTGGTCGATCTGCGCGCCCTCGCCCCGGAGGAGCAGGTCAAGCTCAGCAACCGCTTCGCCGAGATCTACGCCGTGGCGAACGATCCGCTGCGCGAGGCGGGCCGCTACCTCTCCGAGCTCTCCGGCGCCGCCGCGGTGATCGGCGCGCCCCGCAAAGAGCTGCGCACGCTCGCCCAGCTCCGCTTCATCCCGACGCGTCCGGGCCAGCTCCTCGCCGTGCTCGTCTTCTCCGACGGCGCCGTGGAGAACCGCTTCATCCCCATCGACGCGCCCATCGACGAGACCGAGCTGACCCGGATCCACAACCTCCTCGCCGACGTGATCGAGGGCCGCAGCCTCGGCGAGGTGCGCGACCTCTTCGCCCGCCGCCTCGCCGACGATCGGCTCGCGATCGACGCCCTGCGCCGCCGCGCCTTCGAGCTCGCGAGCCTCGCGATGGCGGGCGACGGCGTGCGGCGCGACGAGGTGCTGATCGAGGGCCAGTCGCGCCTCATCGACCTTCCCGAGTACGCCGACGCGGGCCGCCTGAAGAAGCTGATGCTCGCCCTCGAGGAGCGGCAAGAGCTGCTCGATCTGCTCGACAAGACGCTCGCCGCGGGCTCGGTCACCGTCTACGTCGGCAGCGAGGCGGGCGACCTCGGCGGCGGCGAGCTGAGCCTCGTGGTGGCGCCGTTCGCCGACCACGGTCGCGTCGCCGGCACCGTGGGCGTCCTCGGCCCGACGCGGATGGACTACGCCAAGGTCATGCCCCTCGTCGACGCGACCGCCGCCGCGATGAGCGAGGCGCTCGCCAAGGGCAAGTAGCCGCGCTCAGCGCGCCTTGTGCTGGATCCGAAGGCGCGCGAGCACGCGCTCGAAATCGTCGGGCGGCGGCGCCTCGAAGCGCATCGGACGGTCGTCGTTCGGGTGGAGGAAGCCGAGCTCGGCGGCGTGGAGCATCAGGCGCGGAGCAGGCAGGATCGGGCCCGCGTAGTCGCGCACGTAGACCGTCTCGCCGAGGAGTGGGTGCCCGCTCTCGGCCAGGTGGATGCGGATCTGGTGCGTCCGCCCCGTCTCCAGGCGGCAGCTCACGAGCGTCGCCCCGTCGAGCCGCTCGATGGGCGAGACATGCGTGATCGCGAGCTGCCCCTCCTTCCGCCCCGCGGGCGCCGAGCCGCGCAGGCGGTCGCCGCGATCGGCCACGAGGTACGACTGGAACGAGCGCTCCTTCACTTCGCCGTGCGCGATCGCGAGGTAGCGCCGGTGCATGGAGTGGAAGCGGAGCTGCTGGCCGAGGTGCTTCTTGGCCGCGAAATTGCGCGCGAAGACGAGGACGCCGCTCGTCATCTTGTCGAGCCGCTGCACGACGCCGAGCGGCGCGCGGCCCCGCATCCTGTCGCGCTTCGCGAGCAGCTCGCGCACGAGCGCGTCGAGCGTGGGCTCGCTCTCCGCGCCGCCCTCGTCGCCCTCGAAGGGCACGGTGGAGATGCCCGCGGGCTTGCGCACCACCACGACGCTCGCGTCGACGTAGATCAAGAGATCGGCCCCCAGGGCCTCGATCGCGGCCGTCTTCGGCCGGGGGGCGCGCAGGTGGAGCGAGACCTGCGCGCCGGCCTTCACGAACTTCGTCACCAACGTCCACGGCGCGCCGTCGACCTGGATCTTCCCGGTCTCGATCGCCTTGCGCGCCTCGGACCAGGACATCTCCGCGAGGGCGCGCACGACCGCGTCGAGCGGGCGGCCGCCGAGCTCGTCGGGCACCGTCCAGGCGCGATCGGCGGCCGGGCCGGGCGGAGCGGCCGCGGGTCCGGGCGATCCGGCCCGCGCGGGTGAAGGACCGGGGCCGGGTGAAGAAAATCCCCGAGATCGGGGCCGAGGAGGCGCTGGCATGGGAGATCGAGGGTGGACGCCCCGCGCAAAAACCGCGCGCATCCGGGATGACCCCGGGGGGCGACCATCCGCGATGTTGACACATCGCGCGCCGGAGCCCGAAGATACCGGCTCGCCGGCTCGGATTTCGAGCCCACCGAACCCAAGAGGAGACCACATCCGTGGCCAGCACCGTACTCGCCGTCGATGACAGCGTGACCATGCGCAAGGTTCTCGAGATCACCTTCGCGAGCCCCGACTTCCGCATCGTCACGGCGAACAGCCCGGACGCCGCGCTCCAGAAGCTCAAGGCCGACAAGCCCGACGTGGTGATCGCCGACGGCTCGCTCGAGCCGAAGAACGGCTACGATCTCTGCAAGGAAATCAAGCGGCTCTCGCCGTCGACCCCCGTGCTCTACCTCTCGTCGAAGCAGAACCCCTTCGACGCGAGCAAGGGCGCGGGCGCCATGGTCGACGACCACATGGACAAGCCCTTCGACACGCAGCAGATGATCGACAAGGTCAAGCGGCTGCTGTCGGGGCAGCCCGCCGCCGCCGCGAAGCCCGCCGCTGCGGCGCAGACGGCGCCCTCGATGCCCACCCCGACGGCGACGGCCACCGCGCCCTCGGCCCCGCTCAAGCCGACCCAGCCCGCCGCGGGCGCGACGGGGACCTCGACGCCGCTCCAGCGCGCCAAGACGCTGATCTACAACCCGCCCGCGCAGGTGGGCGCCGTCCCCACCGCGCCCGTGGTGGCGCCCGTGCCCACCAGAGCCGCCGCCGTGCAGGCCCCCGCGCCGCAGCCGACCGCAGCCGTCGTCCAGACGAAGCCGATCGCCCAGGCGCCCGCCCCGCTCGTGGAAGAGCCGACGACGAAGCTCGCCCCCACGCCCGCGCGCGAGTCCGTCCCCACGCCGGTGGCCGCCGCGACCGCCAAGCTCGACGGGCAGATGGCCGCCAAGCTCGACGGGCTCGGCCTCTCGCCGGCCCAGGCCGAGGCCGTGCTCGCGCTCTCGCGCGAGCTGGTCGAGCGCGTGGTGTGGGAGGTCGTGCCGGTGCTCGCCGAGACGATCATCAAGGAAGAGATCGCCCGCCTGACCCGCTGAACACAGCCCGCTTCGGCGCGTCCCCCGCACTGGAACGTCGCCCGTACCGGAACGTCGCCCGTACCGGAACGTCGCCCGTACCAGAACGTCGCCCCTACCAGAACGTCGCCCGCATCGGAGCGCGGCGCGCATCCATCCCGTCAAAGACATGATGCGCCGCGCGCGACGCGCAGGGTGAGAGCGCGCAATTTATTCGGCGCTCCTTCGATGCAAGGCCATTGAGACGCGCAACGCGCCTCGCAACCAGGCGCGTAAATCGTTGAGCCGCGCAACCCCTTTCGCACCGTGGATCATGGTGTCGCGCTGCTGACGCACCGTTCGCACACTGCTCGCGCGCCACGTCGCGTGTGAAGAAACGAAAATCTCTGGCCGTCGCGGGTTGCGGACCCCGATTGGACATGGCAAGCCGCGCGCTGGTCTCGCCGGAATGCGCTGCGTCCGCTCCTTGCTAGGCCCGCGATGAACGAGGTGCGCCTCTTCACCGCGCTCTCGCCTCCGCTCTTCGCGCCCGGAGCCGACCGTCGAGCACGGTTCACGCGCTCCCGATCGATCCTCCTTCGCTCAACTTCGCCTAGAACTCGCGCACGTCGCGCCCCCCACCCATCGCCTCGACCGTTTTCCGCCATCCGGCGCTGGAATGACAATGGCAGAGTCGTTTCCCGCCACGCCTGAGCCCTCCGCGAGCCCCCCGCGCAAGTCGTTGTGGATGAACGTCCTCCGCGCGGCGGTGTTCCTCGGCGCCGCCCTGGCGTTCTGGAACACGCTGCGCCACGCGGAGCTCGGTCGCGCCGCCGGGTTGATCACCGCGATCGGCCCTGGCGTCCTCGTCGTGCTCCTGCCCTACCTCGTGGCGATGGGCCTGCAGACGCTCGCCTACGGGCGGATCTTCGGCATCCTGCGGCGCGACACGCGCTTCCTCCCGCTGCTCTCGGTGCTGCTCTCGGCCGAGGCGGTGCTGATGAGCTTCCCCGCGGGCGTGGCCATCTCCGACTCGATCAACCCCTACCTGCTCAAGCGCCGCTGCGCGATGCCGGTGCCGGAGAGCCTCGCCGCCGTCGCGGCGAAGAAATCGCTGATCGTCCTCGCGAACGCGCTCTACATGGGCATCGCGCTCGCCTTCGGCGTCGGCTACCTGCACGCCGTCTCGCCCACGCTCCTCGGCGTCCCGGGCCTCGAGTGGCTGGTGCTCGCGGCGACGCTCGGCCTGCTCGCCGGCTCGCTCGGCATGTCGAAGGCGCTGCTCTCGGGCTCGATCGCGGAGCGCTCGCACGGGCTCCTGAGCCGCCTGCCGAGCAAGCGCCTCCAGCACTGGCTCTCGCACCGGAAGAGCGGCTTCCTCGAGACCGATCGTCACTTCGAGCAGCTCTTCCTCCACGAGCGCCGCGCCCTGCTCACGTCGGTGCTGCTCCTCGTCGGCATGTGGCTCGTCGAGGGCACCGAGACGCTGGTGATCCTCCGCCTCCTCCACGTCGACTTGCCCGTGCGGCAGGTCTTCTCGTTCGAGGTGGTGGTCACCCTGCTCCGCTCGCTGGCCTTCATGATCCCGGCCGGCCTCGGCGTCCAGGACGCCGGCTACGTCGCGTTCCTCGCGGCCTTCGGCGTCCCCGAGGCGGCCACGGTGGGCGTCGCCTTCGTGCTGATCAAGCGCGTCAAGGAGATGTTCTGGATCGCCGTCGGTTTCATCCTCATCGCGCTGGCGAAGGAATCTCCCTCGTCCGGCGAAGCAACGGCGCTCGGCCAGAGCTGAGCGAACCCCCTCAGCGGAGAAGTGTCCTCATGACGCGGAAAAAGATCCTCTTCATCTGCGGCTCGATCAACCAGACGACGCAGATGCACCAGATCGCGGCGCAGCTCCCCGAGCACGAGCACTTCTACAGCCCCTACTACGGCGACCTGCACGTCGACTTCATGCGCTGGCTCGGCGGCATCGAGTACACCATCGGCGGCCGCAAGCTCCGCGCGCGCTGCGCCGCGTACCTCCACGAGCACGGCCTCAACATCGACGACGGCGGCCGCCTCCACGACTACGACCTGGTCTTCCACTGCTCCGACCTCGTGTGGCCGAGCAACATCACCCACCGCAAGGTCATCCTCGTGCAGGAGGGCATGACCGATCCGCCGAGCGTGCTCTTCCCGATCGTCAAGCGCCTCGACTTCCTCCCGCGGTGGATGGCGGGCACCTCCGCCACCGGCCTCAGCCACAAGTACACGCGCTTCTGCGTCGCGAGCGAGGGCTACAAGGAGCTCTTCGTGAGCCACGGCGTCGACCCGGCCAAGATCGAGGTCACCGGCATCCCCAACTTCGACGACTGCAAGCGCTACTACGACAACGATTTCCCCCACAAGAACTACGTCCTCGTCTGCACCTCCGACGTGCGCGAGGTCTTCTGGTACGAGGACCGCAAGGGCTTCATCGAGAAGGCCAAGCGCATCGCGGCGGGCCGGAAGCTCATCTTCAAGCTCCACCCGAACGAGAAGCTCCCGCGCGCGACGGACGAGATCGCCCGCTGGGCGCCGGGCTCGCTCGTGTACACCACCGGCAGCGCCGAGCAGATGGTCGCCAACTGCGACGTGCTCGTCTGCCAGTACTCGTCGCTCGCGCACATCGGCATGGCCCTCGGCAAGGAGGTGCACTCCTTCTTCGACATCGACGAGCTGCGCAAGCTCAAGCCCCTCCAGCACGGCATGGGCGCGAAGAACATCGCCGCCGTCGCGCGCCGCCTGCTCGGCGAGCCGGAGCCGGTCGTCGCCGAGCCCCCACCTCCGCCTCGCCCCTCGACGCGGTCGTTCGTCCAGGAGCAGCCTCGCCCGTGAGCACGCTGGTCGTGATCCAGGCCCGCACGGGCTCGTCGCGCTTGCCCGGCAAGGTGCGCATGCCCCTCGCGGGCAAGCCGCTCCTCGAGCGGATGGTCGAGCGCGTCGCCGCCGCCCGCGAGGGCGCGACCGGCGTGCCGTTCGACATCACCGTGGCCACCACGACCGACGCGAGCGACGACCCGATCGTCGAGCTCTGCCGCGCCATGGATGTCCGCTGCTTCCGCGGCCACCCGACCGACCTGCTCGACCGCCACTACCAGGCCGCCCTGGAGACGCGCGCCGACACGGTGGTGAAGATCCCCTCCGACTGCCCCCTCATCGACCCGGCCGTGATCGCGAAGGTGATCGGTTTTTACCGCGAAAACGAGGGCAAGTTCGACTTCGTGAGCAACCTCCACCCCGCGACCTGGCCCGACGGCAACGACGTCGAGGTGATGCCGATCGGCGCCCTCGCGCAAGCCTTCCGCGAGGCCACGCGGCCCCTCGAACGGGAGCACACCACGCCCTTCTTCTGGGAGCACCCCGAGCGCTTCCGGATCGGCAACGTGACCTGGGAGACGGGGCTCGACTACTCGATGAGCCACCGCTTCACGATCGACTACCCGGCCGACTACGACTTCATCGCGGCCGTGTACGACGCGCTCTACACCCCCGAGCGGCCGATCTTCACGCTGGGCGACATCCTCGCCCTCTGCGAGCGCCGGCCTGAGATTTTTGCATTGAACCAGCGCTACGCCGGGGTCAATTGGTACCGAAACCACCTCGGCGAGCTCAAGACCATCGAGAGCAGCCAGACGCGCGCCGTCGAGTAACGCGTCGAGCAACGCGATCCCCCAGGAGAGCAGGAGAGCCCGTGATCCCCCGACCCCGCAACGAAGAACCGCTCACACCGGCCGCCGAGGCAGAGCTCCGCGCCCTCGCCCTCCGGGTCCGCGAGCACATCATCCGCATGTCGACGAACGGCGGCTGCTTCATCGGCGCCTCCCTCTCCTGCGCGGACCTCATCGTCCACCTCTACAGCCGCGTCCTCGGCGTCGCCCCCGACGCCGTGAAGGACCCGGATCGCGACTATTTCTTCCTCTCGAAGGGCCACGACGTCCCCGCGCTCTACGGCACGCTCGCCGAGCTCGGCTACATCGAGAAGGGCCGCCTCGACAACCACCTCAAGCCCACCGACAGCATCTACTGGCACCCGAACCGCGCCATCCCGGGCATCGAGTTCCACTCGGGGTCGCTCGGCCACCTGCTCTCCGTCTCGATCGGCGTCGCGATGGACATCAAGCTCCGCGGCGGCAAGAACAAGGTCTTCGTGGTGCTCGGCGACGGCGAGCTCGACGAGGGCACGATCTGGGAGGGCTGCCTCACCGCGCAGGCGCACGGCCTCGACAACCTCGTCGCGATCGTCGACAGGAACGAGTTCCAGGCCAACATCCGCACCGAGGAGCTCATCCCCCTCGAGCCCATCGACGCGAAGTTCCGCGCCTTCGGGTGGATGGCGCAGACCGTCGACGGCCACAGCTTCGCGGCCCTCGACGAGGCCTTCAAGAAGCTCCCCGTCGAGACGGGCAAGCCGACGGCGATCATCGCCCGCACGGTGCGCGGCAAGGGCCTGCCCTCGATCGAGAAGCGGGCCGATCGCTGGTTCGTCAATTTCTCCGCCGCCGAGGTCGAGATGCTCCTCAAGGAGCTGCACGGCGAGGCGGCGGCAGCGCTCACCTCCGAGACGCTGATGGTGCGGTGAGGACGAGGTAGAAGACACATGAGCGCGACGACCTACGAAGACCTCCTCCTCGAGATCGCGGAGAAGAACGACAACCTCATCGTGATGACGGCCGAGAACCGCGCCGCCATCCGCAACCTGCCGCCCAAGCTCGGCAAGCGCTTCATCGATGTCGGCATCGCCGAGCAGACGATGATCGGCGCCGCCGCCGGCCTCGCCCTGCGCGGCCGCGTCCCCGTGGCGCACGCCCTCGCGACCTTCCTCACGCTGCGCGCCTTCGAGTTCATCCGCGACGATGTAGGCATCCCCGGCCTGCCGGTGAAGCTCGTCGGCGCGGTGCCCGGCTTCCTCTCCGACGGCAACGGCGCGACCCACCAGGCGATCGAGGACATCTCGCTCATGCGCGGCATCCCGAGCATGAACGTCTTCTGCCCCGCCGACGAGCAGGAGCTGCTCGCGGGCATGCCCTCGGTGATCGCCAGCCCGAACCCCTTCTACGTGCGCTACTGCGCGCTCAAGCCCTCCGTCACGCACACCGAGCCCTTCGCGATCGGCAAGGCCGAGGTCCTCTCCCGCGGCAAGGACGTGGCGATCCTCACCTACGGCTTTTTGCTCCGCGAGGCCGCGGTGGCGAAGCAGCTCCTCGAAGACGCGGGCCTCTCCGTGCGCCTCGTCAACCTGCGCACCGTCAAGCCGATCGACGAGCAGGCCGTCCTCGAATCCATCGCGCAGACGAAGCTCACCGTGACCGTGGAAGACCACTTCCTCACGGGCGGCCTCTTCTCGATCGTCGCCGAGCTCTGCCTCACCAGGGGCGTGAGCGGCCGCGTCTTCCCCATGGCCCTCCGCGACCGCTGGTTCACCCCCGGCTTGCTCCAGAGCGTGCTCGAGCACGAGGGGTTCACCGGCGCGCAGATCGCCGCGACGATCAAGAAAGAGCTCTCGCGCTGATTTGAAGGCGCCTGGAAGAGATTTTTCAACGCAAAGGCGCAAAGGCGCAAAGACGCAAGAAGAGACGACGGAGCTTCCGTTGCCCCACACCACCCAAGAGGGTCCCATGCCGAAGAAGCCCGGCGACAAAGCCGCCTATCCCACGATCGAGCGCTCCAACCAGATCTTCGAGCGCAGCCACGGCCTCATCCCCGCCCACACGCAGACCCTCGCCAAGGGCCCGGGCCAGTGGGTGCGGGGCGTCGCGCCCAAGTACCTAAAGCGCGGCAAGGGCGCGCGCGTGTGGGACGTGGACGGCAACGAGTACATCGACCTCGTGATGGCCGTCGGCCCGCTCTCGCTCGGCTACGCGTACCCGGCGGTGGACCAGGCCGTCGCCGCGCAGCTCGCGGACGGCATCACCTTCTCGATGATGCACCCGCTCGAGGTCGAGGTCGCCGAGCTCGTGCGCAGCGTCGTCCCGGGCGCCGAGAGCGTGCGCTACAGCAAGACGGGCTGCGACGTGACCACCGCCGCCGTGCGCCTCGCCCGCGCCTTCACCGGCCGGAGCAAGGTCCTCTGCTGCGGCTACCACGGCTGGCACGACTGGTACATCGCCGTCACCGATCGCAACGCCGGCATCCCCAAGGCGGTGCAAGACCTGACGTACACCTTCCAGTACAACGACCTCCAGTCGGTCGAAGACGCGCTCGACGACGACGTCGCCTGCGTCATCCTCGAGCCCACCGTCTTCGAGGCGCCCAAGCCCGGCTTCCTCGAAGGCCTGCGCGCCCTCTGCGACAAGAACGGCACGCTCCTCATCTTCGACGAGATGTGGACGGGCTTCCGCGTCGCGCTCGGCGGCGCGCAGGAGCACTACGGCGTCAAGGCGGACCTCGCATGCTTCTCCAAGGCCGTCGCCAACGGCATGCCCATCTCCATGCTCACCGGCCGCCGCGACGTGATGCGCCTCTGCGAGAAGGACGTGTTCTTCTTCACCACCTTCGGCGGAGAGGCCCTCTCCCTCGCCGCGGCCAAGGCCACCATCGAGGAGATCCGCGACAAGCAAGTCCCCGCGCGCCTCGCCGCGCAGGGCAAGAAGCTCATGGACGGGTACAACGCGATCGCCCGCGATCTCGGCCTCGACTACACCGCGTGCACGGGCCTCGCCTGCCGCTCGATCATCACCTTCGCGCCCGGCAAGGCCAACCCGCTCGAGATGAAGTCCCTCGTGCAGCAGGAGATGCTCGCGCGCGGCGTGCTCTGGGGCGGCTTCCACACCATGAGCTTCTCGCACACCGACGAGGACGTGGAGCTGATCCTCGCCGCGTACCGCGAGGTTTTGCCCATCCTCAAGGCCGCGGTCGACGCCGGCGACGTGAAGGCGCGCCTCCGCGGCGAGCCGGTCGAGCCCGTCTTCCGCAAGACGACCAACTTCCACATGAAGCCCAAGCCCAAGGCCTGAGATCGCACCATGACCGGCCAAGACCTCTTCTCCCTGAAGGACCGGGTGGCGATCGTCACCGGGGCCCTCGGCCTGCTCGGCAAGAACCACTGCCGGGCCCTGCGTGACGCGGGCGCCTCCGTCGTCGTCGCCGACCTCGACGGCAAGCGCTGCGAGGGCTTCGCCGCCGAGCTCGGCGGCGGGGCGATCGGGGCCGGCGTGAACATCACCGATCGCGCCTCGGTCGAGGGCCTGCTCAAGGCGGCCCTCGCCGTGCGCGGGCATGTCGACGTGCTCGTCAACAACGCCGCCGTCAACGACATGTTCGAGAGCCCCACCGCGGGCGCCGAGCTGTCCAAGTTCGAGAACTACCCGATCGAGCTCTGGCAGAAATCGCTCGACGTGAACGTCACCGGCACCTTCCTCTGCGCGCAGGTGATCGGCACCGAGATGGCGAAGCGCGGGCAAGGCAGCATCATCAACGTCGCCTCGACCTACGGCATCGTCGCCCCCGACCAGTCGATCTACAAGAAGCCGGACGGGAGCCAGTCGTTCTACAAGTCGGCCTCGTACCCGACGACCAAGGGCGCGGTCATCGCGCTCACGCGCTTCATCGCCACCTACTGGGGGCAAAAGGGCGTGCGCTGCAACGCCATCTCCCCGGGCGGCGTGGAGAACGCGCAGGACGAGTACTTCATCAAGAACTACGCGGCCAAAACACCCCTCGGGCGGATGAGCCGCCCGACGGAGCTCGCGGGCGCGCTGGTCTTTCTGGCCAGCGACGCGTCGAGCTACGTCACCGGCTCCAACGTGGTCGTCGACGGCGGCTGGACGGCCTGGTGATGCCCTCTCCCCCGCCCGTCCTCGCCGACGCGGAGCTCTGCGCACGCGCGCGGCGCATCGCGCTCGTCCTCACGGACAGCGACGGCGTGCTCACGGACGCGGGGGTCTACTACTCGGAGCGCGGCGAGGAGCTGAAGCGCTTCAGCATCCGCGACGGGATGGGCGTCGAGCGCCTGCGCAACGCGGGCATCGCCACGGCCATCGTCACCGGCGAAAAGTCGGGGAGCGTGGTCAAGCGGGCCGAGAAGCTCGGCATCCGCGCCTACCTCGGCGTGAAGGACAAGGCGGCCCTCCTGCCCGCGATCCTCGCCGAGCACGGCGTCGAGATCGGGCAGGTGGCGTACATTGGTGACGATGTCAACGATGTCCCCGCGATGCGCGCCATCCGGGAAAGCGGCTTGATCGGAGCGCCTGCCGACGCGCTCACGATGGTCCTCGCCGAGGTCCATCATCGAACGGAAGAGCCCGGGGGCCATGGCGCCTTCCGCGGCTTCGCGGAGTGGATCCTCGCCCTCCGCGAGGAGCCTTGAGGCCGGCACGCCTCGCGAGCTCCGCAGTCGGCAATGGTTTTCTCGTGTCCGGGCGGTCGTCGAGAAGAAGGAGAGAGACATGACGAGCAAAGCAGCAACGGTCCAGATCGGGAAGCGCAAGGTCGGCGATGGTGAGCCGGTCTTCGTGGTCGCCGAGATCGGCATCAACCACAACGGGTCGCTCGATCTGGCCAAGAAGCTCATCGACGGCGCCCACGCGGCGGGCTGCGACGCGGTGAAGTTCCAGAAGCGCACCCCCGAAAAGTGCGTGCCCAAGGACCAGTGGGCCATCGAGCGGGACACGCCCTGGGGCCGGATGACGTACATCGACTACCGGCACAAGATCGAGTTCAACGAGAAGGACTACGGCGTCATCGACGCCTACTGCAAGGAGAAGGGCATCCTCTGGTTCGCCTCCTGCTGGGACGAGGACGCCGTGGCGTTCATGGAGCAGTTCGATCCGCCCTGCTACAAGGCCGCCTCCGCCGCCCTCACCGATCACCCGCTCCTGCTCGCCAAGAAGGCCACCGGGCGCCCGCTGATCATCTCCACGGGCATGTCCACGATGGAGGACATCGAGTCCGCCGTCCACGCCGTGGGACAGGACAAGCTCCTCATCGCCCACTCCACCTCGATGTACCCCTGCCAGCTCGAGGACCTCAACCTCCGCATGGTGACGACCCTCAAGCAGCGGTATCCCCACTGCCCGATCGGCTACTCCGGCCACGAGGTCGGCCTCGCCCCGACCTGGGCCGCCGTGGCCCTCGGCGCCACCTTCGTCGAGCGGCACATCACCCTCGATCGCGCGATGTGGGGCACCGATCAGGCCGCCTCCGTCGAGGTCGGCGGCATGAGCAAGCTGGTCTCCAACATCCGCGACATCGAGAAGGCCCTCGGCGACGGCGTGAAGAAGCTCCACGAGAAGGAGATCGCCCAGCGCAAGAAGCTGCGGCGCGACTCGGCCAGCGGCTCCAAGACCGCCTGAGCCTCACCCCTCGAAGGAGGTCAGGTCATGCACTACCTGTCCGACTGGAAAATCCTCTCGCCCGTCATCATCGCGACGACGGGGATCCTCTTCCTCATCCTCGAGCGGTTCTTCCCCTACGACAAGGGGCAGAAGGTCTTCCGCAAAGGGTGGTTCAACGACTTCGTGCTCTACACCCTGGTGCAGAGCTACGTCCTCGGCCTCGTCATCAACGCCTTCATCGCGTGGATCGACGAGAAGACGGGCGCCTCGCGCCTGCACCTGTTCTCGGGCTACCCGCTCTGGGCGCAGATGCTCTTCTTCTTCGTCACCCACGATTTCTACATCTACTGGGCCCACCGCCTCCAGCACACCTCGCCGATCTTCTGGCGCCTCCACGAGGCGCACCACTCGGTCGAGAACGTGGACTGGCTGGCCGGCTCGCGCTCCCACGCGCTGGAGATCCTCGTCAACCAGACCATCGAGTTCGCCCCCATCGTCCTGCTCGGCGCCCCGCCCGAGCTGGCCTTGATGAAGGGCACGATCGACGCGGTCTGGGGCATGTTCATCCACGCGAACCTGAACATCAAGGCGGGCCGTGTGCAGCTCGTCCTCAACGGGCCCGAGGGGCACCGCTGGCACCACTCCAAGCACTGGCGCGGCCACGGCTTCAACTTCGGGACGAAGCTCGCCATCTGGGACTGGATGTTCGGCACGCTGTATCTGCCGAACAAGAAGCCCGAGGGCTACGGCCTCATCGACCCGAACTTCCCGGAGAATTTCATTCTCCAGCAGCTCTTCGCCTTCCGCCGCTTCGGCAAGAAGGATTTCACCCCGGAGTGGGGCAAGGACCCGGAGTGGAAAGAAGACGCCCCTGCCCCGGCCGAGATCGCGGCCTGAGCGGTCTCCCCATCATTGGCCCAGGGTGCCGCTCGATGATCCGAACGGGACATATTTGACGCAGAGGAGCAAACCCCAGGACGTCCCGCGTAGCCCGGGGTTAAAACCCCGGGCTACACGAAGGAAGCCCGCCTTCGCGGGCTTGCATCGTTCTGACCCGAACGCGCATTCCATTGGACCTGCGGAGGGTATGGAAAGCGGACGTACCGACCCACGTTTCAGCGCAGCGACAAGGGTCGCGCGCAAGCCCCCCGCAGGGGGGCTTCGTTATGTGTAGCCCCGGGTTTTAACCCGGGGCGAAGCTGATGCCCCCATGAACAACGACCCCGCCGAAGGCGGCCCCGCCGCGCGCTTCTTCTCTCGACTCGCCTCCTTCCAGATCAAGCGCCCCGCGGTGGTGCTGCTCATCACCGCGCTCGTCACGGCGCTCGCCCTCTGGCGGGCCTTGAGCTTGCAGCTCCTCACGGGCTTCGAGCACCTGCTCCCGCAGAACCGGCCGAGCGTGAAGGAGCTCAACCGCGTCGCCGCCAAGACGGCCGGCGTCTCGACCCTCTTCGTGGTGCTCCACGCCGGCGAGGGGCCCGCCGGCCCGGCGCCCAAGGAGGCCCTGCGCAAGGCCGGCGACGCGCTCGTGGTCGAGCTCGAGAAGCTCGGCAGCCCGTGGATCGGCAGCGTCGAGGACGGCGTGCAGGAGGCCGTGCGCGTCATGGCACCGCGGGCCGGCCTCTACGCCAACCTCGCCGACCTGAAGAAGCTGCAAGAAGACCTCGACGCGCGCTTCGAGTACGAGGTGAACAAGCAGATGGGCACGGCGCTCGACCCCGACGAGCCGCCGCCCGCGCCCATCGACGCCGAGGATCTGAAGAAGCGATTCGGCGAGGGGGCGAAGCAAGCCGAGGAGTTCCCGGACGGGTATTACCAGTCGAAGGACGGCAAGGTCGTCGTCGTCGCCGCCCGCTCCAAGGTCCTCGGCAGCGACCTCGCCAAGGGAGAGGAGGCCCTCCGGCGCGTGCGCGAGGCCATCGAGAAGGTCAACCTCGCCTCGTATCACCCCTCCATCCATTATGGCCTGGCGGGCGATCTCTACAGCGGCGTCGCGGAGGTCTCCGCGATCAACCGCGATCTGACCGAGGTGGGGGTGACTGGCATTCTCCTCATCGCCAGCGTCGTCTTCCTCTATTACCTCCGCTTCCGCACCCTCGTCGTCATGCTGATCACCATCCTCATCGGCGTGGGGTGGACGTTCGGCGTCACCGAGGCGACGATCGGCCACTTGAACATGGCCACCGGGTTTTTGGTGACCATCGTGGCCGGCAACGGCATCAACGCCGGCATCATCTTCATGGCGCGCTACCTCGAGGCGCGCCGCAACCACATCCCTCTCGCCGAGGCCATCGAGATCGCCCACCAGAAGACCTGGCTCGCGACCCTCACCGCTTGCGCGGCGGCCTCGGCCTCCTATGCCACGCTCGGCACCACCGAGTTCCGCGGGTTCCGCGATTTCGGCCTGATCGGCGGCGCCGGCATGCTCCTCTGCTGGATCGCCACCTACTTCGCGATGCCCAGCCTGCTCGTGATGATGGAGCGCCTCTCCCCGCTCGACTCCCGCGCCACGGGCCGCTTCGCCCGCTTCCGCTGGGGCTGGGGCGGCGCCTTCGGCCGCCCGTTCGCCGCCATCGTCCCGCTCGCGCCCCGCGCGATCACCGTGGTCGGTCTCGCCCTCTCCGTCGCCGGGACCGTCGCGCTCGTGCGCTACATCCAGCAAGATCCGATGGAGTACGACATGAAGAACCTGCGCAACGACCTGAAGGCGCGGGCGGACGAGTCGTACAACAAGAAGCTGGCCGACGAGATCACCCACTACGTGGGCTCGGACGCGATGGCCATCCTCGTCGATCGCCCCGAGCAAGTGGGCCCCTTGCGCGACGCGCTCTACGCGAAGCGCGACGCCGCGCCCGAGGGCAAGAAGCCCTTCAAGGACCTTCACGCCCTCGAAGACTTCGTCCCGACCCAGCAAGCCGAGAAAATCCCCGTCTTGCTCGCCATCAAGGACCGAGTCGTCCGCGCCCACAAGCGCAAGCTCATCCCCGAGGATCAATGGTCGACGATCGAGCGGTATTTGCCCCCCGATGATCTCAAACCGCTCACGATGGCCGACCTGCCCACCGGCCTCGCCCGCCCCTTCACCGAGACGGACGGGACGCGCGGGCGCATCGTGTACATCAGCCCCTCCGAAGACACGGAGGACGCGCGCTACCTGCTGCGCTGGGCCGACGCCTACCGGGAGACGCACCTGCCCGACCAGAGCGTGGTGCTCGGCTCCGGCCGCGCCGTGATCTACGCCGACATGTGGGCCGCGATCCTCGCCGCCGTCCCCACCGCGGTGAGCCTGTCGTTCCTCGCGACCTTGATCGTGGTGGTGATCGCCTTCCGCGGCGCGCGCGCCTCGCTGATGGTGCTCGGCGCGCTGCTCGTGGGCGTGGCCTGGCTCGCCGGCCTGCTCGTGCTGCTCAAGGTGCGCCTGAACTTCTTGAACTTCATCGCCTTGCCGATCACGTTCGGGATCGGGGTGGACTACGCCGTCAACGTCGTTGACCGGTACCGCCGCGAGGGCGCGGGCGGGGCGCTGCTCGCCGTGCGCGAGACGGGTGGCGCGGTGATCTTGTGCAGCATGACGACGACGCTCGGGTATTTGGCCCTGGTGAGCTCGATGAACTTCGCGGTGCGCAGCCTGGGCGTGGCCGCGGTGCTCGGCGAGGTGGCTTGTCTGGCCGCGGCGGTGCTGGTGCTGCCAGCGGGGCTTTTGTGGCTGGATCAGCGGCGCGCGCAGCGGGCTTCGGCGATGTCGAGCGAGGCGTCGGGCTGAGCGAGGATGCGCGTTGACGCGCCTCGGCACCGATTCCAGACAAGGGAGGCTCGCGTCGAACCTCCCGGCGTCCGACGGCCGGATCTGCGGCCTATCCCGCTCCACTGAAAGAATCTCGCCTCGCCGAACTTGCCGCGCTGCGCCGTTCGATCGCGCACAACTTGCGCCCCGATCGCATTGACCGATCGGCATGCCCCGGCGCATAGTTTTGGCCCGATCACGGGCTCGTTTGCTTGGAGGACGACTTGAGGACGAAGGGTGCGATCGCCGGCGTGGCCATGGTTGGCCTGGGAATGACCACCGCCTGCAATGCCGTCACCGGCGTGGGCGATCTCGAGATCGGCGATCGCGGCCCCTCGGTCACGGCGCGCTCCTCGCTCATCGACATGCCCGGCCTCACGGTCAAGGAGATCGCGCTCTACCAGGGCGTCAAGGTCCCGCTCATGACGGGCGGCATGGCGGCGAAGAGCGACATCCCGATCATCGAGGGGCGCGACGCCCTCCTCCGCGTCTTCATCGAGACCGACGCATCGTTCTCGGGCGATCCCGTCACCGCGCGCCTCTTCTTCGACCAAGATCCCGAGCCGATCGAGACCGTGCAGAACGTGCTCGGCAACTCCACCGACGACAAGCTCGACAGCACGATCAACTTCGACGTCCCGGGCGACAAGGTCACCGTCGTCTCCGGCTACCGCGTCATCCTCGGCAAGGACTCCGGCCCGCTCCCCAAGGGCCCGCTCGCCAAGGGCTACCCCGAGAAGGGCTTCGATCCGATCCCGGCCGAGTCGGTCGGCACGACCTTGAAGATCATGATCGCTCCCGTCGCCTACGGCGCCGACGGCTCGAACCGCCTCCCCGATCTGAGCGACGCGCAGATCCAGATGTACAAGGACGCCTTCCACAGCATGTACCCGGCGCCCTCGGTGGAGATCACCGTCCGCTCGGAGCCGATCGCGTGGAAGTACCAGGTCGGCGCCGGCGGCAACGGGTGGGGCGAGCTCCTCGATCACGTGGGCACCGTGCGCGATCAGGACAAGGCGCCGCCCGATGTCTACTACTTCGCGCCCTTCATGCCGACCGACAGCTTCGGCCAGTTCTGCGGCGGCGGCTGCGTCGCCGGCCTCGGCATGCTCGGCCAGCCGAGCGACACCCACTCGCGCGCGGCGATCGGCCTCGGCTACACCGGCGCCGACACGGGTGTGACGGCGCTGCACGAGATCGGCCACAACCACGGGCGCAACCACGCGCCCTGCGGCGGCGCCCAGGGCGTCGATCCGAAGTACCCGCACCCCGGCGCGCAGGACGGCGTGTGGGGCTACAACCTCGTCTCGCAGCAGCTCTACGCGCCCAAGATCACCGACATCATGGGCTACTGCACGCCGGTCTGGATCTCGGACTACACGTTCACGGCGCTCGCCGAGCGCATCAAGTTCGTCAACCACGCGCGGGTGATCGTCCCGCCCGAGCAGCAGAACCTGCTCTACGACCGCGTGATGATCGGCGCGCTCGGCGAGGTGAAATGGCTCGCGCCCGCCCGCTTGCCCGAGCCTCCGCAGGCCGAGCCCACCTCGCTCGTGCTCGAGTCCGACGGCGTGAGCGAGGTCGTGACGGGGCAGCTCTACCGCTTCGATCACCTCGACGGCGGCATCCTCTTCTGGCCCGCGCCCGCCCGCGCGACCAAGGCCGTGCGCCTCACGCTCGGCGGCAAGTCCGTCCGCGTTCCGCGCTGAGCCGCGCCGCGCGAGCCCGCGAAGGCGCGCTTTGCCTCGACGTAGCCCCGGGTTTCAACCCGGGGCGCCTTGTGGCAATGTCTGCGCCCTCATGAGCGCCTCCTCCCCCGAGACCCCCGCGACCCCTGCGACCCCCGAGCTCGCCAAGGCCTACGATCCCAAGGACGTCGAGCCCCGCTGGTACGCCTACTGGCTGGAGCACCAGGTCTTCGCCGCGAACGACGACCCGGCCGACGCGCGCCCCGTCTACGTCCTGCCCCTGCCGCCGCCGAACGTCACCGGCTCGCTCCACATGGGCCACGCCCTCGTGTGCACGATCGAGGACGTGCTCGTGCGCTACCACCGCATGCGCGGGTTCAACGCGCTCTGGCAGCCCGGGATGGATCACGCCGGCATCGCGACGCAGACCGTCGTCGAGCGCGTGCTCAAGCGCGAGGGCAAGAGCCGCCACGACCTCGGGCGCGAGCGCTTCATCGAGCGCGTGTGGGCGTGGAAGGCCGAGAGCGGCGGGCGGATCGCGCTCCAGCAGCAGGTGCTCGGCGTCAGCGCCGACTGGAAGCGCAGCCGGTTCACGATGGACGAAGGCCTCTCCCGCGCGGTGCGCGAGGCCTTCGTCCGCCTCTACGACGAGGGCTTGATCTACCGCGACACGAAGCTCATCCACTGGGACTGCGAGGCCCGCACCGTGCTCTCGAACCTCGAGGTCGAGAACGAGCCGGCGGTGGGCGAGCTCTTCGATTTCGCCTATCCGGTCGACGGCGAAGAGGGCGAGATCGTCGTCTCCACGACGCGCCCCGAGACGATGCTCGGCGACACGGCCGTGGCCGTCCACCCGGACGATCCGCGCTACAAGCACCTCCACGGCAAGTTCCTCCGCCACCCCTTCGTGGACCGGAAGATCCCGATCGTCACGGACGCCATCCTCGTCGATCCCAAGTTCGGCACCGGCGCCGTGAAGGTCACGCCCGCCCATGATTTCAACGATTTCGCGACGGGCAAGCGACACGGCCTCGAGGAGCTGACCATCCTGAACCTCGACGGGACCATGAACGACAAGGCCGGCCCCTTCGCCGGGATGGATCGCTTCGTCGCCCGCAAGGCCGTGAAGAAGGCCCTCGAAGAGAAGGGCCTGACGCGCGGCGAGAAGAAGCACGACCTGATGCTCCCGCGCAGCGAGCGCAACGGCTCCATCGTCGAGCCGATGATCTCGACCCAGTGGTTCGTGAAGATGCAGCCCCTCGCCGAGCCCGCGCTCGCCGCGGTGCGCGAGGGGAAAACCAAGATCATCCCCGAAGAGTGGCAGAAGACCTACGAGCACTGGATGACCAACATCCTCGACTGGTGCATCTCCCGCCAGCTCTGGTGGGGCCACCGGATCCCGGCATTTTACTGCCCCGAGGGCCATGTCACCGTCTCTCGGGAAGACCACCCCAAGGCCTGCTCGACCTGCGGGAGCGCCGAGCTCAAGCAAGACGACGACGTGCTCGACACCTGGTTCTCGAGCGGCCTCTGGCCCTTCTCCACGCAAGGCTGGCCGGACGAGACCAACTCCCTCAAGAAGTTCTACCCGGCGAGCGACCTGGAGACTGGCTACGACATCCTCTTCTTCTGGGTCGCCCGGATGATGATGATGGGCATTCACTTCATGGGTGAGCCGCCCTTCAAGCGCATCTTGCTCCACGGTTTGGTGGTGGACGAGACGGGCGACAAGATGAGCAAGGTCAAGGGCAACGTCATCGACCCGCTCGACCTCATCCACGGGGCGACCTTCGATCAGGTGATCGACAAGGCCCTCCCCGGCGCGCCCAAGGAAGAGGCCCTGCGCAAGTTCAAGAAGGCCTATCCCTCCGCCGCGCAGATGGGCTCGGGCTTCGCGCCCTACGGCGCCGACGCCCTGCGCTACACCCTCGCCACCTACTCTCCCCAGGCCAAGCGAATCCCGCTGTCGCCGAAGAAGATCGAGGGCAACCGCAACTACTGCAACAAAATCTGGAACGCCACCCGCTACGCCCTGACCTACCTCGAAGGCGCCAAGGTCGGGAGCGCGCCGCCCAGGGCCACCTTGCTCCCCAACCGGTGGATCCTCTCCCGCCTCGCCTCGGCCGTCGAGACGGCCCGGACTGGCATCGACGAGTTCCGCCTCGACGACGCCTCGCTCGGCCTCTACCACTTCTTCTGGGGCGAGCTCTGCGACTGGTACCTGGAGCTGAGCAAACCGATCTTCGCCGAAGGCGGCCCCGCCGCCGAAGAGACGCGCGACGTGCTCGCCTACGTGCTCGAAGCCGCGCTGCGCCTCCACCACCCCTTCATCCCCTTCATCACCGAAGAGCTGTGGCACAAGGTGCCGCGGCCGGAAAACCACCCCATCTCCCTCGCCCTGGCCTCGTATCCAGGCGCGGAGAGCGCCTCGCGCGACCTCGCCGCCGAGAAGGACATGAACGCCCTGATGGCGGTGATCTCCGCGGCCCGCAGCATCCGCAGCGAGCACGACATCCACCCCGGCGCGTCGGTGCAGGTGCTCATTCGCCCCAAGGACGTGCAGATCCAGGCCGTGCTCACCCAGGAGATGCGGTCGATTCGCTTCCTGGTGAAGACCGCCGGCGACCCGGTGATCGAGCCCGCCGGCGGCCCCCGCCCGCGCGGCACGGTGATGAGCGTGGCCGAGGGCACCGAGGTGCTCGTCTCGCTCAAAGGGCTGGTCGAGGCCTCGAAAGAGTCCGCCCGGGTAGAGCGGGAGATCAAGAAGGTCGAGAAAGACATCGCCGCGCTCGAAAAGAAGCTCGGCCAGCCCGCCTTCGCGGACAAGGCCCCTCCCGAGGTGGTGGCCGAATCCCGCGCCCAGCTCGAAGGCCTGCGCCAGAAGCGCGCCATGCTCGAAGAGGCCAAGGGCCTCTCGGCAGAGCTCGAGTGAGCCCTCGCCAGCTCCCCCTGCCACGGTCACTCCGCCGACCGATCAGCACAACCAACAGTACCGCGACCGGAAGGGAGCGGACCGAGCAGGCTTTACGTGAAAGGAAGCAATCACGTCAAATCTGCGTCCTGCCGGCGCGGTGCTGTTCCTGGTAACCTCGGCGATCACCGGATCCGGTGGCTGCACGAACCCAATCAAGGCACCACGAAGATGGCCCCGCTCATCCCGAAGGGGCCATGCGGGATGCAGTAGTACGGATAGGTCCCGGCGGGCGTCATCAAGAAGCTCGCCGACATCCCGCTGTTCAGGCCGGTCGCGGCCGTCGGCAAGGGCGTCGTCCCGGGCGCGGCGGGGATCTCGGCGCCCATCGCGTTCACCTCGCCGGCCTGGAGCGGGTGGAACGAGAAGTCGCCGTTGAAGACCACGTGTGTCCCGACCTTCACCTTGATGCAATTCGGGGAGAAGTGCAGGCCGTTGATCGGGAACCCCACGTTCACGTCGGCGAGGCTCCCCGTGTGATCCTCGGCCGAGACCGGATCGCAGCCGTTGATCTGCCCGCACAGCCCGGCCTTGCAGATCTGGGTCGCGCAGTCCCCGTTGCCCCCGCAAGCCTTGCCGAGCGCGCAGCCCATCGGGCAGCCGCCGCCGCAGTCCACGTCGGTCTCGGCGCCGTCCTTCACGCCGTCCGTGCAGCTCGGCGCGCACACGTGGTTCTGGAGATCGCAGGCGTTGCTCGCGCAGTCGGCGTTGCTCCCGCAGCCCTTGCCGAGCGCGCAGCCCGCGGGGCATGCGGCGCCGCAGTCGATGTCGCCCTCGGCGCCGTTCTTCACGCCGTCGGCGCAGCTCGGCGCGAGGCATGCCGGCGGGTTGCCGAGGCACACCTTGCTCGTGCAGTCGCCGGGCAAGGAGCAGCTCTTCCCGGTGCCGCACGCGCCGCAGATCGGGCCGCCGCAGTCCACGTCGGTCTCGGCCCCGTTCTCGACGCCGTCGCCGCAGGCCGGCGCCTGGCACTGGTCCGCCGCGCACACCCCGCTCGCGCAGTCGCCCCCGAGGTTGCAGGACTTGCCCGGCGCGCAGGGCACGCAGGATCCGCCGCAGTCGAGGTCCGACTCGTCGCCGTTGTGCACGCCGTCGTTGCAGCTCGCCGCGACGCACTTGTGGGAGAAGCAGATGCCGCTCACGCAGTCGCCCGCCGAGAGGCATTCGACGCAGGCCCCGCCGCCGTCGCAGAACGATCCGCCGTCCTGCATGCACGAGGCGCCCTCGGCCGAGCTCATGCTGCTCGCCACGCCGCCGGCGCAGACCTCGTCGGTGCAGTCGTTGGCGTCGTGGGGCACGTCCGTGTCGTCGTCGACCGACTCGGGGTTGCCCATGCCGTCGCACTGGTTCTTCTTGCAGTCGGGGGTGATCGGGTTGGCGAGCGGGAAGCCCTTGTCCTTGAAGTGGGTGGCGCAGTGCCCCGCGTCGCAGGTGAAGGTCACGCAGACATCGTCCATCCCGCAGTCGGTCGCGACCGTGCACTCCGGCATCCCGCCCGCGCCGCCCATGCCTCCCATGCCGCCCATGCCGCCCATCCCGCCGGTGCCGGTGGTGACCGTCGTGGTCGTGGTGGTCACGGTGGTCGACGATGTGGACGACGTGGACGACGCGCTCGTCGCGCCGGTCTGCGGCTCGGGCACGTCACCGCATCCGAGCGCGTGGGCGGCGCCGCTGCCGAGGGTCAGGGAGAGAAAGCCAAGCCAGAGCCTTCGCATGCGCCGTCCTTTCCAAGAAGAGCCCGCGCGGGCGCGGATCAAGGTACACGGGACCGCGATCGAGGCGAAGCGTGGCGCGCGCCCTGCGCGAGCGGTGCGCCGGCCGTGGCGGAATGCAGCGCCGCCCCGCGCCGGCTCTGGTAGCCTCGCACGCCATGCAGAAGCTCAGCTCGAAGGACCGCCTCCGCTTGATGAAATTCGTCTGCTCGTTCGTCTGGGCCGATCTCGAGGTCAAGGACTCCGAGCGCAAGTTCGTGACCAAGATGGTCAAGAAGCTCCGCCTCGACGAGGCCGAGGCTGCCCAGGTCAAGGGCTGGCTGGAGGTGCCGCCGCCCGCCGAGGAGGTCGATCCGACGCGGATCCCCAAGGAGCACCGGCAGATGTTCCTCGACACCATCCGCGACGTGATCACCGCGGACGGAGAGGTCGCGAAGGACGAGTGGGAGAACCTCGCCCTCTTCGAGCAGCTCCTCGGCTCCCGCTGAGACTCGCTGAGAAGCCCCACGCAAGCCCGCGAAGGCGGGCTTCCCTCGTGTAGCCCGGGGCTTTAGCCCCGGGCTACTGCGTTCGCGACCGATCGCTCACGACGGATCGCTGACGCGGCCCATGAAGAGGATGGAGCCCGTCGCGTTGTCGCGGATGAAGAGCACGAAGGGGTGATCGAGGTGGATCTCGGCGGGCGGGGGCGCCGAGGTCACGCCCACGATCACGCCGGTGGCGGCGGCGGCCTCGGTGCCGGCCTCGTCGACCTTGACGAAGGCCTTGTGCACCACGTCGCTGATCGAGAGGCCGCCCTTGTCGTAGATGCCGGTGAAATCGGCCTTGTCGGTGAAGGCCTCCTCCATCCCGAGCGCGGAGAGCGCCTTCTTCAGGCCGAACGACGACTCGATCTTGAACTTCGGCACCGTCATGTCGACCTGGTAGTTGTTGTTCATCGCGCCGAGGATCGCGGCGAGCTTGGCGTCGTCGAGCGCGGCCTCGAACGCGTCGAGCGTGCCGGCCTCGGGGAGCACGGCGACCATCGACAGCTCGTTGCCGTCGTAGGGCAGCTCGACCGCGGCCCAGCCGTCGCCGCTCGCGTAGCCGACCTCCTGCGAGCCCTTCATGAAGGGCACGGTGACCTTCGTCCCGTCCTCGCGCTTGAAGTCGCCGTCCGTGGTCGACGCGACCTCGAAGGGGTTGAGCCACGCGGCGTTGAAGTAGATCGCGTTGGTGAGCACGAGGCGCGTGTCGGGGCTGACCGATCCCTTCGGCAGGAGGTCCTTGATTTTATCCTCGGTGCGATCGGCGACCCACTGATTGATGAGCTCGCGCGACGGCTCGGGCGAGGCCTCGAAGTCGACGACGTGCATGCCCGCGCCGTAGTTCATCGCGAGCGTGTCGAGGAAGGGCTCGCCGAAGGAGAAGCCGAGCTGGCCCCACAGGGCGTTGGCGATGTTGAGGCGGAAGCCCTTGCCGTCCGAGGCCTTCGCGTTCTTGCCGCGGCTCATGAGCGCGGTGTCGAGGGCGTTGAACGCGGGGTGGAGCTGATCCTGCGGGAGCGTGAAATGCAGGGCGTTCGCCATCACCGTCTCGGTGTTGTTGCGCGCGCCGGCCCAGGTCATCGCGAGGGCCTCGGAGATGCTGAACGGCGAGTAGAAGAGGTTGCCCGGCTCGCCGCGGAGCTGCTGGTAGACGCCGAGGGCGAAGGCGGTGTTGCCCTTCACGAGGTCCTTCACGTCGGCCTCGGGCGCGCTCGGCGTCTGGCGCTGCTTGGCCGAGGCGACGACGCAGCCGGCCTTGGTGGCGTCGGTGCACTCCGTGTTGCTGGGTGAGGGGCCCGAGGGCTCGGTCGTCTCCGAGCATGCCGCGACGGCGAGAGCGAGGGCGGTGAGGGCGAAGGAAGAGATGAGCAGGCGGTTCGAGTTCATGGCGGTTCTCCCGCCGCGCGATCAGGCATCACGCGTGCCGGCGCGATCGCTCGCTGGTTGCCCATGCTTTCGCGGCGAAACGGCGCGCCGGGCTGACAGTCGGGAGCACGCCCTGGCGCAGGTTGAGCCAGGCTGCATTCGAGCGCGCAAGGTCTGCGCGAAAAGCGCCCGCGATCTCGACCATCCGGCCACAAATTGCCGCATGGGCTGGATCCTGAGAAGCACGGCAAATGCGGTGCGATTTCCCGTTGCGCGTTGCAGCAAACGTGAAAAGAGTGTCGCCTCCCGTCCGAGCAACCGACTGACCGTTCGGCCCGCGCATCGCGCGCCGAGCCACCGAGGTTCAGCATGACCAAGCCAATCCGACATGTCGGCGTGATCGGCGCCGGCGTCATGGGCAGCGGTATCGCCGCCCATCTCGCCAACGCCGGTGTCCGCGTGACCCTCCTCGACATCGTCCCGCCCAGCCTCACCGAGGCCGAGAAGAGCGATCGCGCGGCCCGAAACCGCTTCGCCCAGGGAGGCCTCGACAAGGCGCTCAAGGCCAAGCCCGCCGCCTTCTTCCACCCGTCGTTCGCGCGCCTCGTCGAGATCGGCAACACCGAGGACGACCTCGGCAAGCTCGCCGGGTGCGACCTGGTGATCGAGGCGATCATCGAGAAGATGGGCCACAAGCAGGCCCTCTTCGCGAAGCTCGAGGCCGTGCTCTCGGCCGACTGCGTGGTGGCCTCGAACACCTCGGGCCTGCGCATCGCCGGGATGATGGAGGGCCGCTCGGAGTCCTTCCGGAAGCGCTTCCTGGTGATGCACTTCTTCAACCCCGTCCGCTACATGAAGCTCCTCGAGCTCGTGGTCGGCACCGACACCGATCCGGCCGTCCTGGAGCGTGTCCGCCGCTTCGGCGAGGACAAGCTCGGCAAGGGCATCGTGCTCGGCAAGGACACGCCGAACTTCGTCGGCAACCGCATCGGCACGCACGCGATGATGGTGGCGATCCACCAGATGCTGGAAGACGGCCTCACGCCCGAGGACATCG
Source organism: Byssovorax sp. (assembly GCA_046351295.1). Classification (GTDB taxonomy): domain Bacteria; phylum Myxococcota_A; class Polyangia; order Polyangiales; family Polyangiaceae; genus JAXLYT01. The sequence continues at coordinate 99,690 of JAXLYT010000016.1, forward strand.
ACGCGATCACCGGCGTGGCGATGGCGCACCCGAAGAGCGCGAGCTTCCGCACGGCCGATCTCGTCGGCCTCGACACGTTCATCCACGTCGCGAACAACTGCTACGAGTCGCTCGTCGACGACGAGGAGCGCGCCGTCTTCCAGGTGCCGGCCTACATCCTCTCGATGGCCGACCGGAAGCTGCTCGGCGACAAGACGAAGGGCGGCTTCTACCGGAAGGGCAAGGACGGCATCGACACGCTCGATCCGAAGACGCTCGAGTACCGCGCCCGCGGCGGCGACGAGACGATCAAGAAGGCCATCAAGGGCATCGAGAAGGTCGAGGACCCGGCGGCGCGCGTGAAGAAGCTCGTGGCCGATCAGGGCAAGGCCGGGCAGTTCGCGTGGAAGGTGCTCTCGCGCGGGCTCGCGTACGCCGCGCGGCGCATCGGCGAGATCGCCGACAGCGTGGTGGCGATCGATGACGCCATGCGCTGGGGCTACAACTGGGACCTCGGCCCCTTCGAGACCTGGGACGCGCTCGGCTTCGCCGAGACCGTCGACCGGATGGTGAAGGACGGGATCGCCGTGCCCGCCTCGATCCTCAAGATGAAGGAGAGCGGCGCGACGGGCTTCTACCGGGCCGACGGCGCGGTCTTCGATCTACTGAAGGGCGAGTACGTCGCGCGCGCGGTCGATCCGCGCAACGCGACGCTGCAAATCCTCCGCCGCGGCGAGGCGCCGGTGCTCAAGAACGCGGGCGCCGAGGCGTGGGATCTCGGCGACGGCGTGCTCGGCGTCACCTTCAAGACCAAGGCGAACAGCCTCGACCCCGACTCGATCGGGATGCTGCTCCAGGCCGTGGAGAGGGCCGAGACCGACTTCTCGTCGATGCTCGTCGCCAACCAGGGCGAGCACTTCTGCGTCGGCGCCAACCTGTTCATGGTGGCGATCGCCGCCGGCAACAAGGACTGGGCGTCGATCCGGACGATGGTGAAGGCGTACCAGGACGCGACCCAGCGGCTCAAGTACAGCACCGTGCCCGTCGTCGCCGCGCCCTACGGGATGACCCTCGGCGGCGGCCTCGAGCTCTGCTTCGCGTGCGACTCGGTGCAGGCCGCGGCGGAGACGTACGCGGGCCTCGTCGAGGTCGGCGTGGGCCTGCTCCCGGGCGGCGCCGGCACGCTCAACATGCTCTGGCGCGCCTTCGAGAGCATCCCCGAGGGCACGACGGTGAACAACTACGACGTGGTGACGCAGGTGTTCAAGAACATCGCGCTCGCCAAGGTCGCGACCTCCGCCGACGAGGCGAAGGCCTTCGGCTACTTCCGCAAGACGGACGGCGTCTCGTTCGACAAGGCGCACCTGCTCTCCCAGGCCAAGGCCCGGGCGATCGGCATGGCCGCGGCAGGCTACCACCCGCCCGCGCCCCGCGCCTACAAGCTGCCCGGCGAGAGCGGGATCGCCACGCTCAACATGATGATCGACACGCTGGTCGCCGGCGGGTACGCGAGCGAGCACGACGCGAAGATCGCCTCGAAGATCGCCGTGGTGCTCTGCGGCGGCGCGGGCGGCGCGGCGCGCGAGGTGACCGAGGACGAGGTGCTCGAGCTCGAGCGCGAGGCCTTCGTGAGCCTGTGCGGCGAGCCGAAGAGCATCGAGCGCATCCAGTACATGCTGATGAACAACAAGCCCCTGCGGAACTAGGTGACGACCATGACCAAGGTAGTGATCGTAGAGGCCGTTCGATCGGCCGTCGGGCGCGCCCACAAGGGCTCGCTCGCGCAGAAGCGCCCCGACGAGCTCGCGGGCGAGGTGATCCGCGGGCTCATGGCCCGCGTGCCCCAGGTGAAATCGGAGATGGTCGAGGACCTCATCCTCGGCTGCGCCATGCCGGAGGGCGAGCAGGGGCTCAACATGGCCCGCGTGGTCGGCCTGCTCGGCGGCCTGCCCGTCGAGAGCTCGGGCGTGACCATCAACCGCTTCTGCTCGAGCGGCCTGCAAGCCATCGCGTTCGGCGCCGGGGCAATTGCTTTGGGCTCCAACGATATCGTCGTCGCCGGCGGCGTCGAGTCGATGTCGATGGTGCCGATGACCGGCAACAAGCTCTCCGCCTCGGCGGAGGCGATGGAGAAGGCCCGCACGGTGTACACGCCGATGGGCATCACCGCCGAGAACGTGGCGAACCGGTTCGAGGTGTCCCGCGCCGATCAGGACAAGTTCGCCCTCTCGAGCCAGCAGAAGGCCGCCGCCGCCAAGGCCGCCGGCAAGTTCGACGAGGAGCTCGTCGCCGTCACCGGCGTCCGCTACCAGGGCAACGAGCGGAAGACCTTCGAGTTCAAGAACGACGAGCTCGTCCGCGGCGACACCACCGCCGAGGGCCTCGCCGCGCTCAAGCCCGCCTTCGCCATGAAGGGGAGCGTGACGCCCGGCAACAGCTCGCCCCTCTCCGACGGCGCCGCCGCCGTGCTGATGATGAGCGACGAGAAGGCCGCCTCGCTGGGTCTCAAGCCGCTCGGCACCTTCAAGACCTTCGTCACCGCCGGCGTCGACCCCGCCATCATGGGCATCGGGCCGATCCCGGCCGTGCAGAAGCTCTTCCAGAAGACGGGCCTCTCCGTGAAGGACATCGACCTCTTCGAGGTGAACGAGGCCTTCGCGAGCCAGTCCGTGTACGTGCAGCGGACGCTCGGCATCCCCGACGAGAAGCTGAACGTGAACGGCGGCGCGATCGCGCTCGGCCACCCGCTCGGCTGCACGGGCGCCAAGCTGACGGCGACCGCGCTCTACGAGCTCAAGCGCCGCGGCGGGCGGTACGCGATCGTGACGATGTGCATCGGCGGCGGCATGGGCGCGGCCGGCCTCTTCGAGCGCTGATCCCACGCTGATCGCAGAATGGAGCGCGCGGCGATCCCTCGCGGAGCGCCCGCGCGCTCGACGCTCGCTTGACGGTCACGCGCTGCGGCTCCACGACGTCGCGCATGATCGAACGCTCGACCATGCGCCTCGGGCTCCTTTCCGCGATGCTCCTCTCCGGCTGCGAGGCGGCTCCTCGCAGCTCGCCACCCCAAGCCCCCGCCGACGCCTCGACCGCGGCGACCGCGGCGATCGCAGAGGCGCCCGCATCGACCTCGCGCGCGCCCGCCCCCGCGCTCAGCGCTGCGCCCGCGCCCCGGGCTCCCGCGACGCTCGCCTTGCCCGGCGCGGCGCCCGGCATCGGCTTCGACGACCTGCGCTTCTGCCATGTCCCCGACGTCGTCGACGCCGTCGTCGCCCCCGCAGGCCGGAGCGGCAAGGTCGATCTCATCGACCCGGTCTCGAACGCCGTCGCGCCGATCGGGGGCTTCAGCGAGAGCCCCTCGTTCGGCGGCGGCCACGACTTCGGCGTCACCTCGGCGGACGCCGGCTTCGACGGCCTCCTCGCCGTCGACCGCACGGCAAAGACGCTCTCGATCCTCGATCCGGTGGCCAGGAAGATCACCTCGACCACGCCTCTCGCCGCCTCTCCGGACTACGTGCGCTACTTCGTGCCCTTCCGCGAGGCGTGGGTGACGGAGCCCGACGCCGACCAGATCGAGGTCTTCGAGCTCGCCAAGCTGCCGGCCCCGCAAGCGGCGTACGCGGGCGGGAACACCTACAAACAGAGCGCGATCATCCCCACCAAGGGAGGCCCGGAGTCGCTCGTCTTCGACATCCAGCGCGGCCGCGCGTACGCCCACCTCTGGGCCGGACAGACGATCTCCATCGACACGACCGCGCGCAAGATCGTGGCCACCTGGCCGAACGGGTGCGCGAAATCGCGGGGCATCGACCTCGACATGGGCCACGGCATCCTCTTCGTCGGATGCGGCGAGGGGAAGGCCGTGACGCTGGACGTGCAGACGGGCAAGCAGCTCGCGAGCGCGCAGGTGAGCGGCGACCGGGTCGACATCATCGCGTTCGCCGAGGGGCTGCGGCACCTGTACGTGCCGAGCGCGTCGAGCGGGACGATGACGATCCTCGGCGTCTCGGAGAAGGGCGCGCTCAGCGTGCTCGGCCAGGTCCCCGCCGCGACCGGCGCCCACTGCGTGGCGGCCGATGGAAACGGGTTCGCCTACGTGTGCGACCCGTCCCACGGCGCGATCCTCAAGATCCCGGATCCCTACCCGCCGGCGAGGTGAATCGCGCCTGCGGGACGCCGGCGCGGCCCTGTTTTATCGTCCTCTGCGTGCCGACCCGACCGACCTTCTTCCCCACACCGGCCGACTTCCGCGCGTGGCTCGACGCGCACCACCGCGAGGCGAGCGAGCTCCTCGTTGGCTTCCACAAACGCAGCTCCGGCAAGCCCAGCATCACCTGGCCCGAGTCGGTCGACGCGGCCCTCTGCTTCGGCTGGATCGACGGCGTCCGGAAGAACCTCGACGCGACGAGCTACACCATCCGCTTCACGCCTCGCAAGGTGGGGAGCATCTGGAGCGCGATCAACATCCGGCGCGCCGCGGTCCTCATCGAGCAAGGTGCGATGACCCCCGCCGGCCTCGCCGCCTACGAGGCGCGCCGAGAGAACAAGGTCGGCGTGTACTCGTACGAGCAGCGCAGCGCCGAGCTGGTCGAGCCCTATGCCTCGCTCCTCCGGGAGAACGAGGCCGCGTCGGCGTTCTTCGAGGCGCAGCCGCCGCACTACCGCAAGGCCGCCTCGTGGTGGATCATCAGCGCCAAGAAGGAAGAGACACGCAAGAAGCGGCTCGATCAGCTCATCGCGCTGTCGGTGGAGGGGAAGTGGATCCCGGCGCTCGTCCCGAGGAAGGCGCCGAAGTGAAGGGCGTGGGCGCCGCTCGACATCAGATCGTGACCTTCTTGAACCGCCGCACGCTCGCCCACACGAGGAACGCGCTCATCGCGCAGAGCGCGAGCACGTTCGGCAGGAGCTCGCGCGGCCCCGCGTCGCGCAGCACCACGCCGCGCATGATCTCCACCATGTGCGTCGCCGGGATCACGCGCCCGATCGCGTAGAGCGGCGCGGGCAGGCCGGCGGCGGGGAAGATGTAGCCGCTCAGGAAGATCGAGGGCAGAAAGAGGAACTGGGCCATCTGCTGGGCCTGGGCCTGCGACTGGGCGCGCGTCGAGATGAAGAGGCCGAGCGAGAGCAGGGCGAAGAGGTAGACGAGGGCCATCGCGAAGAGGAAGACGAGGCTCCCGCGGATCGCCACGTCGAAGCCGAAGCGCATCGCGGTGAGGATGCCCGCCATCTCCAGGATGCCGATGAACAGGTAGGGCGCGAGCTTGCCGAGCATCAGCCCGAGCGGGTCGATCGGCGTCACGAGGAGCTGCTCCAGCGTCCCGCGCTCGCGCTCGCGCACCACGGCCACGGCGGTGAGCACCGTCGCCACGATCTGGAGCAGGATCGCGATCAGGCCCGGGATGATGTAGTTCGCCGTCCTCCCGTCGGGGTTGAAGAGCACGATCGGCTGGGCCGAGAGCGGCTGGCTGCCCGCGCCGGCCACGCTCGCGCCGGGCGCGGCCTTCCTGATCTCCTCGATGTTGACCGTCGCCACGAGCCCGTTGACCGCGGCGAGGGCCTGGCCGCTCACCGTCGAGTCGCTCCCGTCGATCAGCACCAAGATCTTCGCCCCCGAGCCGCGGAGGCGCTTGTCGTGGTAGTCGGGCGGGATCACCACGCCGACGCGGGCGCGGCCTGCGGTGATCTCGTCGCGCGCGTCGTGCGGGTTCTGCGTCACCTTGGCGATCTTGAAGGTCCGCGTCGCCCGGAGCTGATCGAGCAGCTCCCGGCTCACCCGGGTCTGGTCCTGATCGACCACCACCGTCGGCACGTTCTTCACCGTCTGGTCGATGAAGCCGAAGAGGATGAGCTGGAAGAGCGGGATCGTGAGCGCCGTGATCAAGGTCGCGCGATCGCGCCGGATGTGCAGGAACTCCTTCTTGAAGACGGCCATGAAGGAGTTCCACAGCGCGCCGAACGGGGAGGGTCTGGCCATGGATCGCTCCTTCACGCCTTCGACGAGGCGGGCGCCCCGGCCTCGCCCCGCTGCCGCGCGGCGTCCTCGGTCAAGGTCACGAACACGTCCTCGAGCGAGGGCGCGATGTCGCGGATCTCGAGCCCCTGAAACCCGGCCTGCGCCATGCGCGCGACGATCTCCTCGTCGCTCAGGCGGCTGTCCACCACCGCATGCACCGCCTGGCCGAAGATGGTCGCGCTCAGGGTGAACGTCTGCCCGGAGAGCCACGCGAGCGCCCGGGCCGGCTGGGTCGATTCGAGCTCGATTCGCCTGGTATTCGGCCTGTTGACGATGGGCAACGATTTGAGCGCGTCGGGCGTGCCGCTCACCATCATCTTCGAGAGGTAGAGGTAGCCCACCTCGCCGCAGCGCTCGGCCTCGTCCATGTAGTGCGTCGTGACGAGCAGGGTGATGCCCTCGGCCGCGAGGGTGAAGAGCAGGTCCCACAGCTCGCGGCGGGCCACCGGGTCGATGCCGGCCGTGGGCTCGTCGAGGAAGACCACGCGCGGCTCGTGCATGAGCGCCGACCCGAGCGCGAGGCGCTGCTTCCAGCCGCCGGAGAGGAGCCCCGCGCGCCGGTGGATGTACGGCCCGATGTGCGTGAGGTCGATCGCCGCCTGCTTGCGCCGCTTGAGCCGCTCGCCGGAGAGGCCGTAGACCTGCGCGTAGAACTCGAGGTTCTCGTTGACGGTCAGGTCGTCGTAGAGCGCGAACTTCTGGCTCATGTAGCCGATGTTGCGGCGGATCTCCTCGCCGTCCTTCACCACGTCGAGGCCGAGCACGCTGGCCGTGCCGCCCGTGGGCGCGAGCAGCCCGCAGAGGATGCGGATCAGCGTCGACTTGCCCGAGCCGTTCGGGCCGAGCAGGCCGTAGATCGTGCCTTTCTTCACCTCCAGGTTCACCCGGTCGAGCGCGGTGAAGGGCCCGAACTTGCGCGTCACGTCGCGCACGGTGATGCAGAGCTCGGCGGTCACTTGGGCACCGTGATGAAGGCCGCCATCCCGGCGCGCAGCTCCTTCTTGCCCTCGCGCAGGCCGATGCGCGTCGCGAACACCTGATCGGCGCGCTCGTCTGCCGTCTGGAGGTTGCGCGGCGAGTACTCGCCGACGGTGTTGATATGCTCGACTACCCCGCCGAAGCTCTTGCCCGGGAACGAGTCGACGGTGATCGGGACCGGGTCGCCGACCTTGATGAGGCCGATCTTCGTCTCGGGCACGTAGATGCGCACGTAGAGCTGGTCGTCCTCGAGGAGCGTCACCGCCGCCGCGTTCGGCCCGAGGATGTCCCCGGGCCGCAGATCGAGCGCCTCCACGGTGGCCGCGCGCGGCGCCTTGATCGACAGCTCCTCGATCAGGACCTCGATCGATTTCAGCTTGCCCTGCGCGGCCATCAGCGCGCCCTCGGCGGCCCGGATGTCCTCCACGCGCGACCCCGCCTCGACCAGCCTCGCGCTCGCCGCGGCCTCCTTGGCCCGCGCCGCGGCCTGCGCCACGTCTTCCCGGCGCGTCCCGTTCTTCAGCTCGTCGACCGTGTGCTTCTGCGCGTCGCGCGACGCCACGGCCGCGCGCAGCGCCACGTCGGCGTTGTCCGCCTCGGCCTGGGAGATGGCCCCGCTCGCCACGAGCGTCTTGGTGCGCTCGGCGTCGAGCTTCGCCTTGTCCACCGAGGCCTGCGCCGCCACGAGGCGCGCCTCGGCCGCGGCGATCTGCTCGCCGCGGGCCCCCGCGCGCGACTCCTGGAGCGCTGCGGCCGCGGTCGCCGCGCGCGCCTTGGCCTGCTCGATCTCCTCCGGCCGCGCGCCCGCCTTCACCCGCTCGAGCGCGGCCTCGGCCTGCGCGAGCTGCCCCGCGGCCGAGAGCCGCTGCGCCTCGAGATCGCCCGGTTCGAGCGTGATCAACACCTGCCCGGCCTGCACCGGATCGCCCTCGTGGACGAGCACCTCCTTGATGCGCCCGCCGACGCGCGAGCCGACGGTGATGACGCGCGCCTCGACCGTCCCGCTCCACTCGTACGGCTTGCGCGCGAGGTAGGCGCGGTAGCCCAGCCAGCCGACCACCGCCGCGAGGAGGAGGACGAGGGGGATGAAACGCCGCGGGCTCGGCTTCGTTGCCGCATCCTGATCGCTCGGAGACGCAGTGCTCACAGACTTGCCTGTCCAGGGTTCGGGCCGCGGGAAATTCCCGCGCAGGGGGGAAAGGGCACTCTTTTTGGGGAAATCAGGCGAGCGCGGCAAGCCCTACTTGTGCCCGCCGGAACGATTCGGCCCCCGCGCGGGTCGGTGAAACGGGCCGCTTTCATCGACGCCGCGAAGAAAGTAGGGTGCGGTCACCATGGACGTACGGACCAAGCTGATCTCCGGACCGAGCGGCCGCCGGGTGACCGGGCTCGATCTCCTGCGCGACCCCGCCCTCAACAAGGGCACGGCCTTCTCCCAGGCCGAGCGCGACACCTTCGGCCTGAACGGGCTGCTCCCGCCGCGCGTCCACACCATCGAGGAGCAGGTGCAGCGCGAGCTGCTCCGGGTGCGCCGCCAGCCCGACGACCTCGCCCGCTACGTCCACCTCGCCGGCCTGCGCGACCGCAACGAGACGCTCTTCTACCGCGTGGTGATGGACGCGATGGACGAGATGATGCCCCTCATCTACACGCCCACCGTCGGCGAGGCATGCCAGCAGTACGCGCGCATTTACCAGGCCGCGCGCGGCGTGTTCGTCTCCGCCAACGATCGCGGCCGGGTGGCCTCGGTGCTCCGCGCCTTCCCCCAGCGCGAGGTGGGCATCATCGTCGTCACCGACGGCGAGCGCATCCTCGGCCTCGGCGACCTCGGCGCCAACGGGATGGGCATCCCGGTCGGCAAGCTCTCGCTCTACACCGCATGCGCCGGCGTGCACCCGATGCTCGCCCTGCCCATCGCGGTCGATGTCGGCACCGACAACCCCGCCCTGCTCGACGATCCGCTCTACATCGGCCTCCGCCAGAAGCGCGTGCGCGGCCCCGCCTACGACGAGCTCATCGACGAGCTCGTGACCGCCCTCGGCGAGGTCTTCCCCGGCGCCGTGATCCAGTTCGAGGACTTCGCCAACACCAACGCCTTCCGCCTGCTCGACCGCTACGCCGAGCGCGGCCCGATCTTCAACGACGACATCCAGGGCACGGCCGCGGTGACGCTCGCCGGGATCTACTCGGCTTTGCGCGTGACCCGCGCCCCGCTCGCCGATCAGCGCCTGCTCTGCCTCGGCGCCGGCGAGGCCGCCGTCGGCCTCTGCGACCTGTTCACCGCCGCGCTCACCCGCGAGGGCATGCCGGTCGCCGAGGCCCGCAAGCGCTGCTTCCTCTTCGACTCGAAGGGCCTCGTGGTGAGCTCGCGCGAAGGCCTGACCTCGCACAAGAAGCACTACGCGCAGGCGATGGAGCCCTGCGCGAATTTCGCCGAGGCGGTGCGCGCGATCCGCCCGACGGCCTTGATCGGCGCCTCCGGGCAGCCGAAGACCTTCACCCGCGAGGTGCTCGAGGCGATGGCCGCGATCAACGAGCGCCCGATCGTCTTCGCCCTGTCGAACCCGACCTCGAAGTCCGAGTGCACCGCGGAAGAGGCCTACGCCGCGACGAACGGAAAGGCGATCTTCGCGAGCGGGAGCCCCTTCCCCCGCGTGCTCTTCGAGGGCCGCACCTTCGTCCCCGGGCAGGCGAACAACGCCTACATCTTCCCGGGCGTGGGCCTCGGCGCGATCGCCTGCGGGGCGCGGCGCATCACCGACGAGATGTTCTCGGTGGCCGCCCACACGCTGGCCGACCAGGTGAGCGAGGACGACCTCGCGCTCGGCCGCATCTTCCCCTCGCTGTCGCGGATCAAGGACGTGTCGCTGCACATCGCCGCCGCGGTGGCCGAGGTGGCGTGGGAGCGGGGCCTCGCCTCGAAGGCGCGCCCGAGCGACCCGATGAGCGCGATCCGGGCACAGCAGTACGAGCCGAGATATCTGGATTACGTGGGTGAGCCGACCGGCTAAACCCATCTCCCCGAAGCCGCTCGCGCCCAGGATGCATCTTCCAATTCACCCTTGGAAAATGCCACTCGGTGCGCCGGGCTCGCCCTCGGCGGCTCCCCCTGGACAGCGCAGAAACCCTTCGATTAACGTGGAAATCGAGTAGCGACGAGGTCGGTTGTCCGCTCTCTGCGATCGCTGGAGATCGATGGACCGAAGAGAAAGCTCATCTCCCCTACCCCCGCCCTCTCCTCGCCAAGACCGCCCCTCGGAGCCCCGTGGCTTCGTCGGTGGGGCATTCTCCATGCCTCCACCGAGCCTGGGTGACCCGGGCGGCGACCCGCAGGCCCGGCGCGAGGTCGCGCTCATGCTCGCCGTGGTGGCGGCGATCGCCGTGTGCCTCCGGGCGTGGATGCTCTGGACGACGAACGCGACCGACACCGCTGCGCTCATCACCCTGCGGATGAGCGAGAACCTCGCCCATGGGCAGGGCTTCGTCTACAACGCGGGCGAGCCCGTGCTCGGCACCACCGCGCCCCTCTGGGCGATGGTGATGGCGCTCGTGATCAAGCTCGGCGCCCCGGGCCTCGCGGCCGGCAAGGTGATCACGATCGCCGCCGACGGCGGGCTCTGCGTGGTGACCTACCTGTGGCTCCGGCAGCTCGGCCACGAGCGCGCCGGCCGGCTCGCCTCGGTGCTGATCGCGATGAGCCCGCGCCTCATCCACTGGTCGATCTCGGGCATGGGCGCGAGCCTCATCACGCTCGGCTCGATCTCCGTCTGGCTCGCCTACGCGAAGCGGCGAGACCTCCTCGCCGCCGTTTTGCTCGGCGTCCTCTTCGTTGCACGCTGGGACACGCTGTTGCTCACCGGGGTCTACGCCATCGCCGTGACGCTCCGCGACCGCCGGCTCCCGCTCCGCAGCGTCGGGGTGTTCATCCTCACCGTCGCGCCCTGGATCGTCGTCGCCACCCTCTATTTCGGCAACCCCATCCCGGTCACCTGGGCCGCCAAGCGCATCGTCCAGCAGCGGGTGCTCGGCGAGGTGTTCGCGCCCTACGCCCGGGAGATCCTGCACATCCTGGTGACCGACGCGCTCGACGTGATGCTCTCGCTCGCCGCGCTCACCGGGCTCGTCCTCCTGATCGTCCGGCGCCGCACGTCGTTCTACCCGGCCCTCGCCTGGTACGCGCTCTTCTGGGTCGTGTTCGTCGTGTCGAAGGCCGCGCCCTCGGACCGCTACGCCCTGCGCACCTACCCGATCTACCTCGCCTTCGCGTCGATCGCCGCCGTGGAGATCGCCTCGCGCGCGGCGGTGCTCGTCCCGCGCGTCGAGCGCTGGATCGTGCCCGCCCTCGGCGCGACCGCGGCCAGCGTGGCGGTCGGCCCGCTCCTCGCCGCGCAGCACCGCCTCCGCTCGAACCAGGTGTTCGAGCAGACCGTGCGCGCCCCCGTCGGCCGCTGGCTCGACGAGCACGCCGCCTCGTCCGACCGGGTGTTCATCTCCTCGCAGTCGTCGATCGGTTACATCGGCTACTACGCCCACCGCCCAATCCTCGACCCCAAGGGCCTCGTGACCCCCGAGGTGCTGCCCTACTGGAGCCCCGAGCACCGCTACCCCGATCTGGCCATCGTGCGCGCCTTCCGGCCCACATGGTGCGTGGTGCGCAACGACGAGCTCCCCGTCTTCAAGCAAGTCGCCGCCTCCTCCGGACATCCCTGGGACGACGACTACCGCCTCGCCTTCGCCTCACCGAACGAGGCGTCACCCATCTATTACGTGTTCCGGCGGAACGAGCCGACCGCAGCGCGGCTCCCCTGATCGCTCCCGACGTCGACCTTCGCTTCCCCTCCGATCCTCTCCCAGTCGATCGGCACCTCCGGCATATACCCGAGCACCTCTCTCGCCCTCGTCCCGACGAGCACACCGCTCTGGTGGAAGCGAAAGCGGTTCAGGTCGTAGCGGAAATCCGTGTGGAGGGCGCGCGCCCGCAGCGCATAGAGCGGGGCGAGGAGCGGCTCCGGCACTGGCACGCTCCTCCGCCCGGAGAGGGCGATCACCTCCGAGAGGGGCAATACATCCTTCCCTGGGATGTTGAAGATCCCCGCGGTCCGCCGGTCGAGGGCGGCCACGGTCGCGCGCACCGCGTCGGCCATCGAGAGCAGGCAGAGCATCGGGTCGAAGCCGAGGGGGTGGAAGCACACGCGGGAAGAGAGGTAATCGAAGAGCTGGCTGCCGGAGTCGGGGGCGAGGAGCTCGGCGAAGCGGAGGACGGTGATGGGCAGTCGGCCGGTGCTCATCTGCATGCAGGCGGTCACATCGGCTTCGAGGTGGTCGCGGAGGATTTGCGGCATCTCGGCGGTCAGGCGGAGCGGGTGGTCCTCGCGGATCAAGACAGGTGCTTCGGTGTCGATCCGGTAGATGTCAGCGTAGCTCCGGAGCACGATGTGGCACAGTGTTGGATGCTCCTCGGCCGTCTGGAAGAGCTCGCGCGTCGACGCCACGTTCAGGTCGTGCACCTTCCGCCCGGCGTCGCCCGCCTTGCGGTGCCAGGCGCCGTGGACGAGCGCCTCGATGCCGAGGTCGCAGGCGGGGCCGCCGAGCAAGGTCTGGATGTCCCGGCTCCGCGTCAGGTCGACGCGCCGGTAAACGAGGCGCGCGCTCGCGGGCAGGCCGGGCGCGTTGGGCTCGATCCCGGCGGCGAGGATCGTCCCGAAGCGCGGGTCGGCGAGCAGGGCCCGCGCGAGCGCCTGTCCGTAGGGCGTGGTCGCCCCGGTGAGGAGCACGCCTCTCATGTGAAGATCCCCTCGCGCTCGCGCAAACCCTCGGCGATCAAAGCCTCCACGGCGGCTTGCACCCTGGCCGCGCCCTCGCGGAGCACCTCGGGGCGGGTCGCGGCAGAGGGAGGCGCGTCGAAGCGGATCGGCGCGCCGTAGCGCAGGTGGTAGCGCACGGGCAGCGGGAAGGGGGTGAGGGGCAAAGGCAGGTAGGGTGCGCCGAAGAGCTGGATGGGCAAGCGCGCGACCTGGGGCCATTGCTCCTCGGCGCCGATCACCGCGGCGGGGATGATCGGCGCGCCGCATGCGATCGCCGTCTCGACATGGCCGACGCGGAAGGGGAGCAGGTGGTAGCGATCGTGGAAGGGCTTGCCCACGCCGGGGGTGCCCTCGGGGAAGATGAGCACGAGCTCGCCGTGCGCGAGCAGCGCGCGCAGGTTCTCGCGGGTGCCGCTGACGGTGCCGGTGCGCGCGAACAGGGTGCTGATGACGGGGAGCGCGGGGATGAAGCGGTCGCCGATGGCGCGCAGCACGCGCGGCGGATCGGTGCGGCGCAGGACATCGAGGTAGAGCATCAGGCCGTCGATGGGCACGGTGCCGCTGTGGTTGGCGACGAGGATGGCGGGGCCTTCGCGCGGGATGTTCTCCGCGCCGCGGGAGTCGACGCGGAAGTAGCGCTCGTAGAAGACGCGGAAGAGGCCGGCGCCTGCCGCGACCCACGCGGGGTGGAGGCCGAAGCGGTCGTAGCCGTGCCCCGCGTCCTCGAAGTCGATCCGGGCGAGGCGGGCCTGCTCCTCGGCCGGGTGGAGGGCGCGCGCGAGGGCCTGCGCGAGGCGGGTGCGCGAGGCGGAGGAGCGGCCCATGGCGCCGAGGATCGTACACCCGGGCGCGCGGGCGGGCCGGCCGGGGAGGGCGAAGAAGTTGCGTCGATCGCGGTGGCTCTGCCCGAGGCGCGCTACCTTTCCGGCATGCGAGACGAGCTTCTGGCGACGATGGGCGAGGTGCTCTGGAGCGACCTCCAGGCGCATGCGAAGCGCGACGCGATCATCGTGGTCGGCGCCGCGCTCGACCTGCTCGACGTGGGCGAGGCGGTGGCGAAGAACGAGGCGGGCCGCGTCGAGGCGTGGATCCAAAGCGGCCAGATCCGCAAGCCGACGGCCGACGATCTGCGCCGCTGGCCCGCCGACCCCGGGGCGCGCTTCCTCTCGCTGATCGTGCAGCCCTTCGTGCTGATCCGGCCTGTCCTGCGGCTCGACCCGACGAGCAACTGAGCCCCGCGGGCGCTCAGCGCGGCGCGGGCGCGGCGGGCGCGGCGCTGCCCGGCGCGCCCGGGGTCGTCACCGACGCGCGCAGCCGGGCCGCGGCGTAGAGGCAGGTGCCGGCGACCGCGATCACCACGAGGAGCGTGGCCCACCAGGCGGGCTCCTGGGAACGATGTTGCCCGCGCGGATCCATCGTGTCACGCGCCGAGCGAGAGGCTCTGATCGAGCAGGTCGCCGAAGGTCACGGGCCGCGCGATCGTTGGTGCTCCAACGAACGCCGCGACCGCGCCCTCCGCCGGCGGGCGCGCGATGACCTCGGGCAGGAGCGGCGCCGCGACCGCGTGATCCTCGACCTTCGCCGGAGGAGCGCGCGGGGCCTCGACCTTCGGCTCCTCGGCCGGTGCGGCGTCGAGCGCGTCGAGCGCGTCGTCGTCCCACCCGCCCAGGGTGTCGAGCGAAGACTGCTCCTCCGCCGCGGCGGTCGGCTTCCGCTGGCTCTCCGCAGGCCCGGACACAGGCGCCTTGTCGTCCTCGTCGAGCAGCGCCTCGTCCACCGTGCGCATCTCGTCGCGCGGCAGCCGACCGGAGACCGGCGGCTCCTCGGGCACCGGCGCGGCCTCGATGATGGGCGGCGCCGGGAGCTTCTCCTGCGCGAGCCGCTCCTCCTCGATCTTCTCGCGCGCCGCCTCCTCCGCCCTCTCGGCGGCGAGCCGCTCCTCCTCGGCCCTCTCGCGCGCCTCCCGCTCGACGCGCTCGGCCGCCTCGCGGACGACCCGCTCCTCTTCGCGCGCGAGCGCCCGCCTGCGCTCGGCCTCGGCCTTCTCGGCGGCCGCTTTCTCTGCGGCTGCTTTCTCCGCGGCGGCCTTCTCCGCGGCGGCCTTCTCGGCGGCCGCTTTCTCTGCGGCTGCTTTCTCCGCGGCGACCTTCTCCGCGGCTGCTTTCTCTGCTGCGGCCTTCTCCGCGGCTGCTTTGTCTGCGGCCGCCTTCTCCGCGGCTGCTTTCTCTGCTGCGGCCTTCTCTGCGGCCGCCTTCTCCGCGGCCTCCTGCGCCGCCTCGATCTGCCGGGCCTCTTCTTCGAGCAGCCGCCACTCCTCGGCCTCGGCGACCCGGCGCGCCTCTTTTTCAGCCTCTTCTCGCGCGAGCCGCTCGGCCTCGGCCTTCTTCTCCTCCTCCTCGTCGGCGGCCAGGGCGAGCTCTTCGTCGAGCTCCAGCGCGTCGCTGTCGATCACCTCTTCCACGGAGAGCTCGGGGGCGGAGGGGATCGGCACGGGGACCGGCGGCGGCGCGCCGCTGTGGGCCACCGTGGTCTCGGTCACGAGGGGCAGGAGCGCCAGATCGTCGTCGATGTCGAGCTCGAGCGGGGACGGCGGCGGCGCGGGCAGGGCGGGGGGCCCGAACGGCAAGGTGGGCACGCGCGGCGGGCCGTCCGCCTCGGGCATCGCCACCGGCTCGACCAGGCGTGAGGGCAAGGTCTTGACCCGACGGGCTGCGGCCTCCAGCGGCGTCTCGGCAGGTCGGATCACCCTTCCGGCGCCGAGGATCGGCGCCATCGGCCTGGGCAGCGGGCTGATGCGTGGGATGGGCGGCGCGCCGATCCCCGACATCGTGGTCCGGCCGAATTGCAGAGGCGGCGCCACCGGCCGGGTGCTCGGCGACGAGGTGGGTGCGCCGGAGGGGCGCGTGGGCGGCGCGGGCGGGACCGGGGTCGGCGAGACCGCCGCGACCGGGCTGTCCGCGACGTCCAGGGCGGCCGGCGGACGCGATGAGGCCCGCGGGACGGAGGCGTTCTTGCGGATCTTCGCGAGCAGGCCCTCGAGCGTGCTGATCCGGTCGCCGTCGTTCACGACGCGCCTCCCTGCGCCCCGGGCGCGCTCGCGTGGAGGCGCACGAGGGCCTCACCCCAGGAGAGGCCGTCGGCGAGCAGGCTCGTCACCTTCGCGAGGCCCGCGTCACCCGTGATCAAGAAGCGCGCGGAGGCCTCGTCCCGGCCGAGGAAGAGCGAGCGCGCCTCTCTCCCCGTGGCCGCGCCGAGCGCGCCGGCGAGCACCGCCTCGAGCAGCGCGTCGCCCCGCGCCCCGAGCGGCGATCGCGCGATCACCATGACGATCGCCTTGCCCCAGCGCTCGAGCGCGAGCGAGCCCAGGCCGGCGAGCGACAGCTCGGCCCCGAGCTGCTCCACCACCTCCTCCACGCTCGCGCCGCGCACGCCCGCCTCGCCCGCGAGGCGCCCCGCCACGCGCTCGCCCATCGCCTGCCCGAGCGAGCGCCCGAAGGCCCCGGCCGCGCTCGGCCCCGCGGCGTCACAGAGGGTGGCGAGCGCCTCGCCCGGCACGAGGACCCGCGGCGCCTCGCCCCCTTCGCCCGCGAGCGCCACGAGCCCCCGGCCGAAATCGAAGGTGACGGCCTCGGACGGGTCGAACCGGATCGCTGGCATGGTCGCCTCGATTGCGGAAAAGTGCCGGGGTGGTCCGTGCGGAGAGCCGGCGGCGCCTGATCGTGGCCGCCGACGGGAACATCGACCCTGGTTGTAGGACTCGGTAGAGAGCCCTGTCAAATGCGCGAACGACCCCGCCCACCGCCGATCCCCGCCCGGCGCCCGCGCCCGAGCCCGGCGCGGGTCTCGGCCTGGATCGCCGCTTCCCTGCTCACCATGACCGCGGGCAGCGTCGCGCGGGCCGACGACCCGCTGAGCCAGAAGCTCGGCCCCTCGCCGATCGACCAGGTGCTCCCCACGGGGCGCGAGGTCGCCCCCACCGCGAGCCGGCCCACCGACCGCGACCTGCCCGAGCGCGCATGCTCGTTCCGCGAGGCCGTGTGCGTCCACGCCCCCGCGAACGCCCCACCCGCGCCCGTGCTCGCCGTGCTGCGAGATGCGGAGTCGGCGCTCTCCACCTACCGCGCGCTCGGCCTGCCGGCGCCCCTGCCCGACGGCGATCTCGGGGGCAGCCCGGCGCTCGACCTCTACCTCGGCGCGCCGCCCGGCGTATCGCCGAACGAGCTGCTCGTGACGATCGACCTGCTCGTCCGGGCCGGCGGCCTCGACACGGCGAGCGCGTTCGCCTTGATGCCGCTCCCCCGCGCGCCCGAATCGTGCGTGACCGGGAGCGAGGTCGCGCGCGCCGTCGCCCAGGCGATCGCCCTCCGCCTCGATCCAGGCATGGAAGAGGGCACCCTCGCGATGGCGTCGAGCTACCTCGCCTCGCTCGCCGCCCCGTGCTCCCTCGTCGAGCTCGCCGCGGTCGACGATTTCCAGGAGCACCCCGAGCGGGCCCTCACCGCCGGCTCGGCCCGCGTGCCCGACGGAGCGCTGCTCTTCCCTGCGTACCTCGAAGCGACCTTCGGCCAGGGCCCTCCGGGGACGTTGTTGACGGCGTTGCTCGACGTGTCCGACCAGCGCACGAAGCCCGGCTCCTGGCAGTGGAGCAACGAGCCCGACCTCTTCGACGCCCTCCGCGAGAACGCCCGCGATCGCGGGAGCAGCCTCGACCAGCTCCTCCTCGATTTCGCGGTGTCCCGCGCCTTCGTCGGCACCCGCAGCGACGAAGGCCACATGCCCGACATGCGCCGCTTCGGCGAGATGGGCCGCGTCCGCTTCGAGTGGTCCATCCCGTACAGCACCCTGCCCCGCCGCCTCGCCCCATCCCGCCCCATCGACCCGACCGGGATGACCTACCTCTGGGTCGACCTCACCGGCGCGCCCCCCGACGGCTCCCTCACCCTCGCCGCCGACTGGGAATTGCCCTCGATCTTCCGCTGGTCGCTCGTGAAGGTCGACAAGGCCGGTGCGGAGGCCGGGAGAGTCGATGTGGCCGGCGTCTACGGCGACAGCCACGTGGAGCGCACCGTCTCCCGCCTGGGCGATCTCAGCGGCATCCTGGTCGTGGGCGTCAACGCCGGGAGCATCGACCGAGGCCACCCCTTCGACCCGGACGAGGCCCCCTTCATGCCCCACGGGTACACGGTGACACTGGCCCCTTGAGCCCTCAGCGATTGCCGAGGTTCGTTTCGAGCAGACGGGCATTCTCACAGGCCCGGTCGCTCCCCTTGTCACAGCCCTTCTTGTAGGCGGACAGGGCTTTCTTCGGGTCCCTCTTCAGGCCCTCGCCGTGCTCGAGCATGAAGCCGAGGTTGTTGCAGCCGGTGGCGGCGCCGAGATCGCATGCCTGTTGATAGAGCTTGGCGGCCTTGGCCGCGTCTTGCCCGACGCCGCGCCCCTTGTCGTAGAGGATGCCCAGATTCGAGCAGGAGACAGGGCTCTTGGCCGCGCAGCCGCGCTCGTAATAGGTCACGGCCTTGCGGAGATCCACCGCGACGCCCACGCCGTGCTCGTACAGATAGCCGATGTTGGTGCAGTCGGCCCGGTCGACCTTGCCGGGGTCGGCCTTGCCGGGAGAGGGCTTTGCGCTGCCGGCCGCAGGAGCGGCGGTCTCGGGGCAGTCGCTCTGCATGTGATCGATCAGCTTGGTCAGGTAGGTGCAGGCCTCGGGCAGGTTGCCCTTGCAGCCCTTCTCGTAATACTCCGCGGCGCGCCCGAGATCGCTCGATCCGAGGCCCATCCCGGCCTCGATCATCACGCCCAGGTTGGTGCACCCCTGGGCATTGCCGCCCTCGCATCCTTTCTGGTAGTAGGCGAGGGCCTTGTTGTAATCCTGCGCGACCCCGCGCCCCTTCTCGAACATGAATCCATAGCTCGTGCATGCCTTGGCGCCGCCGAGGTTGCAGGACTTGAGATAGAGGCGCACCGCCTCGAGCTCGTTCGCGGGGATGCCGTCGCCCTCGCCGTACATCATCGCGAGGTTGTTGCACGCCCCCTCCTGGTTGCTCTCGCACGCGCGGGTATAGAGCTCGAAGGCGCGCTTCTTGTCGGCCGGGACGCCGCTCCCATCGTGGAGCATCACCGCGGCGTTCTTGCAGCCGAGCGGGCTCCCGAGCTCGCAGCTCCGCAGGTAGAGCGCCACGCCGCGCCCCTTGTCTTGCCCCACGCCCTCGCCCTTTTCGTAGGAGAACGCGAGGTCGTTGCACGCGAGGGCGCTCCGGCAATTGCAGGCGAGGCGATAGAGCTCCACCGCGCGCGCCGCGTCGACCGGGAGCGCGCCGCCCGTGTCGTAGGCCGTGCCGATGCGGTAGCAGCCCTCGCCGTCACCGCCCGCGCATGCGCGCTGGAAGAGATCGAGCGCCTTGCCCCGCGCCTCATTCGTCGCGCTCTTGTCGGAGAGGATCATGTTCCCGAGGTCGGTGCAGCTCCGCATCGCGCCGCCCTGGCAGGCGGCCTCGCACGCCTCCCGCCCCACGCAGGTCTTCGAGGCGATCGCCGTGAACGCCTCGTCGCTTTGCTCCACGCCGCACGCATGCACGGGGCGGCATTGATCGCCCTCGCGCCGCGTCCCCTGCGGGCAGCTCGGCTCGACCTTCGGCGGCGGCACCTCGGCGACCACAACCGGAGGCGGCTCGACCTTCGGCGGAGGAGGTGGCGGCGGGAGCGGCGGCGCTCCACAGCCGATCAGCGACAGCAAGGAGCACCACGAAAACCACACAACGGCACGGCGAGACATCGAGCGCATTTCACCCCCGGACCCCACCCAAGGGAAGCCCCTTCCCAAAACAATCGACCCCCGTTGCCGTTGCCGTCGCCGATCCGAGCAACACGGCCACCGCGAAGGAGTTGCGGGAACGGGAACGGGAACGGGAGCGGGTGGGAGGGGGCGTGGTACTGTCCACCCAACGCATGCCCCGCCGCGCCCTCCCGCCGCTCGCCGCGCTCCTCCTCGCCGCCTGCGGCGCGCCGCCCTCCCCGGTGCCCTCGCCGAGCGCCGCGCCGCCCGCGGTCACATACATCCCTAAAGCCCCGCTCCCGGGCAGCGTCCAGGTCTCCTTCCACCTCCCCCGCGGCCCCGCAGTCGACCTCTTCGACCTCCCCTGGCCCACCGAGCTGCTCCGCACCCCCGCCGGCCTGCTCGATCTGCGCGGCTTCCCCGGCCGCGAGCAAGACCTCATCGCCGAGTACCTCGCCGCCGCCGAGCAGGACGTCGAGGGCTACTCCGTCTCGCCCGCCGTCTACTTCCACTTCACCGCGCCCATCGATCCAGCCCGCGTCGCCCTCTCCACCCTCTCTCCGGCTTCCCGCGACGCCGTCTTCCTCGTCGATGTCGACCCGAAGAGCCCCGATCTCGGCCACTTCATCCCCCTCACCTCGCGCTATTACCCCGAGGCGCTCCGCTACGTGCCGCAGGGGACGCTGGCCGTCAAACCACACTCCGGCTTCGTGCTCCGCGGTGGAACACTGTATGCCGCCGTGGTACGGAGAGACCTTGGGCAACCGGGCAACCCATCGCCCCTCGGCACGACGATGGAGCTCGAAGCCCTCAAGTGGACGGCGCCCCGCCCCGATCCGGTGGAAGAGAAAGCCCGCCTGCTCCACGTCAGCGCCTTCGATCGCCTCGCCGCGCTGGGCGTCGCGAGAGACGATATCGCCGCCATCGCCCTCTTCCGCACCCAGGTCCCCGAGGCGGTGACCGCGAAGATGATGGATGTGGCCCGGGCGCTCTCGGGCGACAAGGCCCCTCGGATCGTCTCGGCCGAGTGGGTCGATCCGCTCTCGGAGCCCGAGGGCCCGGGCGGATATCACACCTTGCGCGGCGTCTACTGCACACCCAACTTCCAGGACGAGATCGATCAAGCCCCCTTCCTGGAGGAGAGCGGGGGCACCGTGCGCCTCGACGCGCAGAAGCGCCCATTGCTGAGCGAGGTGCCCGCGGGCTCTCCGTATCGAACCCCCGAGTGCGGCCCCTTGCTCCGCGCCCGCTTCGTCCTCACCATCCCCACCTCGGCGATGCCCGCCGGCGGCTATCCGCTCGTGCTCTCGGCCCATGGCACCGGGGGAGATGCGTATACCTTCCTCGGCAAGAACGATTTCGCCGGGTGGGCCGCGCGCGAGGGGATCGCGGTGGTGTCGACCGATCAACCGCTCCACGGCGGGAAAGACCCGCTCGGCGGGCGCCCCGGGGCCGGAAAGCCCGTGTCGATCTCGATCGCCGGGTTTCCGCTGCGGCTCGGCTCGGGGACGGCCCTCGCCGAGCTGTCGTTCTACAACCCGCTTTATCCCGCCCGCGCCCGCGACAACCTCCGTCAGGCCTCCGTCGATGGAATGGTGCTCGCGCGCCTGATGGCCTCCGCCGATCTCTCGAAGAACGACCTTCTCCCCGCGCGCCCCGATCGCGAGAAGCCGCGCTTCGACGCCCGCCGGGTGATGGCCGCCGGCCACTCGCAAGGGAGCCAGTCCGCCGCGGTGCTCGGCGCGATCGATCCGCTCATGCGCGGCGCGCTGCTCTCCGGCTGCGGGGGCGACGCGCGCCTCGGCATCCTGCGCCGCCCCGATATCAAGATCGCGCCCTTGCTCACCGCCGTTTATGCCCTCTCCCCCGGCGAGCTCGACGAATACCACCCCTTCCTCACCGTGGTGCAACACCTCGCCGACCCGATCGATCCGCAGAGCTACGCGCGGCTCTACTGGGACCCTCCAGCCGGCCAGAAACCTCGCCCGGTGCTCCATTACGAGGGCCTGAACGACACGTACACACCGCCCGTGACCGCCGAGGCGCTGGCCGTGGCGCTGCGGACGACACCGCTCGTCGAGCTGCTCTCCCCTGTCCCCGGCCTCGGCAAGCCCGAGGGCTCGCCGATCGCGGAGATCAGCCGTCCTGGCGCAGGACGAGGCTTTCTCCAGTACCGCCCGACCCACGGGGAGAACGGGCACTTCGTGCTCTACGCCGAGGCGGGCGCCGCGGAGATGGCCAGTCTGTTCATGCGCCGGGTGCTGGCGGAGTAGATTGGTGCGGTGCATCCGAAGCGGCGTAGCCCGGGGTTAAAACCTGAGCATTCATCAGATCTCCAAAAACCTCGGGGATCTGTGAGAGCGCGCTGCTAAACCCCACCCCCGGCCCCTCCCCGCATGCGGGAGAGATCAGGGCACGAGGGCATTCTTCCCTCTGATCGAAGTAGATCTTCTCCCCGCACGCGGGGAGGGGCTGGGGTCTACGGCAGGCCGTCCGAGCCTTCGAATGACCAGGCACTTGAGGTTGGGCTCGTGCCGCACGGTGCCGCGTTCGTGCCGGGATCAGCGCCTGTGCTCGGCGAGGGCGGCGCGCGTCGCCTCTCGGCGCAAGCGCGCTCGTGAGCTCGTTGATGGCCCGATCGCGCACCGAGATCTCCTTGCGTAAGGCCTTGATCTGGGCGTGGAGGTCCTGGATCGTCTGGCTTTGCGCTTCGAGCATCTCGGTGGCCAGCGTGAGCCCAGGCTTCTCGGCGACGCGGTCGCCGGCGCAGGCGCGAGCGTGGCCACGGGTGCAGGCGGCGGCGGTGCCGCAGGGCGCGCAGAGGCTCCACCGAGCTCGTCGATGAGCATCCGCAGGCGCAGGGCGCGTCCCCGTCCATCTGATCGAAGCGGATCCCCATGCCCGCCATGGCGCCCCACTGCCTGGCCTGCTCGGGCGAGACGGCGGAGACGACCTGCCCGATCACCTGGATCGGCCGGCGAAATCCGCTGCGGAAGAGGAGGATCGTCATCTGCGTGCCGAGCGCGAGCAGGCTCTGGCTGCGCACGAAGAGGCCACCGAGGGAGATGTTCTCGACCGGGAGGCCGGCCATCACACCCGACGCGGTCTGGAGATGACCGGCGACGCCCCGCGCCCCGACCCGCGGATGACTGCGGCGATCGCGCGCGGTCCGGGGCTTTTCCAGGCGGCGCGGCTGCGGGCGTGGCGTAGCGGATCGTGGGCGAAGGCGGGGCAACAGGGAGGTTCATGGTCGGTCCTCGTCGTGGTCCGTTGGGGTGTTGGTGGACCCCAAAGCAAGGGGCAGACCAGCACCGGGAAGCCCCTCGATCCGCCGCTCCGCCTACCCCGCGCGGCTTGCCGCTCGCGGGACCCGACGCTAGCCTGCCGGCTGCCTCATGGCCCACCGCATCCCCATCGGCATCGACGACTTTCGCGCCCTCCGGGAGGCCAAGCTCACCTATGTCGACAAATCCGGCCTCATCCGCGAGCTCCTCGATCGGGAAGGGGTCGCCGTGGTGCTCCTGCCGCGCCCTCGCCGCTTCGGCAAGACGCTGAACCTCTCGATGCTCCGGGCCTGGTTCGAGAAGCGCGAGGAAGATTTCTCTCCCCTCTTCGAAGACCTGTCCATCTGGCAGGCCGGAGACGCTTATCGGGCGCACTTCCAGCGCTACCCGGTCATCCACTTCAATTTCAAAGGTGCCAAGGCGGCGACGTTTTCTCACTGCGCCGAGATTATTCAGAACAAGATCATCGATCTTTACAAGACGCACCGGTACTTGCTCGACGGCAGCCTGCTCGACGACGTGGACCGGCGGCGCTTCCAGCAAATCCTCGACGGGGTGGCGACTCCGGCGCTTTACGAGCGGGCCCTGCTCGACCTCTCGAGCTATCTCCACGCCCAACACGGGGAGAAGGTGGTGATCCTGATCGACGAGTACGACGAGCCCATTCACGCGGGGCACGTCCATGGCTACGCGAAGGAGATCCTCGATTTCATGCGCGCCTTCCTCGGCGCTGGGCTGAAGAGCAACCCGCACCTGTTCAAGGCCGTTGTGACTGGCATCCTCCGGGTGGCCAAAGAGAACCTCTTCTCCGGGCTCAACAACCTCGGTGTGTACACGCTCCTGTCCAAGGCCTTCAACACCTGCTTCGGCTTCACGGAGGCCGAGGTGACGGCCCTCCTCGCCCGGTGCGAACGCCTCGACAAGATCGACGCCGTGCGGCGGTGGTACAACGGCTATCTCTTCGGCGGCGAGGTCATCTACAATCCATGGTCGGTGCTCTGCTTCCTCGAACGGGACGAGGAGGTGCCGAAGCCCTACTGGCTCTCGACCAGCTCGAACGATCTCATCCACGAGCTCCTCGAGCGCTATGCCCTCACGCTGGAGCCGGTGTTCGAGGTGCTGCTCGAAGGAGGGAGCGTCGAGCGGACGCTGGAGGAGAACGTGGCGCTGAGCGAGGTGTCCACGAACGAGGACGCTCTATGGAGCCTCCTCGTGTTCTCGGGCTACCTCAAGGCCGCCATGGGCTACGTGGACGATCTGGAGAACGTCGTCTACCGGCTCTCCATCCCGAACCGGGAAGTCCGCGAGGTGTACACGACCACGTTCCGGCGCTGGATGAAGAGCCGCGTCGAGGGGCAAGGCGGCAGCCTCGATCGGCTGACGCGCGCGCTGCTCGACGGTGACGCGGAGGGGTTCGAGGAGCACCTCCAGCTCTTCGTGCTCAACGTGCTGTCGTATCACGACCCGGGGACGCTGTACCCGGAGCGGGTCTATCAAGGGTTCGTCGTGGGGCTGCTCGCGGCGATGGAGCCTGCCTATCAGGTGCGCTCGAACCGCGAGTCGGGCCACGGGAGGCCCGACGTGATCATCCGGCCTTTGCGCCCGGGGAAGCCAGCCGCCGTGCTGGAGCTGAAGGTGGCGCGGGCCGGGAAGAAGACGCTGGAGCAGGCGCTCGCAGAGGGTCAATCCCAGCTCGAATCGATGGGGTACGCGGCGGAGCTCTTGGCAGCGGGGGCGACCGTGGTGCACGGGTTCGCCGTGGCGTTCGACGGGAAGGTGGTCAAGGTGCGGGCCGCCTGACGTCGAGCGAATCTTCGTCCACGGGCGGCGCCGCATCCGATCGGCCGCCCTGCGAAAGCTCAGTCAGGGGCGGGTCACCTCGACGCCCTCCACGGTCATCTTCCAGCCCTTGGCGTCGCGGCGCGGGGGCGAGGTGACGTCGAGGGTGATGGTGATCAGCGCGAAGACCTCGATGTTGTCGCCGGCGAAGCCCGAGATCGGGCCGTTCACCGTCTTGCTGCTGTTGCCGCTCTTCTTGGCGAAGGCGAGCGTCCCGTCGGCGCCGATGCTCAGCGTCGTGCCCGGCCCCGTCCAGTTGCCGATGTAGTCCTTCTTGGACCCGGCGAGGGCGACCTTGGGGTCCATCTTGGGCCCGGTGCTCGGCGTGGAGACGGAGCGGGCCGCGCCGCCCGCGACGCAGAGGCAGGTGAGGCAGCCGCCCATGCCCAGCACGGCGCCGATGGCCAGGATGATCAGGGCGATCTTGGCGCCGCTCATGCCCTGCTTGGGCGGTGGGCCCTGCGGGGGGAAGTTTTGCTGGGGGAAGCCGCCCTGCTGGGGGAAGCCTTGCTGCGGAAACCCGGGAGGGCCAGGCGGGCCGTACGGTCCTTGGTTCATGGAGGGAGTAGAGCACGGCCACGCGCAGGTGGGGGCTGCGACCGCGCGTGAGGCGGGGCGGGCGCGCGCTGCCGCTCGAGGAGGAGCGCCGAAGTCTACGGGGTGATCACCAGCCCGTAGTTGCCGAACGGGATGCTGTCGGCTGCAAACGAGCTGCCGTCGACCCAGAGGTAAACCGGGGTCCCACCGATGAGGTTTTGCAGGAACATCATTTCGCCGCCGCTGTTGCCGAGCTCGTTTGCGCACTGGAGCTCGGTCGCCGGCTCCTTGCAGTCCTTCCGCGCGTGGAGCACGGAGTTGTACGTCGTCAGCGAGGCCGGCGTCTGGATTTCGAGCGAGCCGTTGGTGGGGCGCGTGATCTGGTAGACGACGTCGGGGCAGTTCGCTGAGCTTGCGGCGCAGCCCGCCGCGGTGGCGTCGAGCCCGGCGCCCTCGGTCGTGCCGAGCAGCGTCATGGGGGCGCCCGCCGCGATCGGGATCGGGACGGGGTCGTCGCAGCTGATGCCGGTGGAGAGGTCGAGGACGAGCTCGAAATCGCCGCTGTCGGCGTCCTTGAAGCCGTCGACGAAGAGGTAGATGACCTGCGCGGCCTTGACCTTGAACGAGATCACCTCGCCGCCGTTGAGGGGTAAATCGGTGGCGACGTCGTAGCTGTTCGCGCAGAGGATGCTCGTGTTGGGCGCGGCGTCGTCGCAGCTCGCGGACGCATAGAGGATGCTGTTGTAGTTGGTCGGGCCGCGGGTGAGGCTGGCGGTGAGGAAGCCGTCGCCGAAGATGGTGACCGCAAAGAGGCGATCCGGGCCGGCCGATCCCATGCAGTCCGTGCCCGTATGCGCCCCGGCCCCGGCCGTGGTGCCGTGGATGGTCTGGGTGCCGAGGACGAGGGAGATGGGGATCGCCGTGGCGCAGGTCGCGCCCTCGATGGTGCAGGTCTTGCTGCACCCGTCACCGGCGGCGGCGTTGCCGTCGTCGCACTGCTCGCCGGGCTCGACGACGTTGTTGCCGCAGTTGGCGACGCATCCCTTCGCGTCGAAGTGGCAGGTGGCGTCGCAGGCGAGGCCGGGCGGGCTCACGTAGCCGAGATCGGCGCAGGTCTTCCCGCCGAGGTCCTTTCCGTCGCAGTCTTCCGCGCCTTCGCGCGTGCCGTTGCCGCAGGTGAGGGGCGTACCGCCGGTGCCGCCCGTTCCGGTTGTCGAGGTGCTGCCGCCGGCGCCGCCCGTACCGGTGGTCGTGGTCGTCGATGTCGTGGTGCCGAAGACGGCATCATCGGGGCTTTTGCCACATGCCCCCACGGAGCCGAAGGCGACCGCTACGACGGCACAACACCCGAGGAATCCAAGATGTTTCGCGTCTACTGCTGTCTTGTTCATGGATGCTCCATTGCCAAGCCGCGTTTACCTCGCCTGATCAGCGATCCACTCGGCGTACAGCTTGTGGCCGAGCCGATCGAAGTGCGAGTTCTGCGAGTCGCGCATGAACAGCGGCGCCGTCGGGTCTCGGCGATAGAGGTCCTCGAAATAGGCGCCTGCGTCCAGCGTGCGAATACCGGCGCTGCGTGCGATATCGAGGACGCGGTGGGAGACGTCGCGGAGCCCCTCTGCGTGGCTCGGGTCGCTGCCGTCGAAGATCATGCGGACGGGGAGCACCACCACGGTCAGCGGCACGCCGGCTCGAACGGTGGTCTCGTGAAATGCCTTGAGCGTGCCTTCGAAGTCGCCCCACAGCAGGTCTATGTTCTTCGTCCTCCCGTTCAGTCGGAACATCACCCCGCGCTCGAACTGGTATGCAAGGAGGCGAACCGCCCGGCTCTCGGTCGAGGCGACGCGCACGGGATAAGGTAAGGGCCCTTGTCCGAGCAGACGCTTCAGCGAAAATCGCCACTCAGGCGATGGACAGCGCGCGGGGAAGCCCGGCGCCGCCCCGTCGAGGAGCGGGCCGTCATCGCAGCACGCATAGCGCTGGTCCATCTCGGACACGTCGTTGCCCGGGAAGATATGGAGGTAGACCTCGTCGGGGTGCAGCCGGGGGAGCCACTCCCTGAGCACCATCAGATGGAGATCGGTGCCCGTGTTGGAGATCCCGAGGTTCAGGTGCTCCTCGTCGGGATGGAGCTGCCCGAGGCGCGCGACGAAGGTGTCTGACAGGGGAACGTCGGCTCCTTCGGTGGTGGAGTCCCCGACGTGCATCACGCGATGAACCCCGGGGGCGGGCGCCGGGTGCAACGTGGCATCCGGCAAGCGCACGAACCTGGGCTCGGGCAACGCATCAGGGTAGATCGCGGCGCAGGGACGTTCACGCTCGGCCGGGGAGAAGGACAAGCGCATCTCCGAGGCGGCCGGGAGGGGCGGCAACGCCGCGGCCTGGAGCCGGGCGAAGACTTCGAGCCCGATGAATCCAAAGGCGCTGGCGAAGGCCGCCGCCAAGAGGCCTTGGGGGGGAGGTCCTTTACCGTCGAGCTGGCGCGCGCGCAGCGCGATGCCGAGGGCGAACAACCAGCAGACGAGGCCGATGTCGTAGATGCTGAGCTCCGGCATCAGGTACCCGAGCGGCAGCGGGAGCACGGCGAGCCCGACATAAGGAATCGCCGCAGCCCTCGGACCGAGGCGCGACCGGGAGGACGCGCGCGAAAGGCGCCTGGCCGCCGGCGCGAGCAGCACCCCGAGCCCGGATGGAACGAGCAGGAAGGCGATCGCGATCAACCAGGGGAGAGCGGCGGAGATAAGCCTGGCGTTGATGCGGGGCGGAGGGACGGCTTGCACCTCGGCGCGCGGCGCAATCTGCCAGCGCCATGAAGCCCCCTCCGCGTCGAGCCTCTCCAGCAGCACTGCGGTGAAGTCCGCCGGCAAAGGGCCATCGCTCTTTGCCACGATCGCAAAGCGGCGGCCCCGCGGTGCGGTCTTCGGTGCATCGTCGGGGTGATGGAGCTCGAGCTCCAGGCGCCGCCCGTCGCCGCATGAATAAGACACGTTCACGAAGCTCTTTTGGATGGACGCGCCTGCCCACTGGCACCCTCCTGGGAGCATGACCCCCGAGCCCAGCATGCTCGCGAGCGCCGCTTCCTGGCCTGGAGGGATGACGGCATGCGCCCCCGGCCCCTCGGGTTGAAGCGCGCTCGACGGGAGCGGAGCGCTGGGCGCCGCGGAGCCGCTCTGCGCCGATGCAAGCGACGGTGTCAAGGCGAAGACCGCGACCAGCGCGCCGATCAGGCAGCGCTGCTGGATGCGACGGCGAAGAGCGAGGTCTCGTCCGGCGTCGAGAGGAGCCCCTTGCACCCGAAGAAGGCTAACACGGCCCCGACCAGTGCCGGTGTCTTGCCCTCGGACGGCGCGGCCAGAGCTGAAGGAACGGCGCGGCAGGCTCGAAGGATCTCGACACGCCCTCATCATTCTGTGCCTCAGGGAGCGACGAGGAGCGGCTCGACGCAGGCCTCGCCGTAGAGGTCGAGCTGCGCGGTGCGCGCCCCGAAGCAGGCGTGCTTCACCGCGCAGCCGTCGCAGGCGGGCAGGTGCCGGCGAAAGGGCACCTCGCCCGGCGTGGGCGTGAGGGAGGTGATCCGCCGATCGGCCCCGAAGGCACAGAGCGGCGGCCCGCAGGGACCGTCGATGGCCTTCACCTGGATGCCCAGCGAGAAGGCCCGATCGATGAGCGGGCGCAGCAGGGCGCGCAGGCGCACCGGGTCGGGGATGATGCTCGGGAGCAGGCTGCGATCGAAGGGATCGGCGGGCAGCGAGAGCATCAGCCCGGTGAGCTTGGGGTGTCCGCCGAACGCCTGGTGGATGGTGTCGGGCAGGGTGTGGAGCGCGTCGAGGCCCTCGCGGGTCATCACGCAGTTGAGGCCGACGGGGACGCCCGCGGCGAGCAGGTTGCGCACACCCTCCAGCGTGCGCGCGAAGGTGCCCGGCGCGCGGGTGATGGCGTCGGAGGTCGCCTCGTCACCGCTGTGCAACGACACGAACGCGTCCGTCATCCCGGCGTCGCGCAGCCGCTCCGACACGCCGTGCTTGGCCATCTGCACGGCGTTGGTCTCCAGGGTGACGGCCGTGAAACCCAGCGCCCGCGCCCGTCCGAGGTAGCGTTCGAGCTCCGCGTCCAGCGTCGGCTCCCCGCCGGAGATGATCAGCGACCGCGCCCCCGCCGCGTGCATATCCTCGATCCACACGAGAATCTGCGCCGCGCCGTAGCGGCCCCACTCGCGGTCCTGCCAGCAGAGCCCGCAGTCCTGGTTGCATCCGAAGCCGGTCCGCACGAGGCCGAGGGGGGGTGGATACCCGCGACGAGCTGGCGAAAATGCTCGAGCGGGATGCCGGCGGGCACGCGACGCAGGCGCTTGGCCACCGCGGCGGCCTCGTCCCAGCGCGTCTGATCGACGGCGGCCGCGACCCGCTCCGCCATGCGCGCGAGCGCGCCTGCGAAGCGCTGGGTGTCGTCGTGGATCACCTGCACCTCGGCGCTCACCACGCGCGCCCGCCCCGGCCCGCGGGAGAGCGGCACCAGGCCCCCGCGGGCGCGCCCCAGGCGAATGCGCGCCACCGGAGCGCTCTTGCCGACCACGAGGTCGATGACCTTCCCGTCGGTCTCGACGCCGAGGAGCGTGAGATCGAAGGCCGGCAAGGCCACCGGCAAGGCCGGCGCCCGCACCAGGATCCGGGCGATCTCCAGGCCAAGCTCCCGCGCCTCGACCTCGGCCGGAGGCGGATCGCGGAACGAGCTCATCGCGCGAGTGTACCCCGGATCGAAGCCGGGCGTCGAGGCGGCCACCCGATGCCGGTGCTTCACAGATTGTCGCAGCAGTGCTGCGACAATCTCCGCATCGGCGAACACCTCGACGAGCTGCACCATCCGACGCAGCTTCTTTTCCCCGAAACCGCGCCCGAAGCGCGCTCCCCGCTCCCCTCGCTCACTCAACGCCCGCGTTCGCGAGCTCCTCCAACAGATCTCTGAAGTCGGGGGGTAGGTCCATGGTCACCTTGCATCCACCGCATTTCGTCGATGAGCGCCGTCACGGCACGAATGCGCTCCCCCGGCGTGGCCGCACCCCAGAACGCGAGGTCCATCTCCTCGGCTTCGGCGAAGCTCCCGGCGACCCTACCGGTCCAGGTGCGCCGGCGCGCTTCGGCTCGCTCTTCGCGCGTGCTCACGAAGATCGAGTCTACCGCGCCCTCGCCGCTTATGCGGGGACATTGACGCCGCATCCGGGACGGGCTCCGCCGGGCGCCAGCTCGTACGCCAGACCGAGCTCACGCTTCGCGGCGAGATCGAGCGCGAGGGCAGGGGGTGCGCTCAATGGGGGCCGCGCTCAGCAGAATGTTGGGGATCCCGCTGCCCGGGATCCCCTGGCCTCCCGATGTGTAGAAGGCAAAGGGGTTTACCCCCGGGCTGCTTACCGGAGCGCTTCGGTCGCGCTCGCCGCGGTGACGGCCTCTTCGAGCCAGCGCTCTAGCGTACCGAGCTCGGCGCATGCCTCGATTTGCGCTTGCTCTTCGATGCTCAGGACGAAGCCGCGCCGGGCGAGCACCCGGCGGAGGTTGGAGCGCGCCTCGGCCAGCCGGACTTGCTGCTCGCTCTCCTCGCGGAGGTCGGGGTTGATCTCCAGCATTTCGCGGACGATCTGGCGCTGGCGTTCGCGCACCTCGGGGTCGTCGCTCCGGCGGAACTTCTTGAGCATCTCGGTCCGTGCTGCGGGCGTCATGGCTGCATATTGTACCACGTCGAGCACCCAGTCGACGGGCCGGTGATCGGCGACCCACAGGACGAACGCCTCCAGCGCCTTGCCCGACCGTACGACCAAAAAGGGGATGAGCTCCGCGCGGAGGGGCAGCTCGTTGGCCGCGACCCAGAGGAAAGAAAAGCCCCCGGAGCCCGTGTCGACGCGATAGCAGCCGGGCGCGACCCGCTCGACTCGCCGGCCTCGTTCGGCAAAGGCGGGTGGCAAGTGCGGCGCCACGAGCCAGAGCGGCTCCAGCCCCGAAAAGGGCGCGTCCACATCCTCGGCGCGCTGGATCTGGCGGGCCAGCCGGCGGAGCTCGGCGCGGTCGATGGTAAGGGCGTCGAGGTGGTCGCCGGGCATCTTCAGCTCGACGAGGATCTCGCCGGGGTACGCGATCGCCTCGGACCAGGGTGCAGGGAGCTCGGCGAGGAGCCACGGCGCGAGCACCACGAGGTAGCCATCCGGCTGGAGGTGGGTGAGGCCTATCTCGGCGCCGTCGCGCCACACCGCGGCCCCGTGGGACGCCGGCGGAGCGTCGCTCGCGAAGGTGCGCTTGCCGAGCTGATCGAGCTGACCCACGAGGATCAGACGTACCAGAAGGTCACGCCGATGACCAGTGTGTCCATGTGATGACGATCTTGATCAGTCGTCAACGGAGCCTGGTCGGTGGATAGCCGAGCCTTGCTCCCGGGGCGTGACGACATCATCGCCGGGATCACCGCGTTGGCAACGCGATCGCCCTTCGCCGACCTCGGCCGCAAAGCCGACGAGCTCGAACGGATTGCTCGTGAAGAAGAGGCGCTGCGGGCCGAGGCGCAGGTGTTCTTGGTGCGGCTGCGGCAGCGAAGCGAAGCCTTGACCGAGGATTTCCAGCGGGTCACGGGGCGCAGCCTTGCGTCGGGGCGGTGACGAACCGGCGAGAGACAGCGCGCGTTTGGCGGATTTTCGCGAGGGATCAGCCGTGTGAAGCGCGTGAGGCTCAATTGTCGCAGCAGTGCTGCGACAATCTCCACGGCGCGAGCGCATCTCGACCGAGCTTGCTCGGATGATCTGCGCCGTGGGACGGACCCCTCCCTGAGCGGGCGCAGCCCGCGATTTGGGAGGGGCGGGCGGCGCGCAGGCGCAGCGCGCCGAGCACCGACCGGGGGTGGGCACCATCCTCCGCTCCGGAAGCGCCCATGGCCCTCCACGCCCAGCTCGGCGCAGGGACTTTCTACCGTCAGGCCTTCAGGCTTTCAGTGCTGATGATCGCGCGACAACCCCGGGTGCGTCGGGTCGCCCGGCTCGTGTCGCGGGTTCGCGGTCTTCTGCGACCCGTCGCGCGCGGTGAACGTCATCATCAGGTCCTTCTCGAAGATGAACTGCTCGCGCGAGTCGTAGGGCACCGCGTGCTTGCCCGTGTCCATCCGGATCGCGTCGACCGGGCAGGCCTCCACGCAAAAGCCGCAGAAGATGCAGCGCAGCTCGTCGATCACGAACGTCTGCGGGAAGCGCTCGTAGCCGCGCCGCGCGTCGCCTTCGGGGTACTCGCCGGCCTGGATCGCGATGCACTGCGCGGGGCAGGCGGTCGAGCAGCAGAGGCATGCCACGCAGCGGGGGGCGCCGTCTTCGCGCAGCGTCAGCCGGTGAAGCCCGCGGAAGCGCTCCGGGTAGGGGCGCTTCTCTTCCGGGTAGTGGATGGTCGTCACGCCCTCTTCGAGCGCTTCGAGCACCGGGTCGGGCTTCTGGCCGAGCATCATCTCCTTCGTGTTCTTGAAGAAGTGGCGCATCGTCAGCCCGAGGCCCTTCACGAACTCGGGGATGTAGGCCTGCACGTCGGCCGTCCGCTTGCTGCGAGCGACGGGCTTGCCGGTGATCTGCTTGACGGCGGGCTTGGTCCAGGGAGTGCTCGGCTTGGGCTTGGCCATGGGAGGTCTCGTCGTCGAAGGGGTGGAGGCGATCAAGCCTGCGGGGCGGAGGCCTTGGTGCCGCCGGCGGCGGCGGCGAAGCGGGCCGCGGTGGACTGGATGAAGCTCTTGCGCTCGACCGGCTCGAGGAGGCCGGCGACGAGGGCCACGAAGGCGCCGGCGATGCCGACGGCCACGAGGCCCTGCGACACGTCGGCGAGGAGCTTGAGGGTCGACTTCACGCCTGCGGGCGCGGCGTCGATGGCGAGCAGCAGCACGCCGGTCACCATCATGTTGGCGATGGCGAGGGGCAGGAGGCGCGTCCAGCCGAGCTTCATCACCTGGTCGTAGCGGAAGCGGGGCAACGTCCACCGGAAGAAGATCTGGATGAACGTCATCACGATCGTCTTGCCGAAGAACGTGAGCACCGAGATCAGCGTCACGGCGAGGTGGTTCATCTTGTAGTCGTAGAGGTGGCTGTCGCCGAAGACCACGGAGATGCCGTCGCGGTGCAAAAACGGCAGGTGGTAACCGCCGAAGAAGAGCGTCACCAGGATGGCGCTCGACGTGATGAGCTCCACGTACTCGCCGGTGTAGAACATGCCCCACTTCATCCCGGAGTACTCGACGAAGTAGCCGGCGACGATCTCGCTCTCGCCCTCGGGCTGGTCGAAGGGCACGCGCTTCGTCTCGGCGGCGAGGGCCGCGAGGAAGAGCACGAAGGCGAAGGGCTGCACGAAGATGCCCCACGCGTTCTCGCCCTGCCAGTCGACCATCGGCTGGAGGCGCACGCTGCCGTAGACGAGGAAGAGGCCGAGGAGGCTCATGCCCATCGCGACCTCGTAGGAGACCATCTGGCTCGCGGCGCGCAGGCCGCCGAGGAGCGAGAACTTGTTGTCGCTCGCCCAGCCGGCGATCGCGGCGCCGACGACGCCGGTGCCGGCCATCGCGAAGAGGTAGAGGATGCCCACGTTGAGGTCGGCCACCTGGAGCTTCACGGCGTGGCCGCGGCAGGCGAAGTCGTGCGCCATGGCGGGCGCGATCCGGCCGAGATCGGCCCAGGTCATCTCCGAGGGAGCGAGAGGGTTCCAGGGCTTGGTCGGGTCGGCGGCGAAGCAGATCGTGTCGCCGAAGGGGATGACGGCGAAGGTCACGAGCGCCGGGAACATCGAGAGCATCGGCGCGAGGCTGTGGAGGAGCTTGTCGCCCTTCGGGGGGATGAAGTCCTCCTTGAACAGCATCTTGATCACGTCGGCGCCGGTGTGGAGCAGGCCGGCGAGGCGCAGCTCCATCGGCCCGTCGGGGATGCGCGAGGCCGTGTAGATGCCGGCCGCGAACAGGGAGAGGCCGAGCAGCGCGCCCGTCGCCTTGGCGCCGACGACGGCGCTCGCGGCGGGGACCGAGCCGGTCACCACGAAGGTCACCGCGTGGGCCGCGACGCCGACGAAGAAGATCGTGCGCGGGTCGATGCCGGCGAGGGTCTCTTCGAGCTTGTTGTTCGCGCCGCTGCGCCGGGCCTTGCCGGAGAGCACGAGCAGGGAGAACCAGAGCACGAGCACCGCGAGCTGCGCGTTGAGCGAGAGCAGCTCGATCGCCAGCGGGTTCCGCACGTCGCGCAGGATCGGCAGCAGGGCCGCGGCGCCGAGGATCGAGGGCGGAAGGAGGACGATCGTCCGCACGAGCATGCTCGGCAGGGTGATCATCGCGCGGTTCGGGCCCACGCGGTCCTGCACCATCGCGCTCTGCCGGCGCTCGGCCCAGGTGGAGACGCCCGCGGCCGTCAGCAGGAAGCCGAGGACGATCAGGATCTTGATGACGGCGAGGAGGAGGTCGACCAAGTTCATGCGGAGATCTCCGGCTTGTCGGCCGCTTTGCTCGGCGCGCCGGCCGTCTGGGTCGAGGCGTCGGGGGCCATGGCGCGGTGCACGTCGGCGAGCCGCTTCCAGTCCATCGCGTAGCCCAGGGCGCGGCCGAGGCGGGCCACGAGCTCCCAGGCCGGGCGCGCGTCGCCGCGCGGCATGAGGGCCCGCTCGCTCTTCTGCGCGAGGCCCTGGCGGTTGACGTAGGTGCCCTCGGCCTCGGCCCAGCAGGTGGCGGGCAAGGCGACATGGGCGGCCTTGGCGAGCGGCCCGTCGTGGGCGGCGATCGTGACGATGCCCTTGAGCTTGCCGAGCTTGCTCTGGGCCTCGGCGGCGTCGACCTCGAGGTCGGATCCAAGGGCGATCACGTACTTGTACGCGCCGGTCTCGATGCCCGCGAGGAGCTCCGCGAAGGGGCGGGGCGGCGTGGTGCCGGCGATCTGCATCACGCCCTGCGTGTTGGGGTTCTTGTCCTCGCTCATGAGGATGCTGTCGCCGCGGCCGAGCTTCTTGCCGGAGACGAAGAAGTCGCCCACGCCGAGGTAGGTCTTGGCGAGCGTGACGAGGGCGAAGTTGTCCTCGCTCGAGTGCTGCGCCGAGAGGACGACCGCGATCTTCGACGGGTCCTGCTTGTGGCCCTTGAGCTGGTCCTTCGCGGCGGTGAGCGCGTCCTCGATGCTCGCGTCGTCGCCGCCGACGAGCGCGCTCGACAGGCGGTTCTCGATCGCCGCCTTGTACGAGAGCATCCCCTCGTCGCACATCCAGTACTTGTTGACGGCCATGTTCTCGCGCGGCCGGTGGCGGTAGGGCGTGTTGTTCCGCGGGTCGAAGTCGAGGAAGGCGTTGCACCCGGTGGCGCAGCCCTGGCAGACGGTGCGCGCGCTGCGGAGGAACCAGACGCGGGCCTTGAAGCGGAAGTCGCTGGAGGTGAGCGCGCCCACGGGGCAGACATGCTCGGTCATCAGCGTGTAGTCGTTGTCGAGCTGCCGGCCCGGGGCGACGGTGACCTCGCCGAGGTTGCCGCGCTCGCGGATGCTCAGCACCGGGTCCTTCGCGACCTCGGCGGCGACGCGCACGCAGCGGGTGCAGACGATGCAGCGCTCGGCGTCGTAGACGATGGTGGGCCCGAAGACCTGCCCCTTCGGCTTGTGCACGACCTCCTGCTTCATCCGCTTGCCCGCGCGCTGGTGCTCGAGCCAGTAGTCTTGCAGGCGACACTCGCCGGCCTGGTCGCAGATGGGGCAGTCGACCGGGTGGTTGAGCAGGAGCAGCTCCTGCACGGCCCCGCGGGCCTCGCTCACGTGGTCGCTGCTCTCGGAGAGCACCTCCATGCCGGGCGCGCAGGTCTGCTGGCATGCCGGCTGGAGCTTGGGCTTCCGGGCGGGGACGTAGTCGTTCTTCTCGGCGTCCCACCGCAGAATGTCGAGCTCCATCGCCGGGCGGCCCGGCGGCGGGAGGATCTCGACGAGGCACATGCGGCAGTTGGCCGCGACCGAGAGGCCCGGGTGCCAGCAGTAGTGCGGGATGTCGATGCCCGCGCGGTGCGCCGCGCGAATGATGGTGTCGCCCCTCTCGAAGGGGATCTCCCGGCCATCGATCTTGATCTTGTTCTCGGGGGGCTTTTCGGCCGGCGCGTTGGTCGCCATGGTTTCTCTGGGATCTGCGAGGATCAGGGAAGGGTCGTTTCAGTCAGAACCAGCTCGAAGAGCGGCACCCGCTCCCGCTCCCGTTCCCGCTCCCGCTTCCCACGCCCGAAGGGGGCAGGGGGGAGCGGGAACGGGAGCGGGAGCGGGAAGAGCTGCCAAGCCCATCATGGTTTCGTCAGTGATCACACTCTCCGCCGATCATGTTGAGGGAGCCGAAGGTGGGGATGACGTCGGGGATCATCCGGCCGGTGATGAGCTGGGAGAGGCCTTGCACGCTCGCGAAGCAGGGCGGGCGGATGCGCACGCGGTAGGGCGTGCCGCTCCCGTCGGACACGAGGTAGAAGCCGAGCTCGCCGTTGCCGGCCTCGGTGTACGAGTAACACTCGCCGGCCGGCACCTTGATGCCCTCCATCACGATCTTGAAGTGCTGGATGGTGGCCTCGATCGTCGTGTACACGTCCTGCTTCGGGGGCAGGATGATCCGCGCGTCGTCGACGTTGATCGGCCCCTCGTCGGCCATCTGCGCCATCGCCTGCTCGATGATCCGCGCGGACTGGCGGATCTCTTCTTGCCGGCACATGAAGCGGTCGTAGTTGTCGCCCTGCGAGCCGACGGGGACGTCGAAGTCGAAGCGGTCGTACGTGAGGTACGGGTGCACCTTGCGCACGTCGTAGGCCACGCCGGTGGAGCGCAGGCACACGCCCGTCCAGCCGAGGGCGAGGGCGTCTTCCTTGCTGATGACGCCGACGCCCTCGACGCGGTCGAGGAAGATGCGGTTCTTGAGCAGGAGCTTCTCGCCCTCGGCCACGATCTGGAGCACGCGGGCGAGGCCGGCCTTCACCATGACCTTGAAGTCGGGCGTGGGGGCGTTCGCCATCCCGCCGACGCGGCCGAAGCTGTGCGTCACGCGGGCGCCCGTCTCTTCTTCGAAGATGTCCCAGATGATCTCGCGGGCCCGGGCGAAGTAGAGGAACGGCGTGAA
This sequence comes from Byssovorax sp., assembly GCA_046351295.1. GTDB lineage: Bacteria > Myxococcota_A > Polyangia > Polyangiales > Polyangiaceae > JAXLYT01. The sequence goes on from JAXLYT010000016.1 coordinate 137,000, forward strand.
GGCGCCGAGCTCCATGGCCATGGCGGCGGAGCAGATCATGTGGTCGCAGATGCGGGCGAGCTCGCCGAGGATCACGCGGTAGTGCTGGCAGCGCTCGGGCACGGTGACGCCGAGCATCTTCTCGACCGCGAGCGCGAAGCCCACGTTGTTGAGCATCGGCGAGACGTAGTTGAGCCGGTCGGCGTACGGGAAGACCTGGTTCCACGTGCCCCGCTCGCACATCTTCTCGAAGCCGCGGTGCAGGTAGCCGATCTGCACGTCGGCCTTGACGATGGCCTCGCCCGAGAGCTCCAGCACGATGCGCACCGTGCCGTGCATGGCCGGGTGCGACGGGCCCATGTTGAGGAGCATCGGCTCGGTGGGGAGCTCGAGCTCGCCGTCCGAAAGGTCATGATCGAGGGGTTCCATCGCTCAATTCTCTCCCGAGGCGGGGGTGCCCGAGGCGGGGGTTCCAGGCGCAGACGCGGGGCCGCGGCGCGGCGCGCCCTCGTCGCGGAACTGGGCATGCGTCTGCCGGCCGAAGCTCATGCCCTCGTCGAGGCCGAAGGGCGGGAGCTTCTCGACGTTGCCCTCGCGGTAGGCCACGAGGGGCTGGGCGCGCTGGGCCGGGTAGTCCTTGCGGAGCGGGTGCCCGACGAACTCCGGGTACATCAAGATCCGCCGCAGATCGGGGTGACCCACGAAGGTGATGCCCATCAGGTCGAAGGTCTCGCGCTCGAACCAGTCGGCGCCGCGCCACACGGGGACGAGCGAGTCGATCTCGGCGCCCGTGCCGTCTTCGTGGCCGACGCGGGCCTTGATGCGGATGCGGTGCGCATGCTGGAGCGAGCGGAGGTGGCAGACGACCTCGAAGCGAGGCTCGCGGTCGGGGTAGTCCACCGCGCAGAGGTCGGTGAACATGCTCATCGAGCAGCGCGGGTCGTCGCGGAGGAAGCGCGCGACCTCGCGCCACGCCTCGGGCTTGACGACCGCGGTGTCGTCGCCGAACTGGGCGTGCGTCTCGACGATCGCGTCGCCGAATTTCGCCTTGAGGATGTCGAGGACCTTCTTGCTCATGACGCCCCGAGCTTCTTGTGGAGCTGCACGAGGGCCTCGCCGTCCACCGGATCGGTGCGCGGCTTGACGATGGCGGGGGTGCGATCGCCGCGGGCGATCTTGTCCTGGAGCAGGAGCAGGCCGTCGATCACGGCCTCGGGGCGCGGGGGGCAGCCGGGGACGTAGATGTCGCAGGGGACGACTTTGTCGATGCCGGGGAGCGTCGTGTAGTTGTCGTAGAAGCCGCCGCACGACGCGCAGGTGCCGAAGGCGAGCACCCACTTCGGGTCGGCCATCTGCTCGTAGATGCGCTTGAGCACGGGGGCCTGGCGCTGGCTGATCGTCCCGACGACCCAGAGCAGGTCGGCCTGGCGGGGCGAGAAGCGCGGGGCCTCGGCGCCGAAGCGGGCCATGTCGAAGCGCGGGCTCGCCATGGCCATGAACTCCATGGCGCAGCAGGCGGTGACGAAGGGGTACTGGAACAGCGAGTACTTCTTCGCCCAGTTGAGCAGGGCCTCGGCGCGGGTCGTGGCGAAGCCGGTCTCGCCGCCTTCGATGACGTGGATCGTCGATCCACGCTCGGATCTCAGCTCTCCCATTCGAGGGCACCTTTCTTCCAGACGTACACGAGCGCGATCACGAGGAGCGCGACGAAGGAGATCATGGTCGCCATGCCCGTCCACCCGAGCGACCGGAACTGGATCGCCCAGGGGTACATGAGCACGACCTCGATGTCGAAGACGACGAAGAGGATCGCCGTCAGGTAGAACTTGACGCTCGGCTTCGAGAAGCGGCCGCCGGTGGTCTCGCTGCCGCACTCGTAGGGGATCATCTTCTCGGGCGACGGGTTCTTCGGGCCGAGGAAGCTCGCCAGCGCGAACATGCCGCCCGTGACGAGGGCCGCCACGATGAAGAGGAGCAGGAGAGGTACGTAGGTTGCCATCATGGGGAGAGGCTCCAGCGTGGAAGGCTCCGGCGAGAAGCGGAGCGCGGCCGCCCGTCGAGGGGAGGCCGAAAATCCCGGCAAATCCTGGGGGAAATGGGGGATTTGGGGCGTTCTACCCGGGGGGTCCTGGGGTGTCAATGGAGCCCGCCGGGCCCGACGGCAAGGGGCTGCTCACCTGTTCCGCAGGGACGCCCTCGGCTCTCGTGATGCGGGCCCGCGGCTACCGGCTCGCGGTCACGACCAGGCCGCGCCAGGCGGTGAGCGAGGTGCCGAGGATCTGCTCGATCTCGCGCAGCTCGTCGCCCATCTCGGCGTCGGGCACGCCGACCATCCGCGCCTCGCGGATGCAGGCGAGGGCGGCCACGTAGCGCTTCCGACGGGTGAAGGCGCGGGCGAGGAGGGGCCAGATCACCTTGGGGGGCGCGCCCAGGTTGGCGGCGCGGCGGAGCGGTCCGATGGCCTCCCCGGGACGATCGTCGTCGAGCTGGGCCTCGCCGAGGCGGCGGAAGATGTCGGCCGCGGCGCCGCCGTCCTGCGCGTACTGCACGGCGAGGCGCATCACCTCTTCACCCTGCGAGCTCTCGCCGAGCTTGACGCACGCCGTCCCGAGCAGGCCGAGGCCCTTCGCGATCAACGCGCGCGCGTCGGGGGTGAGCATCTGCCCCTCGGGCGTGCGCAGGAAGATCGCGAGCGGCGCGGGCCACGGGCCGAGCAGCGAGATGACCCGCGTGTAGTCGCCCTTGTTCGCCGCCACCTCGGCCTCGGCGACCTTGGTGAGGTCGATGGCCGATCGCGCGCCGGCGGAGGCGCGATCGAGCTCCTCGCGGATGTGGCCGCGGATCCGCGCGCGGAACTCGTTGAGCTCGTACGACTCTTCGAGCCCGTCGTGGAGCAGGAGCAGGCGCGAGCCCCGGCTGTCGACGGTGAGCTTGCGCAGGCTGTAGCCGTAGAGCGGGGCGAGCAGCAGGTAGCGCACGCCGATGTGGAGCTGGAGCGCCTCGACGTCGGTGTCGCGCTCGGGCGCGGCCGGGGTCGCGTCGTCGGTGAGCAGCGCGCCCACGAGGCGGTGGCGGAAATCGGCGAGCGTCAGGCGCTGCACGTCGGCCTCGCCGTCCTCGTCGCCGGCGGCGGCGATCACGAAATCGACGAGCGTGTTGTCGGGGTTCCGGCGGTCGACCGTGAGCGCGGTGATCCGCGCGCCGGTGATCATGGAGAAAGCGAAGAAGGCTTCTCCGACGATGTCGCAGAGCGCCTGGAAGCTCCCGATCCCGTCGCCGATACGCTCGAACCATCCGTCGGTACGGACGGCATCGAGCGAGAAGACTCGTTCCTTGGCCATGATCGTGTGTCGCGGAGGGTCGCACGGGCCCGGGGCGCTGTCACCGGGTCCGATCGACCCCGCGCCGCGCTTTGGGCGATTTCTCGGTTTTTCTCGGGGAAACCCAGTGCCGGCACACCGGCTTGACCCCGCACCCCTCGCAGCGGACGGGGTCGCGCCGGGAGGGGCAGCGCTGGAGCATGCCGAGGTGGCAGAGGGAGAAGTCGTACTTGACCGGGTCGACGGGATCGAGGGCGCGGAGCGAGGCGGTGATCTCCTCGGCCGTGGCCCACGAGACGTCCTTGCGCCGGGTGAGGGCGAGGTTTCGCCCGAGCTTGTGGATGTGGGTGTCGACCGGGATGAGGAGGATGGAGGTCGGCAGCGGCCAGAGGCCGAGGTCGACGCCGTCGGCGGGGCGCACCATCCAGCGGAGCAGGAGCATCAGCCGCTTGACCGCGCTGCCCTTGCTCGGATCGGGGAGGATGTGGGCCGCGCCGCGCCGGCCATCCTCGCTCTCGTCGAGCCCGCCGGCGGCCCGGATCGCCCCGGTGAAGGCGGAGAGCGCGGGCCGCAGACCGCCCGTGCGGCGGAGCTCCCGGGCGAGCGCCTCGCCGAGCGATCCGGCCTCGCGCTGCACGTGGCGCGCGCCCGCGATCAGGCCGATGAGGTCCCGATCCCGGTAGACCCGGTGCTTGAAGCCGCGCAGGCGCTCGGCGAGAACAGGAGGGTCGTCGGCCGCCTCGGTGAGGCTCGGCCCGAGCCGGCGGAGCGCCTCGTCGATCTTGGCCCGCAGCGCCTTGACGTTGCCGAACGCGAGCGACGACGCGATCAGCGCGGCGAGCTCCCGGTCGTGCAGCGCCTCGTAGCGGTGGACGAACTCGACCGGATCGCTCGACCGCCGGGCGTCCGTGTCACAGCGGGCGCGCACCCGGTCGAGCGCCTCGCGCAGCGATTCACGCGCCGGAGCGGTCGAGGGAGACGGTGTGGGCGCGCCGCGCTGTGGCACAGGAGGATCAGATGGTAAAGCTCGTGGTCTCGGCGGTACCCATGTTGACGATGTTGCCCGCGCGGTCCTTGATCGCCGTCTGCACGGTGCAGATGATGGGCGAGCCACGGTCGGGCTCGGGGCCGCTGAGCCGCACGACGCCGCCGCGGCAGCGGGACCACTGCGAGTCGAGGTCCTGGAGGAACTGGGTCTCGGAGATCTGCTGCTCGCTGTAGACCGCCGGGACATGCACGCCACCGGAGAAGTACGAGAAGGCCATCCGGAGGGAGAAGGTCGCCCCCTGCTCGCGCGAGGCCACATTGAGGCCCTTGAGGACCCGAATGCACGGCTGAATCTGTCCCGGATTGACGACGATGGCGATGATGCGCGCCGGATTGTCCATGACTGTTCTCCTTGGCCCCGCCCATGACGGTATCGAGGGCGCGCGGAGCGTAGGAGACGATTGGGCACCCTGTCAAAAAGCGGTGCAATCGCGCCGCATCAATCGCAGCCCATCCCTATCCCCATCCCGGAACGGGAGCCTGAGCATTCGTCACATTTCCGCGGGCGAGGTCGTGGAAGATCCGGATCGCTCTGCCCGAAACCCCACCCCCAGCCCCTCCCCGCACGCGGGGAGGGGCTGGGGGTGGGGTCTAAGCAGCGCGCCTCCACAAATTCCCGAGGTTTTGGAGATCTGACGAATGCTGGGAACGGGAACGGGAACGGCAGCGGGAGCGGGAACGGGAGCGGGAGCGGGAGCGGGATCAAGCGAGGGCGCGGAGCCGGTCGGAGAGCGGGGCCTGCGCGAGGGAGGCCGCGTCGGCGAGGAGCTTGCCGATGCTCTCGTCGTTGTAGCCGCGCCGGATCGGCTCCAGGGCCGAGAGTGCGTCGTCGGCCGAGCGCTCGTCGCCCGAGGCCACCGCGATCAGCACCTCCAGGGCCGCGAGGGTCACCTGCTCGGCCATCGCGCCGGTGCGCGCGCCCCAGGCGGCCGCCGAGGCGCAGTGGGCGCGGGCGTCCTCCCAGTCGTGCTCGCTGGCCGCCCACTCGGCGCCCTGCAATTCGAGGAGCGAGACGGTCTGGCGGAGGCGGCGGCGGGCGGCCTCGGCGGCGAGCTCCCGGGCCTCGTGCCGCGCGGCGTCCCGCGCGCCGCTCTTCCAGAGCAGGTCGACCCAGACCTGCTTGCACGACAGCTCGACGCGCAGCGCGCCGGCCGAGCGGCACAGCTCGATCGAGCGCTCGACCATGCCGAGCGCGGCGGCCGGCTCCTCGAACGCGCTGAGCACCCGGGTCGCGTGCGCCTCGCCCACCCGGTCCTCCGCGGCGCGGCAGAGCGCGCCGGCCTCCTTGAGCAGGCGGCGCGACGTGGCGACATCGCCCCGCCGATACGCGTCGAGGCCGAGCTGGAGCAGCGTGAGGCGCTCGACCTCCGAGACCTGGTGCGCCCTGGCGAGCGCGAGCGCCTCCTCGGTGGCGGTGCGGCCCTCGTCCGCGCGCCCCTGGAGCCTCCCGACCTGGGCGCGGCGCAGGCAGAGCCAGCAGGCGGCCTCTCCCCCGATCTTCGGGCCCGCGCGCCGGGCGGCCAGGGCGAGCAGCTCGTCGGCCATGGCCCCCTCGCCCTGCTCGGCGCTCGCGTACGCGGACTCGGCGAGGGCGCGGACCTCCAGATCGGCGAGGGCCGCCTCGCGCGCCCACGCGGCGGCCTGATCGAAGCGCGCCTTGCGGGGCGCCATGTCGGCCCGGCGGAAGCTCCAGAGGCCGGCCTCGATCATCGCCCTGCACGCGCCCGCGGCGTCGCCCGCGGCGTGCAGGTGCTGCGCGCGCTCTTCTTGCACGTCCTCGCGATCGATGAGGGGCGCGAGCGCGGCCGCGGCGACCGCGTGGAGCACCCGGCGACCCTGCGGATCGAGGCTGTCGACGAGGTGGGCCCGGAGCAGACCATGGGCCCAGGCGTACGCGCCCCCTTCGAGCCGCAGCAGACCCGAGGACAGCGCCCGGGAGATCGAGCGCTCGAACGAGGCGCGGCCGAGGCGGCGGCTGAGCTCGTCGGCCACCTCGAGCGAGACGCGATCGCGCACGAGGGCGAGGGCCGCGAGGTCGCGCGTGTCGACCTCGGCCTGCTCGACGCGCCTCGTCCACACGGCCTGGATGTCGGCGGGGATCGCCGCGAGATCGAAGGCCTTGGCGAGGCGGTAGTGCCCGGCGCGGCGCTCCACCGCCTCGGCGGCCACGAGCTGGTGCAGGAGCTGGGTGACGAAGAGCGGGTTGCCCTCGGCGCGCGCGGCGATGACATCGCAGAGCGGATCGTCGACGTCGAGAAGGCCGCGGACGAGGCGCCGCGTGGCGTCGAGATCGAGCGGGTCGAGCCGCACCCGCTCGGTGTCCTCGGCCGAGGCCATGGCCTCGTGCGCCGCGCGATCGCGGATCTCCTCGCTGCGGGCGGTGGCGATGACGCATGCGGCGACGCGCGGGCGGCGGGCGCGCAGGGCGGAGAGCAGCGCCACGGCCTCGCCACGGCTCCACTGCACGTCGTCGAGCCAGAGCAGCACCGGGCGGAGCATGGAGGCGCGGGCGATGGCCTCGACGGCGACGCGCAGCGGTAGCCCCGCGTCGGGCGCCGCGTCGCGCGGCGGGCGGAGGAAGAGCTCGACCTCGCGCGAGAAGGCGCGGTGGCTGCCGGGGATGCGATCGAGCCAGAACTCGAGGCGCGCGCGGAGCTGGGGCGCGGGCGATCCGCGCGTGTCGAGGAGGTTCTCGACGAGCCCGCGCAGGCCCTCGTCGCCCGAGCCCTGGGGCGACCACGAGGTCTGCATCGGCACACAGAGGCCGAGCTCGACCGCCCGCTCCATCGCGTCGCGCGCGAGGCGGCTCTTGCCCACGCCGGTCGGCCCTTCGAGCAGCACCACGCGCGGCTCCTTGAGCGTCACCGCCGCGTGCACGGCGCTCCAGACCACGCGGCGCTCGTCGGGCCGCCCGAGCACGGGGAGGTCGCGCAGGCCGAAGAGGCCGTAGGCCCCGGTGGGCGGCAGCTCGGCCTCGGCCGTGAAGGCCAGCTCCACGTCGCCCGAGCCCGACATGCTGCTCGGCCGGTGCGACGGCACGACGGTGACGGGCAAGGGCTTCGTCTCGAGCGCCCGCAGCTCGGGCTTGCCGGGCGTGTAGCTCGGCGGATCCGTGGCCATCTGGGTCACGGCGTCCGGCGCGGTGCGCGGCGCGCCGGGGGCCGGCAGCGGAGGCAGCGAGGCGCGCCCGGCCTCGGGATCGAGGGCGCGGAGCATCTGCAGCACGTCGGCCGCCTGGAAGGGGCGGTTGCGCGGCTCGTTGGCGAGGAGCATCGCGGTGAGCTCGACGAAGCCCGCGGGGACGTTGGGGATGCGCGGCACGAGCGGCGGCGGCGGCGCCGTCAGGCGGTTGACCATGCCCGTCGGATCGGACGGGCCGGGGAAGGGGCGGCGGCCGACGCACAGCTCGAAGGCCATGGCCCCGACGGAGAAGAGATCGCTCCAGGGCCCGAGCCGCTCGAAGGTGCCCGAGCACTGCTCGGGCGACATGTACTCGACCGTGCCGATCACCGCGTCCCGATCGAACCAGCGCTCGATGCCGCGCCCGGGCTTGCGGATCCGGGAGATCCCGAAGTCGAGCAGCGTCGCGCGCGCCTCGCCGTTCACCCGCTCGAGCAGCACGTTCTCGGGCTTGATGTCGAGGTGGAGCACGCCGCGGGCATGCGCGTAGGCCAGCGCCTCGAGCACCTGGATCAGCACCGAGGCGATGAAGGGCCAGCTCAGCTCCGCGGTGGAGAAGCTGCTGAGCGAGGGGCCGTCGCGGAAGGCCATCACCAGGAGGGCGGATCCGGAGGGGTCGCGGATCAGATCGAGGACGGGGATGATGCCGGGGTGGCTCAGGCGGGCGACCGCGACGATCTCGCTGTGGAAGAGCTTGGCCGCCCCCGGATCTTGCAAGAAGTCCGGGCGAACCGCCTTGATCGCGACGTCTTGTCGCTGCTCCAGATCGCGGCAACGCCACACCTCCCCCATGCCCCCCCGGCCGAGCAACGACTCGGCGCGGTAGCGTTGGGCGAGGAGCGCCCCGGCGACGATCTGCACGGCAGGCATCATACCCCTCCGCCCGGCGCCTGGAACGGCCTTGGCGCGCCGCGCTCATGGATTGGTCACCGGGCGATTTCGCGGGCGCATCTCCGGACGAGCGGTAGTAGTGTCGAGCCCCCGAGCGCCTGATGATCCGAACCCCTCGTTATGGCAGGTACCTGGACGATTTCACCGTCGGGGCGGTCTACGCCCACCCGTGGGAGATCACCGTGGACGAAGGGATGGCGGCGCTCTTCGCGGCCTCGTTCCAGGACGCGACGCCCACCTTCGCGAGCCGCCTCGCCGCGGCGGCGCTCGGCTTCCGCGATCGGCCGATCCACCCGCTGTTCCTGCTCAACCTCGGCCTGTCCATGAGCGTGCACGACGTGAGCGAGCGGGCCATCGCGCACCTCGCGTACATCGACGTGCGCTTCCCCGCGGCGTGCTACGCGGGCGACACGCTGCGCGCGAGCACCCGGGTCATCGGCAAGAAGGCCGTGTCCACCGGTGACAAGGGCGTGGTCCACGTGCGCACCCAGCTCGTCGCCGATCGCGGCGCCGCGCCGAGCGCCCTCGTCTGCTCCTTCGAGCGCAAGGCCTTGATCCGCGCCGGCAGCCTCCCGGGCCGCCCGCCCGATCCTCCGCACGGGGTCGAGCAGCCCGACGACGACCCGCCGCGCGCCCCCGCCGAGCTCGGCCGCGCGATCGAGCCCGCCCGCGATCGCGGGGGCTTCTCCGCCTTCTGGGAGGACTTCGCGGTGGGCGACATCATCGTCCACGACCCGGGGCGCACCGTGAGCGAGGCCGAGGCCATGCAGCTCACCACGCTCACCCGCAACACCCACCCGCTGCACCTCGACGAGCACTACTGCCGCACCGGATCGTTCGCCAAGACGCGCGTGATCTACGGCGGGCTCGTGCTCTCGTGGGTGCTGTCCCTGTCGAGCCGCGACACCGCGGGCAACGCGCTCTGGGACCTCGGCCTCGACGACGGCGGTCACCCGGGCGGGGTGCTCGCGGGCGACACGCTCTTCGCCGCGAGCAAGGTGCTCGCGAAAGAAGAGCGCGGGCCCGACACCGGCAGCGTGACCCTGCGGGTGATCGGCCTGAAGAACTCGCCCGCGCTGCCCCTCCTCGAGCGGGGGGTCGATCTGTTCTCGCCCGAGCTCGGCAAGGCCGAGGGGCGGGTCAAGGAGAAGATCATCGAGATCACCCGCACCTTGCTGGTGCGAAGGCGAAGAACGTCGGAGGCTGTTGCGGTGCGATGAAGATCAAGAAGATTGCCCATGTCGCCCTGGCCGTCAGCGACATGGATCAGACCCTCGGCAAGCTCAAGCAGGTGCTCGGCATCGATCCGATGAGCCACGGCTTCGTCCCCTCGCAGCACGTCGACGCGGCGCTCCTGCCGATCGGCGAGACGTGCATCGAGGTGGTGTCGCCCAAGGGCAACGAGGGCGTGCAGCGCTTCGTCGACAAGCGCGGCGCGGCCCTGCACCACGTGGCCCTCGAGGTCGAGGGGCTCGACGAGGCGCTCGCGACCCTGCGCGCGGCCGGCGTCGCGCTGATCGATCAGGAGCCGCGCCTCGGCGCCCACGGCTTCCGGGTCGCCTTCATCCACCCCAAGGCGACGGGCGGCCTCTTGATCGAGCTGGTCGAGCCGACCGGCGCCCCGATGAGCGGCCCCGGCGATCCACAGGGCGGCCCGATCGGGACATTCTAGATCGCGGGCTCGATCGCGCGGGCCTCGATCGTCTTTACGGCTCAGATCGGGGGGCTCGTCTCCATCTTGCGGGTGGCGACGGCGCTCCAGGCCGAGGCGGCCTCGGCGTGGCCGGCCGCGCCGGAGAGGCGGGCGAGGAAGAGCGCGCAGGCCCGCTCGCCCTGCGTGTCGCCCGCGGCGCGGGCGCGGGCGAGCGCCTGCAGCACCTCGAGCAGCGCGCTCTCGTTGCGGCCCGCGGTCGCGAGGGCCACGCCGTAGGCGAGCCGCGCCTTGGCCTGCTGCGCCGGGTCCTTCTTGGCCTCGGCGGCCTCGCGCAGGCGGCGCAGCGCCTCGGCGGTCGCGCCCCGGCGGAGCGCGGCCAGCGCGGTCATGCGCTCCACGAGGTCGCCGTGCTCGCCGCGGGCGCGGAGCTGCGCGATCAGGCCCTCGAGCGCGCCGAGGTCGCCCTGCATCAGGGCGCGCTTGGCGAGCTCGGCGAGCTGGTCGGCGATCTCCGGGTCGCTGACCGGACGGCCGCCGCGCGCGCTCGCCGGCGGGGGCGCGATCGAGCCCGGCCGGGCGGGCGCAGCCGCGGGCGAACCGGACGCCGCGGGCGCGAGGGGCGCGGGCGGCGCGGTGATCGTGCTGGAGAAGGGGAGCCCCGGCGAAGAGTGCATGCGCGGCGCGCTGATCGCCGGCACCGGGGGAGGCCGGAGGGCCGAGCTCGGCGGCCCGTTGCTCATCGTCGCGGGGGGCCGGAGGGAGGGCCAGTTGCCGGGCCCGGGGGGCGGCGCGGGCAAGGTCGTCGACGTTGACGCCGGTGACGCCGTTGACGCCGGTGACACCGTTGACGCAGGTGACGACGTGGACAGCGGGACACGCGACGACGGGCCCGGGCCGGTGGACTCCGGCAGCAAGGTCGGGTGGCGGGGCGAGAGCACCCTCCGGTCGCGATCGATCGTCACCGAGTAGCCGAGCTCGGCGAGGTTCGCGAAGTGCTCGGCCACGAGGTCGGCGTCGAGCAGCGCCTCGCCGGCGCGTGCGTCGCGGGCCAGCGCCACCGCCGCGACGAGCGGCAGGCCCCAGGAGAGCGCGGCCAGCGACCCGCCCTCGCCCACCGTGCTCATCTCGCCCTCGGCGATCCCGATCCCGAAGCGCTCCTCCGGCGGCAGCCCCTCCTGCGCGGAGAGCGCCAGGGCCGCGGCTTCTTCGAGCTCGTCGGGCGCGAGATCGAACGAGAAGGTCGAGGCGCTCCACGCGCACAGCGTCGCGCCCAGCGCCTCGGCCCGCTTCTTCAGCGCGAGCGCGCGCCCGAGGTAGGCCTGGCCCGTCGCGAGGTCGACCACGTTCGGGCCGCGAAAGCTGACGACGATCCGCAAGGGCATGGCGCCCGCTCATCGTACAACGGGTTGGGCCGATGAAAGAAGCGCGGAATTTTCCCTTGCCGCGGGAACTTCCAAAGTGTTCCGCCTCGCCTAGTGCCACCCGCCGGAAGTCTTGCCGCGGATAGCGCGCGCTGTAGCCCGGGGCTAAAGCCCCGGGCTACACAAGAGAAGCCGGCCTTCGCCGGCTTGCCTCATGCCGGGCCAAAAGCGTGGCCGAACTTTGGGCGGGCGGCACTAGCCGATCCGGATCTTCTTCTTCAGCGCGGCGAGCTCGTCGTCGATCTCGGGGGTCTTCGACTTGTCGAGGGGCGCGCCCTTGCCGCCGCCCTTGCCTTCGAGCGCGGCGAACTTCGCCTCCAGCTCGGCGCCGGAGAGGCCGCCGCCGGTGATCGCGTCCTCCACCTCGCGGTGGGCGGCCACCTCGGCCACCTGGCCCTCGATCTGGTCTTCCATCCGGCGGAACTCGGCGAAGGCGCTGCTCCCGGCGGCCTTGGCGCCGAGGCCCTCGGCCCCGCCGCCGCCGCGCGCCTGCTTGAGCTGCGCGGCCAGGGTGCTCTTCTTCGCGGCGAGCTCCTGCTGCTTCTGCTCCATCCGCTCGAGCTCGGCCTTCATGTTCAGGACGGCGGAGCGCTGCTCGGCGCGCAGGGACTCGGCCCGATCGCGCTCGCCCACGATCCGCTTCTTCTGCACGAGGGCCTCGCGCGCCAGCTTCTCGTCCTCGGCCTTGAGGGCGAGCTCGGCGCGCCGCTCCCACTTCTCGGCCTCGGCGTCGAGGTCCTCGACCTTCTTGCGCAGCACCTTCTCGGCCGCCACGCCCTCGACCAGCTCCTTGCGGGCCGCCTTGATCTGGTCCTTCATCTCGTCGACCACGAGATCCAGCGCTTTCTTCGGATCTTCTGCCTTGTCGAGCAGCGCGTTGACGTTGCTGGAGATGACCTTGCCCATCCGGTCGAAGATGCCCATGCCCCTACGCTGCACCGGGCACGGGACGGCCGCAAGATCCGCCCGCCCTCCGGTCAATGTCCGACCCCCGCGCTTCCTGGTTGATCATGCGGGCGGCCCGGGCGACCGTAGCCGCCGTTCGTTTCCCGGTGGGCCGCCCGGGGTGGGCGGCGCGAGGAGGAACCCGTCATGCCCAGCGAGATCATCGTCCGCGTGTCCCGAGGCAGCGTCCAGCGCGAGGTGCCCGTCACCCTCGACGGGGCCGGCGCCCAGGCCGCACAGGCCTTCGAGAAGCTCCGCGAAGACGGCGGAGCGCACCTGCTCCTCGCCGGCGGCGACCGGCCGTACGCCGTCACGCTCCGCGCGCCGATCGAGCCCGCGGCGCTCGACGCGCTCGCCCAGGCGAAGGACAGCTCGGTCCTCATCGTCTTCCCCGGCCGCCGCGCGGTGCGCCGGGTCGTCAAGGGCCTCGTCCTCCCGAAGCCGGTCGAGGAGCCCCACGCGCCGCATGCGCCGTCGCCGGGCGCGATCGATCTCACGAACGGCGTCGCGGGCGCCGCGCCGCTCTGGCTCCTGCCCGCCGGCACCTTCTCCACCGCCCCGGACGAGGCCCCCACCGGCATGGCCGCGCGCGTCGCCCTCGTCACCGCCGCGCGCTGGATCTCGTCGCGGCGCACGAGCTCGTTCGAGCGCCTCTTCCCGCCGAGCGCCTTCCACCCCGACGAGCCCCTGCGCCCCGAGCGCCTCTCGGTCGCGCAGGGCGGCGCGCTCCTCGCGCAGCTGAAGGGCGCGCTCGACGCGGCCCGGGTGGGCGGCGACGCGGCCAAGGCCTCGCCCGACGACGCCGCGGAGGTGCGCTCGGCCGCCCTCACCGCGCTCTCGCACGTCGTCGTCACCGCGCTGCGCGACCCGGCCTTCCGCGCGCTCGCCGACCAGGCCGCCGCGGCGATCTTCGATCTCGTCGCGGCCGAGCAGGGCGACCCGACGGCGCGCCCCGCCCTCCGCGCCCACGCGATCCTCCTGCTCCAGCTCCGCGGTCCCGCGCTCTCCGCGCCCGACAAGGCCCGCGCGGTCGAGCTGCTCCACAGCCTCGTGCGCGCGGCGCCGCCGTACGACGAGCTCACCGGCGCCTGGCACTTCGCCATGTGCTCGGACTACGCGTTCCACGCCGGCGAGTGCGAGGTCCTCGTCAACGCCCACGGCTTCAAGAAGGTCGACGCGCCGGCCGGGACGCCCCCGATCCGCGCGCGCTGGAGCGAGGGGAGCTACGAGGTCTACGAGGCCCCGTTCAAGAACCCGAAGGGCCAGCCGATCCAGATCTTCGCCCGCTCGGCCAACCCGGGCGACGAGACGCTGGAGATGGGCGAGCCCTTCTTCGCCGGCCTGCTCATCAACCGGCATGCCCAGCTCGGATCGTTTGACCTCAAAGCATCGGCCACCAAGGTCCGCCAGCAGGGCTACAAGGTGATGCTCAACTCCCAGTGCGCGGGCTTGACCACCCGCTTCACCATCTCGCGCATCTTCCCCGACGCCGACATCTACTCGTCGTGGGACTCGACCTACTTCCGCACCGAGCACGGCGGCGACGAGGGCAAGGTCATCGCCTCCGAGGGGCTCGACTGCTTCGTCGCGCTGCTCCAGGGCATGAGCCGCGGCGAGACGCATGCGCAGATCAACGAGCGGATCCGCGGCGCCCAGTGGAGCCACGAGCAGGCCATGTCGGTGCCCGATTTCGTGCAGTTCGTCGGGCCGGCCCACCCGCTCGTCGCGGCGCGCTTCAACGACGTGAACCAGGACGGGCGCGCCGACCTCTACGACGGCTACCTCGACCTGCGGCTCCAGGCGATCGCCGAGGACGTCCTCGCCTCGATGACGCCGCGCGATCCGGGCGTCGCCGCCTCGCAGGTGAGCGGCGAGGCCGCGACCGGGCTCGGCTGGGCCGCAGGGAGCATGGACCGGGTGACGCAGTACTCCGACCTCTGGTCGAGCCTCGCCGGGTCGACGGAGATGTTCTACGCGTTCGAGGCCGGGGGCTTCTTCAGCCACAAGGAGCCGCCGGCCGACGTGACGGGCGGCCTGCGGGGCGAGGACCCGGGGCGCCTGCCCGCCGTCACGCGCTACGCGAAGGTGAGCGAGGGCGGGCGGAGCTTCGAGGCCGAGGTGCTCTTCCACAGCCACCTCGCGCACGCCGGCAAGGAGCTCAAGCGCTTGCTCGTCGCGGCCGACGCGTTCTGGCGCGCGGTGGACCTCGGCTACCTCCCCGGGAGCGGCGACCTCGCGAGCCTCCAGGGCAAGCGCGGGATGCTCCTGCTCACCCTCGCGGGCCTGCTCGAGTTCCCCGCCGATCAGAACTTCCTCGACGGCCTGTGGTCGATGGCCCTCAAGGCCCTGCGCCTGCCCGATCTCTCGCGCAGCGCGGTGCGCGCATGCATCACCGAGCAGGACCACGACGCCTCCAACTACTACGGCTCGCGCCGCGGCCTCGCCCAGCTCCTCGGCGCGCTCCCGAAGAGCGACCCCGCCGCCTTCGCCACGCTGAAGAGCGCCGACCCCACCGTGGGCCGCGCCGCGCCCCTCGCGCTCTGATCGCTCGCCCCTCGCGCTCTGATCGCGCTTCGATCACACGCGGATCACGCGCTGATCGTTGACAAGGAAGGCCCGCGGGCGCGACGGTAGCCCGCGTGGCCGTCCTCGCGCTCGTGGCGCTCTCGATCCTCGTCTACACCTACGCCGGCTACCCTCTGTTGATCGGCCTCTGCGCCCGGCTCTCCCCGCTCAAGCTGCGCGACGATCCGGGCTACTTGCCCAGCGTCACCGCCTGCATCCCCGTCTTCAACGCCGAGCGCTACGTGTCCGCGAAGGTCGAGAGCCTGCTCGCGCTCGACTACCCCGCAGAGAGGCTCCAGATCCTGCTCTACTCCGACGGATCGACGGACGGGAGCGAGGCCGCGATCGAGGCCCTCGCGGCGCGCGATCCGCGCGTCGTGCTCCTCCGGGCCGAGGCGCGCGGCGGCAAGCCCCGCGGCGTCAACCGCATGCGCGAGGTGGCCACGGGCGAGGTCCTGCTGATGACCGACATCCGCCAGCCGCTCGTCCCGGGCGCGCTCAAGGCCCTGGTCAACAAGCTCGCCGATCCGAGCGTCGCCTGCGTCTCGGGCAACCTCACCCTCCGCGGCTCCGCGGGCGCCGGCGCGTACTGGCGCTACGAGAACTGGATCCGCCGGCAAGAGGCGAGCTTCCGCGGCATGGTCGGCGTCACGGGCCCGATCTACGCGATCCGCAAGGCCGACATGGCCCCGCTGCCCGAGGGGGTGATCCTCGACGACATGTGGGTGCCGATGCGGCTCCGCCTCGAAGGCCGGCGCATCCTCTTCGCCGAGGACGCGATCGCGTGGGACGAGGCCTTCGAGGACGACCGCGAGTACGGGCGCAAGGTGCGCACCCTCGCGGGCAACTACCAGCTCTTCTCGCTGCTCCCGCGCCTGCTCCTGCCCTTCGGCAACCCCTCGTGGTTCGAGACCTTCTCCCACAAGATCCTGCGCCTCGTGTGCCCCTGGGCGCTCGCCGCGCTCCTCGCCGCGTCGATCGCCGCGGTGCTCCTGCCCGCGGGCCGATCGCCGGTCGAGCTCCTCGCATTCCAGGTCCTCCTCGCGGGGCAAGCTCTCTTCTATCTCCTCGCGATCTTGGGTCCGCGCGCGACCAAGCTCGGCGCGCTCTGCCGGACCTTCGTGGTGCTCAACACCGCCGCGGTGGTCGGCCTCTACCGCTTCGTCCGAGGCGCCCAGAAGGTGACCTGGTGAACGTCGCGCGCGTTTGACGGGCGCAATCGCGCACGGTATTCCGAAATGGCGATCCTCGGGTCCCCGCCAATCGAACCATGCGCGCCCTCCTCGGAATCGTCGGCCTCCTGATCTTCATCTACCTCCGGCCGCACGAGTGGTGGAAAGAGCTGGCCAACGTCCCGATGCTGTACATCTTCCTCGGGATCACCCTCGTGGGGCTCGGGGCGGACATCGCGGCGCGGGAGACGACCTTCGTCGTCGGCCCCCAGCTCGGCTGGGCGGTCATGTTCGTGACCTGGTGCTCGCTGAGCCTGCTCCTGAAGATCCCCGATCAGGCGGGCGCCAAGCTCCCGCTCCTCTTCATCTGCTTCCTGCTCTACTTCCTCATCGCCCACGGCCTGCAGCGGGTGAAGAGCCTGAGCCGCGTCACCCTGGTCATCTTCGCGAGCGGCCTCTTCGTCGCCTTCTGCTGCGTCTACCAGGCCTTCTCGCCGTACGAGTGCGTCACCGTCGACCTGAAGAACCGGAGCGGCCACGGCTTCACGCGCCACGTCAAGTGCAACGTCAACGAGGACAAGACCCCGAGCGAGGGCATCACCGAGTGCATCAGCAAAGGTCGCCCCGGCGTCACCTACCGCTGCGAGCGCTGGGGCCTCTTCGACACGAGCTCGATCGGCGGCGGCCGCGTCCGCTACCTCGGCGTGCTGATGGATCCGAACGAGTGCGCGCTGGCGACGGTGCTGGCGGTCCCCTTCGCGTTCTCGTACTTCGAGCGGAAGAAGACCCTGGGGCGCCTGCTCTTGCTCCTGTTCGCGCTGGGCCTCATCGGCGTCGCCGTCGTCTTCACCAAATCACGCGGCGGGCAGCTCGTCTTCGCGACCGCGCTCGGGGCCTATTTCGTCCGTAAATTCGGCTACCGGCGGGGCATCATGGTGGCCGCGGTCATGACCGTGCCCGCCATCGCGCTCGGCGGCCGCGGCGGCGAGGAGGCCGACCAGTCCACGATCGACCGGCTCCAGGCCGCGGCCGCGGCGATCAAGATGATGATGGCCGGGCCCCTGCTCGGCGCGGGCTTCACCCAGTTCACCGAGCACCACCACCTCACGGCCCACAACGCCTACCTGCTCGCCGTCGGCGAGACCGGCTTCCCGGGGATGGTGCTCTTCGTGTGCAACATCGTGCTGGCGATCAAGGTGCCGATCGCCGTGCTCCGGCGCGATCTGCCCCCGACCGAGGACATGAAGACCGCCCAGAGCCTCGCCATGGCCCTGCTCGCCACCTTCTGCGGGATGGCCCTCGGCATCTTCTTCCTGTCGTGGACCTACCACTACGTGCTGTGGATCCACTTCGGCCTGGCGGGCAGCCTCTACTCGGTCATTCGCGCCAAGGACAAGAAGTTCAAGGTGTCCCTCAGCCTCAAGGAGTTCGGCCTGATCGTCCTCGGCTGCATCGCCGTGCTCGTGCTGATGACCTTCCAGATCAAGCGGAAGAACTGCTGGTGATCAGCACGCATTCAGCGGGTGTTCCATCGGCGTCGCGAGCGCCCCGAGACGAGGGAGGGACCGCGAGCCGTAGATCGTACGGTGGGCGATCCCGACCGACGGATCGGGGCGCGCAGCAGCCGAGGGGACACCCTCAGCGGCCGAGGCCGAGGACCATGACGAGCGGCGTCTTGATGATCACCTTCGCCTCGGTGCGCAGGTAGGTCCACAGGTCTTCGAGGGCGGCGGCGTAGGCGAGGTCGAAGAGCAGCTTCATGCGCATGTCGTCGGCCTCGGAGCCCTCGGCTTCCTCGAGGTCCCACGGGTTCGTCAAGGTCGCCTCGAAGGCCGCGATCTCGCTGTTCGGCGGCGCGCGGCCCGAGTAGCCGAGCGAGATCTGGGCGAGGCCGGTGATGCCCGGCTTGAGGTCGCGCATCCGCTCCTCGAAGAAGGGGATGACCAGGAAGAGGTTCTCGAAGAGCTCGGGGCGCTCGGGGCGCGGGCCGACGAGGCTCATGTCGCCGACGAGCACGCTCCAGAACTGGGGCAGCTCGTCGAGGCGCGTCTTGCGCAGGAAGCGGCCGACCCTGGTGATGCGCGGATCGTTCTCCTGCGCGAGGACGGCGCCCGTGATCTTCTCCGCGTCGACGCGCATCGAGCGGAACTTGTACATGGTGAACTCGACGAACTCCGGCCGCTGCCGGCCGTCGACCTCCTTGACGCCCTTGAGCATCCCGGCGCGGCGCTGCTTGTAGAAGATCGGCCCGGGCGACTCGGCGTAGATGGCCGCGGCGATGGCCGGATACAGCGGGAGCGTGAGCGCGAGGCCGGCGACGGAGCTTACGAGGTCGATGGCGCGCTTGGCGATGCGAACGCTCGGGGTCACGATGAGCTTGTAGCTCATCCAGAGCGAGGCGTGGTAGTGTCCAAGCCCGGAGGACTTGTGATCCATCTCCGTGTGCCTGGAATCCTCGCCTACCGGAACATCGCGCTCCGCGCCGTGAGCGAGGGTTGCAAGCTCGCGCAGATGGACTGGTCGTGCAGCGGCGGCGACCTCGAGGCGCAGGCCGTCTCCGCGGTGGGCGAGGCGTTCAACAACGTCGCGATCCACGCCTACCGCGGGGTCGACGCGGGCCTCGTCGATCTGCGCATCGACTGGACCGCCGACGACTTGGTGATCGAGCTTACAGACACCGGACACGGCTTCGATCCCGGCGAGATTTCCCCTCCCGATCTCGACGATCTTCCCGAGAGCGGGATGGGGCTGTTCATCATCCGCTCGTTCATGGACGACGTGAGCTACCGCCCCGGTCCTCCGAACACGCTGCGGATGGTGAAGCACCGGATCGCCGAGCCCGACCTGGACGACGCCCGGGAGCCGCAGCGGAGCAGCGCGGTCGATCTGATCGACCTGGGCGCCGCGCCGGGGCCCGTCACCCTCTCCGCGGCGCGGACCGGCGACGATGGCTCGACATCGCGCAGCGATTGGAGGATCAAGGTGCAAGGGCCCGCCTCTGTCGGCGGCCGTGTCGCTGGAGGCATGAAGCGGGCATGAAATTCACTCGGAAGGACGAAGGCGACGAGACGACCCTCAGCATCGAGGGCACGCTCGACGCGGTGACCGCGCCGGATCTCCGCACGGTGGTCGACGACATCGTGAACGAGCAGCGCAAGAGCGTGACGCTGGAGCTCTCGGCGCTCCGGCTGATCGACAGCTCGGGGGTCGGGGTGATCGTCTCGCTCTTCAAGCGCGTCCGCGCCAACGGCGGACAGGTGCGGATCCAGGGCCTGCGCGATCAACCGCGCGCCATCTTCCGGCTGCTCCGCCTCGATCGCGTCTTTCCGGTCTGAACGACCGGCGCCGCGGGTCTTTCGCGCGCGCAACCGCGTCGACCCTGGCAACACGCGAGGGCCGCGACCTTCCGTATCGTACGCTGGCAACTGCCGTGACCAGGCCGCCGCCGACGTTCGCGCGCTCAAGATTCCCGGCGGAAATGCCCCGCGGGGGGTGGCACATCGAGGAGCAGACGAATACCATGAGCCGGGCCTGCTCCGGCCTCGGAGCGCCCGGCGCCGCCGGGCGTTGAGCCACCGACGCGGGGCTCGGCGAACGCGCGTATGGACACCTCCCACAACGCCACGACCCCCGCGACCTCCGCCGCCCGGACCGGCAAGACGGGGATCCTCACCGGCTCGAAGATCGCGCTCACCTCGCCCGAGGTGCCCGAAGGCTCGGGCCTGCCGAACTTCCTCGCGATGGGGCAGCGCGCGGCGACCTACTGGGTGTTCGTGGTCATCGCGATGCTGATCGGCGCGGCGATCACGCGCAAGGCCGTGAAGGACCGCAAGTTCACGTACAAGTCCGAGGCCGTGCTCGTCTACCGCGGCGGCATCGAGGGCCCGCCGACGCAGGAGATGCTCAAGGGCGCCGCCACGCGGGCCAAGGAGCTCCTCGTCTCGTACAACAGCCTGAAGAAGATCATCAAAGAGTGCCGCCTCGCGCCGGGGCTCGAGGCGACGGGCAACTACGGGCCGATGATCGAGGCGATGCGGCTCAAGATCGATTTCAAGCCGCGCGCGGGCGACACGTACACGCTGAGCTACGAGGGCAACTCCGGCTACGAGGCGCGCCTCGTCGTGACGAAGCTCGCCGAGGCGCTGATCGACTTCAACGCCCAGGAGCGCAAGCGGCGGCTCAAGGGGTCGATCGAGTTCAACCTGGCCGAGAAGAACCACGCCGAAGAGGAGATGGTCCGCCTCCAGAAGGAGGTCGCGCTCTTCCTCACCGAGCACCCGAACGTCGCCGGGGAGCAGGTCGGCAACGGCGCCTTGATCAAGGCCGAGATCAAGAAGTCGAAGGACAAGGACAAGAAGGAGCGCCCGGCGCGCGACGACGGGCCCCGCGCCGCGGCGCCGAAGCGGCAGGCGGGCAACGCGCCGGCCGCCGCCAAGAAGGCCGACGATCCGGCGCTCGCCGTCGACCCGGTGCTGATCGCGGCCCGCACCGCCGCGCGCGCCGAGCAGCTCGCGGCCCGGAAGGATCTGGCCGACAAGTCGGTACGCTTCACCGAGCAGCACCCGGACGTGCGCGCGGCGCAGGCGCGCGTGGCCGCGGCCGAGGCGGCGCTCGCGTCGGCCGACGCCGCAGTCGAGGCCGCCGCGGCCGCCGCGGCGCAGGCCGCCCCGCCGAGGCCCGCCGCGATCTCGCCCGCCGATCCGTACGAGGAGCCCGCCGCCCCCGCCCGGCCGCGGGTCGCCGCGGGAGGAGGGGGCGCGCCGAGGCCCGCGCAGACCGCCTCCAGCACGCCCGCCGTGGGCTCGCCCGACCTCATCGACCTCGACGCGCAGTGGTCCCAGCTCAACCGCCAGCTCCAGGTCGCGACCCAGAACTACTCCACCCTCTCCGCCAAGCTCTTCACCGCCCAGCTCGCCGACAACACCGACGAGTCCGGCTACTCCGCCGAGCTCGATCTGCTCGATCCCGCGAGCAAGCCGACCGCGCCGACCGGCGCGCCCAACCGCTCGATGCTCAGCGTCGGGCTCGGCATCTCGGTGGTCGTGGGCATCCTGATCTCGATCGCCTTCGGGCTCTTCCTCGACGACCGGATCTACGCGTCGAGCGAGATCGACGATCTGCGCGTCGTGCCCGTCCTCGGGGTGATCCCCCGCTCGAAGCCCGCGAAGAAGCCCTTCCGCTGGAGGCTCCGTGGCTAGCGTCGCGCAGCGCGAGAAGATCGAGCGCGCGCCCTCCCCCGTCGCCTCGCTCGAGCGATCGCTCGACCGGACGATCGAGTACCTGGTGGAGCGGGCGCCCGTGCCCGAGTCGCGCGCGCTCCTGATCGAGGCGCGGCGGCTCCGGAGCGTGGTGGCCAACTGGCGTTCGCTCGCGCCGGACGAGGCCGTCTACCAGGACATGGTGGCGCGCACCCTCGCGCTCTCCCTCTCCTCCGGCGCGTCCCTGTACGATCCGGCCTACGATCTCCGCGCGGAGATCGATCCCCTCGTGACGACCGAGGAGGCCAGGATCCTCGACCTCGCCGACGACCCGGAGGCCTACCTCGTCGATTTCGAGCCCTACCTCTGCTCGCTCTCGGTGCTCTCCCCGCTCGAGCGCACCGCGCCGATCTCGGTGCCCGAGACCGCGTGGTCGAGGGCCGCCGCGCCGCCCCGCCGCGCGATCGCGGCGCAAGGCGACACCGCCGCGGCTGCGTCGATCGCGGCCTCGCCGATCGCGTCAGCGCCGATCGCGGCCTCGCCGATCGCAGCAGCGCCGATCGCAGCAGCGCCGATCGCGGCCTCGCAGACGGCGCGGCCCTCGGCGATCCCTCCTTCGGCCGAGCGCCCGGCGAGAGCCGCCGAGCCTGCCGCGCCGCACCTGCGCGTGGTGAAGAGCACGGGCGAGGCGCGCGCCATCTCCTCGCACCCGCCGGAGAAGGCCGCCCGATCCTATCCCCCCGAGGTCTTCGACGATCCGCCCGCGGACGCCGCGTCGCTCGCCTCGGACGAGGCTCCCCTCACCTATCCCCCGGTGCCGTCGTTCGCCCCGCTGCCCTCGATCAACGGCGAGGGCGAGCTGGTCTACCCCGCCTTGCCGCCCGTCGAGCGAGGCACGACCGGGATGCTCCGCGCCGTCCCCTTGCCCGGCCTCTCGACCTCGCAGGTCTCCACCACCACGCCCGCCGAGCGCGCGTTCGCGGACGACGCCGGCTCGCGCGCCGATCGGCCGCGCACGCTGCGCCCGCCCATGCCGGAGCTCGAGCTCGGCGAGGCGGCGCCCGCGCCCGAGGCCCCCACCGCGCCCCCGACCAAGGTCGAGGTGGTCGTCCTCA
>JAXLYT010000017.1:0-156145 GCA_046351295.1 Byssovorax sp.
AAGAATCTGGGCGCCAGGGCGCAAAGACGCAAGAAGACGGAGAATTTCGTTCCTCTTTTTTGCGCCTTTGCGCCTTTGCGTTAAATGTGAGCCGTTCGACGATCGAGCGGCCTTGGGAGCGTCGAGCCTCGTCCCGGGGTCGCTCAACCCTCCGGATGAGCCGCGAGCCACGCTTCGCGGATCTCGTCGGGCGTCTTCCGGCGCGCCCTCCGCTCGGCGAGCTTGCTCGGCTCGATCGCGCTCGAATCGACGAAGTGGCGCACCACCGGATCGCTCGACGAGAAGAGACCCTCGGGCGGGCCCTCGTGGATGAAGCGACCGCGATCGAGGAGCATCACCCGGTCGGCGACCTCGAAGGCGGTGGCCATGTCGTGGGTTATCACGATCGAGGTCACCAAAAACTTCTCGCGCATCTCCTCGATCAAGGCGTCCACCTTGCGGGACGTCACCGGATCGAGGCCCGTGGTGGGCTCGTCGTAGACGAGGATCTCCGGCTCGACCACGAGCGCCCGCGCCACGCCCACGCGCTTGGCCATGCCCCCGGAGAGCTCGCCCGGGAGCTTGTCCTTCGCGTCGAGGAGCGAGAGCGCCTCGAGCTTCGCGAGGACGCGGCGGTCGACCTCCTTGCCGCGCAGCCCGAGCTCCTCGCGCAGCGGGAAAGCGAGGTTGTCGTAGACCGAGAACGAGTCGAGCAGCGCGTCGTTCTGGAAGACCACCGCGAAGTGTCGGCGGGCTCTCAGCATCTCCACCTCGTTCAAGGTGGAGAGGTCGAATCCGCCGATCATCACCTTTCCGCTGTCCGGCGACTCGAGCCCCACGATCTGCCGGATCAACGTCGATTTCCCCGCGCCCGAGCCGCCCACGATCACCAGGGTCTCGCCGCGCTCCACGTGGAGGGAGACGCCGTGGAGCACGACTTTGCCGCCGTAGCTCTTCACCAGGTCCTCGACCAGCACGAGGGGGCCTGGGGCGCGCGTGGGGGTAAGTCGATTCATCCTCGTTCTCCGGATATTAAGGTAAGCGCGAGGGCACCTCGCCGCCATCCTCTTTCCACGAGTGCGCCGCCGGGAGAGGACAGCGCGCGAACCCGCTGCGCGATCGCGCGCGATCTGCAGCGGCGGGGCATGCCGCGAGGCCCTGAAAATCATGGGGATCGACCATTCTGCGTCGAGCGCGGCGCGCAAGGGATCGAATGGTCTGGGACTTGCTGATGCTCTTTCGCCCCGCCCGTGAAGCTGGGCGCCTGTTTCGTCCGTCTCCTCAGGGCAGGCGCGGCGGGGGGCGCTCCTCGCCTTCAGGTAGCCCGTCGCGGCCGGGGTAAGGACGGACGACATGAAACACGTGATTCGGACGATCGTTCTGGCGTTGATCGCGGGCCTCGCGATCTTCGCCCTCGCGGTCGGGTGCTCCTCCGAGCCCGCGGGCGTCACGCTGACCTCGATCGGGGTCGCGCCCACGGGCGTCTCGTTCGCGAAGGGGACCACCCAGAAATACACCGCGACAGGGACGTACTCGGACAGCACGACCAAGGATCTCACCACCAGCGTCACCTGGACATCCTCGGACGAAAAGGTGGTGACGATCTCGAACGAGGCCGCGACCAAGGGCCTCGCCACGGGCGTCGCCAAGGGCACGGCCACCATCACCGCCACCATCACCGACAGCGGCACCTCCGTTCACGGGGGCACCAGCGTGACGATCACCGACGTGCCGCTCAAGAGCATCGCCCTCGCGCCGGCGAGCCTCAAGCTCGCCAAAGGCACCATGGCGATGGTCGTGGCGACAGGCACCTTCGACGACGGCACGACGCAGGATCTCACCGAGTCGGCCGACTGGACGTCCTCCGCGGCGGCCGTCGCCACGGTCTCCTCGGCGCCTGGATCCAAGGGCACGGTGACCGGCGTCGCCGAAGGGACCGCGACGATCACCGCGGCGGTGGGCGACGTGAAGGCCACCCTCGCGACCGAGGTGACGATGGCCACGTTGCAGGGCATCGGCGTCACCTCGCCCGAGCCCTGGATCGCCAAGGGCATGAAGGAGCAGTTCAGCGCCTACGGCGTCTTCTCCGACGGCACGCTCCAGGATCTGACGCAGCAGGTCCTCTGGGCCAGCACGGAGCCGGCGGTGACCATCTCCAACGACAAGGGATCGAAGGGCCTCGCCTCGGCGGTCTCCGAGGGGACGACGATCATCAGCGCCACCCTCATGGGCGTCACCGGATCGACCCCCTTCTCGGTCACCTCCGCCACCGTGACGACCGTCTCGGTGACGCCGACCAACCCGACGATCGCCAAGGGGACGGTGCAGCGCTTCATGGCGACTGGCATCCTCTCCGACGGGTCGTTCCGCGATCTCACCGAGTTCGCCACGTGGAAGAGCGCGAACGAGGCGGTGGCCACCGTCTCCAACGATCCGGGGTCCAAGGGCAACGCCTCGGGCGTGGCGGCCGGCCTCGCGTCCATCTCCGCCACGTTCCAGGGCAAGACGGGATCGAGCGATCTCAGCGTGACCTCGGCCACGCTCACCAAGGTCGATCTCACCCCGCTCAACCCGACGATCGCCAAGGGCACGATGATCAAGTTCGCGGCCATCGGCACCTTCAGCGACAAGAGCGCCCAGGATCTCAGCCTGATGGCCACCTGGGGCAGCTCCGATCCGACGGTGGCCTGGGTCTCGAACATGGTGCTCTCCCGCGGCATGGCGACGGCGCTCGCCCAGGGCGTCACCACGATCTCGGCCTCGATCAACGGCCTCAGCGACGCCACGGTGCTCACCGTCTCTCCGGCGACCCTGAGCTCGATCACCATCACCCCGCCGAACCCGGTGATCGCCAAGGGGAGCTGGATCGGCCTCACCGCCACGGGCACCTACTCGGACGCGACGACGCAGGACCTCACCTACGTCGCGACCTGGAAGAGCTCGAACGGCAACGTCTACGTGGATGACTGGCTGTGGCACAAGGGCAGCGCCTACGGCGTGTCCCAGGGCGTGTCCGAGGTCTCCGCCAGCTTCGGCGGCAAGACGGGCATGACCACGGTGGGCGTGAGCTCCGCGGTGCTCGACGCGATCGCCGTCACCCCGGCCAATGGCACCATCGCCAAGGGCACCACCCTCCAGTTCACGGCGACGGGCATCTACACCGACAACACCACGCAGGACCTGACCGAGGTGGTGGCCTGGAGCACCTCCGACGCCAGCGTGGCGGTGTCGAACGCGATCGGCAGCCACGGGCTCGCCACCGGCGTCGTGGTGGGGCAGGCGACCGTATCGGCGAAGATCGGTGACAAGGTGGGGACGGCGACGCTCAGCGTCTCGGCGGCCACCCTCGTGTCCATCGGCGTCACGCCGCTGAACGCGTCGATCGCCAAGGGGACGAGCCTCCAGTTCACCGCGACCGGCACCTACACCGACAACTCGAAGCAGGATCTCACCAAGGAGGTGAGCTGGGCCAGCTCCTCGCCTGCGGTGTCGATCTCCAACCTGGCGCCCTTCATCGGGCTCGCCCAGGGCATCTCGGAGGGCATGGCCACCATCACCGCCTCGCTCGGCGGCAAGAGCGGTGAGACCACGCTCAACATCACGGCCGCGACGCTCGCGACCCTCACGATCGCGCCCGCCGAGGCGACGATCGCGAAGGGCACGGTGCAGTGGTACAAGGTCACCGGGAAGTACACGGACGACTCGACGCAGGATCTCACCGATTTCGTCGCGTACTCGTCGTCCGACCCGACCAAGGTGATCATCTCCAACGCCGCCGGCTCCCGGGGCCTCGCCACGGCCGTCGCCGAGGGCCAGGTGACGATCACCGCCGCCACGCAGGGCAAGCTCGCCACCGCGATCCTCCATGTGTCGGCGGCCACCCTGGCGACGATCGATGTGACGCCGCTCGCCCCGTCGATGGGGATCGGCGCGACGCTGCAGTTCGTCGCGACGGGGACCTACACCGACAACACCAAGCAGGTGATCACCAACCTCGTCACCTGGGTGTCGTCGAACCAGGAGGTGGCCATCATCTCCAACGCCGGCGGGTCGAGGGGGCTCGCCACCTCCGTCAAGGCAGGGACCACCACGATCACCGCCTTCGGCGCAGGAAAGAACGGGTCGACGCTGCTGACCGTCAACCCGTGATCCGAGAGGGCGCGGCGTGACCGCGACCTCGGCCGACATCGACCGACATCCACGAGGGCCCGCGGGCGCAGGGGGAGCGCCCGCGGGCCCTCGCTCGATTGCGGTGGTGGCGCCCCGTCCGGGCGAGGCGCTATGCTGCGGCGATGTCCGGGGACGACGATCACCCGCCGAGCACCAAGGCGCCGAACAGCCTCGTGATCCCGCGCGAGGCGAGGCGGGGAGCGGAGGAGGTGCCGCTCGCCGCGCAGCCGATCTCGCTCGAGGCCGCGTACGCCCAGGCATGCCAGAGCATGGCCGGCGTTCGCCCCACCGGGCCCGGCTACCGGCTGTTCTGGGCGGGCCCCCGCTCCGTGGAGTGGATGGATCTGCCCGACGGCGGCGCCTACGCGATCGTCGGCCACCACGAGAACTGCGACGCGCGGCTGCGCGAGGGCCCCGGCGTCGCCCTCCGCCACCTGCTCTGCAGCACGGTCCGCCTCGCCGATGGGCTCGCGCTGCGCGTGCTCGATCTGCAGACGGGGGTTCCGTTCCACCTCGGTGACGGTGTGCCACGACGTTCCCTCGTGGCCTCGGGGCCGATGGCCTTCCGCGTCGGCGAGTACGTGCTCGGCGGCGTCCCCGTCGAGGAGAGCGGCGTGGTCCCGGGCGAGCTCAAGGTCATCCCGCGCCCGCTGGCGCGCCCGATCGTGAGCGAGAGCCGCACCTTGCCGCCGAGCATCCGCCCGCCCCAGCGGGCCCGCGCCGGCGACGGTCTATGGTCCCTCGACGACTCGCCGATCACCTCGGTGACGGTGCTCCCCGCCTCGCGGTCGCTCGCCGAGGTCACGGGCGGTGGAGCGCGCCCGATCGGGAGCCTCGAGGCCGCCGCGCTCGACGAGCTGGGCGACGAGGGGCCGCCGTGCGCGGCGCTCACCCTGAGCCGCGAGGGGCGGAGCGCGACGGTGGAGATCACCGAGGCCGAGCTCGATCGAGGCGTGATCGTCGGCCGCGTCAACGCATGTCACGACGTGCTCAAGCCGCTCATCGACTCCAACGTCTCCCGCGGCCACCTGCTCCTGCTCCACCATCACGGCTGCTTCGAGGCGTTCGACCTCTGCTCCACCCAGGGCACCTACGCGGACGGCAAGAGCGTGCGGCGCGTCGTGCTCGCCGACGAGGGGACGAGCCTCCAGATCGCCTCCAAGGGGCCGGTGACGCTGACGTGGAAGCGCCTCACCGCGCCGCCGCGCGCCAACTGATCGACCCGATCAACGCGCGCGCGGGCCCTCGTCCGCGCTCGCCTGCCGCCGCGCGCCGCGGGCAGGCTCCGCGGGCGGGAGCGGGAGCGCGTCGAGGAAGAGCGCGCCGAGCCCCTCGATCGGCGCGTCCGTCGCCCCGGCCTCCGTCGGCGCAGGCGCCGCGCTCACGAGGGGCGGAGGCGCGATCGGCGGAGGCGCGATCGGCGGAGGCGCGATCGGCGGAGGCGCAATCGGCGGCGCGTCGAGGACCGGTGAAGGCGCGAGATCGACCGTCTGCGGGGCGATGCTCTCCGGCGCGAGCTCGCGCGGCGCGGGGAACGGGGCGGGGACATCGGCCCAGCTCGGCCGCGCGGATCGTTGGACCTCAAACGGTGTCGCCGGCTGCGCCCGGCCGAGGTCGCCCGGCGTGTAGGCCGTCTCCCCCGACTGCGCCGGGCGCGCCGCGGGAGGCTCGGGGTGCTGCGCCCACGGGCTCACCTCGCCGGGCGATCCGTGCGCAGGCGGGTCGTGCGCGGGCGTGAAGGGGAGAGGCGCCCCGTGCGCCCGCAAGCTCTCCATCGAGAGGACCGCGGTCTGCGGGCGCTCGCGGCGCGGCGGGGGAGGCTCGGGCGGCCGGTCGAGGGACATCGACGAGCGCGAGAGCGACGAGGCGCGCGATCCGGTCACCGGCGCGAAGGGCATCACGTCCGCGGGCGCGGGCTCGTCGTCGTCGCTCGTCGCCATGGTGGCGCCGAGATCCTGGCGCGGTCTGGGCTTCGGCGCGGCGCCGCGATCGAGGGACATCGACGAGCGGGAGAGCGACGAGGTGGTCGACGGCGTGACCGGCGCGAAGGGCATGACCGGCGGCGCGGCCGGCGCGCGATCGGCCGGCACGAACGTGGCCTCGTCGTCGATCTCCGGCGGCCTGCTGCGCTGCGCGGGGATGGGCGCGATCGGCGCGGTCTCCGGCGGGCGGCTGCGCTGCGCGGGCACGGGCGCGAAGGGCATGACCGGCGGCGCGGCCGGCGCGCGATCGGCGGGCACGAACGTGGTCTCGTCGTGGAGCTCCGGCGGCCTGCTGCGCTGCGCGGGGATGGGCGCGATCGGCGCGGTCTCCGGCGGGCGGCTGCGCTGCGCGGGGATGGGCGCCTGCGGTGGGCCGAGCGCGGGCTGCGCGCCGGAGAGCGACGGCTTGACCGCGCCGGGCAGCTCGGCCTCGACGAGGACGCGGAGCGCGGGGAGGACCTGCTCGCTCGGCAGCGGCAGGGCCGCGCGGAACGTGAGCGTGAAGAGGTTGCGATCGAGATCGAGGCTGAGCAGATCGGCCCGCAGCTCCACCGTCCGGCTCGACCCGGGCGACTCCCCGCGCACCCGCGCCACGCCGCGCGCGCCCGGCAGGCGGGTGCGCAGGCGAGGCAGGCTCGGGTGCATGCCCTCGATCACGATCCACTCGTCGCCGCGCAGCGCGTCGAGCTGCTGATCTTCCGGGGCGGCCTGGAAGTAGCGCTCGTCGAACACATCGGGCAAGACGAGCGGGCTCGCGTCGAGGGCGCGGGGATCGATCGGCCCGAGGTGGCGGCGGCGCGAGGGCCAGAAGCGCGCGACCGGCCCGAAGCATGCGGGCACGCCCCAGCCCCGCGGGCTCGCGAAGTTGGGCTCGCGCACCCGGGCGTCGATACCCACGGGGTTGTTCTCGGCCGACCACGCCGCGCGCTCGTAGACGATGGGGATGCGCGAGAACGGGATGATCCCGAACCAGCGCCCGCTCGCGTCCTGCGCCCGGTCGCCCTGGACGAGCAGGGCCTTGTCGAGCACGCAGTGATCGTCGCGGTAGACGGTGAGGCGCACGCCGCCGCTCTGCACCGGGCCCGTGGGCGGCGCGCAGGCATGCCCTACGAGGACGACATCGACCCGCCGCACGTACGGGGCGAGATCGCTCGCCGCCCGCAGGCTCAACCGCGGATCGTCGCTCTGGTGGAGCTCGGCGGTGAGGATCGGCTGCGCGGGCGCGGGCGTGGCCACCCCCTCGGGGACGATGCTGTACGTGGCCTTGAGGACGAGCGTGACGAAGCTCCGTCCCGCCTGCCGGAACGCGATCGCGCCGGCCGCGCCGCCGCCCATGGCTTCGATCGCGATCGGCCAGGCTGGGCGGGCGTGCTCCACAGGGCGAAGCTACCAGGACGCCCGGGATTTGAGTAGCCTCGGGCCGGGATCGACGCTCATGCTCGAGATCAAGAACCGCACCCCCTTCCCGGCCCTCGTCGTGCCCGCCCTGGACATGGACGGCGTGGAGCAGGCGGTCGTCGTCTTCAAGTCGACCTACAGCCTCCGCGGGCAAGATCTTTCTCCCGCCGACAAACAGGCGCCGCTCGTCCTCGCCGACACGCACCACGGCGAGCCCGGCAAATCGAGCATCAAGTACGCGTCGGATCTCTCCCCGGCGAAGCCCGGCACCGACGTCGTCCTGATCGGCCACGCCCACGCGCCCTCGGCCCCCGCGACCGTCCTCGACGTGGACCTGCGCGTCGGCCCGCTGCGCAAGGTCGTCCGGGTCTACGGCGATCGCTACTACTACAAGTCGATCTCCTCGTACGGCATCTCCGGGCCGACCCGCTTCACCAAGATCCCGCTCGTGTACGAGCGCGCCTTCGGGGGCGTCGACGATTCGCACGCCGACCCGGGCGCGCACGAGCGCGAGGCGCGCAACGACGTCGGCATGGGCTTCGTCGCCGCGCGATCCGCGCGGGACCTGGAGGGCGCGCCGCTCCCCAACCTCGAAGACCCGAACGATCTCATCGACGGCCCCACCTCGCGCCCCGCGCCCGCCTGCTTCGGATTCACCGCCCGACACTGGGCCCCGCGCGCCCGCCTCGCCGGCACCTACGACGCCCGCTGGGAGGCCGAGCGCAGCCCCTTCCTGCCGCTCGACTTCGACCCTCGCTACCACCACGGCGCCCACCCCGACCTCATCTCCCCACGCCCCCTCCGCGGCGGCGAGCCCGTCACCATCACCCATGTCTCCCCCTACGGCGGCCCGATCCAGTTCACCCTCCCACCCCGTCAATTCGAGGTGACCGCGCAGATCAAGGGCTCTCCGTTGACCGCTGTGCCACAGCTCGACACGGTGGTCATCGAGCCGGACGAAGACCGGGTGATGCTCACCCACCGCGCCGTGATCCGCTGCCCGAAGACATTCCTCTACATCGACTGGGTCGAGATCGTTTAGCCGCTCAGCACACCCCGAGCAGCCAGACGCCCCAGCAATCAAGGGGCCCCCAGGAACAGCACCGCGACCGGTAGGGAGCGGACCGCGCAGCCACCGGCTTCAGTTATCGTCTACGTCACCAGGAACAGCACCCCTGGCAGTCCACAACCCTCTCGTTCTCGTCTCTCGACGTGGTTGCTGTCTTGCAGGTAAAGCCTGCTCGGTCCGCTCCCTCCCGGTCGCGGTACCGTGGGTTGTGCTCAGTCGTGGCGCTCAGGCGAGCAGGGCCAGCAAGTCATCCCGCGTCAGGCCCGCGGCGCGATCGGCTTCGCCGAGGGCGGCTTCGGCGACGCCGCGCTTCTTCTCTTGCAGGGCCAGGATGCCCTCTTCCACGGTGTCCTTGGCCACCAGGCGATAGACCATCACGGGGCGGTCTTGCCCGATGCGGTGGGCGCGGTCCGCGGCTTGGTCCTCCACGGCCGGGTTCCACCAGGGGTCGAGGAGGAACACGTGATCGGCGGCGGTGAGGTTCAGGCCGGTGCCGCCGGCCTTGAGGGAGATGAGCATCACCGGGGGGCCGTTCTCGTCCTGGAAGGAGGCGACCACGGAGGCCCGGTCGCGGGTCGAGCCGTCGAGGCGGGTGAAGCCGAGGCCCGCGCGCTGGAGGTGCGGCTCCACCTTGTCGAGGAGCGAGGTCCACTGCGAGAAGACGAGCGCCTTGTGCCCGTCGGCGGCGGCGTCTTCGAGGGCCTCGACGAGGCGCTCCACCTTGGCCGAGGTCTCCGCCTGCTGGCCCGGCACGAGGGCGCTGTGGCAGGAGGCCTGCCTGAGGCGAAGGAGCAGCTCCAGCGCGGCCATCACGCCCTCGCCCTGGCCGAGGCGGTCGAGCACCTCTTTGCGGGTCGCGGCGCGCACCGCGTCGTAGACGGCGCGCTCCTCCTCGCTGAGCTCGCAGTAGAGCACCGCCTCGGTGCGGGGCGGGAGCTCGGCGGCGACCTCGCGCTTCTTCCGGCGCAGCACGAAGGGGCGGATCTTGGAGCGCAGGCGCTCGGCGGCGCCTGGGTCGCCGCTCTGGATCGGCTGCTCGAAGCGCGCGCGGAAATCGCTTTGACCTCCAAGCAATCCGCGGTTGGTGAAGTGGAGCTGGCTCCAGAGCTCCATGAGCCGGTTCTCGACGGGCGTGCCGCTCAGGCTCACGCGGAAGTCGGCGCGCAGGGCGTAGGCCGCGCGGGCCACCTGGCTGTCGGGGTTCTTGATGGCCTGCGCCTCGTCGAGGATCACCGTCGAGAAGCGCTCTTTCATGAGCTCCGCGGCGTCGAGGCGGAGGATGGCGTAGGTCGTGAGGATCACGTCGGCGGAGCGGTCGATGCTGCGCCTCGGCCCGTGGTAGAGCGAGGCGCGGAGGGCCGGGCGGAAGCGCTCGATCTCGGCGGCCCAGTTGTGCACGACGCTCCGCGGACAGACGACCAGCGTCTGGCCGGCGCGCGCGTCGATGGCCGCGAGGGCCTGCAAGGTCTTGCCGAGGCCCATGTCGTCGGCGAGCACCGCGCCGAGGCCGGCCCGGCGCAGGAAGCAGAGCCAGCGCACGCCCTCCTCCTGGTAGTGGCGGAGCGAGGCGCGGAGGTCCTCGGGCATCGCCACGGGCGGCAGCGACTCGAAGCCGGCGAGCAGGGGCATGAGCCGTTCGAGGCTCGGCGGGCGCGGCCGCTCGAGCGCGTCGCACAGCTCGCCGAGGGCGGGGAGCGCGGCGGGGGGGAGCGATTTGTCTTCGTCGCGCCGCGCCGAGAGCAGGGCGGCCACCTGATCGCCGAAGCGCGAGAGCCAGTCGGCGGGGAGCGGCGCCCACCCGCCGCCGTCGAGCGGCACGAGGGGGAGGCCGTCGCGCCAGGCCTGGATCACCGCGCCGGCGTCGGCCTTGCGCGGCGCGCCCTCGCCGCCCTCGGCTTCGAGCGTGAAGGTCACGTCGAAGGCCTGCTCGTCGAGCAGGATGGAGGGCACGAGCCTGCCCTGCCCGACGAGGCGCCGCTCTTCGTCGCCGCTCGCGCCGCTCCAGGTCTTGAGCTTCATGGCGAAGCGGACGGCCTCGCCGCCGTCGAAGTCGACCCGCCGGCCGGGGACGAGGTGCAGCTCGTCGCGCAGCCGGGCGAGCAGGTCGCGCTCGGCCGCCTCGTCGCGCACCGGCACGGGGCCGCGCAGGTGGACGAGCTTGCCGTCCACGATCCGCGCGTCGGGGCCCTCGCCGTAGACGAGCTGGGGCACGACCGAGAGGGTGTGGTGCTTCTGATCGAGGTCGAGCACGATGCGCGGCCGCTGCCCGCGCTCGCTCTTCGGCAGCCGGCGGCTCTCGATCTCCACGGGGATGCGCTTCTTCAGGTCCGGCAGCACCTTGCCGACGAGGGTGCCGAGGTCGCTCCGCGGGAAGCGCCGGCGCATCGGGAGCTTCTCGAGCCGGTAGCCGCCGAGGTCGATCTCGCCGAGGCGGTGCAACGTCGTTCCACAGCGGACCACACCGGCGGCCACGAGCTCGTCGATGCGGGGATCCTGCTCGATCACGAGCACCACGCCGTCCTCGGCGTCGCGCACGGCGGCCCGGGGCACGATGAGCTCCGTCGACACGGAGACCTTGCGATCGTCGAGGCGCACGTCGGTCGCGCGGGCGAGGGCGGCGAAGATCTCGGCCGCGCGATCCTCCGGGAAGGTGCCCGCCTGCTTGCTCCCGACGAGGCGATCGATGGAGAGGTCCTCGTGGGTCGGCTGGATCGCCGCGAGCTTGTTGCTCTTCAGCGCGGCCGCGGCGAGCGAGGCGGTGAGCGTCTCCTCCCGCCCGTCGGGTTGCACCAGGATCCGGAAGAGGCGGAGCAGACCCCGATCATGGGTGAGCCGGTAGCGGATCGATCCGAGCGCCTTCACCTCTGCGCCGGATCGTCCGGGCGAAGCAGACGATTCGGGCGCGGCCTCGGCGCCCGCGTCGGCCACCGCCGCGTCCTTCGAGGTCAGGGCCTGGATCGCCGCGGTCACGTGGAAGCAGGGGTCGACCTTGCTGTCGCAGTCGCAGCTCCACTCCTCGTCGCCGGGGTAGAGGACGACGGTAGGGGCCACCGCGCCCGCGCTCTTGACCCGGACGGAGATCGCGTCGCCGTCGGTCTTTTTCCCGGCGACGGCGCCGTCGCGGGCGAGCCTGCCCCCCTGGGCCCAGACCCCGGGCGCGGCGGCTTTTCGGATGGCGGCGAGGAGCTTCTGCACGGGGATCTCCGCGCCGTTCTAGCACGAAGCCGCGTCACCCGAGCCCGCCTCTGCCCACGCGCCCCGGGCGCTGATACAAGATCTCCATGCACCCGCTCGCGGTCACCGGCCTCGCGATGCTCTCGCCCGCCGGCGACAGCCTGGAGCAGAGCTGCGCCACCATCCGCGCCGGCCTCTCGGCGATGAGCGAGCACGCGTACTACGGGGCCATCCCGCCCGACCCCGAGTGGGACGAAGAAGAGCCGCTGCGCTCGGCCGCGGTGCCCACCGTCGATCCGTACGTCGACGGGCCGGAGCGCCTCCTCGACCTCTGCCTCCCACCGCTGCGCACGCTCGTGCAGAGGTCGAGGCTCCGGCGGCGCGAGCTCGCGAGCACGGCCCTCCTCCTCTCGCTGCCCGCGCCCGACGCGGCGGTGTCCTCCTGGGGCCTCGCCCAGGGCTTCGCCGCGGAGCTCTGCGCGCGGGCCGGGCTCGAAGGCTTCGCCTCGATCGCCGCCGATCAGAGCGGGCATGCGTCGATGTTCGCGGCGGTGCGCGAGGCCGCGGCGCAGCTCCGCGCCGAGAAGGTGAGCCGCGCGATCCTGCTCGGCGTCGACTCGTACCTGAGCGAAGATCGGCTCGCGCTGCTCGATCAGGGCTACCGCCTGAAGAGCGATCGCGCCGTCGACGGCTTCATCCCCGGCGAGTGCGGCGTGGCGATGCTGGTCGAGCTCTTCGATCCCCGCAGGCCCTCCGAGCGGGCGCCCATGGCGATGCTCGGCGAGCCCGGGCTCGGCGTGGAGACCGAGACGATCGCGTCCGAGAAATCCAGCACCGGGCGCGGCCTCGGCGAAGCCGTGCGCCTCTGCCTCGGCGCCGTCCCCGAGGCCGAGCCGCTGCGCTGGGTGCTCTGCGATCTCAACGGGGAGAGCTACCGGGCCTTCGAGTGGGGCGTGGTCCAAGGCCGCCTCGCCGCGCGGCTCGGCGAGGCCCTCGCCCTCCAGCACCCGGCCGAGAACATCGGCGACGTGGGGGCGGCCACCGGCGGGGTGCTGATCGCCTGTGCTGCGCGCGCCTTCGCCCGGGGGTATGCTCCAGCGAAGCGAGCGCTGGCCTTCACCGGGTCCGAGCAGGGCCAGCGGGCGGCGCTCGTGATCGAGCCGCCGCGAGCCACGTCCGCCACGTAGAGGAGCCGAGCGCATGCCCGCCACCGTCAACGTCAACAAGCGCACCGTGGTCCACGCCTCGAGCAGCGGGATCGCGTCCTTCTTCCCCGACGTGTGCAACACCCCGGCGCCCCCCGCGCCGCCCATCCCCATCCCCTACCCGAACATCGCCCAGTCCTCCGACACCGCGCAGGGCAGCCAGCAGGTGAAGATGGACGGTAACCCCGTCATGGTGAAAGGCGCGAACTTCAGCACCAGCACGGGCGACGAGGCCGGCTCGATCGGGGGCCTGGTGTCGAGCACCACCAAGGGCAAGGCCGAGTTCATGAACTACTCCTTCGACGTGAAGATCGAGGGCAAGAACGCCTGCCGCCTCGGCGACATGATGATGGGCAACAAGATGTCCACCTTCAACACGCCGCCCATGGCCGAGGTGCAGCCGCCCACCGTGGTCGTGATGATGGAGGGCGACCTCAAGCCCAACGACATCACCAAGATCGAGCTCGTCCCCTGAGCTTTCCCGAGACCGAGGAGCAAGCGCGATGGCCGATGTGGAGCAGTGGGTCAACCTGACGCGGGACCCGAAGTTCGTGAGCGACGGGATAAGCTCCATCGAGCGGGTCGGCGAGGAGGTGCGTTTCAAGTGCACCTTCAAGAGCGCCGATCTCGGGAGCTTCCGTTACAAGGTGGTGGCCGTCGACCAGATCAAGTACTCGAAGGGCGAGCGGGGGCGGAACCCGCACTTCAAGCTGCGCTCCGGCAGGGGCTCGACCACCAACAACGCCGCCGGCGAGGTGGTGATCGAGAACAAGGTCAAGCTGCCCGCCGCCGGGGGAAACAAGTACAAGATCGAGGTGCAGTGGATGGACAAGGGGGGCAGCACCATCACGCTGAGCGAGACCATCGTGACCCGCCGGAGGCTCTTCTACCAGTCGGTCAACATGGCCGGGGTGACGCCCGGGCCCACGGCGGCCATGGAGAACGAGTACTGGAACGGTGCCAAGAAGTACTTCATCAAGATGATCAACAAGGGCGGGGGCACGATCCCGCTCATCCCGGTGCTGTGGGACGACGCCGCCAACAACAGCAACTCCATCCCTCTCGTCCGGTCGACCAAGGGCACCTACTCGCTCGAAAATCTCCGCCCCTTCAGCTTCATCCTCGTGTGGTCTCGCTACATCGCCTCGAAGGCGCAGCAGGTGCTGACCGACACGCAGGATTTCTCGATCCCGAGCAAGCTGTTCACCTGGGGCTATCAGGGCCAGTCGGTGATCATCGACACCGGCTTCTGGCTGTGGGCCGATCTCGACCCGAACGACGACGCGAACAAAGCATGGCTCATCGACCTGACGTGCACCTTCACCGACTCGGCGGGGCGCCCGACGCAGCTCAACATCCCCCGCGACCGGATCAACATCGAAGGGACGAAGCGGTTCACCTACGGGGGCTACCACAAGATCAAGGTCGATCTCAGCGCCCCCGATCTGCAGAACCTCCGCAACTACTTCACCGCGAACAAGGGCACGATCACCTTCGACTACACCGTCCTCACCGTGGGCGGCTGGACGAACGGGTTCTCCTTCAACGGCATCAACTTGATCACCGTGGCCGACCGGGCGCAGTGGGAGGACATGCCGGCGGCGACCCGGGACTACACCCTGAACCACGAGGTGGGCCACAAGGTGGGGATGACCCCGGACGGGACAGGGCGCCTCCCCACCAAGCCGAGCTGCTTCTACACCGGCCAGACGCACCAGGGGCCCCACTGCGGCAAAGGGGCGACGTTCAGCGCGGCCGCGCAGTCGTGGTCGGGCACGCCCGGCTGCGTGATGTTCGGCGCCGACGGCGTGTACAACGGAGCCACCTACACCCCGGCGCCTGCCACGTACTGCGGCGAGTGCGAGCCGCTCCTGCGCAAGGTGGATCTCAGCGCCACCGCGCCGGGGTTCGCCAGCTCCGTCATGGATTACTGAGGAGAAGGGCAGATGGCAGGCGAGCCCAAAGACGAGGATTTCGAGGCGGTGAACGCCGGCTCGCTGATGTCGAACCGCTGCTCTCCCGATCTGAAAGCAGACCGGAATTTCCGCGGGATCAAGATTCACGCCCCCAGGGAGGTGATCTTCGACAGCGACAGCCGCGATCCTTTCTTCGGCGCCTTCGCCCGGGTGCTCCTCGCGGGGGCCTACCGCTTCGAGGCCAACTATCTGGGGTTGCGCCAGCAGTTCCTCCAGCGCATCGTGCTCGTGGCGGTCGACGCGAGCGAGCACCGCGCCTTCGCGGGGGCGATGGAGCCCATCGCCAACGCCATCGTCATGAAGAGCCCCTTCGATCAGAGCAACTACTCGGCGCAGGACCTCGCCGGCCGGCTCGTCGGCGGTTACTTCAACCCGAACCTCGCCCAGGTGCTTTCGCTGCCCGAGAAGGAGGCCGAGTACATCGCCTACGCCGCGCTCGGGAGCTACGTCTCCAACGTGGTGAGGATCAAGGTGCGGCGGCCGGGCAAGCGGGGGAAGGGGGCCTGAAATGCCGAGCCTCACCGATGTCGCGAAGACGCCGCTCTGCCCGCAGGTGGACGATGATTTCACGGGTATCGCGATCGCGGCCGCCCCGCGGCCCTCGCGGAACAGCCCGCTCGTCGTCCACGGCACCTACCGCGTGCCCTGGGCGCTCGCCGACGCCATCGAGCCGCCCCTCCACCGGGCGCTCGTGCTGGTGGTGCAGAACGGGGCGCTCCACCACGCGGTGACGCCGTTCCGGGACAAGGTGCTCTTCGGCGATGACGAGCGGGAGACGCCCGCGGGCGTCCTCGGGCACTTCACGATGGATGTCTTCGAGCTCGGGGACGGGCTCGTCCCTGGGGATTATCACCTCCTGGTGTCGCTGAACGAGCTCATCTCCAACGTCGTGCGGGTCGAGGTCCGGTAGGCGCGGGATCTCCGCCGGCGAGGGGGTGCTCGCGTCTCCCGGGGAGCGGTGCGTATGATGCGAGCCTCGCCGAGGAGCCTCTCATGTCCGACACCTTGCCCCTGCGGAAGCAGGACTTCGCGATGCTGTTCACGTTCTGTCCCGACCTCCGGCGGGTCGCCAAGGAGGAGCAGGAGCGGCTCGCGGATCTTTTCACGCTCGAGGAGTACCCGGCCGGCCGCACGCTCGCGGGGCCCGCCCTCGGGCCGACGCGCAAGGAGCACGCCGCGCCCAAGCTGCGCGTCATCGTCTCCGGGCACGTGCAGCTCGAGCAGCACCTCGGCGAGGCGCGCGGCCGGAGGGCATGCGGGCCCATGGATCTCGTGGGGGAAGAGACGGTGATCGCGTGGGACGACGAGCGCAGGAGCGGCGCGCCCCCGGGGGCGAGCTCGGCCCCGAGCGCGTCACCGAGCCTCCACACCACCGAGCCCACGTGGATCCTCGAGCTGCCGAGGGACCGCTTCCCCGAGGCCTTCCCGGAGGGGAGCACGGCGCTCCAGGCCATTCGCACCGCGCACCAGGTCAACGCGCTCGCGTCGCGGGCGATCGATCTCCTCGAGAGGACGGAGCAGCTCGGCAACGTGCGCTCCTCGGACCTCTACCACCTGCTCGAGGGCGGCGACATCACAGCGCCGGGCGAGGTCCTCGTGGCGCGGGGCGAGATCCCGCAGGACTTCTTCCTGATCTTCGAGGGGCGCTTCAGCTTCACGCGCCCCGGCGCCCGGCAGCCGTCGCTCCTCGAAGGCCCGGCGGTGGCGGGGCTCGACGGCCTGATCAGCGGCACCCCGAGCGACAGCGACATCCGCGCCGAGGGGACCTCGACGGTGCTGCGCCTGTCGGGGGAGACGTTCTGGCAGATCTTCACCATCGACGCCGACTTCCAGCGGGCGATCGTCCGGACCAACCCCGCCGCGTCGCGCATGCTCGCGGATCGTGCCGGCGGCATGGACGCGGGGCTGCTCGTCCTGTTCCCCTCCGCGCGGCTCGTCGATGATCGGGGCGATGTGGCCCGCGCGCTCGGCGGCCTCAGCGATCTGCTCGGCGAGCGGATGGCGTGTCACCTCTACGATCGGGTGCTCGTGCTCCACCTCCTGCCCGCGGGGAGCCCGCCCCGCGCGCCGGAGGCGCAGGACTTCACCGAGGGCTTCGAGGGAGAGGCGATCGCGGACTGTCCCTGGATCGAGCGCCGGTGGGTCCCCGTCGATCGCGGGATCGCCGCGACGATCAAGGCGGAGGTCTCCGTGCCGGCGCCGCCGCGCGATCGCGGGGGCGCGCGGAGCCGCGCCGAGGTGGTCCTGGTCGATCCCTCCGCCCTGCCGCGGGAGGACGTGATCGAAGGGGTGATCGCGCTCGATCTGGCGCGCAAGGTCGTCCTCTTGAGCCCCGTGCCCGGCGAGCTTCCCCCGCTCCAGTTCCTGGTGCGCGGCGTGCCGATCTTGCACGCGGGGGTCCTCTGCGCGGAGGCGCTTCACCCGGGCCTCGGCCATGTCTTCAGCCACGCCCGCGCGACGCACGGGAGCGCCACGCAGCGGCTCGCCGACAAGGTGCGGGCGGCCACCGTCGCGATCGGCGATCTCGCCGCCGACGCGGCCGGGACCGCGGCGATGGCGGGCCGGGCGTTCGTGCGGAACGCCACCGCCGGCATGACGGGCGCGGTGGAGCCGGCCTGGCCCATCGGCGCGGTGCGCCTGCGCTTCTCGACGAAGCTCCTGTCGCTGCTCGCGGACGCGCGCGGCGGCCCGGCGCGCTGGCCCGAGGTGCTCTCGGCCCACGCCGACCTCGACGACCGGCAGCGGGAGGCGCTCGTGGAGACGTTCGATCGCTGGGCCCGCTCGGCCACCTGCCGCCGGGTCGGGCTCACCCTGAGCGGCGGAGGCCCGTACGGGGTCATCCACATCCCGCTGCTCCAGCGCATCCTCGACCGCAAGCTGCCCATCGATCTGGTCTCGGGGACGAGCGTGGGCTCGTCGGTGGGCGCGTACTACGCGGTGCTCGGCCGCGAGGGGCTCGATCTCTTCATCGAGCACGCCCTGCGGATGAACCTCGCGTGCGTCGCCAGCATCGTCTCGAGCGCGGCCTTCCAGGCGGTGATCGCCCTCGATCTCGGGCCGGTGCCGCTGATCGAGACCGAGCTGCCCTTCTTCCCGGTGGTGACCGATGCCGATGTGGGGATCGAGTGGGACGTCCGGCACGGCAACTACGCGCTCGGCGTGCGCGCCAGCGGCTCGCTGCCGCCGCTCGGGCCCACCGTGATCGGCAACCGGCGCTTCCTCGACGGCGGTCTCGTGGCGAACGTGCCGGTGAACGTGCTCCGGGACGAGGGCGCCGCGCTGATCATCGCCTCGAACGCCATCGCCAGCGTCTCGCCCGGCGGCCGATCGAAGGCGGCGCGCTTCGGCCTCTTCCAGCCGATCGTCGAGGCCCTCGAAGAGGCGAGCCTGCGCGGCCGCTTCGACGACATCCGCCGGATGATCCCGCTCATCTTCCGCACCGTCGGCGACGCGCAGGCCAACGCCGCGGACGTGACCTATCGCCCGAGCTACCGCGACGTGTCGTTCTGGTCGAGCTTCAGCCAGGCCGACCTGAAGCGGGGCGAGATCTCGCCGGACCTGGAGCAGCGGGTCACCGAGCTCGAAAACCGCTGGCGGAGCCTGCTCCGGCACCCGCCGTCCCGGGTGCGGATCGACGCGTCGAACCGTCTGCTCTCCCTGCTCTCGCCGATCTGCTTCACCGACGGCAACGCGGTCGACGCGAGCAGCCTGCCGATCCTCACCGAGGCCGCGCAGTTCCTCTGCACGCGCGCGGAGGGGCTCCGCATCACGCTGCTCGGGATCGAGGTCGCCGCGAAGACCCAGGTCGCGGCCGACGCACGCGCCGCCGCGGTCGCCGCCCAGCTCGCCGGCGGCGGGGTCGATCGGGCGAGGCTCCGCCCGTACGGGGTGGTCATGTCCGCGGGCGCGCCGCAGGGGGTGGTCCTCCGGATCGAGAAGCAGGAAATGTCGGCCGAGGAGGCGCGGCGCAAGCTCGACGAGCTCCGCACCCGCGCCGAGGCCGCGGAGCGCTCCGCGCTCGCCAAGGCGCTCACAATGGGCGCCGAGTGGAACTGCCGGCGCGGCGATCTCGATCTGGGGCGGCTGCTCGCCATCGAGGCCGCGTCGCTCGAGCGGAGCCCGGAGACGGACGCGGTGCTCCGCCACGCGCTCGGCCGGCGCGGCTGGACGGTGCGGCGCCTCGCGGGGGTGAAGGCCGTGCAGCAGATGGCGCTCTCGCCCGACGGCCGCCTCCTCGCGGTGGGGCACGGCGACGGGATCGTCCGGCTGTGGGACGTGGCGCCCGAGACCGAGCGATCGCCCGCGGACGCGCCGCTCGCGCAGGTCTCGCACGTGGGCATGTCCGACCCCGGCATCACCGGCGTGGCCTGGTCGTCCGATGGACAGCTCCTCGCCACCGCGGGCTTCGACGGCCGGGTGCTCTGCCATCGCGTCGCGCCGGGCGGCGCGCTCACCCGGGTGTTCGAGGGCGCGGCGGGCACCTGGTCCCAGTGGGGCCTCGCGTTCTCCCCGCGCGGCAGAGATCTGCTCGGCACCTCGGGCGGGAGCCGCGCGAAGGTGGCGCTGTGGCGCGCTGGCAACGACGGTGTCCCCTGTGATCCACCGGTCATCGTCGACTGCGGGCGCGACGTGCGGCGGGCCGTCTTCTCCCCGGACGGCGCGCAGATCGCGGCCGGCACCGAGGGGGGCGTGGTCTTCACGTGGCGCGCCGCGGACCCTGCGCCCGCGCCCGAGGAGCGCGCCTCCGAGCCCGAGGCCATCGAGGACCTCGCGTTCGCCCCGCAGGGCGAAGGGCTCCTCGCGATCGCGTCCGGCGACCGCGCGAGGCTCCTCACCCCGGGCGGGCCGGACGTCGTCCTCGCCGGGCACACGCGCCGCGTCCGCCGCGTCTCCTTCCGCGCCGACGGCCAGGCCCTCGTCACGGCGAGCGACGACGGGAGCGCCCGGCTCTGGTCGATCGACGGGCGCTTCCTCATGAACCTCCGCGGCGAGGATGGCCCGCTCACCGGCGCGGTGTTCCGGCCCGACGGCCGCGTGGTCGCGACCTTCGCCGACCACGGCAACGCGATCGTCTGGGATGTCGCGAGCGGCGAGCCGGTCGCCCGGCTGCTCGGGCACGAGGGCGCGATCACCGCCGGCGCCTTCGGCCCCGATGGAAGCCGCCTCGCGACCGGGAGCATCGACGCGATGGTGCGGGTCTGGGCGCCCGACGCCTCGGCGCAGGTGACCTTCCCCGGTCGCCTCGGCGTCCATCACCCGAGCGACCCCGGGCTCGCGATCACGGCGTCGCGCGACGGCTCGGCCGGCGCCTGGGATCCGCGGACGGGCGAGGCGATCGCCTCGATCCAGGCGGCGAGCGGCGGGCGCGCCGCCCTCGCGTTCGACGCGCGCGGCGAGCGCGTCGCGATCGTGAGCGAGGGCACGCGCGAGATCCGCGTGCTCCGGACGGGGAGCTTCGGCGATCCGATCCACGTGCTCGCGAGCGCGTCGGACGATCTCACGCGGGCCACCCTCGCCTTCGACGCGGGCGGGCGCCTGCTCGCGGTCCGCGGGCGCAAGAGCGTCGAGGTCTGGGATCTCTCCGAGAGCCCGCCCTCGCGCCGCGCGCTCGACTGCTCCCACCCTTCGAACCCGCGC
Source organism: Byssovorax sp. (assembly GCA_046351295.1). Lineage (GTDB taxonomy): Bacteria > Myxococcota_A > Polyangia > Polyangiales > Polyangiaceae > JAXLYT01. The sequence continues at coordinate 20,591 of JAXLYT010000017.1, forward strand.
CCCGACGTGGCGGCGATCGCGTGGGATCCGGTGCGCCCCGGCCGCCTCGCCGTCGCGCGCTGGGTCGGGAGCAGCCCGGTGGCGATCTTCGATCTCGCCCGCGGGACGTCGCCTTCGGCCACGCTCCGCGGCCCCACCGACGGCGCGTGGGCCGTCGCCTTCAGCGCCGACGGCGCGCTGCTCGCGGCCGGGTGCAACGACAGCAAGGCCTACGTCCACGACGCGGTGAGCGGCGACCTGCTCGGATCGATCCCGCATGCCAACGCGGTCAAATGCCTCGCCTTCGCGCCGCGCGATCCGCTCCTCGGCACCGGCGACGGCGGGCGCGTGGCCGCGGTCTTCGCGATCGAGCGCGAGCCCTTCGCGGCCCGCGCGACGAGCGCGCGCAGCGATCACCTCGACGCCGTCGAGGTGGTGGCCTTCAGCCCCGACGGCGCGGTCTTCGCGTCCGGCAGCAACGCCGGTCGCGTCTTCGTCTGGCGCCGCCCGCCGGGCGGCGTCTTCACCGTGAGCGCGACGCTCGGCGGCCACGACGGGGGCGTGCGCAGCCTCTCGTTCAGCCCCGACAGCCAGCGCATCCTCACGACGGGCGAGGACGGGACCGCCGCCGTCCACCTCGTCGACCCCGACGCGCTCCTGCGGCGCGTGGGCGAGATGCCCGGCCCGGGCGCGATGTCCGTCGACGAGTGGCTCCGGTTCTTCGGGATCACCACCCCCTACCGTCCCACATGGCCACGGCCGGACGCGGCGCGGCCTGGAAAGAGAGCGCAGGGCACATGAACATCCTCACCATCGACGGCGGCTTCTCGGCGCCGGTGCAGCTCCGCCTGCTCCAGAAGATCGAGGCGCAGACGCCGGGCTTCCTCGCCGCGACCGATCTGTTCTCCGGCGTCTCCGACGGGGCCAGCGCGGCGCTCTACCTCGCGCTCATGCTCGGCAAGGGCCAGTCGGGCGCCGAGGCGCTCGCGGGGGCCATCACCTTCTCCGACGCGCTCACCCGGACGTTGCGCGCGACCCCGCTCGGCGTCCTGCGCACCATGTGCGGGTGGGGCTCGCTCATGAACGTCAACCCCTTCCAGAAGGTCCTCAAGGAGTACTTCGGCGAGACGACGCTCGGTGAGCTGCTCCAGATGGGCAAGAAGGTCGCGGTCATCGCCTTCGACCTCAACACGTCGAAGCGGAAGATCTTCGGCATGGGCGACGCGTCCTCCTCCGCCGAGCTCGATCTGCCGCTCTACCAGATCAACTGGGCGAGCGGGGCGCTGCCCCTCTGGTGCCCGGTCTACGCGACGGACACGGGGCACTACTTCGCCGACGGCGGCGTCGTCGACAACAACCCCGCCATGGCCGCGCTCGTCGCGGCGATCAGCTACGACAGGGGGCAGGTGGGGGCGCCCAAGAACCTCGCCGGCATCTCGCTGCTCTCCCTGGGCAGCACCACCGACATCCCGATCGTCCGCTTCGCCGACCCGAGCTCGCTCTGGGATCGGCTGCTGAACCTGGTCCTCGGCTCGCACAGCCCGCTGCTCGAGGTGGAGCGCCCGGATCGCCCGGTCACGTGGAAGGACTCGCGATCGTGGGGATACAAGCAGTGGATGATCCCCAACGTCCTGAGCATCCTCCAGCTCCTCTTGACCGCGAACACGAGCGGCATCGACGCCGAGTGCAAGGAGCTCCTCGGCAACTGGTACTGCCGCTACGCGCCGATCATGCCCATGATCCCGACCGCGATCGACATCATCTTCGGCCTCACGTGCCTCGCCGAGCGGAGCTACAACAAGCAAGCCGCCGAGCTCGCGGCCCAGCCGGCCTTCGCCGACTTGAGCAACTGGGTCAACCAGTGCTGGAAGACCTCCTGACCCTCAGGGTGCGTCGGCGACGCCCCCTCGGTGCGCCTCGGCGACCGGCCGCGCCGAGCGCTTGCCCCTCATCGGCAGCGACACGACGAACTCGGTGAACGCCCCCTCCTCGGTCTCGAAGCGGAGAGCGCCGCCGTTGCCGTTCACCACGATATCGTAGCTGATCGACAGGCCGAGGCCCGTCCCCTCGCCGGGGGGCTTGGTGGTGAAGAAGGGGTTATAGATCTTGTCGCGCACCTGCGGCGGGATGCCGTCGCCGTTGTCGCGGATGTGGATCTCGACGCTGTCGCCGACCTGGATCGTCGAGATCTTCACCTCGGGCACGAACGAGGCGCCGAGCCGCCGCTTCTTGGCCAGCGCCGCGTAGCAGGCGTTGTTGATGATGTTCAGGAACACCCGCCCGAGGTCCTGGGGCACGGACTCGATGGGCGGCAGCGACGGATCGTAGCTCGGGGTGATCGTCACCGTCCCGGCGCCGCCCATCCGCTGGCCGGAGGAGACCAGCGCGGCGTACTCGCTCACGAGCGCGTTGAGGTCGATCTCGCGCCGCTCGCCGACGTCGGCGCGGGCATGCTCCAGCATGGCCTCGACGATGGAGTCGGCGCGCTTGCCGTGCTCCTGGATCTTGGCGGCGTTCTGGCGCAGGTCGCCGACGATCTCCTTGAGGTAGGCGCGGGCGTCCTCGTCGAGCCGGTCGGCCTGCCGGGAGACCTCCTCGCCGAGCTCGGAGGCGAGCCCGATGGAGAGCTCGGCGAAGTTGTTGACGAAGTTGAGCGGGTTCTTGATCTCGTGGGCGATGCCCGAGGTGAGCGTACCGAGCGACGCCAGCTTCTCCTGCACCACGAGCTGCTTCTGCGTGTCCTGCAGGGTGCGGAGGGCCTGGGACAGCTCCTCGTTGCTCGCCCAGAGCTCGCGCGTGCGGTCCTTCACCCGGTGGTCGAGCGTGTCGTAGAGGCGGGCGTTCTCGAGCGAGATGGCGGCCTGGGCCGTGAGCAGGTCGAGCACCTTGCAGCGCTCCTCGGTGAAGGCGTCGGCGACGAGGCCGTTCTCCAGGTAGAGCACGCCGACGAGCTTCTTCTGCTTGATGATCGGCATGCAGAGGATCGAGCGCGGGCGCGCCCGACCGACGTAGGCGTCGGAGCGGAACTGCCCCGCCTGGGCGGCGTCGCCGAGCACGATCGTCTCGTGCGTGCGCTCCACGTAGCGCACGATGGCGCGCGCGTAGTCGACGTCGCCCTCGGCGCGGGGCGTGACGGTCGCCTTTTCGCCGGCCTTCTCGACCTCCACCACCTCGGGCGAGCCCTCCTTGAGGAGCAGGAGCCCGCGCTGCGCGCCGGCGCTCTCCAGCACGGTGGTCATCAGCTTCTTGAGCAGCTCGTCGAGGACGATCTCCTCGGAGATGGCCTGGGAGGCGCGCATGACCGCGGTGAGGTCGATCGAGCCGCGGTCGGCCAGCGAGGCCGCGCTCCCCTCCGCCGAGCCGAGGCGCGGGAGCAGATCGCCGTACCGGGCGTCGATCTCGGTCACCTTGGCCTCGGCCCCCCAGCGGCGGTAGGCGTAGCGCGCGTCGGTCAGGTACGCGCGGGCGATCTTCCGCCGCCCCTTGGCGAGGAAGAGCTTGCCGCAGAGCTCGTTGGCGATCGCCTCGTGCTGGAGGAAATCTTGCTCGGCGGCCGCGGCGATCGCCTGATCGTAGAGCGAGAGCGCCGCCTCGTCGTCGCCCGTCAGCCGGGCGATCTCGGCCCCGAGGAGGCGCTGCGTGTGGAGGAAGTTCTCGGGGCAGTTCGTGGCCCAGACGCCGAGCTTCTGGTGCGTCTCGCGGATCGTCGCGAGCGCGCTCTCGCGCTCTGCTTCGGAGAGATCCGGGTAGAGCGCGGCCAGGGTGAGCGCCTGGTAGGTGAGGAGCTCGACCTGGAGCACGTGGCCGAGCGCGGTGACGATGCCGGGCATCGTCTCGTCGCAGAGCGCCCGCGCGCGGGGGTAGTCGCCGAGGAGGTAGGTCACCTGGACGGAGAGCACCCGGTGGGTGGTGATGGCCACCATGAAGTGCCCGAGCTTGTCCCGGAGGAAGGCGTCGTCCATCCACTCGGGTGACCCTTCGGGGATCGAGCCGCGGGTCAGCAGGGTGACCGCGCGGATCTGGCACGCGATGAGCGCGAGCTGGTCGAGCTGGCTGATGCGGCGGGCGAAGTCGAGCCGCTTGTATAGCCGCTCGGAGAGGGCGTGCAGCTCGCTCCCCGCGAAGTGCTCGAGCAGGCCGTGGTGCATCGAGGACACCGCGGCGATCCAGAGCGAGCCGCCCTCCAGGCAGCCGACGAAGGCCTTCTCCAGGAGGGGGAAGCTCGCCCGGACATGGCGCCGCCAGGGGCTCACCAGCGTGGCGAAATAGAACTGGATCGACGCGCGCTCCGCGGGGCTGTCGAAGCGCTCGCTCACCTCCATCGCCACCCGGCCGAAGGCGTCGCCGGTCTCGTGATCGCCGAAGACCGCGTTGAGCATCACGCCGTACGCCACGTAACCCATCGACGAGCCGCGCGCGTTGCCGTGCTGGCACGAGCGGGCCACCTGGATCACCGCGAGGAGCCCGAACAGCTCCGGCGTCACGTACCCGCCGCGGAGCAGCGCCTCGGCGAGCAGCTCGATCCGCATCCGCTCGTCGGCGTCCTCGATCTCGGGGGCCTTGGCGAGCTCCAGCACGGGTCGGCCCCCGAGCGCCGCGGCGAGCGCGCCGAGGGCCGGTCCCATCGCGGCCCCGTAGCCGTCGGGCGGCGGCAGATCGATGCCGTAGAGGGCGAGCGCGTCTCGGCCTGCCTGCTGGGCCTCTGGGAAGCGCCCGCGGCTCGCGTCGAGGGCGGCCTTCCGCTCGTAGATCCTCGCCTTCTCCAGCCGGGAGCTCGCCGCGGCGAGGGCGCCGTTGAAGGCCTTCTCCGCCTCGTCGTAGCGCCCGAGCAGATACAGGCACTCGGCCGCCTCCTGCTTGAGCGCGAGCATCACCTCGCGGGCCGTCTCCCAGCCCTGGTCGGTGAGCACCTGGGCGCCCGCGGTCAGGTAGCCGAGCGCCGAGGCGTACGCCGTGGAGGACTTGGCGCGCTGACCGGCGGCGAGGTTGAGCCGCGCCACCGCGAGCCGCTCGTCGTCCTGGACGAGATCCAGGCTGCGATCGAGCTGATCCACGATGTCGAAGATCTTCGCGTCGCGCTCGCCCTCGGGCGTGCTCTTCAGCAGGAGCCGGCCGATCTGGAGGTGCGCCTCCTTGCGCGACGCCTCGGAGAGCATCGCGTACGCGGCCTCCTGCACCCGGTCGTGGAGGAAGTCGTAGCGGACGGTGGACCCGTCGACCTCGTGGCCGGCGATGACGTACTTGTACGCCTCGCCCTGGGGCACGATCAGGCCCTCCTTCACGGCCAGCCAGAGATCGGCCGCGACATCCATCGTCGCGCGCTCGCTCACCACGCTGAGCGTCGCGAGATCGAAGCTCGCGCCGACGCAGGACGCGAGCCGGACCGCGCGCTGCGCCGCCTCGGGCAGCTTCTCGATCCGCTGCGCCATCAGCGTCGCCACGTTGTCGGTCACGCCGACGGCCTGGATCGCGCCGATGTCCCAGCGGAAGCGCCCGAGCCGCGGGTCGAAGGAGAGCAGCTCACGGTCGTGGAGCGTGACCAGGAACTGCCGCATGAAGAAGGGGTTGCCGGCCGTCTTCTGGAAGACGAGCTCCGCGAGATCGGCCGTGTCGGAGACGTTCCGGTAGCCGAGGGTGTCGGCGATCATCTGGCCGACGGTCGCGCGATCGAGGGGGCGGAGCGAGATCTCGGTCACCACCGTCGGCCCCTTCTTGATCTCGCCGAGCGCCAGCATCAGCGGGTGCGAGGCGAACACCTCGTTGTCCCGGTACGCGCCGATCAGGAAGAGGCAGCGCTTGTCGGCGTTCTTGAGCAGGAGCTGCATCAGGTTGAGCGAGCCGGAGTCGGCCCACTGGAGATCGTCGAGGAAGAGCGCGAGCGGGTGCTCGCGCCGGGCGAACGCGTCGACGAAGCGCGAGAAGACGAGGTTGAAGCGGTTCTCGGACTCGGAGGGCCCGAGCGCGGGGACGGGCGGCTGCGGCCCGATGATCCTCTCCACGTCGGGGATCACCTGGCTGATGACCTGCCCGCTCGCGCCGACCGCGCCGAGGATCCGCTCCTTCCAGGCCGCGATCTCGTCCTCGTTCTCGGAGAGGATCTGCCGGATCAGCTCCTGGAAGGCCTGGAGGAAGGCCCCGTAGGGCACCCCGAGGAGCTGGTCGAACTTGCCGGTGCAGAAGTAGCCGCGCGCCTCGACGAGGGGCTTGTGGATCTCGTTGACGAGCGCCGACTTGCCGACGCCGGAGTAGCCCGAGACGAGCGCGAGCTCGGCCGCGCCCTGGCTGGCGGAGGCGAACGCGGTCAAGAGGTCGGCCTTGTCCTCGTCGCGGCCGTAGAGCTTGTCGGGGATGTGGAAGCTCGAGGAGACGTCGGTCCCCCCGGGGAGGAAATCGGCGATCGTCCCGGTCTGCGTCAGCTCGTCGAGGCAGCGCTTGAGATCTTGCCGGAGGCCGAAGGCGCTCTGGTAGCGGTCCTCCGCGTTCTTGGCGAGGAGCTTCATCACCACCGCGGAGAGCGCGTGGGGGATCGACGGGCGCACGACCGCGGGCGGATCGGGACGCACCGCGATGTGGCAGTGCACGAGCGTCATCGGGTCGGTGGTGCGGAAGGGCAGCTCGCCGGTGAGCATCTCGTAGAGCGTGACGCCCAGCGAGTAGAAGTCGGTGCGGTGATCGATGGTCCGGTTCATCCGGCCCGTCTGCTCGGGCGAGATGTACGCGAGGACGCCCTCGAGCCGCTTGGCGGACGTGACCGTCGGGCTCTCGCGGGTGAGGCGGGAGGCGAAGTCGAAGTTGGCGAGCCGGGTCTCGCCGGTGGCGAGGTTCACGTAGACGTTCGAGGGCTCGACGCTCTTGTGCACGACGCCCGCGCGGTGGAGCTCGTCGAGCGTGCGCGCGAGGGAGAGGGCGATCGAGAGGGCGCGCTTCGGGTCGACGAGCCCCGCGGCGATCGCGCTCTTCAGCGTGCGCGCGTCGAAGTTCTCCATCACGACCACGAGGTCGTCGCCGTGGCGCTCGATGCCGAGCACCTTGACGATCCCGTCGATGCTCAGGCTCTGCGAGAGCGCCGCGCCGTAGCGGAGGCGGGCCAGGTCGTCGGGCGTGGGGTACTGCCGGCCGAGGGTGCGGAGCAGCACCGCCTGCGATCCCTGGCGCGCCGAGTAGACGACAGAATCGTCGTCCTCGCAGAGGATCTCCGACATCGTGTATCCGGGGATGGTCTGCATCGAGCGGCTCCTTCAGGGCTTCGAGAACGGGAGGACGAGGTAGCGGAGCAGCCCGACCCTGCTCACGGCTTCGAGCGCGCGGGCGCCGAAGAGCGCCGTGCCCACGTGGACGCCCGCCTCCTCGATCACGCGCCGCACGGCGGCGTAGGTCGGCAGGGTGTTGTCGGTGATGTCCTCGATCGGCCGGGCCAGGAGGCCCGCCGCGCGGCCGAGGGCCTGGTACTCCTCGCGCGTGATCTGGATGTCCGTCGGCCCGGAGACGCGCTCGATGTACCGCCCGAACACGAGGTTCTGGAAGCGCAGCGCCGGGGCGGCGACGTTCGCCGGCACGAAGTCGCTCACCGCGAGGCGCCCGCCGGGCTTGAGCACCCGCGCGGCCTCCTCGAAGAAGCGGCGCCGGCTCGGGAAGTGGAACGCGCACTCCAGGGCGAGCACGGCGTCGAACGAGGCGTCGGGGAAGGGCATGGCGCACGCGTCGCCCTCGACGAAGGCGATCTGGTTTCCCGGCCGCGCCACGGCCTGCGCGCGGGCCCGATCGAGCTGGCGGGGATCGATGTTGAGCCCCACGAGATCGACGCTCGCGAGGCGCCGGTTCAACGTCTGGATCGTCCCGCCGAAGCCGCAGCCCACGTCGAGGATGCGCTGCCCGTCGCGCACGCCGGCCAGGCTCGCCACGTGCTCGCTCATGCGCTCCGCCGCGGCGACGAAGCCCTCGATCGAGGCGTCGCGGTGATCGCGCTCGCCCCAGTAGCCCCAGTGCACGTGGGTGCCGAAGGCCGCGGTCACGCCAGGCTTTCCGCCGGAGATTCCCGAGAGGAGGATGTCGAAATAGGGCAGCCCCGCGCTCATCTTGAGGGCGGCATCCTACCATCCGGCGACCGCTCGCCTGGACATCAAAAAGCTGGATTCGACCGCCGATCTTCGCCGATCGTCGCTGGCCGCGTGCCCGGCCCGTGCCCGGCCCGTGCCGGCAGGACCGCCCCGGCCGTGCACCGCGGGGCGCGCGTCGGGCCGCGCCCCGGCCGCGGGGGCGCTTGACGCTCTGAACAGGCTGGCGCACTGCGATCCTCGCATGGGTCTACCTCCCGGACCGCGCCTCCCCGCCGCCGTGCAGACGGCGGCGTACGCGCTGCGCCCCTTCGAGACCCTCGACGCATGCGTCGCCCGGTACGGCGACCTCTTCACCCTCAAGCTCGTCACCTTCGGGACGATGGTGTGCGCGAGCCGGCCCGAGACGATCAAGCAGATCTTCACGGGCGATCCGCGCACGATGAAGGTCGGCGAGGCGAACGCCGGCCTCCGCCCGCTGATCGGCGAGCACTCCATCCTGCTGCTCGACGGCGAGCCTCATTTCCGGCACCGCCGCCTCGCCGCGCCCTTCTTCTTCCACGGCGAGGGCCCCGCGGCCCAGGCCGGGGCCATGTGCGAGGTCGCGGCGCGGACCATCGCCGCCTGGCCCGAGGGGCGCCCGCTCCCGATGCACGAGCACATGCGCGTGCTCACCCTCGACATCGTCCTGCGCGTGCTGTTCGGGGCCGAGGGGGACGAGCTCATGGGCCTCCGCCACGCGCTCGCGCGGGTCACGAGCCGCGGTGCGTCGCCCTTCGACGCCCTCCTCCTCGTCCCCGCGCTCCAGCGCGATCTCGGTCCCGTCACCCCCTGGGCCTCCCTCACCCGCGACCTCGCGGCGGCCGACGCCTTGATCTACCGGCATATCCGCGACGCGAGGGCGCGCGGCCGGGCGGGGCGCGGGGTGCTCGCGGCCCTGCTCGCCGCGGCCGAGGACGATGGGACACCGCTCCACGATGTGGAGGCGCGTGACACACTGGTGACGTTGATCATCGCCGGACACGAGACGACCAGCACGACCCTCTGCTGGGCCCTCGAGGCGATCCTCACGCACCCCGAGGTGGCGCGCCGCCTCGACGCCGAGCTCGCGTCGGTGGCCGGGAAGGGCCCGCTCGACCCCTCGCACCTCGCGGCGCTCGAGTACCTCGACGCCACCATCAAGGAGGTGCTCCGGCTCTACCCGGTCGTCCCGATCCTCGGCATGGGCCGCCTGCTCACCGAGCCGCTGGAGGTGCAGGGCCACCTGCTGCCCGCGGGGGTCAAGCTCGTCCCCACCATCTACGCGACGCACCAGCGCCCCGATCTCTACCCCGATCCCAAGCGCTTCTTGCCCGATCGCTTCCTCGGCATCAAGCCCGACCCCTACGCCTTCCTGCCGTTCGGCGGCGGCGTGCGGCGCTGCCTGGGGATGGGCTTCGCCCTCCAGGAGCTCAAGGTCGTGCTCGGCACGCTGCTCCTCGACAGGCGTCTGACGCTGGAGCGAAAGGGCCCGGCCACCGCGCATGTGGGAGGCGTCACGGTCGCGCCCCTCGGAGGCACGTGGGTCCGCGTCGCCTCGCGGCGCGAGCGGGGGAGCGCGTGATCCGATGAGCGCCAAGGGTCCGATCGAGAGCCCCTCCCGCGCGCAGATCGAGCGCATGGCGCTGACGGCCAACCGCGCGCCCAGCGCCGAGAACTGCCAGCCCTGGCACTTCCGCTGGGACGGGCAGGCCCTCACCATCGAGCACGATCCCGAGCGCGCGCGCCACGCGCTCAACCACCGCGACGACGTCTCGCGCCTCGCCCTCGGCGGCGTGCTCGAGGCGCTCTCCATCGCCGCCCGCGCCGAGGGGTGGAGCGCCGAGCCTGCCCTCTCCCTCCATGGCCCCGCCCGCTCCATCTGGGCCACCGTGCGCTTCTCGCCGGCCGCGCCCGCGACGCCCGCCGATCGCGCGCTGCTCCCCGCCGTCGAGGCGCGCGCGACCGACCGCCGGATCTACCGCGGAGGCTCGCTCAGCCACCCGGTCTTCGCCGAGATCCAGCGCGACGCGGCGCGATTTCCCGGCGCGGGCCTCCACCTGCTCGATCGCTTCTCCCCCGCGCTCGTCCGCTTCATCGTCGCCGCCGACGCCTCCATCTGGCGCGACGACGCGGCCTACCGGGACGTGACCCGCTGGGTGCGCTTCTCGCAGAAGGAGCTCGACGAGGCGGGCGACGGCGTCCCCTTCGCGAGCGCCGGCGTCTACCTGCCGGAGTCGCAGATCTTCCGCCTCGCCAAGCTCTCCTTCGCCCGCGGGCTCGCCGAGCGCCTCGGCCTGCTCCCCCTCGCCCGGCTCTGGGTCGAGCGCCAGCTCAAGAGCTCCGCCGGGCTCCTGATGATCACCGTGCGCGATCCGTCCCGCGAGGCCATGATCGAGGCCGGCCGCCTCGCCTTCTCGATGTGGATTCGTTTGAACCGCAACGGTTTCGGCGTACACCCCATGACCATCCAGGCCCTCCCCGTGTACCACGCCGCCACCGCCGATCTCCGGCCGGGCACGCCGCCGTCCGACATCGGCCTCTTCCGCGACGCGCGGCCGCTCCTCGAGCGCGCCTTCGGCTACCCGCAGGGCGAGCTCCCGGTCTGGATGTTCCGCACCGGCCTCTCGTCGCCACCTCCACCGTCGCAGCGCACCCGGCGCCTACCCCTCACGCGCATCTTCTCCAGCGAGGCCCCCGCCCGATGAAGCCCCTCTTCTCGACCGACGAGCTCGACCGGCAAGTGAAGCGCGTGCTCGGGCTGCCCCGCAAGGAGATGTTCGACGCCCTGCGCGACGGCCTCTCCGCCGCGTACCCGGGCCACATCCACCGATCCGAGGACTGGCAGATCACCCACGCCGGCGGGGCGATGGGGCTCGTCAACATCGTCCACGCCTCGTTCACCGAGTACCTGCTCCTGTTCGGCAGCCCGATGGCGACGAGCGGTCACTCCGGCCGCCACCCCTGCGAGGTGCACCAGTACGTGCTCGACGGCGAGCTCTGGTGTTACGACGAGGGCGAGCACGACCGGCGCGTCGTCCGGCCCGGCGAGGTCACCGTCCTCCGCCCGAGGGTCGCCCGGGGCTACTGCATCCCCGACCACTGCTGGATGCTCGAGTACGGCCGCGGGACGATCCCCGCGATGATGCCCTTCGCGCTCGCCGGCTCGATGTTCGTCTCCCTCGACGCGAAAGGTCTCGGCCGCTCGCTCCTCAGCTACGGCGCCATCGCTGCGAAGGAGCTGCTCCGCGGGAAGCTCTGAGGCCGGACGCGATTCGCGATCAGCGATCGCGCCCTTGCTGCGCGTCGTCGAGGCAGCGCCGCAAGAGCCTGGCCAGCGCCTCGACGTGAGGTTGACGGAGCACGGTGAGGTGCTCGCCCGGGATGTCGAGGACCGTGACGCCGCCGGCGGCGAGCAGGCCCCAGCCCATGGTCGGGTCCTTCGCGAAGCGCCCGCCGAGGCGCGTCGCGCGGAAGAGCGTCAGCTTGCCCGGGTACGCCTTCGGCATGTAGGCCATGGTCTCGCGGAGGTGGAGGAGGAACAGCTCGAACATCGGGACCATCGCCGGTTGACGGAGGGCGACGATGCGGTGCTCTCGTGGCACGAAGTTGGCCATCGTTGACATCGCGAGGAACTGCGAGAGCCACTCGCCCGACATGCGCTGCGAGAGCCAGGGTGGGCCCGCGGGCGCCTCGTCCTTCGGGCCGCTCTTCAGGTAGAAGTAGTCGTGCAGGTAGGGCCAGATCGACCGGGCGATCCCGGTCGCGAGGAGCTTGCCCATCACCAGGGCCGAGGGCCTGTGGCCGTGCACGGGCGCGGGCTCGTCGACCATCGCGAGCAGCGCCACCTCGTCGCCGGCCCTCGCCAGCTCCTGGGCCATCTCGAAGGCCACGAGGCACCCGAAGGAGAAGCCCCCGAGGAAGTACGGCCCCCGGGGCTGCACGCTGCGCATGGCCTCCACGTAGCGGCGCGCCATGTCGGCGATGGTCTGATCGGGCGCGGTGAGCCCGTCGAGCCCCAGCGCTTGCAGGCCGTAGAAGGGCTGATCTTGCCCGAGCAGGCGGCTCAGCTCGACGTAGGGGAAGACCACTCCCGCCGCCGGGTGGACGAAGAAGAGCGGCGGCCGCGCGCCGGAGGTCTGGAGCGGGACGAGCGGCGAGCTCTCGTCGGGCGCGCTCGCCTGCGCCTCCGCGCCCCCGAGCGCCGCCGCGATCTTCTCCACCGTCGCCCCGCGGAAGGCCGCAGAGGCGGGCACCGTCAGGCTCGGATCGCGCCGCAGCCGGTCCATGATCCGGAGCATCAGGAGCGAGTCCGCGCCGAGCTCGTAGAGGTCGTCCCGCGCGCCGACCTGCGCGACGCCGAGCAGCTCGGCGCACACCGCGGCGACCTTCTCTTCGATGGTGTCGCGCGGGCCGATGAACGCCGAGGCGCGTGCCGGCCGGGGGCGCGCCTCCACCGGCGCAGGCGCGGGGAGCGGCGCCGCCATCATCTCGGCCGAGCGCCCGAGCACGAGCCCGTGATCTTGCCGGCTCCGCTCGCCCGGATCGCGCGGGTAGGCGACCGCGTCGGCGAACCCGGCCTCGCGGAGCGCTCGCTCCCACGTGGCGAGATCGAGCAGCGGAGAGCTCGTGCGCAGCGCGTCGTCGTAGTGCCACCACCCTTCGGCCAGGCCCCAGGTCAGCGTGTCCCAGCGCCGCGTGCGCACCACCTCCACGAGGCCGATCGCCCCGCCGGGCGCGAGCAGCGCGCCCAGGTTTCGCAGGGCCGCGGGCACGCTCCTCGCCGCGTGCACCACGTTGAAGGCCACCACCAGATCATAGCTCCCGGGCGCGACACCCTGCGGCTCGGGGCGCTCGCCGATGTCGAGCACCGAGAAGCGCATCGCCCCGTCGAGCCCGCGCGCCCTCGCCTCGTTTCCCGCGTCGTCCACGAACACCCGGCCGAGGTCGGTGAAATGGTAGTCGGCCCGGCCCGCGAGCGCGGCGACGAGGGGCCAGGTCAGCGTCCCGCGGCCGCCGCCGATCTCCAGGATCCGCAGGCGTTTCGGGCTCGACGCGACCATCGTCACGACGGCCTCGACGAGCAGCGTGATGTAGATCCGCTCGCTCCGGTGCTCGACCGTGTCCTGCTCGCTCTGCTCCACGAGCCGGGGGCTCCCGCCCGGGTAGAGCACCGAGATAGCGGGCACCTCGCCGGTGAGCGCCTCGGGGTAGTGGGCCGCGGCGTGATCGACGAGATCGTAGATGCCGCGCAGCGCGGGGTAGCGGGCGTCGAGATCGCGGCGGAGCGCCGGGAGATCGGGCCGCGCCGCGGCGAGCTCGCCGAACACCAGATCATCGCCGTCGATCCGGGCCCAGCCGTCCTCGATCAGGATCGCGAGGAACGCGTCGAAGAGGCGGCGGAGCGAGGGCACGATCCGGAGCCGGCGGGCGAGCGCGTCCGTGCCATGGCGCTCGCCGGGCCGGACCGCGACGCCCTGCCCGTCGAGCCACGCGATCAGCTTGCCCGCACAGTAGGCGTCGAGCGCGGCTTCGAGGCCGGGGTAACCTTCGAGCGGCCGGATCGCGAGCGCCTCGCGGATCTTCGCCTCGGCGTCGTCGAGCGGCGGGAGCGCAGCCCGCGCGGCGCGCACCGGGCGATCGATCCAGCAGCGCTCGAGATCGAAGGGCGTCGGGGGCAGGGGCACCTTGCGCCGCTGCCCCTCGTCGCGCGCCTTGAAGTCGACGGGCGCGCCCGCGGCCCAGAGCTTCCCGGCCGCCTCGGCGAGCGGATCACCGTCGCTCGTGGCGGAGGGCATGCTCGCCACGAGGACCGGCGCCGGGCCCTCTCCGCGGTGCTGCGCGGCGAGCGCGGAGAGCGTGCGGCCCGGGCCCACCTCGAGCAAGATCCTCCCCGGCTCGCGGCCTAGCTCGCGGATCGCGGGGGAGAAGCGCACCGTCCCGCGCAGGTGGCGAACCCAGTGCTCCGGGTCGGTGGCCTCCGTCTCTCCCACCCAGGTCCCGGTCACGTTGCTGAGGTACGGGATCTTCGGCGGAGCGAGGGAGATCCTCCGGAGCTCGTCGCGGAAGGCGTCGAGGATCGGATCCATCATCGGCGCGTGGAAGGCATGCGTCGTGCGCAGGCGGGTCGCGCGCGTCCCTTCGCGATCGAGGCGCGCGGCGAGCGCGTCGATCGCCTCGATCGGCCCCGCGATCACCGACGCGCTCGGCCCGTTCTCCGCGGCGAGGCCGAGCGATCGGTCGCGCAGAGAGGCGAGCAGCGCCTCGACCTCCCGCGCGCCGAGCGGCACGGCGAGCATCGCGCCCCGGGGGATCTTGGCCACGAGCCGCGCCCGCGCGCTCACCAGCGCGAGCGCGTCCTCGAGCGAGAAGACCCCGGCGACGCAGGCCGCCACGTACTCGCCGAGGCTGTGGCCGAGCAGGGCGGCGGGGCGGAGCCCGAAGCTCGTCCACAGCTCGGCGAGCGACCACTGCAAGGTGAAGAGCGCGGGCTGGAGCAGCGCGGGATCGTCGTCGATCGCGCCGTCGTCGAGGCGGCTCCGGAGGTCTATGCCGAGCGTTGGTTTGAGCACCAACGAAGCGCGATCGTACCGCGCGCGGAAGACCGGCTCGCGATCGTAGAGCGCCCGCGCGACGCCCGCCTGCGGGGCGCCCTGGCCCGGGAAGAGGAAGACCACCTGCGGCTCGGCGATCGCCCGCGTGGCCTCGCCCGGCGCGCGCAGGGCCTCGATCGCCCCCGGGAGATCGCCCGCGGTGAAGGCCCGGCGGTGCGAGAACGCGCGGCGCTGCTGGAGGGTGTGCGCCACGTCGGCGAGCGCGAGATCCGGGCGCGCGGCGAGGTGATCGGCGAGGCGCTGGCACGCTGTATCGAGCGCCTCCGGGCTCCGGGCCGAGACGGTGAGGATCTGCGTCTCGCGGCGCGCCGGGCCCGAGGGGACGGCGGGCGCCTCTTCGAGCACGGCATGCGCGTTGGTCCCGCCGATCCCGAAGGAGCTCACGCCCGCGCGGCGCGGCCCCGATCGCGCGGGGAAGGGGTGGAGCGCGCGGCTCACGTAGAAGGGTCCGGCGTCGAGCCCGAGCGCGGGACTCGGCCGCTCGACATGCAAGCTCGGTGGGACCTGCCCATGCTCGACCGCGAGGGTGGCCTTGACGAGCCCGGCGATCCCCGCGGCCGTGTCGAGGTGCCCGAGGTTCGACTTGAGCGAGCCGATGGCCACGCTCTCCCGGGGGCAGGGGCCCTTGCTCCCGAAGGCCCGGTGGAGCGCCGCGATCTCGATGGGATCGCCGAGCGGCGTGCCGGTGCCATGGGCCTCGACGTAGCCCACGCTCGCCGGCTCGATCTCCGCGAGGGCGTGGCAGAGGGCGATCACCTCGGCCTGTCCGTCGAGGCTCGGCGCCGTGTAGCCGACCTTCTGGGATCCATCGTTGTTGCTCGCGATCCCCCGGATCACGGCGTGGATGGGATCGCCCGCCGCGATCGCCTCGGAGAGCCGCTTCAGCACCACCACCGCCGCCCCGTCACCGCCGACCGCGCCCGCGGCCTTCTCGTCGAAGGCCCGGCAATGCCCGTCGGGCGACGCGATGTTGCCCTCCTGGAAGAGGTAGCCCGTGCCCTGGGGGAAGTGGATCGAGGCCGCGCCCGCGAGGGCCACGTCGCACTCGTAGGCGAGCAAGCTGCGGCAGGCGGCGTGCACGGCGACGAGGCCGGTCGAGCATGCCGACTGGATCGTCATGCAAGGGCCGCGCAGGTCGAGCTTGTAGGCGACCCGCGTCGCCAGGTGATCCTTGTCGTTGCCGATCAGCGCGGGCAAGTCGGCCACGATGTCACCCATCGGTTGACGCGGGAGCACATGGTGGACGAGGTAGCCCGGCGGTGACACGCCGCCGAAGACGCCGAAGGTGGCCTCGTGGCGCGAAGGATCCTGGCCGGCCCGCTCCAGCGCCTCCTCGGCGCACATCAGGAAGAGCCGGTGCTGCGGGTCGGTCATCGCCGCCTCCCGCGGGCTCATCCCGAAGAAGGTCGGATCGAAGAGGCCGACATCGCCGAGGCGCCCGCGCTCCCGCACGTAGCGCGGATCACGGTAGATGCTCGCGGGGACGCCCGCGCGGTCGAGCTCCTCGTCCGAGAGCCCGCGCACCGACTCCACGCCCGCGGCGAGGTTTCGCCAGAAGGTCTCCGGATCGTCCGCGCCGGGGACGCGCAGCCCGACGCCGATGATCGCGATCGCCTCCGGGCGCTCGCTCTCCCCCGGATCCTCCCGTCCCCCCGCCTCCCCCTGATCATCCATGCGTCGTCTTCCTCGGCGCCGCGGCGGCCTTTCGCCGCGCGGCGAGCTGCTTCCGGGCCCGATCGTCGATCGCCTCCCGCGCGAGGGCGGGCACGTCGCGCTGGCCGAGGTGGGCGGCGAGCGCGCGCACCGTCGGGTGGCGGAACAACGTCAAGATCGGCACGTCGCGCCCGAAGGCCTCGCCGAGCTTCGCGCGCACCCTCGCGAGCAGGAGCGAGTGGCCGCCGAGCTCGAAGAAGTTGTGCAGCACCGAGACCTCGGGCACCCCGAGCACCTCGGCCCAGATCGCCGCGATGGTGCGCTCGGTCTCGTCGCGGGGCGGCGCGGGCGCGAGGGCGGGCGCGCTGCGCGCGTCGGCGAGCGAGGGCAGCACCTTCGCGCCCGGGAGAAACCTCTGGATGGCGCGGCTCGTCGCGTCGAGCCCGGCGATCGCGGTGACGGCATCGCCGGCCGCCGCGGCGAAGATCGCGTCGATCGCCTCTCCGGCCGAGAGTGGATAGAGACCTCGCGCCGCGGCCGCGCTCCGGCGGGGCCCGCCCGCGCTCATCCCGACGTCGTCCACGAGGCCGAGCGCGATCGCGCGGCTCCGGGATCGCCCCTCGCGATCGAGCGCGATCGCGTGGTGCTCCTGGAAGCGGCATGCCGCGGAGTAGGCGCCCGCGGCGAACCCGCCCATCATCCCGTTCACGGAGGTGACGGCGAGGAACAGGCCCCGCGGCCTCCGCCCGAGCACCGCGGCGAGCGCGCGGCTCCCCTCCACCTTGGGCGCGATCGTCGCGGCGAAGGTCTCCGCGCTCTCCTCCGCGAGCATGCGCTCTCCGAGCAGGCCGGCGAGGTGGAGCACCGCGCCCAGCGTCCTCCCGGTGCGCCGCTCCGCGCTCGCCACCAGCGCCTCGATCGCCGCCTCGTCACCGAGGTCGATCGCCGCGTGGTACGCCGAGCCGCCCTGCGCCTCCGCGAGGGCCGAGAGCGCGTCGAGGCGCGCCTGTCGCGCCGGATCACCGTCGAGCGCGCGCCGCCCGAGCAACAGCAAGTGCGCGCCGCCTGTGGCGAGCCGCTCGGCGGCGAGCGCGCCGAGCCCCCCGAGCCCGCCGCTCACGAGCACGAGCGCGCCGGGCGGGAAGGGAGAGCCGGGAGGAGCTGCCTCGTCGATCGGCGCGAGCCCGGGCACGAAGCGCCGGCCTCGCCGGTACGCGACCTCGCGACAGCGCCGGGCGAGGCCGAGCTCTTCCATCACGTGCGCCGCGTCGGACGCCTCGTCGAGCCCTTCGAGATCGAGGTGGCGGGCGTCGACCCAGGGCAGCTCCTCGGCGATCGTCTGCACGAGGCCAAGGGCGCCGGCCTTCTCCGGATCGAGCGGATCGTCCGGGAGCACGGGCTGCGACGCGGTCGCGACCACGGTGAGGCGGATCGATCCCGCGCCCTCGCCCCGCCGCCCGAGCGCCGACGCGAGGCCGAGCAGATCAGCCGCACCGCCGCGATAAGCCCGCAGATCGAGGATCTCGTCGATGCCCGCGCTCGCCTCCCCGAGGTCCGGTGCGCCGCCGTGCTCCACCAGGACACAGCGTCTCCCCGTGTGGCCGAGCGTCTCCGCGAGCCTTTGGCCGAGCCCCGATCGGTCGAGGAGGATCAGCAGCGCGCCGCTGCGAGGCGCCGCCTCGGGCCCGCGGGCCTCGTGTCGCGCGAACACCTTCCGGTGGAGCCGGTGCGCCGGGCGCAGCACGATCGGCTCGGCGATCGCGCTCTCGTGCCGGCCTTCGGCGAGCTCGCGCTTGAGCTGGGCCCGCTGGATCTTCCCGCTCGTGGTCTTGGGGAACCCGGCGCGGGCGAGGGGGACGACGTGGCTCGGGGCGATGCCCAGCGACGCGGCGACATGGGCGCGGATGGCGCGGGCCACGAGGACGGCGGCGCCCGGATCCTTCGGGACGAAGAAGATCCCGAGGCCCTCGGTCCCCTCGCCGCCGTCGTCGACCGCGCATGCAGCGACGAAGGTCGGGACGATCCCCGGCACCGCGCCCGCGATGTCCTCGACCTCGTAGCAGAGCACCTTCGATCCGCGGATGACGATGGTCTCCTTCTCGCGACCGGTGAGGGTGAGCCTCCCGTGGCGCATGAAGCCGAGATCGCCGGAGTTGAACCAGCCCTCGCCGACGAAGGCCTCGGCGTTGGCGGCGGGGTTGTCGAGGTAGCCCGGCGTGGTGACGCCGCCTTTGATCTGGAGCCGGCCGATCGTCCCCTCCGGCACCACGCGGTTCTGCGCGTCGGTGATGCGGATGGCGACGCCGGGGATCGGCGGTCCGAGGTCGAGGAAGGCGATCGATCCCTGGGCCTCGGGCTCCGTGAAGCGGAGCGGGCCGCCGAGCGAGCGCTTGTCGACCCAGTGCACGCCCGCCTCGAACGAGAAGTCGTTCGTGTACGTCATGCACGTGCAGACCTCGGCCATGCCGAAGGCCGGCTGCATCGCCTGCGGGCGCAGGCCCGAGGGCGCGAGCGCCGCGAGGAAGTCGCGCACGGCGGGCAAGGTCACCTGCTCGCCCGCGTTCATGAAGGCGCGCATGGAGCCGAGATCCCAGCGCCGCCCGGGGTGCGCGCGCGCCGCGTCGGCCACGAGCTTGAAGCCGAAGTTGGGCGCCCAGGTGTGGGTGACCCGGTGTCGCTCGCAGAGGTCGAGCCAGCGGAGCGGGTCGGCGAGCACATGGGCCGTCTCGATCTGGACCTCGGTGGTGCCGAGGACGATGGAGCGGAGGTGGCACGTCAGGATGGGGACGACGTGGTCGAGGGGGAGCCAGTTGAGCACGACGTCGTCCGGCCGGTAGCCGTTGAAGCGCGCCGAGCCGAGCACGTGGCGGATGATCGCGCCGTGCGTCTCCTGGATGCACTTGGGGATGCCGGTGCTGCCCGAGCTGAGCTGGAAGAAGGCCAGATCGCCGGGCTGCGCGGCGAAGGTGCGCTCGTCCGGGGCATGGAGGGCGAGCTCCTCGGCCACGAGAACGCGCGCCTCGCGCATGGCCGGGTAGAGCGCGCCGAGCCCGCGCAGGGCCTCGTCGAGCGAGCGGCTCGTGATCAAGGCGGGGCGGCCGAGCAAGGCCCACGCGTTGTGGAGCTTGGCGTTGACGGCGTTCTCCACCTCGTACGAGGGCGCGATCGCCACGGTGAGCGGGACGATCCCGCCGAGCACGCATGCCCAGAACGAGGCGAAGTGGAGCCCGAGGGGCTCGATCTGGAGGATGGCCCGGTCTCCCTCGCGGAGGCCGGCCGCGCGCAGGCCGCCGAGGATGCGGCGGGCCCGATCGAGCAGCGCGGCGTAGGGCTCGAAGACCGGGTCGCAGCCCTCGCGGTAGAGGTGGAGACCGGCGGTCCCCGAGGCGGCGCGGAGGAGCGCCTCGGTCAGCGTCTCGGGCGTGCCCTCGGGCACGAGGAGCGGGCCGCCGTCGGCGAGGGCGGGCGGCCTGGGATCCATCGTCGCGTCATGGAGCACGGTGGAGAGCGGCGTCACCGGTGTGGACGACGGGACCCCGAGGAGCTCGGCGAGCGCGATCTCGTCCACCTGGCCGTCACCGTCGAGGGGGAGGCGGGAGAGAGGCACGAAGCGGGTCGGCCTCGCGGTCTCCGGCGAGCGCTCGTCGAGGCGCGCCGCGAGCTCGGTCTCGGTGAGCGAGGCGCGGGCGACCACGCCGCAGGTGAGCGCGTCCTCGTCCGGACCGGAGCGCACGGCGCCGTCGTCGACGCGGGCGTCTTGAAGCAGCAGCGCCTCGATCGCGGGCGCCGAGCGCCGGAGCGGCCGCGCGCGGCCCGAGGGCAGGACGAGCGTGGAGAGCGGCCGATCGGGCGCGGCGACGACCTGCTCGATCACGGCGCGCAGATCGCCGGCCATCGCCTCGATGGTGCGCGCGGTGAAGAGCTCGCTCGCGTAGGTCAGGGTGCCTTCGAGCGCCTCGCCCTCCTCCCAGAGCTGGAGGAAGAGCTCGAACGGCGTCGTCCCGCCGTCGAGCTCGGTGAAGCGGAAGGAGAGCGACCCCGCGCGGGCCTGCGCGGGCGGTTCTTGCAGCGCGAGCATGAGCTGGAAGATCGGGTGGAGGCCCGCGTCGCGCGACGTTCGCTGCGCCTCCACGATCTTCTCGAAGGGGACATCCTGGTGGGCGAACGAGGCCAGCATCCGGGCGCGCACGCGCCCGAGCAGCGCGCGGAACGGCGGGTCGTCCGCCATGGCGATCCGGATCGGCAGGGTGCCCGCGAACATCCCGACGAGGCCCTCGAAGGCCGGGTGATCGCGACCCGCGACGGGCGTGCCCACCACCACCTGATCGGCCCCGGAGGCGCGGGAGATCCAGGCGTCGAAGGCCGCGAGCAAGGTCATGAAGAGCGTCGCGCCCTCGCTCTCCCCGAGCGCGGTGAGCGTCGAACGCAGGGCCGCGGGGAGGTGGAAGGGGATCGCGGCGCCGCGGTGCGCGGGCGCGGCCGGGCGCGGGCCGTCGAGGGGCAGATCGTGCCGGCGGGGCGCGCCGCCGAGCGCGCGGCGGAAGAAGTCGAGGCCGGGCGCGAGGGCCTCGGGCGAGAGGCGCGCGCCCTCGCGCAGCGCGTGATCGGCGAAGCGGGCAGCGAGCGGCGGGAGCGCAGGCGCGCGCCCCGCCGAGAGCGCGTCGTAGGCGGCGGCGAGCTCCTGGACGATCACGCGCATCGACCAGCCGTCGGCGGCGATGTGGTGCAAGGCGAGGACGAGGAGGTGCTCCTCGGCGCCGAGGCGGACCAGGCGGGCCCGGAGGAGCGGGCCGCGCGCGAGATCGAAGGGCGCGCCCACCTCGGCCCGGACGAGGGCCGAGAGCGCCTCGGCGCGCGCGTCGGGGGAGAGGGGCGAGAGATCGTCGAGAGGGAGGGCAGGCGTGAAGGCGGGCGCGGCGCGCTGCAAAGGCTCGCCGTCCACCATCGCGTACACCGTGCGGAGGGGCGTGTGACGCTCGACGATGGCGGCGAGCGATCGCTCTAGCACCAACGGATCGACCGGCCCGCGGAGCGCGACGCCCGCCGGCATGTGGTACGCGGCGCTCTCCGGCTCGGCCTGGTGGAGGAACCACAGCCTGCGCTGCGCGAAGGTGAGGGGCAGCGGGCCGTCGGGCGGGGCGCTGTCGCCTGCAGGCGCGGGCTCGGCGGCTCGGCTCGCGCGCGTCGCGAGCGCGGCGATGGTGGTGCCGTCGAGCAGCGCGCACGCCGTCAGATCGAGGCCGGCCTCGGCCCGGGCCCGCGAGGCGATCCGCGCAGCCGTGAGCGAGTCGACGCCGAGATCGAAGGGGGAATCGCCTGCGCCCACCGGCCCCGTGCCGAGCACCTCGGCGACGATCGCCGCGAGCGCCCGGGCCTCCGGGGTGATCGGGCCCGCGGGCACCGGATCGGCGAGCAGGCGGGAGGGCGCGGGGAGCGCGCGGTGATCGACCTTGCCGCTCGGCGTGAGCGGGAGCGCGCCGAGGATCACGAAGGCGCGCGGCACGAGGGCGGCCGGGAGGCGCGCGGCGAGGGAGCGCCGCAGCGCCGCCGCCGGCCGGGCGAGCGGCGTCTTCAGCACGACATGCGCGGCGAGGTAGGGATCGCCCGGGCGGTCCTCGCGGGCCGTGACCGCGCACTCTTGCACCGCGGGGTGCGCCATGAGCGCGAAGCGGATCTCCTCGGGCTCGACGCGGACGCCGCGGATCTTCACCTGCGCGTCGGCGCGTCCGAGGAAGACGAGGGCCCCGTCCGCGCGGCGGAGGGCGCGATCGCCGCTCCGGTAGAGGCGCTCGCCCGGGCGCTCCGGATCGGGGAGGAAGCCCTCGGCCGTGAGCTCGGGCCGGCCGAGGTAGCCGCGCCCGACGGCGCTGCCGCCGAGGAGCATCTCCCCCGGCACGCCGTCGGGCACCGGCTGCCCCGCCTCGTCGGCGAGGAGCACCCGGGCGTGGGGGAGCGGGACGCCGATGGGCAACGATGGATCGCCCTGGACCCGCGCGTGGACGGTGGCGCACACCGTGACCTCGGTCGGGCCGTAGGCGTTGAAGAAGCGGCGTCCCTCGGCCCAGCGCGCGGCGAGCTCGGGCGGGCATGCCTCGCCCGCCACGATCAGCGTCGTGAGCGCGGGCAGCTCCGCGAAGGGGAGCGCCGCGAGGGCCGACGGCGTGATTGTGAGGTGGGTGATCGCGCGCTCGGCGAGCAGCGCGACGAGCTCCGG
The DNA here is from genome assembly GCA_046351295.1 of Byssovorax sp. Lineage (GTDB taxonomy): Bacteria > Myxococcota_A > Polyangia > Polyangiales > Polyangiaceae > JAXLYT01. The sequence goes on from JAXLYT010000017.1 coordinate 43,123, forward strand.
CCCCGGTGTGAGCGCGTCGGGTGGAGCGAGGTGCAGCTCGGCCCCGGCGCCGAGGGCCATCATGATCTCCCACACCGACGCGTCGAAGCCGAGCGACGCGAGCTGCAGGACGCGGCTCCCCGGCCCTGCGCCGAAGAGCGCGCGCTCGGCGAGGAGCAGATCGACGACCCCGCGGTGCTCGATCATCACCCCCTTGGGCATGCCGGTGGAGCCCGAGGTGTAGATGACGTAGGCGAGGCTCTGCGGCGTGGCGGCGGGCGCGAGGGGCTCGCCCGGAGAGGCTTCGATCTCGGGGAGATCGCGTTCGGGGGAGAAGGGGAGGGCGGCGAGGGGAGGGAGGGAGGCGAGGCGGGCAGCGGAGCCGAGGACGACGGAGATCCCGGCGTCGGCGGCGAGCATGGATAGGCGCTCGGGAGGGTGGGCCGGGTCGAGCGGAACATACGCGCCGCCGGCCAGGAGGACGCCGAGCAAGGAGGCGATGGTGTCCGCGAGGCGCTCGCCGAGGAGGCCGACCCTGACCTCGGGGCCGACGCCGAGCGCGCGGAGGGCACGCGCGATGCGGCGCGCGCGGGCGAGGAGGTCACCGTAGGGGACGCGCTCGTGGGGTGTGACCAGCGCCGCGCTCGAATCGTGGAAAGACGCCACTTCTTCGAGGATCTCGGGGATGGTCTGCGGCGCGCCCATGGCGATGACCGCGCACAGTATCACACCTGAGCGTCAGTCAGGGGACAGCGCGCGCTCACAGACCGAGCGCAGCGAGGGACTCGTCGATGATGGAGCAGAAGGCGCCGAGCAAGCGGTCGATCTCGCTCACCAGGTACACCTCGTCGTCCACGTGGGCGATCTTGGCGTTTCCATCGAGGCACAGGAATCGCCACTCGATCCCGGTCGTGACGCATCCGTACACCTTGGGCATCTTGCTGTGGTTGAGCAGGTGCGCGGCGTACAGCTCCGCCGCGCAGGGGGCGAGGCCGGTCTCGATGTTCTCCTGCTTCGCCTCCACGATCGAGACGATGGGCACCACCTCGTAGCTCGGTCCGGCCGAGAGGATGAAGTCGGGGATGCCGCGCAGCCCCTCGGCCCCGACGACCTCGATCGGGATCTCCGGGAGCGTGACGATCTTGCCCCGGCGGAGCTCCTCGATCTCGGACAGGACCGGATCGATGAACCGGTAGGCCCGCGCGCGTTCGTTGGGCAGCCGCGCGTGGCGCGCGCGCTTGAGCTGGCCGGTCAGGATGGCGCTCGGCTCCACCGGCGGGCGCCCGCCGAGCAGATTGGGGGCTCCCTGGACCTGGATGCCATGCTTTTCCCTGAGGAGGGGCCAGGTCATCGTCTCGAATGTCAGCTCTGCCATCGATCGTGGTCCTCCGCTTAGCCCGCGAGCTGCCGGAATCCCGGGGCGCGCACGTCGCGGAGCGGCGCATGCGGGTGGAGCGCGCGGAGCTCGATCGCGGCAGCAGCGCGGGCGTTCTGGTGGCCGTCGCGCAGCACCTGGGCGAGCCATTCGGCCGAGATCGGCTGGCCGAGGAGGCGCCGTGCGCCGGCGGGGAACGAGGCGTGCTGCTTCTCCCAGAGCGCGGTGACGGCGGCGGCGTTCGGCCACGGCAGGAGACGATCGGGATCGTCGGCCACGTCGTCTTCGGCGGGATCGTCGCTCGGCTCAGCCTTGGCGGGGGCCGGAGCTTCGAGCTTCCTCGCGGCGAGATCGACGCCGGTGATGAGCGAGAAGGACTCGCCGGCGAGGCGGGCGTGGGCCGGATCGGCCATGGCCTGGAGGAGCCAGGGCACCCAGCCGGGATCGCCGAGCGCGCCGATGCCGGCGATCGCCTCGCGCATTCGCCCGGGCGCGGCGATCGCCGCGTGGAGCAGCTCGCCCGCGCGCGCGGGGTCGCTCCTGCGGAGCGCGAGATCGAGGGCGGCCGCGGCCGCGGGGCCCGGCGCGAGCGCGGCGCGGGCGAGGTGGGGCAAGGCGTGCGCGTCGCCGAGGAGCACCGCCGACCACGCGGCCCACGCGCGGCAGGGCTCGCGGTCGCCCTGGAGCTCCTGGCGGAGCACGGGGAGCAGGTCTTCCCGGCCGAGCTCGCCGGCCGCCTGGATGGCGCGGGAGGCGAGGCCGAGATCGTTGGAGCTCAAAGCTCTCTCCAGGGCCGGGCCCGGGTCCTTCCCGAGCTTCACCGAGGCGCTGATCCCCAGGGCGTGGAGGACCGGCGGGCAGCGCGGGGCGAGCATGCGCTCGATCACCTTGGTGACCGCGGCGGGGGACGCCCACGCGATGGCGCCGGCGATGATCGCGAGGCCCGGGGGCTCGCCCTTGGTCACGTCGAGCACCTTGCCCATGGGGCGCGGGTCGTCCTGCTCGGCGGCGATGGCGGCGGGGGCGAAGAGGTCCTCCGGCTCCTCCGCGGCGTCGAGGGCGTCGAGGCATGCCTCCCACCCGTCTGCGCCCGCGAGGCGGAGCCCGTCGAGGTGGGCGTCGATGCGCTCGTCGAGGAAGGCGAGGTCGGCGAGGCGGTAGCGCGACCTTCCGCTCGCGGCCTCGCGGCGGGAGAAGAGGCATGCCGCGTCGCCGGCGTGCTGGTCGAGGAAGTGGCGGAACATGCGGATCGCGAGGTCGGGGCTCAGTTCACGTCGACGGCGCTGCCCTTGATCTTGATCGCGCCGGAGGCGTTCACGTCGACGGTCCCGTCGGACTTCACCTCGAGCTTGGCGCCCTGCACCTTGATGGTCCCCTTGCCCTCGATGGTGATGTCCTTGCCCTCGATCATGATCGTCCCGTCCTTCTTGATCGTGAGCTTCCCCTCGCCGCACTGGAGGACGTACGTCTTGCCGACGGTGACCGATTTCTCGCCGGTGATGCTCTCCTCGTCGTTGCCCTGGACGTTGGTCTTGCTGTCCCCCGTGACCTCGAGGGAGTACTTGCCGCCGATGCTGATCGCCTCGTCGCCGCCGACGTTGACGGTGTCCTTGCCGCTGACGGACGCGGTCTGATCGCCGCCGACAGTGACCGACATGTTGCCGCCGACGACCTGGCTCATCACGCCGCCGACCTTGACCGTCTTGGCGGCGCCGACGACCTCGTTGCTCGCCGCGCCGACGACCTTGTCGCTCGCCACGGCGACGGCGATGTTCTCGCTCCCGCCGATGATCTCGGTGTGGTTGTTCCCGACCTTGATCTTCTTGTTGTTGCCGATCGTCTCGCTCTGGTCGTTCTTGACGGTCTTCCTGCGGTCGTGGCCGACCTCCAGCGTCTCGTCGTGGCCGATGGTCTGCTTCTTGTCGTTGAGGATGTCGATCGTCCAGTCCTTCTGGCCGTGGATGTAGATCTCCTCCATCCCTTTCTTGTCCTCGAAGCGGATCTCGTTGAACCCGCCGCCGCCCATCGAGCTGTTCGACTTGATGGTGCTCTTGGTCTTCTCGCCGGGGAGCGGATAGGGCGGGACGTTGGCGCCGTGGTAGACGCTGCCGACGATGAGCGGGCGGTCGGGGTCGCCCTCGATGAAGTCGACGACGACCTCGTGGCCGATGCGGGGGATGTAGAGCGCGCCCCACGCGGGGCCCGCCCACACCTGGCCGACGCGGATCCAGCAGGAGCTCTTGTCGTCCTTCTTCCCCTGGCGATCCCAGTGGAACTGCACTTTGACCCGGCCGTGCTCGTCCGTGTAAATCTCCTCGCCCCCGGGGCCGACGACGATCGCCGTCTGGATGCCCTTGATGGTGGGGCGCGGCGTGACGCGGCGCGGGCGGAAGGGGACGTCGTCGGGGATGACCTCGAAGCGGTTGCCGTACGGCGAGGTGCCGGCCCCGGCCGAGGCCTCCATGTGCGGCTCGCTGCCGTGGTGCTCGACGCGGACGATCAGGTAGCTGCGGTTGAGATCGTCGCGGCCGTGCTCGGAGAGCGTGAAGAGGGATCCGGGGACGAACCTTGGGCATGCGCTCTCGCCCTCGGCGATCTTGCGCACCGAGCCGAGCTCCTCGAGGCGCACCTTGGCGAGGCCGCTGCCGCCGCCCGGATCCTCGTATTCACCCGGGTAGTCGTAGATCTCGAGGTCGGTGTCGTCGCTGCCGGAGGTGCTCGCCTCGAGCGATAGGCTCGGCTTCTTGAAGTTGTAGTCGCGGAGCGTGACCTTGCCGGGGCGCACCTCCTCGGCGTAGCGGAAGCGCGAGACATGCTCGCCCTTGACCATCGCGCCGAGCGGCGGGCGGAAGGAGAGGGTGCTCTCGCCGCTGATCGGGTTGTGGGCGCTGGGCGCGTCGGCGAGGACGAGGGTGTCGGCGTCCTCGCTGTGCTCGAAGAAGTAGTAGATGCCCTCTTCCTCCATCAAGCGGCAGGCGAAATCCCAGTCGCTCTCGCGGTACTGCACGCAGTACTCGCGGGCGCTGTAGCTGCCGGAGAGGCTGACCTTGAGGTCGTCGAGGCCCGCGCCGGAGAAGACCTCCTTCAGGATGTCGGGCACCGTCTTGGCCTGGAAGATCCGGCTATCGCGGCGGTGCTGGAGGCGCCACGCGAGCGGGACGACGGTGGCGCGGTAGCTCGTGAGCTTCTTGCCCTCCTCGCCTTGCTCGAAGCGGCTGACGATGCCGTGGACATGGCGGGGCTCGTCGTCGACCTGGAAGGTGAGCGTGGCGTTCTTGCCGACGACGTCGGTGAAGGCGATCGCCGGGTCCTCGCAGGCGACGGTGACGTCGAATCGGTAGAGCTGCGAGAGGGCCTCGAAGCCTTCGAAGCGCATGACCCGAAGCTCGGAGGAGACGCCGGAGACCTTGAAGGTGTGCATGCTGGCCTTCCTTGGGGCGCGCCGGGGGTGGGCGCAGGGAGAAGGCTAGCCTGCGGAGGGGGCGGAGGGAACGCGCGCGAGCGGGCCGCCGCTTTGGTCACGCTGACCGAGCGGCAGGCGAAGGAAGCCGAGCGGGCTCGAGCGGAGCGGCTGGCCGCGAAGCTGCGGGAGCTCGGCGTGGATCCCGAGTCGATCCGATAGCCAGGCTCGCTGCCCTCTCCGTCTCGGTCGACTCGCGGTGAGCCTACGTCGACTCGATGCCACCTCTCGGTCGACCCTCGGAGAGTCTCGGTTGACCCGATGGGACCTCTCGGTCGACCCTCAGGGGGTCTCCGTGGACTGCCGAAGACCCGTTCCTCGGGAGGTGAATCCATCTCGGATGACCCCCGGGGAGTCTCGGTCGACCCTCGGAGAGTCTCCGTGGACCCGGGGAAGCCCGACGCCCGGGGTGGCGCCCCCTATCGTTCGACCCTCGGGGAGTCTCGTTCGACCCTCGGGGAGTCTCCGTGGGCCCAGAACGGGTCGCCTGCGCCGGGCATCGGGGCTTCTCGTGCCCGGCGCGGGTGTCGGTGGTCTTGGTTTGAATGGGGTGCTGTCCGTCCTCGTCTCAACGTTGCAACCCACGAGGGAGGTTACGATGGAAGACAAGGTAGGTTCCGAGATTCCGACCGAGAAGCAAGTGAAGGCGATGGCCCAGAAGGTGAAAGACCTCGCCGATGAGCTCGAGAAGTTCACCGTGAAGCTGTCGGTGGACGACCGGCGGCACCAGCTCCGCTTCCGGCCGGGCGGCGAGCCGATCGTGGCGCAGATCGGCGACCTGGCGAGCAAGTACGGGGTGGCGCTGGTCGACATGCCCGTGCAAGGGATGCTGGACGACCTGACGCTGGCCCAGCGGCTGGCCCCGCTGGCCAGCGAGGTGAGCCTGCTCGCCGAGCGGCTGAACGATACGGTGTCCCAGGCAAGGAGCGAGTCCTGGCAAGCCGCGACCGGGAACTACTCGGTGCTGGTGCGGGTGAGCGCGGCCAACGCGTCGCTGGCGAGCGAGCTCGCCTCCGCGCGGGAGTTCTTCGCACGGAAGAACAAGCCGGCAGCGAACGGGAACGGCACCCCGGCCCCGAAGTAAGAGCAGCAAACAAAACCGGGCCGAGCGCGGCAACTGAGCTGCGAGCAGCGCTTCGCCGTGGCGTCGCTGGCTTATGTTTGTAAGCCAAGGCGGCGCCACGGCGGCGCGATGCGCTGCGGATCGGCAATCGAGCAACCGGACATTTTGTCCAAGTGCCTTCGTACCCGGCGCATGAGCCCCATGCGTGCCGTCGGGGTCGCGGGGCGCTCCTGTGCCATCCGGTGGAGAGCGGTCGAGCGATCCAGCTCCCAATCCCGCCGGCTATCCTCGACCCTTCTTATAACCTCAAGGCAGTTCCGTCCTCCGCGGCACCCAGGATCGATCCAGGCTCGATCCTCACGATCCGCGCCACCCGACGTCACGGATTCAGGTAAGCAAGGTGTGCTTCCATACTCGTCGGACGACGCCGCCCCGGCACCCGATCCAGGACCGGCAAGATTGTCCTGCGGCGCACAGATTTTGATAGTATCGGCACGGAGATCGAGGAAGGTGCTTCAATGGATCATAAGATGTACGAGCTGATCGCGATCGCTGCGCTCTTCGTTCCTGGAGTCGCAGGTTGCGGAACCAAAGAAGGAGATGTCTGTGACGGGCCCGGTGGAGAGACATGTTCTGATGGTCCCTGGCATATCGTCCACAACACAAAAATGGAGGAGGAGGCCTAGAGCGCGTCACTTGCGTTAATTGCCATCTCGCAATCACGTCAGGAAGTATGTGTCACCAGCTCTAACAATTAGCTGCTTTAACAGGAATGGGACATGAACCCCAAGTTGCTGGTTCTCTCCGCGGCGCGCTCTTTCTAGCTGCGGATTTGTGTTTTTCTTTGCCGTCGCCTGCAGTCCGACCGCGCTGCAAAACCCTCCAGCTGCTTCCCTTCCCGCAATGGCAAAATGGAAGCGGTGCTGGAGCAGGAAGAGTGTCCCATTCTCAGGTGCGGGCACGCTGCAACCTATCTGCAGCCGCTGCAACGTACTGCTTCAAACTGGCGACTCCAGAAAGGCGTATGAAGCTAAGCGGTGATTTGGCGATACGGTGCAAGATCTGATGTATTACTTCGGACGTGGAAACGGTGGAACGATTGTGAGGGTGCGATATTAAATCTTCTTGATGAGTCGGCATGTCGAATCCAAGCTACGACAGCATTGAGCTCTCTGGTTCCTCCCCGCGAACCTTGGTGTAAATCGAATGCATCGCCCGCTATTGAATCCGATCCGATTGGACCCGTTCAGATCATTTTGAAGAGTGAAATGTCCTCGCTCCTCTCTGTTCAGGCGGTCGCGGTCGCGGTTGACGGAGTTGGTGTTCTGGTGCACAATGTACCCGACGATAAGATTGACGTCGGGGGGGCGGTGTGCTCGGAACTTTTCAGGAGATAAACCAGCCTGGCGAAAGTGTTCGACTTTTTGTGCAACTGCGCACCGCCTCTAATGCATTTGGATCGGTCTCAAAGAGTCCGGTTCGTGGATGAAAGCTGCGTCACGATAAGTAACGGCGTTATGCTGACGGCTGCGGTAATCTGAACGGCCAAAGAGATTCGCAGTCGCAGTTGGCGTCCGCTGATGCGCTAATCATGGCTGCGCACATCGGCCTCCATTTCGTAAAGTACCCTCGCCACGGTAGAGCTCGCCGCCCAGGATCGCTCAAAATCCCCCTCCCCATCACATACGCCCGCACCAACCGGCTTTGGCGTATCGAGCGCATAATTCGGATCTTCTCCGAGAATAACATCCGGACGAGCCCGACCTCGAGCCGCAACAAAGCCGCATAGGTCAGCATGTACCAGCCCTTTCAAGGTGCCTCGTAGAGGAGCAATTCCAGTTGACCTGCCCGGTTTCTTCGGACCAATCAACATGAGAGGAAGGCCTCTCATGTTTGGTCAGCTGCGGCTTCGGCCGCTTCTCTGATCCCCTTCACAACAGCGAGCTGCGCGCGGCCTTGGCGCGGTCGTCGCGCTCCTTCATCGCCTCCAGGATGATCACCGCCGTCTCCTCGATGGCGCGCCCGGTCACGTCGACCACCGGCCACTCCGGGTGGGCGCGGAACAAGGTCCGGGCGAACTCGATCTCCTGCTTCACGTGCTCGCGGAGCGCGTAGTTCGTCTCCTGGGGCATCCCGAGCTGGCGCAGCCGGGCCTGGCGGATCTCGCAGAGCTGATCGATCCCGATCGTCAGGCCGATGATCCGGTCCTGCGGGGCCTCGAACAGCTCGTGCGGAGGGTTCACGCCGAGCACCAGGGGGAGGTTCGCGACCTTCAGGCCGCGGTGGGCGAGGATGGTCGAGAGGGGCGTCTTCGACGTGCGCGACACGCCGACGAGCACCAGGTCGGCCTTCTTGAAGTTGCGTGGCTCCTTGCCGTCGTCGCTCTTCACGGTGAACTCCACCGCCTCGATGCGCCGGAAGTACTCGTCGGAGAGGGGCAGCATCGAGCTCGGCGTGTTGATCGGCTCGCGCTCGAGGAAGGTGCCGAGCTTGCCGATCAGCGAGCCGATCACGTCGATGGCCTCGATCTTCAGCTCGGCCGTCACGCCGTGGACGAACTCGCGCAGCTCGGGGCTGACCACGGTGAACACCAGGAGCGCGCCCTCGCGGGCGGCGCGCTCGAGCACGGGGCGGGCGGTCTCCTTGGTGCGGACGCGCGTGTGCAGGCGGATCTGCGCGCCGGCCTGGGGGAACTGGAGCAGCGCGGCCCGGACGACCTTCTCGGCCGTCTCGCCGGTCGAGTCGCTGAGCACGTCAATGTAGCGGGGCTTGTCCACGGGGTCTCGTTCGGGTCATGCGCGCCGTCGTTCGGCGCGAAAAGAGGATACAAGGGAGGTCCTTCTCAGGAGGACCAAGATGACGATGAAGAGGTACCGCTGCACCGTCTGCGATCACATCTACGACCCGGCCGAGGGCGATCCCGGCAACGGCATCCCGCCGGGGACGCCCTTCGAGAAGCTCCCGGACGACTGGAGCTGCCCCGACTGCGGCGCGATGAAAGAGCAGTTCGAGGTCATGGACTGATCCGGCGCGGCGAGCCTCCCCACCGCTCGCCGCCGCTGCGTCCTCGGGCGTCATCCGAAGAGGCTCTTGAGCTTCTCCATGAAGCTCGCCTGCTGCGGCTGCACCGTCTCGCCCAGGTCCTCGGCGAGCTTCTGGATCAGCTCTTTCTGCGTGGGGGTGAGCTGCGTGGGGATCTCCACCGTCACCTCCACGAGCTGATCGCCCCGGCCGCCGGCGAGCCTCCGCGGGATGCCCTTGCCTTTGACGCGCAGCACCGTGCCGGGCTGCGTCCCGGGGGGGATGCGCATCTTTCCCTTGCCCTCGAGGGTCGGGATCGACAGCTCGCCGCCGAGGGCGGCCTGGGCGAAGGAGATCGGCATCGAGCAGACGATGTCGTCGCCCACGCGGCGGAAGAATTCGTGCGGCGCGACGCGGATGGTGAGCTCGAGGTCGCCGGGCGGGCGGTTCGGCGCGGTGGCGTTGCCGCCCCGCTCGACGAGGCGCGTGGCCCCGTTCTCGATGCCGGCGGGGATGGAGACCTCGACGGTGCGCGACTTGGCGACGAGGCCCGCGCCGCGGCAGGTCTTGCACGGATCGAGCACGATCTTGCCCGTTCCGCGGCAGCGCGAGCAGGGGCGCTCGATGGCGATGGGGAAGACGCCCTGCTGGAAGCGCACGCGGCCGCGGCCCGCGCAGACGGTGCAGCGCTCGGTGCCCGAGCCGGGGGCGCCGCCCGAGCCGGCGCAGTCCGAGCAGGTCTCCACCCGGTCGTAGCTGATCTCCTTCAGGCACCCGAAGGCGCCCTCTTCGAAGGAGATTTTCACTTCCTTCTGGAGGGCGCCGCGCTCGCCGACCTTGATCCCCAGCGCGCCGAGCAGGTCGCCGAAGATGCCGTCGATGTTGAGGTCGGCCATGTCGAAGGGCACGCCGCCGAAGGGGCCCTGGGCGCCCGCCCCCGCGCTGCCCATGGCCGCGGCGCCGTACCGATCGAAGGCGGCCCGCTTCTGCGGGTCGCTCAGGATCTGGTAGGCGGCGTTGATCTCCTTGAAGCGTGCCTGCGCACCTTCGTCCCCGGGGTTCTTGTCGGGGTGATGCTGCGTGGCCAGCCTGCGGAACGCGCTCTTGATCTCGTCCTGCGTCGCCGACCGATCCACGCCGAGGATGTCGTAGGGATCGCGCACAGACGGGGGATAGCATCCATCCCAGCGGGGAGACAGGGGGACGGATCTCGGCGGCGGCCCGGCGCCGGGCGCCGCCCTTGCGCCGCGTGCGGGCCGCTGATACCGCTTGATCCCGCTGGGAACGCGACGTTTTCAGGACGGGAGACAAGCATGACACTGTACGAGCAGCTCGGTGGTGAGCCGGCCGTCAACGCGGCGGTCGACATCTTCTATCGCAAGGTCCTCATGGACGACCGCATCTCGAAGTTCTTCGACGGCGTCGACATGGATCGGCAGATCCAGAAGCAGAAGGCCTTCCTCACGATGGTCTTCGGCGGCCCGAACAACTACACCGGCAAGGACATGCGCACCGCGCACGCGCGCCTCGTCTCGGCGGGCCTGAACGACGGCCACTTCGACGCGGTCGTCGAGAACCTCGCGGCGACGCTGAAGGAGCTCGGCGTCGGGGACGACAAGATCGGCGAGGTCGCCAAGATCGCCGAGTCGGTGCGGAACGACATCCTCGGCCGCTGACCGTCGTGCCCGCCGTCACCTACAAGGGGCGCTCGTTCCTCCTCGGCCAGGGGCAGACCGTGCTCGACGCCCTGCTCGCCGGGGGAGAGCCCATCCCGCATGCGTGCCGCGCGGGCGCGTGCGGCGCATGCATCCTCCGGGCGACGGCGGGCGAGGTCCCACCCGACGCGCAGTCCGGGCTCCGCGACGCGTGGAAGGCGCTCGGCTACTTCAACGCGTGCCTCTGCCGGCCCGCCGGCGATCTCGCCGTCGAGCCGATCGGGGACGGGCTGCGCGTCCAGGGGGTGATCGAGGCCCGCGCCGCGCTCTCCCCGATCATCGCGCGGGTCCTCGTGCGGACGGCCGAGCCCTTCGCCGCCGTGCCCGGGCAGCACGTGACGCTCCACCGTGACGGCGCGGCGCGCAGCTACTCCATCGCGGCGCGCCACGGCGACCGCGTGATCGAGCTGCACGTGCTGCGCGTGCCCGGCGGCAAGCTGAGCCCGTACCTCTGCGACGAGGCCGCGCCCGGGGACGAGATCGCGGTGCAGGGGCCGCTCGGGCACTGCTTCTACGTGCCCGGCCGCCCCGATCAGCCGATGCTGCTCGCGGGGACCACCACCGGCCTCGCCCCGCTCTGGGGCGTGCTCAACGACGCGCTCGCCGCGGGGCACACCGCGCCGATCTACATGTTTCACGGGGCCGTCGATCCGCGCGGCCTCTACCTCGTGAGCGAGCTCCGGGCGCTCGCCGCGGCCCACCCGACGGTGCGCTACCTGCCGAGCGTGCTGCGCGAGGCCGCGCCCGGCATGGAGGAGGGATCGATCGACGCCGTGATCCTGCGCCACCTCCCGAAGACCGCCGGGATGCGGGTCTTCGTCTGCGGAGCGCCGGACCTCGTGAACACGATCAAGAAGAAGATCTTCCTCGCCGGCGCGTCCATGCGCGACATCCACACCGACGCCTTCCTCCCCGCGGCCTCGTGAGCCGCGCCTCGGACGCTAGAGCGACAAACAGGTTGAAACGCCAACAATAACAACAACCTCCCGAACCCCGACCGTTAGGGAGGAGACCCCATCCGCGACCGCGAAGGAGCGGCTGCTGCGGCCGTACGGCCGCAGTCCGTGCCTTGGGTCCGGGCGCTCGCTCACGCTCGCGATGCCGCTCGCTCACGCTCGCGGATAGGGTCCGCTCGCTGACGCGCGCGGTTCGGAAGCGCTTGTTTTGTCGTGTGCTTGACCTGATCGGTGCTCTAGGTGCGCATCAGCGCCTGCCACGAGAGGGCCGGCTCCGGGCGCGGCTGGGAGGCGAGGTCGATGACGAGGCTCGCCATCTTCTCGACCACCCACGTGAAGTGCGCCTCGCCGAGCGAGGTGATGTCGAAGTCGGGCGCGGAGTTCATGAAATCGATCGCGTGGGGGACGCCGTCGCGGATCGCGAACTCCACGGTGTTCATCTCGTAGCCGAGGGCGCGGCAGAGGTCCCGCGCCTGCTCGCAGACCTTCGCCTCGAGCTCCGGGGAGAGCGGCTCCATCTGCGCCGCGGCCTGCGTGTAGCGATCGAAATGGCTCCGGCGCGGATCCCAGAGCGCCGGGCGCACGTGCTCCTTGCCGATCACGATGCAGCGGACGTACTGCGTCCACTCGATCCCCTCCTGCACGATCATCGTCTTTTGCCCGGTGCGATCGAAGGCGGTGATGAGCTCGGGGAGCGAGGTCACCTTGTGCACGTCGCGCCAGCCGCCGCCCCAGTGGGGCTTGAGGAACATCGGGAAGCCGAGATCGGCGGCGATCCCCACCCAGTCGAGCGGGTAGCGCAGGTTGTGCAGCGTCTCGGCCGAGACGCCCTCGACGTAGGACTTCGACGGCAGCACGTAGGTGCGGGGCACGGCGACCCCGAGGCGGGCGGCGAGCGCGGTGCCGAGGAACTTGTCGTCGGCGATGCGCCAGAAGGGGTTGTTGATGACGCGCGAGCCGTTCAAAACGGCCTGCTTGAGGATCGGCTGGTAGCAGGTCACCTCGTGGCTGATCCGGTCGACGAGCACGTCCTCGATCATCGGCTGATCGATCCGCGTCGCGTCGACCTGCGCGTACCTGCACGTCACGCCCGTCTGCCGGCGGCCCACCTCGGCGATCAGCGCGTCCGGGAAGGAGCGCTCGCGCCCTGTCAAGAGACCGACCCGTCCGTTCCCGCTCATGATCCCGCTCCCTCCATCATCCGCAGCTCGCGCTTGAGCACCTTGCCGGTGGGGTTCTTGGGCAAGGCCGCGAGGAAGACGTAGTCCCGCGGCACCTTGGGCCCGGCGAGGCGCGCCCGGCAGTGCGCCTTGAGATCGTCGTCGCTCGCGTCGGCGCCCGCCCGGAGCACCACGAAGGCGCGCACCCGCTCGCCCCACTCGCGATCGGGCACGCCCACCACCGCGGCCTCGCTCACGGCCGGGTGCTCGTGCAGCACGCCCTCGACCTCGGCGGGGTACACGTTGACGCCGCCGGAGATGATCATGTCGCGCTTGCGACCCTCGATGTGGTAGCAGCCGCGCGCGTCGCGCCGGGCGAGATCGCCCACCGAGAAGCAGCCGCTCGGCATGCGCGCGCTCTTCGTCGCGTCGGGGTCCTTGTCGTAGCCGTCGACCATCATCCCGTTCTTCGCGTAGAGCTCGCCCACCTGATCGACGCCGCACTCGCGGCCTTGATCGTCGACGATGTGGATCTCGTTGCCGGGGACGGCGCGGCCGATGGTGCCGGGGGAGGCGCGCAGGTCTTCCGGCTTGGCGAGGGTGACGATGCCCGTCTCGGTGGCGCCGTAGAAGTTGTAAATCTTGTCGCCGAGGAGGTTCATCGCCTCGATGGCGAGCGGGCCGGAGAGGGGCGCGCCGCCGGAGAAGATCGCCTTGAGCGACGACGTGTCGTACTTGCGGACGACCGACGGGCCGAGCTCGACCAGGCGGTGGATCATGGTCGGCACGAGGGCGGTGCTCTCGACGTGGTGGCGCTCGACGAGCTCGAGGAAGGGCTCGGGCTTGAAGTCGGCCATCACCGCGATGGTGCCGCCGAGGAGGAAGGCGAAGCCGGTGAAGCCGAACGCGGTCGCGTGGTAGAGCGGGCATGCGGCGAGGTGGACGCCGCCGAGGGTGAGCGGCGTCTCGCCGAGGAAGGCCATGGCCGCGGCGAAGGCCTCTTTCTGGATCGATCGGCGCGCGCCCTTGGGCTTGCCGGTGGTGCCCGAGGTGTACATCACCACGGCGCTGTCCTCGCTGTGATCGGGCGCCTCGCCCCCGCCCTCGGCGACGAGCTCCTCGAACGAGGTGAAGCCCTCGGCCTTGCCGCCCACCGAGATGAAATTGCCCTGCGGGATGGATTCGAGCCTGGGCAACGCTTCGCGGATCACCTCGGCGATGTCGGCGTCGAAGAAGATGGCGCGCGCCCGCGCGTGGTGCGCGAGGTACTCGATCTCGGGGACGGTGGAGCGCCACGAGGCGGGGACGACGGTGCCGCCGATCCGCCCCTGGGCGGGCTGGATCATCAAGAGCTCGATGCGGTTCTTCAGCAGGAGCAAGGCCGCGGTGCCCCGGCCGAGCCCGCGGCGGTGGAGGCCCTGCGCGATGCGATCGATCGTCTCGTTGGTCTCGCGGTACGAGTAGATGCGGCGCACGCCCTCGTGATCGCGGTGGCCGGGCGAAGTGGCCTGGATGAGCGCGGTGCGCTCGGGGACGTTCTCCGCGTGGAGGCGGAAGAGGAGCGAAGGGTTGAGCTTGCCGCGGGCGACCTCGCGGGCGAGCACCTTCACGCCCGGCAGGGTCATCGCCTGCGGCATGCCGAGCTTCATCCCCACCCGGCCGATGGTCTCCACGCGGAAGAGCGCCTGCCGGCCCTCTTCGGTCAGGGTTTTGATCTTGTCTCGAAAGGACATCGCCGGGCGAGGAGCCTACCTCAGCGGCGGGCGCGCCTTGGCGCAAATTGGCGAGACTCGTGATATACGCGCTCGGGTGACCCAGGAACGGCGGACCGGAAACCGATCGGCCATCGAGCTGAACGTCGAGTACAAGCGGCTCAACACGTTCTTCGCGGACTACACCCGCAACATCTCGAAGGGCGGCACCTTCATCCGGACCGACCGGCCGCTCGACGTGGCGACGGAGTTCATCTTCGCCCTCACCATCCGCGGGCTGCCGGAGCCGCTCCGCCTCCGCGGTCGGGTCAAGTGGATCGTCCCCCCCGCCGACGCCACGCCCTCGTCCCCGGCCGGCATGGGCATCGAGTTCATGTACGCGAGCGACGAGGAGCGCCGGGCCACCGAGTCGATCGTCGAGAAGCTGATGGCCGACGAGCTGGGCGAGGGGCTGACGGCGCGCCTGCTCGGGCGAAGGGCGACCGACGAGTGAGGCCGGTGAAGCCGGTGAAGTAGGGTGAAGGTTCCGGGCGGGGCGAGCGTTGCTCCTCTCGCCGCGGCCTCGTTCCCCTCGATCCTCTCGATCCCGGTGCTCTAGAGGCGCGGAATCCTGCCCGTGCACCCAAGCCCGGGCCGTGTACACTGCCCAAGCCAAATGCCCTTCGTCGCTCCGTCCGCCCGCGCGCTCTTGATCGCCTCCCTCCTGGGGGCGCTGCCCGCGGCAGGTTGCTCCTCCGTCCCCACCGGGCCCGCCGCGCCGCCCCCGCCGCCTTCGATCGAGGGGCCCGTGGCCTTGCACGAGGTCTCGGACGCCGATTTCGCGCCGAGCCTGCACCGCCTCCTCCGCGATGGAACGCCGTCGGCGGAGCGCCTCGGGCTCCTGATGGGCGTCGTGCGGCGCCAGCTCGCGCACGCGGGGCAGCGCTTCGCGGCCGGGCACGAGATCGAGGGGACGTCGAGCGTGATCGGCGCGTTTTACCTCCTGCGGGTGGGCGAGGGGCGCAGGGAGATGGTGGACGCCGCAGGGGACAAAGCCCTCGCGGCGGCGGTCGGGCGCTACAGCCCGCGCGGGGACGAGGGACGCTCGCTCGCGCTGATGCAGGCGCGCGCGGCGGCGCTCGACCCCGGCTCGCCCGCGAAGCAGGAGCTCGATCAGCACCTCGGCGCGCTGGAGCAGTGGATGCGCGACACGCGCACCGGCGGGCCGATGCGGCGCCTCGGCACGGAGGAGCGGGCCCGCGTGGCGAGGGCGCTGCTCGATCCTTCGGCCGCCGCGCTCGACGCGGCCTCGGCGGCGATCGACGCGTGGATCGCGCAGGCCATCAAGTACAACGAGGACTTCCGCGCGACCGGCAAGCGCCCCGAGCGCGAGGAGGCGATCGAGGCCTCGCGGGCGCTCGAGTCCGGCGGCGCGACGCTGGCGTCGATCTTCCTCCGCTACGGCGACGCCCAGGGCGCGCTCAAGCACATCGACGAGACGAGCGCCAAGCGGGTGATCCAGCCCGGGCTCTACGCGCGGATCCGCAGCGCCGCGGTGAGCGACGACGGCAAGGCGCGCGACTATCTGGCGCTCGCGGCGGCCTTCTCGCGGCGCGACACCGAGGAGGCCGATCCGGAGACGGACCTCGATCCGGAGCTGATGGACGCGGGCCTCTGGGGCACCGCGATCGAGGCCTACCGGCGCGAGCCGCAGAACCTCGACGCGGCCATGCTCGTCGGCCGATCGCTCCTGCGGTTCGGGCTGCCCGAGGCGGTGCCGCTCGTGATGAGCGACGCGCTCGGCAAGGAGCCCGCGCCGGCGGCGGTCGGGGCGTCGATCGAGCTCCTGCTCGGGGCCATCGCCGAGAGCGCGCAGATCGAGGATCTGGACACGGCGCGGCGCACGTACCAGGCCGCGTCGGCGCTGATGGCGCGGGCCGATCAGGTGGCCCAGAAGGGGCGGGTCGAGCCTTCGCCCTCGCGGGTGCGATCGGTGATGGGGATGATGGAGATCCGCGCCGGCAACATCGCCGCCGCGCGGCCGCTGCTCAAGGCCGCGCTGGCCCTCGAGCCCACCGCGGCGGGCTTCACCACCCTGGCCCTCGTCGAGCGGCAGGCGGGCGATCGGGCCGCCGCGCTCGCCGCGGTCGATCAGGCGCTGCGCGCCCCGGACGCGCGGCTCTCGCTCCTCGACGCGGCCGAGGCGCACCTCGCCGCGTTCGGCGTGCACCGCGACGGCGGCAACGCGGCGCAGGCCAAGGCCTCGCTCGACGCGGCCCTCGCCCTGGCGATGGCGGCGCGGCAGCGGGGCGGGAGCGTCGCGGCGCGGGCCCGGGCCGAGCGCCTCCTCGGCCGGATCCTCGCGGGCTACGGAGACGAAAAGGGCGCGATCCGGGCCTTCGATCGCGCCCTCGGCGCCGCCGGGGGCGACCGCTCCACCCTGGGCGCGGCCATGCTCGACGCGATCGGCCGGGCCCTCGTGCGGCGCGATCTCGCCGCTGCCCGCGCGGCGCTCAAGCGGGGCATCGACGGCGACGCGAACGACGAGGATCTCGTCTACGGCGGGCTGTGGGTGCAGCTCCTCGAGCAGGAGCTCAAGGCCTCTCCCGACGGGACGGTGGAGCGGGCGCTGCGCGCCGGGAGCAAGGCGAGCTGGGTCGGCAAGCTGACCGCGTGGGCGACCGGCAAGCTGAGCGACGCCGACCTCGGCGCCGCCGCGCAGAACGCCTCGCAGCGCGTCGAGGCCGCGTTCTACACCGCGATGGCCCGGCGCGTGAGCGGCGATCCCCAGGCCGCCGAGAAGCTCCGCGCGGTGGCCGAGAGCCCGGTGATCGATCTGCTCGAGGTGCAGATCGCCCGCGAGCTCCTCGCGCCGCCGGTGCGCGCCGAGCTGCCCGGGAACGTGCAGATCCCCTGAGCGGGCGGCCGGGCGTGTGATGTCGCTCGGCGTCGTCCCGAAGCAGGTCCTCTCCGCGGGGCACCACGATCGCAAGGCGCTGCGCGTCTCGCCGATCGTGGTCGAGTGCGCGGCGCTCTCGCCGGACGAGGCGCTCGCCCGCCTCGGGACGAAGGCCGAGGGGCTGACCGAGGAGGAGGCCGCGCGCCGGCTCGCCGAGCACGGGCCCAACGTGCTCGCCAAGGATCTGCGCCCGAGCCGCGCGTCGCTGCTCTTCAAGGCGCTGCGCAACCCGCTGGTGATCCTGCTCGCCGCGCTCTCGGCGGTCTCCTTCGCGACGGGCGATCCGCGCGCCGCCGTGATGATGCTCCTGATGATCCTGCTCAGCGTCGGCCTCGAGCTCGTGCAGGAGGCGCGGGCCGTCGACGCCGCGGCGCGCCTCAAGGCGATGATCTCGGTCAACGCCACCGCCCTGCGCGACGGCGCGCCGAAGGAGGTGCCGATCGCCCACCTCGCGCCGGGCGACGTCGTGCGCCTCGCGGCGGGGGACATGATCCCGGGCGACGTGCGCCTCCTCCAGGCCAAGGATCTCTTCGTCATCCAGGGCGCGCTCACCGGGGAGAGCTTCCCGGTGGAGAAGCATGCGGTGGCCGATCGCGGCGAGGGCAAGGGCCCGGTCGAGCTCGGCAGCGTGGCCTTCCTCGGCACGAGCGTGGCGAGCGGGACGGCCACGGCCCTGGTGCTCGCCACGGGCAAGGCGACCTACCTCGGCGGGATGGCCGAGTCGATGGAGGAGCGGCGCGAGGCGACGGCCTTCGAGCGGAGCGTGCGCGGCTTCACCCGGCTGATGCTCCTCTTCATGGCGGTGATGGTGCCGCTCGTCTTCGTGATCAACGGGATCGGCAAGGGGAGCTTCAGCGAGGCCTTCTTCTTCGCGCTGGCCGTGGCCGTCGGCCTGACCCCGGAGATGCTCCCGATGATCATCACCCTCTGCCTCTCCAAGGGGGCGCTCGCGATGAGCGAGCGGAAGGTGATCGTCAAGCGCATCCACGCCATCCAGAACCTGGGCGCGATGGACGTGCTCTGCACCGACAAGACGGGCACGCTCACGCTCGATCGCATCGTGCTCGAGCGGTACTGCGACGTGTTGCTCCGCGACGACGAGCGGGTGCTCTCCCTCGCCTACACCAACAGCCACTTCCAGACCGGCCTCAAGAGCATGCTCGACCAGGCGGTGCTCGCCCACGAGGAGACCCACGCCCACGCCCGCATCCCCGACCAGCTCAAGGTGGACGAGATCCCCTTCGATTTCGAGCGGCGGATGATGTCGGTGGTGGTCCGCACGCCGGAGGGGGGCGACCGGATCATCACCAAGGGGGCGCCCGAGGCCGTCTTCGCGCGCTGCGCGAGCTTCCGCCTCGGCGGCGAGCTACTCCCGATGGACCACCCGCACATCGAGGAGCTCGGCAAGGAGCACGATCGCCTCGAATCCGAGGGCTTCCGCGTCCTCGCCATCGCCACGCGCGATCTCCCCGCCCACGGCGCCGTCGCCCATGGATCGACGGCCTACGGCAAGGCCGACGAGCACGAGCTCGTCCTCGAAGGGTACGTGGCCTTCCTCGATCCGCCGAAGGACTCGGCGGCCGCCGCGATCCGCGCGCTCGTGTCGCACGGGGTCGCCGTCAAGGTGATCACCGGCGACAGCGACCTCGTCGCCCGCAAGGTCTGCAAGGAGGTGGGGCTCACCGTCGATCGCGCGCTCCTCGGCCGCGAGGTCGACGCGATGAGCGAGCAGGAGCTCGCCGCCGCGGCGCGGGAGACCGTGCTCTTCGCGCGCGTCTCGCCGGCCCACAAGCAGCGGATCATCACCGCGCTCAAGGCCTCCGGGCACACGGTGGGGTTCATGGGCGACGGCATCAACGACGCGCCCGCGCTCCACGCCGCCGACGTGGGGATCAGCGTGGACTCGGCCGTGGACATCGCCAAGGACTCCGCCGATCTCATCCTCCTCGAAAAATCGCTGCTCGTGCTCGACGAGGGGGTGATCGAGGGGCGAAAGGTGTTCTCGAACATCCTGTCGTACGCGCGGATGGGCGCCTCCAGCAACTTCGGCAACATGCTGAGCGTGCTCGGCGCGAGCCTGTTCTTGCCGTTCTTGCCGATGCGCCCGATCCAGATCCTCGCCAACAACCTGCTCTACGATCTCGGGCAGACGGCGATCCCCACCGATCAGGTCGACGCCGAGCAGCTCGCGGCGCCGCGCTCGTGGCACATGAACGAGCTCGGCCGCTTCATGCTCCTCTTCGGCCCTTGCTCCTCGATCTTCGATTTCGTGACCTTCGCGCTGATGATCAAGGTCTTCGGCTGCGGCGATCTCTCGACCCCCGCAGCCGCCGCCCACAGCCAGAGCCTCTTCCAGACCGGCTGGTTCGTGGAGAGCCTGCTCACCCAGAGCCTCATCATCCACGTGATCCGCACCCGCAAGATCCCCTTCCTGGAGAGCCGCCCCTCCTGGTTCTTGATCGCGATGGGCGGCTTGACCGTGACCATCGGCCTCGCCCTGCCCCTCTCCCCCCTCGCCCCCGCGCTCGCCTTCATCCCCCTGCCCGCCGCCTACTTCGGCTACCTCGCCCTCATCCTCCTAGGCTACGCCCTGCTCACCCAGGCGGTGAAGGCGCTGATGGTCCGTGCACGGTGGATATGATTGGAGAGCGGGCATTTGCCCTACGGGGCCGCTCGCCGATCTGAATGGCCAGAATTTAACGCAAAGGCGCAAAGGCGCAAAGACGCAAGAAGAAAAAGAGGGCGTGATATTTCTCTTCTCTTTTTTGCGCCTTGGCGCCTTTGCGTCTTTGCGTTTAAAAAATGCGTGGAATGAGCGAACAATGGAGCGAGAGCGTCAGAAAGGGCGCAAAGCGCCGCTCTCGATCTTCCCGTGGTGGAACGTGGGTGAGAGGCCGGGGGTGAAAGGTTTGGCGGTTAGCTCGGAGGAGGGGAAGTGCTGGTAGAAGGAGGGGTTCTGGGGGGAGCGGTCGACGAGGTTTTTTTCGAGGACCATCGAGGTGTATTGCTCGTTGCGGCCTTCGAGGGTGTTGGCGTTGAGGATCACCTCCAGGCCTTCGCGGGCGGCGTATTTTCGCACGCCGGGGATGGCGCTCACCTCGGGGGCGTAGGAGTCGCAGCTTATCCCGTTCTCGCTCACGGCCCAGATGCCGGTCTCGGTGTTGAGCAACAGGGACCAGTTGCCCACGGTGTGTCCCGGTGTCCTCACGAGGGACACGCCTTGACCCAGGAGGAGGTCGCCGTCCACGGGGACGATGCGGTCGTTCGGCACGCCGCGGAGGGCGTCCTCGATGTACCAGGGGCGCTGCAACGGGTGGAGGGCGCGGAAGATGTCGAGCTCGGGGCGGGCGACGAGGAGCTTGGCCTTGGGGAAGACGGCGGCGATCCCGCCCTCGCCGCCGGTGCCGAGGATGCCGCGCAGGTCCTGGGTGTGGAGGTGGTCGAAGGCGATCAGGTCGACTTCGTCGGGGCGCACGCCGGCGAGGGTGATCTGCTCGGCGGCCGTGGGGCGGCGGAGCTTCTCCTGCACCACGGCGGAGAGGCGCTCGCCCATGCGGCGGCGGAGCTGGGCGAAGAAGGGCGTCTCGGCGCTGCGCGGCACGTCGGTCGGGTTGAAGAGGAGGATCTTCCGTGTGCCGTCGCTGGCCTCGAACTGCACGAGGTTCGCGCGGTTCGTCATGATCAGGTACGGCACCGGCGAGGTCGCCGCGCCGCTCAGGCCGAAGGTGGTCGGGTAGGGGAGCTCGGCCATCTCGAAGGTGCGCACGCAAGCGACCTGGCCGCTCCCGAGCAGGCGCTCGCGCATGCGGGGCGCGAGCTTGCGGGCCAGATCGAGGCGCTCGCCCGCGGAGGCGGCGCGCCAGATCTCGTCGAGGTCGTGGACAGGGTGGATGTACGCGGGGAGCGAGGAGAAGGGGGCGGTGGTCATCATGATCTCGATGATCTCGGGCGCTATTCCTGGGCCTTGGCGAGGGAAGCGAGGAGGTAGTTCTGGACGCGCAGCGCGTAGGGGCCGTCGGGGAAGGCCTCGTTGTGCCGGCGGAAGCACTCGACGGCGAGCGGGTAGCGCGCCATCTGGTAGAGCACGACGCCGCGGGCGAGATCGGCCGGGTAGCTCGGGTCGAGGGCGCGCAGCTCCTCGACCTTCTTCAGGCGGTACTGGGCCTGCGTCACCGACACCGCGCTCGTCACCTCGGTGGGGGCGAGGCGCTCGCGGAAGGTGGGATCGGGCGGCAGGGGCGGGAGATCGGGCTCGAGCGGGGAGCGCGCCGCGATCGGGTGGAGGATCAGGAAGCGGTAGAGGGCGCGCTGCTCGTCGAGGCTGAGATCGAAGGGCGCGCCGCGCAGATCGACGACGTCGTTCCAGTGCTTCTTGTAGGCCGCGCGCAGCGCCGAGGGATCGAAGAGCACCCTGCGCCCGTCGAGCCAGCCGTTCTGCTGGAGGCGGCGGAGGAAGCCGCCCGCGACCTGGGTGAGCTTCTCGGACACCTCGCCGGTCTGCTCGAAGCGGCGGACCTCGCGGAGGAAGGAGCGGAGGTGGTGGGCGCGCAGGGCGAGGATCGGCTCGGGGCCGAGCGCGAGGGCCCGCGCCGCGAGCACGAGGACGTTGCGGCGCTCCAGATCGAGGGCGGTGTGGTTGGGACCGGCGTCGACCTCGCCGTACGAAAAGAGGGCGGTGCCGAGGGCGAGGACATCGACATCGAGGCGCGTGCGGTCGGCCTCGGCGGCCCGGGCGTCGTCGCGCGCCTCGACCTGCGAGAGGGCCCCGGTGTCGACGCGCGGCTCGGGGATCTCCCGCGGCTCGACGGGGCGGGGCAGGACGAGCGCGGCGGTGCTCCCCGCGAGCAACACCCCGAAGACGGCGGGCTTCCAGCCCTCGAGGTGGCGGGCGAGGCCCTGCTTCGGCTCCTCGCGCGAGGCGCGGAAGGTGGGCGCTTCGGCGCGGCTGCGTCGGGCTCCGGCCATGGGGAGCGACATTCTACTCTGGAATGCTCGGGAATGAGCGGCTTGACTTCACCACAAAACAAGCTTCTTTGCGTTGCCGTCGGCACCGATGCCGATGCCGGCGCCTCGCTGCACTGTCCGCTCCCTTCCGGTCGCGGTTCTGTTGGCTCCGGTCGCGGTACTGTTGTCGCTGTCGCTTGTAGACCCCTGCTGATGAGCACGCCTTCCCTCACCCACCTCAAGCAGCTCGAAGCCGAGAGCATCCACATCCTCCGCGAGGTCGTCGCCGAGTTCGAGAACCCGGTGATGCTCTACTCGATCGGCAAGGATTCGTCCGTGATGGTCCGCCTCGCCCAGAAGGCGTTCTACCCGGGCAAGCTCCCGTTCCCGCTGCTCCACATCGACACGACGTGGAAGTTCCGCGCGATGATCGAGTTCCGCGACGAGCTCTGCAAGAAGAACGGCTTCGAGCTGCTCGTCCACACGAACACCGCGCCCGAGGCCGTGGGGATGAACCCCTTCGATCACGGGAGCCAGAAGTACACCACCGTGATGAAGACCCACGCGCTGATCCAGGCGCTCGAGAAGTGGGGCTTCGACGCCGCGTTCGGCGGGGCGCGGCGGGACGAGGAGAAGAGCCGCGCCAAGGAGCGCGTCTACTCGTTCCGCGACAGGAAGAGCCAGTGGGACCCGAAGAACCAGCGGCCCGAGCTCTGGAACCTCTACAACGGCAAGATCAACAAGGGCGAGAGCATCCGCGTCTTCCCGCTCTCGAACTGGACCGAGCTCGATGTCTGGCAGTACATCATGCTCGAGAACATCCCGATCGTGCCGCTCTACTTCGCGGCGAAGCGGCCGGTGGTGGAGCGCGACGGGGCGATGATCATGGTGGACGACGCGCGTATGCGCCTCCTCCCCGGTGAGGTGCCCGAGGAGAAGATGGTGCGCTTCCGCACCCTCGGCTGCTACCCGCTCACCGGCGCCATCGCGTCGAGCGCGACCACGCTGCCCGAGATCGTGAAGGAGATGCTGCTCACGACGTACTCCGAGCGGCAGGGCCGGATGATCGATCACGACGAGAAGGGATCGATGGAGACCAAGAAGCGCGAGGGTTACTTCTGATGCTCGAAAAGGACCTGATCGCGGCGGACATCGACGGCTACCTCCGCCGCCATCAAGAGAAGGAGATGCTCCGCTTCCTGACGGCGGGCAGCGTCGACGACGGCAAGAGCACGCTGATCGGGCGGCTCTTGCACGACGCCAACCTCGTCTACGACGACCAGCTCGAGGCGCTCAAGAAGGACTCCGCCAAGAAGAGCTCGGCCGGCGGGGAGATCGACTACAGCCTGCTCGTCGACGGCCTGCTCTCCGAGCGCGAGCAGGGCATCACCATCGACGTCGCCTACCGCTACTTCACCACCGCGAAGCGCAAGTTCATCATCGCCGACACGCCCGGCCACGAGCAGTACACGCGCAACATGGCCACCGGGGCCTCGACGGCCGATCTGGCGATCATCCTCGTCGACGCCCGCCTCGGCGTGCTCCCGCAGACGCGGCGCCACACCTTCATCGCCTCGTTGCTCGGGATCGAGCATGTCGTCGTGGCCATCAACAAGATGGACCTGCGCGGCTTCGACAAGGACATCTTCGAGTCCATCCGCCGCGACTACGCCGCGTTCGCGGAGCGGCTCGGGATGAAGGGGATTCATTACCTGCCCCTCTCGGCCCTGCGCGGCGACAACGTCGTCGAGAAGAGCGAGGCGATGCCCTGGTACGAGGGCCCGCCGCTGCTCTCTTACCTGGAGACTGTGCCGATCACCCGGCACCGCGGGCTCAAGGAGCTGCGCTTTCCGGTGCAGATCGTGCTCCGACCGAACCTCGATTTCCGCGGCTTCGCCGGGACGATCGCGTCCGGCACGATCCGCCCCGGCGACGAGGTGCTGGCCCTGCCCTCGCGCCGCACGAGCACGGTGACGCGCATCGTGACCATGGATGGCGACTTGCCCGAGGCGAGCGCGCCGCTCTCGGTGGCGGTGACGCTCGCCGACGAGATCGATCTGAGCCGCGGCGACATGCTGGTGCACGCGGGCGCCGAGCCCCACGTCGCCCGCTCGATCGAGGCCATGGTGGTGTGGATGCACGAGCGCCCGATGGCGCCGCACGGCGCCTACCTGCTCAAGCAAGGGACGCGGATGGTCTCGGCCGAGGTGAGCGCCATCCACGAGCGGGTCGACGTGACCACCCTCGACCGGCACCCTTGCCAGAAGCTCGCGCTCAACGACATCGGCCGCGTGTCGCTCTCCACCGCGCGCCCGCTCCTCTTCGATCCGTACGCCGCGAACCGGCAGACCGGCGCCTTCATCCTCGTCGATCGGCTCACCAACGCCACCGTCGGCGCGGGGATGATCCTCGGCCCCGGCGAAGACGATCGCGCCGCGGACACCGGCGGCGACGGCCGGGTGACCCTCGCCGAGCGCATGGCCCGCCTCGGCCAGAGGCCCGCTGCGGTGGTGCTCTCCGGCGGCGACGCCGCGAGGCGAGAGGAGCTCGGCTACGCGCTTGAACGGCGGCTGTGGGACGAGGGCTACACGGCCCACGTGCTCCCGCCCCGCGGCGCCTCGGGTCTCGCGCTCTCGTCGAGCCTGGGGCTCATCGGCATCCTGCTCGCCGACGGCGACGTGGAGCTCTCCGCCGTGCGGGTCATGAACAAGGACGAGCCCCTCGTGGAGGTGAGCTGCGACGAGGGAAGCGAGCAAGGGTCGGTGGAGGGGGTTCTGAAGCGGCTCAAGGATGTGGAGGCGATCCGCTAAAAATGAGGGTGCCGCCCCGGGGAAATTAGTGGCGAGTTATAGAACGAGTACGAAATATTCCCCAATTCCGACGGCACATAAGCAACAAAAGATAAGCCGTCGTCACATAACCAACGGACAAATCATCGTCGTTTCTTGAAATGGCGCATGTCGCAGCGGGCACACTCTCATGATTTTTGCCGGTGTCCGAACTGCCTGCGTCTTCGAGAATTTCGCCTTCGCACGGCGGAGTTGCGCAGGCCCCCACCCCAATTTGTGGCGTAATCAATATTGAGCCGAATGCGATTTTGCGACTCGAAGAATTTACATAAGCTTCTCCTGTATTGTCATCAAGTCGAACATGTTGATTCCCACCCGCGGAGAATGCGAATATTCCAAGTGTCGCACATGTACCAGCGGCGGCTGACTGATTAATTATCACGTCATGATCGACACCCGTCGCCCGAACCACATACTTGGAGGATTGGCTCAGGTTAGGTATATTTGGAACGCATACATCAACCTGGTAATTGCCGGCTTGAGCAAACGAAAGTCTATATTTACCATACGAGTCGGCTGTCTGCTTGTCGCTCGTGTAGGTTGTATAACAGTGGCCATTTTCATCGCTTGGTTCCCACCAAAATTTGCCGCCGCGTTCAAGACATCCCTGATCTTCTTCGATGGCTGTGCTTGCTTGTGAAGAGATTGTACAAGGTGTTGGACCCCCGCAGTCTAACCCGCCCCACTTGACGGATGATGAATTTTGCGGGTCGATGGCAATTCCATTTTTTCGGACCTCAAGATGAAGGTGGTACCCGCCACCCTTCTTGCACTCGCCATTGGCGTTCTTGGTAAATCCAGTATTGGAGACATATCCAGCTAAGCTTCCAGCGTCAATAGGGCCAATGGAAGCCTGAACATCTGATCTCATGTGAGCCAAAAAAATCTCGAAGTCACCCTGAACAATCTTGACGTAATTGCCGAAGTCTAAGACGCAGAGCTGCCCGGGAGAGTCTTTTTTAAGTGCTGTGACTGTTCCGTTCGCCGGCGAAAGGATGGGCAAGTCTTTGGTGTTTGCGTAGTCAAGGCCATCGTGAGCGCCCATGGCGACAAATCCGCCTGTAACTGGTTTCGAAGGGTTGAATGGCTCACATAAAATGATGTCTGTTTCGGCGTGAGCTTTACGCGCAGAGGCGAGTAACCCAATTGTTAGTGTCAGTGCCGAAATACATCGTGGCATGCCAGAGCTAAACTTGGATCTTAAGTCAAGACACATGCTGCACCGTCTTTGAAGTTCGCAAAGGTTTTGGTGGACAACAGCGGCCGCCGTCCAACAGAAAAGACGAGACCGCTTGGAGGCGAACTGGTGGTGAGTCACTGAGCGCGTACGAAGAATCCCAGAACGCCGACGAGACACAAGCCACAAGAAGCACGTCATCGCCAGATAGCCCATGAACAGATCGTCCCTGTTCCTGGAAATGCCGCATGTTGCGACGGCCACACTGTCGTGACTGTCGCCGGTGCCCGAGCTTCCTGTGGTTTCTGGAATATCGCCTTCGCACGGCGGAGTTGCGCAAGCACCGACCCCAACCTGTGGCGTAATCAATATTGAGCCGAATGCGACTTTGCGACTCGAAGAATTTACGTAAGCCTCCCCTGTGTTATCATCAAGTCGAATATGCTGGTCTCCGCCGGCAGAAAACGCGAACAAGCCAAGTGTAGCACATGTGCCAGCTGCGGCCGACTGGTTGATCATTACATCGTGATTGGCTCCCGTTGCTCGAACCACATACTTCGATGATTGACTCAAGTTAGGCAGGTTGGGGACACATACGTCAACCTGATAATTCCCAGCTTGAGCAAATGAAAGCCTATACTTCCCATACGAATCGGCCAACTGCTTATTGCTTGTGTATGTCGTATAGCAGTGGCCGGTTTCGTCGCTGGTTTCCGACCAAAATTTGCCACCACGCTCGAGGCAGCCCTGATCTTCTTCGATGGCGGTGCTCCCTTGCGAAGAAATTGTACAAGGTGTCGGACCCCCGCAGTCTGGACCGCCCCACTTAATGGATGGCGAATTTTGCGGATCGATAGCAACGCCATTTTTCCTAACTTCAAGGTGAAGGTGATAGCCGCCACCTTTGTTGCACTGTCCGTTGCTTAGTGTATACCCAGTGTTGGAGACATACCCGGCAACATTCTTGGCATCAACAGGGCCAACTGACACCTGAATGTCAGAGCGCATGTGAGCCAAGATTATTTCAAAGTCTCCCTGGGTGACCCGGACATGGTTACCAAAGCTGAGCGAGCAACTTTGTCCGGGGAAATTATTCTCCAGCGAGGTAAGCGTTCCATTCGCCGGCAATAAGATGGGTAGGTTCTTGGTTCCATTTCCATAATCTAGACCCTTGTGGCCGCTGTAGCAGCCAAATCCACAAGTGACTGATTGCACGGGATCGAATGGTTCGCAGAGAATAATATCTGTCTCTGCGGAGGCCGTCTGCGCAGAAGTGAATATCGCTAGCGGCAGCGTCAGCCTAATGGCGTGACGCATTAGAATTGAATCAAACGTGGTTGCTGAGTGAGAGCTCATGCTACGCTCCTTAGAGGTTTGCGAGGCGTTTTGAGCGTCTGCCAATTTGGAAGCGACCGCCTGTGCCGTCCATGAAGCACCGATCCAGATGCTCACGATTCTCTTGTCTTGAAAGAGCTGTGGTCGCGAATCATGGGCCAACCCAAGTGACCTTGGCATAGTCCAAAAACACGCGAATGCTCTGGTTGCATGAGGCGCAGCAATTATTCAGATCGGTCACGGAGTCGTACAGGTAAATATTCATGGTTCCTGGATCGAGGTGGGAGTTTGCAAATAAGACAACCTCCTGACCGATGGATGCCTTTTGGTTCAGTATGGTCGATTGCTTGTTTGCGCCATTTATGAGATAATATTTTGCTCCAGTAGTGTATTTGTCGACCGTTAGGCCGCACGCGGCTGCGCTGGGCGGAATCTTGACTGCAATTTGATATGTTCCGCTCTTTTTGATGCTAAAATCCCAGCGCGCGAACTCACTTCCAAAATTTTCTGGAGTTTGAATTGACGGGATGCCGCAGGAGGTGCCAAATGTCCAATAGACAATGCCTCCGGCAAAGTGCCACCCCGCGGCAACTGAGCCGCAACCTACCGCAGACATGGTGCCGAATCGATTTACTGACAGAAATGCAGGATCGCAGTCTTGCGGGCACGAGTTGGGTGTTTCACCAGAGCTGCAAATTCCGTTATTGCATTGATCGATACAGGCACCGCTTGAGCAGACCTTCCCGCCGCCGCACGAGGAGCCGTTCTGGGCGCCATCGGCGACGCAGACACCTCCGGAGCACTTGGTGCAGGTGGCGCAGTTGACGCCGGCGCAGGGGTCGATGCAGCCGCCGTTCGGCAGTTGCCGGCACCACACGAGGAGCCGTTCTGGGCGCCATCGGCGACGCAGACACCTCCGGAGCACTTGGTGCAGGTGGCGCAGTTGACGCCGGCGCAGGGGTCGATGCAGCCGCCGTTCTGGCAGATCTTGCCGACTCCACGAGGAGCCGTTCTGGGCATCGGCGACTTGCAGACCCCTCCGGAGCACTTGGTGCGGGTGGCGCGGTTGATGCCGGCGCAGGGTCGATGCGGCCGCCATTCTGGCAGATCTTGCCGACTCCACACGAGGAGCCGTTCTGGGCGCCATCGGCAACGCAGGCACCTCCGGAGCACTTGGTGCAGGTGGCGCGGTTGACGCCGGCGCAGGGGTCGATGCAGCCGCCGTTCTGGCAGACCTTGCAGCGCCACAGGGCCGTTCCTGGGCGCCATCGGCAACGCAGGCACCTCGGAGCACTTGGTGCAGGTGGCGCAGTTGACGCCGGCGCAGGGGTCGGTGGCCGCCATTCTGGCAGACCTTGCCAGCGCCACAGGGGAAAGGAGCCGTTCTGGGCGCCATCGGCAACGCAGGCACCTCCGGAGCACTTGGTGCAGGTGGCGCAGTTGACGCCAGCGCGGGGTCGATACTGCAGCCGCCGTTCTGGCAGATCTTGCCGACTCCCCGCAGGAGCCGTTCTGGGCGCCATCGGCGACACAGACCCCTCCGGAGCACTTGGTGCAGGTGGCGCAGTTGACGCCGGCGCAGGGGTCGATGCAGCCGCCGTTCTGGCAGACCTTGCCAGCGCCACAGGGCCGGAGCCGTTCTGGGCGCCATCGGCGACACAGACCCCTCCGGAGCACTTGGTGCAGGTGGCGCAGTTGATGCCGGCGCAGGGGTCGATGCAGCCGCCATTCTGGCAGATCTTGCCGACTCCACACGAGGAGCCGTTCTGGGCGCCATCGGCAACGCAGGCACCTCCGGAGCACTTGGTGCAGGTGGCGCAGTTGACGCCGGCGCAGGGGTCGATGCAGCCGCCGTTCTGGCAGACCTTGCCAGCGCCACAGGAGGAGCCGTTCTGCGCGACATCGGCGATGCAAGCACCTCCCGAGCACTTCGTACACGGCAGGCACATGACGCCATTGCATGGATTTATATTTACGCATGCCCCATTACTGCATTGTGACGCCGGGCCGCAAGAGAGACCTTCTTGAGCGGCATCCACGATGCAATTCCCGCTGTCGCACTTCTGGCAGTTTGGGCAGCTGACTCCGGCGCAAAGATTTGGCACCACGCAAGCCCCAGAAGCACATACCTTTCCTCCGCCACAAGCGGATCCATTTTGCGCATCGTCAGGCACACAGGCATTCATGCTGCACTTGGTACACGGACCGCAAGAAATCTGACATGAGCCCTGATCAACGCAGCCGCCGTTCTGGCAGATCTTGCCAACCCCACAGGCGCTTCCATTTTGTTGCGGATCGGCGTTGCAAATGCCGTTGTTGCATTTGAGACAAATTCCACAGGAAACGTTTGCGCACGGATCTGCATTTATGCAGCCACCATTCTGGCAAATCATGCCAAGTGCACAGCCAAAGCCATTGCTGGCCGGATCAGGAATGCAAACGCCGCCAGTGCATTTCATGCATACGGCGCAATTGATATTGTTGCACGGGTTGTCTGCGATGCAGCCACCGTTCTGGCAAATCATGCTGGCCCCGCAGGAGGAACCGTTCTTGGCCTGGTCTGCAACGCATCCTCCCATGCTGCACTTTAGACAATTCCCGCATTGGACGTTTGCGCATGGATCGGGCATGATGCACCCGCCGTTCGAACAAACAAGACCGCCGCCGCAAGATGTGCCATTCTGTGCGAGGTCCGCCGCGCAGATGCCCTGTCCACACGTTAGACACTTGCCACAGGCTACTGCAGCGCACGGATCTGCCGGCGGTGCCTGGTTTACAGCGCGAACAACGGCAGCCTGAAGAGCGTACTTTTTGATATACTCTTCCGACATCCAGCCGTATCCGGACTCGCCCCACCCGGCGCCCCAGGAATTCTTAAGATGGAAAAACCACTTTTGCTGGAGATTGCTATCGAGGCGCTTTTTGTATCCAACCAACAGTACTGCGTGTGCCCAAGAACCTGGTTGCGCGTTTGCGGGCTCAACCTGGCCGTTGTTTTTCCATGAAACGGCGACGTGATTCAAGCTGATAACGACGTTCACCTGGTCGCCTTCTGCAAGTCGCGCGCGTAAGCCTTCAATATTTGCTGGATTTGCTATTGCCTTCCATTCCAATATTCCCCATTTGGCTTGTGATTGCCATCCAGCAAGTCCCGAAAGTGCACCTGCGGGCCAATATGCTTCCGTGGTCAACTTGTTTGATGCCGCTGCTTGCAGCGTGGCCTGGAGGGTCTTCGCTATTGGATGCAGAGCCGCAAGATGGGCCTCGGACAAGTCGCTCTCCATCGGCTGAAAGTGAGCAAATGCCTCTATCCCTGCCACGGTGGCGTAGTCGACGCATGTAAGGTTCGCGCCCTGCTGCCGGATGGGCGTTTGGAATGCCGCATGGTCGACCGATTCGGGAAGCGTTTGACCAAAAACGGGTTCAGGGTCCCATTCACCTGCACCTAGACCGTCCCAGGTTTGCTCGTCTGCAGGGACAAGATCCATTTTTTTGCCGTCGATTTCGACGTAGCCCGGATCGTCTGTTCCTGTGTGCCCCACATTCTCATCAACACATCCAGGTGTCAAAAATAATAATATGATGATCCATGCTGTGGTTCGCAGGAAATTTATATGTTGTGGGTAAAGCAAAAAGTCCGCAAATTCGAGCCATTGTTTCCAATGGTGATTGCGGTCCCACGGGTGGGCTCTTCTGCCACCTTTAGGGGCGACATGTGCGCCTTGTCGCACCTTGTGGGGCTTGTGTGTGGAGGTCGCCGATTCCGTCAACAGTGACTTGAGGTTCTCGGTCAACATTGCTTTGATGCCCTCCGCATATGCCCGCCGTTTGAAGGAAACTATCGGTTTTTTGTCCATAGATCAAGGAATTTTGCCGTTCGAAATTGTAAATTTGCTTTTGTTTTTTTTGAATTTCTGCATTAACCTTGCGAAGAAGCGTCGTCGTTTCGTCGCGTGAGGTTCGGAGCCTGCCAGGCATGAACACCCCCGGGATCAGTAGGCTATGGCACCGACGAAGCGACCTTGTCGCGCCCGCACAAAGTGCGTCGGCGATGTCTAACCATTGAAAATTACAGCAAGATTCTTCTTCTCAAGCGGATGAATTCGCGTCGTGAGCGCGCCTAGCGCCGGATCACCACCACCGTCACCTTGCCGTTCTCCGGCGCGCCCACCCCGAGCGCGCCTTGCCAGTCGTCCGGCACCTGCGGATCGCTCCACGCAAACAAGGCCTCGGCGTCGATCGGCGAGAGGTTGATGCACCCGGCGCTCGTCGGCTCGCCGAAGCGATCGTGCCAGTAGGCGGCGTGCAGCGCGAAGGGCGGGTTGAAGTACTGCACGTAAGGCACATCGGAGATGTAGTGCGTCGGGTGCGCGCCCGGCTCGTGTGTCATCCGCGCGTAGCGGTGCTTGATGGTGAGCGCGAAGGCGCCGAGCGGCGTCGTGCCCAGGTTCTTGCCGACGCTCGGCCCACCCGCGCCGCCCGCGCCCGGCGAGATGAGCGTGGCGTACACCGGCTTCTGCCCTTCATAGGCGACGAGCGTGCCCTTGCCGAGGCTCACGGCGATCCACTTCTGATCGGCCTTGATCCCCTGCGGCAGCGCGGTCTCGGCCTCGAACACCCCGGCGTCGCGCTCGGAGACGTAGGACGGGCTCCCGTCGGGCTCGCGCTCGTCGGTCTCCCAGTAGCGCGTGTTCGGCGTCTCGACGAAGACCCCGGTGAGCGTGAGCCGGCTGTGCGGCGCGAGGAGCCGAGAGCCGCGCACCATGGTCTTCGCGTCGCCCATGCGCCGGTACGGGTGCCGCTCGCCGATGCGCACGAACGCGAGCGGCAGGTGTGCGGTCGCGTCGAGGCGCACGCCCTGGTACGTGCTCGGGCGGAAGAGCCGCACCCGATCAGCCGGGACGAGGATCTGCTCCGTCGTGAGCAGGAAGGTGCGATCGTTCGCGGTGAAGGCGCGCTGGAAGGCCATCATGTTGCCGGCCGGCACGTCGCCGAGGAAGAGCCCCTTCGGCTCGTCCGAGACGCCGCCCCCCGCGGCGAGGAAGCCCGGCATGGGCCCGGTCGGCGGGATGGGATCGAGCGTCGCGAGATCGTCGTACGGCGCCGGGTTCTTCGGGAGCGTGCGCCTGTCGCCGGCCGGGCCGTAGCCGCCTTCGAGGCGCTTGCCATCGGCCAGCGTGGGGACTTTGTTGTACGACGGTACACCATCGGAATAGGCGTACTGGAACGGCAACGGCCCGTTTGCCGGGGTGAGCGCCGCCGCGAGCTCGGCCTGCTTGGGGGAAGGGGTCAGGCTGACGAGGCTGTTCTTGCACACGAAGCCGCGCGGCTCGACGGGGTAGAAGCCTCCGCGGCACCCTTCGCCGGGCACGGTCTCGGTCGCGCGCAGGCGGAGCGAACCGCCGAAGCCGACATAGCCGAGGTAGCGATCCTCGACCTTGGGGCGGGCGAAGATCCGGGTCAGGTGCGTGAGGCTGACGAGGCGCGGCTGCGGCGGTGGCGGCGGTGGTGGAGGCGGCTCGATCGGCGCGGAGGCCGACGCCGTCTCGACCGGAGGAGGCGCCGTGGAGGCCGCGATCTCGGGCGCGCTCGCGCTCGCGCTCACCAGGGGCGGAGGCGGCGGAGCCGGCAAGGGACGAGGCGGCAGCGGGGCAGGCTCGGCGCACGCCGGGGCGGCGAGCATCACGACGAGGAGCGCGCGCCGCGGGCACATGGGGCCGAGTATAGGCTCAAGCCGCATGCGATGGCGCAGCGGCGCGGAAGCGATCGGCGAGGCGGAGGAAGGGGCGCTCGAAATAGCGGTGCGAGAGCCAGGCGAGGAGCGTGGTGAGCGCGAAGCCGAGGAGGAAGATGGCGATCGTGGGCCGGTGATCGGGTGGGAAGAGCTGCTTGACCAGGGTGAGGGCGGAGACGTGGAGCATGTACATGCCGTAGCTGATCTCGCCGATGAAGCGCACGGCGGGCAGAGCGGTGAGCGGGGCGAGACCATGGTCCGGGCGGATCGCCGAGGCGCCGACGAGCAAGGCGAGGGTGAGCTGGAGGAGGGCGATCGGCGCGCCGTCCATGGCGAGCATCACGATCGCGAGGAGCAGGAGGAGCGGGGCGCTCGCGCGATGGCCGAGGAGGCGCGAGGCGAGCGAGAACGAGCGCGGGTGGTGGAGGATCTGCGCGAGCAGCACGCCGAGGACGATGGGCGTGGCGATGCTCGCGAGCATGCGCTGGGCGAGGCTGTCTGGATCGATCACGGAGGCGAGGAGGCCGTGCTCGGCGGCCTGATCGGCGGCGAGGAGGAGAAGCGCGATCGACGCCGGGAAGAGCCAGCCGCGGGCCGCGCGCGCGACCCAGGGCCAGAGGAGGTAGAACTGCTCCTCGGCCGCGAGCGACCAGGCGAAGGCGAACATCACCGGGTGCGGGACGGAGAAGTCGACGAGCCAGTTGGTGGTGAAGGTGGCGAAGAAGGGGAGGCTCTCGAAGAAGTGGGCGCGCGGCGGCGAAGGCGGGACGAAGAGCGCGGCGCGCAGCGTGTAGAGGGCGAGCGTGCCGTAGTAGAGCGGGAAGATGCGCAGGGCTCTCCGCGCGTAGAAGCCGCGAGCGGAGATGGTCCCGGTGGCGCTCTTTTCGCGGAGGAGCAGCGTGGCGATCAGGAAGCCGCTCAGCGAAAAGAAGAGGTCGACGCCGACCGGCCCTTTGCCGAGCAGGCCGGGCAGCGGAGAAGGCGTCGCGTGGTGCCAGATCACGGGCGTGATGCTGAGGAAGCGCAGGCCGTCGAGCGAGGGGAAGCGCTTCGTGGCGAGGTAGCGCGCGTGCGCCGCGGGCGACGCGTGAAAGAAGCTCAAGGCGGCGGGTGCGAGCCCACGCGCTGGCGCAGGGCCTTGATGGCGTCGTCGAGCGGCTGGCTCTGGGGGAAGCAGGTCTTGGCCGACGCTTCGAGGGCCATCAAGGTCCGGTAATCGCCTTCTTTTTGCGCGCGATCGAGGAGGGTGAGCTTCTGGGGGCAGAGGGCGTTCGTGTACTCGTAGGTGACCTTCACCGCGGGCGAGGCACGGCCGAGCACCTCGGGCCGCTTGAGCATGTCGCCGGCGCGGGTCGCGGCGCGGGATCCGCCGCGGAGGCGCGTGATCTCGTAGAGCACGTCGACCCCTTCGGCGCCGAGGCGGTTGGCGAGCGCGTCGTAGATGAAGTCGGTGTCGGGCCCGGGGTGGGTGGCGAGGACCGAGGCGAGATCGCGGGCGGCGGCGGCGATGGTCGGATCGCGGAAGGCCGCGCGATCATGCTCGACCAGCGCGCGGAAGGGGGCGACGGCCGGGAGGTAGCTCTTGGCGTGCACGGTGGTGCGGAAGAGGTCGCGCGAGGCTTGATCCGGAGGGCCATCGGCGACCTGCGCGGCGGTGGGCGCCGCCGTCGCGATCGCGGTGGGGGCCGCGATCACAGGCGCAGCGGCCGAGCTCGGCGCGGTGGACGAAGGCGAGGCCGAGTCTGCGCCCGACGAGGCGGATGCGTCGAGGTCGGCGTGCGAGGCCCAGAGCAGGCCGACGGCGCCGAGCGCGATCGCGCCGAGGACCGCGGCGGCCATGAGGTTCTTGCGGCGGCGGGAGCGCGCGAAGGGATCCGGCTCGCCGAGGGAGAGGGCCATCGGGCGCGGCGCGGCGATCGCCGGCGGCGGCGCGGACGGGATGGGCGCCGGCATGGCCGGAGGCGGCGCCGAGGGGATCGGAGGCGGCGGTATGGAGCGCGGGATCGCGCCGGGGAGCGGCGAGGCGGCTGCGGGCGCGGGCGCGGGCGGCGGCGTGCTCCAGCGCGGCGCGGAGGGGGCCGGAGGCGGCGCGGAGAGGCGCGGAGGCGGCGGTACAGAAGGTCGCGGCGGAGCGAGCGAGGGGCGCGCGGCCTCGCCTTCGCCGGTCGTGACGGGCGGCGGCGTGGAGGGCGTGAGCGCGCCTTCGAGGTCGGTCTCCAGCGCGGCGATCAGCGCCTCGGCGCTCGGGTAGCGGGCCTCCGGCGCCTTCTCCAGGAGGCGCATGACGATCGCCTCGAGCGCGGGCGGCACGACGACGCCCGGGGCGCGCTCGGCGATCGGCGGCGGGCGCGTGCCCGCGTGGTGCTTGAAGAGCTCGACGGCGTCGGTCGTGGAGAAGGGGTGCTTGCCGCTCAGCATCTCGTACATGACGATCCCGAGCGCGTAGAGATCGAAGCGCGCGTCGATGAGATCCATGCCGCGGACGACCTCGGGGGCGAGGTAGGCGATGGTCCCGAAGACGGCGCCGGTGCCGGTGATCCGGATGTCGTGATCCGAGTGATGGATCGCGTCGGCCTTGGCGAGGCCCGTGGCGTCGAGCTTGGCGAGGCCGAAGTCGATCAGCTTGACCAGATCGCGCTCGCCCTCGACGACCATGATGTTGCGCGGGGTCACGTCGCGGTGGACGATGCCGATCGCATGCGTCGCGGCGAGCGCGGCCGCGATCTGCTTGGCGATGTGCACGCTGCGCCGCGCGCCGAGGGGACCGCGGGCGATGATCTCCCGCAGCGTCGTGCCGCGCACGTACTCGAGCACGAGGAAGAAGGACTCGTCCGGGAGCTCGCCGAAATCGGTCGCGGCGGCGACGTTGGGGTGCTGGATATGCGCGCCGGCCACGGCCTCGCGCTGGAAGCGGGCGACGAGATCGGGGGCGCTCTCCGCGTCCGGATGAAGGAGCTTGATCGCCACCTTCTTCCGCATGTGCACATGCTCGCCCTTGTAGACGACGCCCACGCCGCCCATGGCGAGCACCTCGGTCAGCCGGTAGCGATCGGACACGATCGTCCCGAGGCGGGCCTCGGCCTTGGCCTTGGCGGCGAGCTCGGCGAGCTTGATCGTCTGCGGAGGTCCAGCCACGGGAGGGTGTGCGCAAAAGCAGCGCGCCCTCACGCTAGCACCCCGGGCCGGCGCGGCGCGAGGGCGGCGGAGGGGCGGGCACCCTCAATCGTGCGTCGATTCTGGAAGGGCGTTCGTGAATAATCGCCCGGACCCCACGCCTGTACGGAGGTGAGCCCCGATGACCGAGCACCGAAAGCACCCGCGCGCGCCCATTTCGATCCCCATGGCCTTCGAGATCGAGGGCGGGCCCCGCGTCGAGGCGCGGTGCGCCGACCTCAGCCTCGGCGGGATGTTCATCGAGACCGAGCGCCCGGCGAGCTACGGGACCGCGCTGCGCATCTACGCGCGCCTGCCCGGCTGCGACGCGGTGATCGAGGCCATCGTGCGCTGGGCCAAGCCGACCGGGATGGGGGTGCAGTTCGGGCGCACGGGCGCGCGCGAGACGCACGGGATCACCGAGCTGCTCGCGCAGCGCTGAAGGGGTAACGAAAAACCTGCTACGCAGCCCGAGTCGTCGATTGGGCTCCCTCAAAATCGCTGAGGATTCCTCGGTCGCCCGCCCTAGCCTCGGGCTGCTCGCGACGGTTTTGTCGTCACCCCTTCTCTACTTGTGGAACGAGATCGGCACCTTCACCGTGCCGGTCGCGCCCGCGAACGAGCGGCCGAAGAAGCTCACCGCGCAGTTCTGGAAGGCGGGCTCGAGCGGCGGGTTGAAGCGCACCGCCTGCACCTTGCCCTCCGCGTCGAGCCCGAAGATCACGTCGGCGGAGACCGAGACCTTCACCGAGGAAGAGCCGCCGGAGTAGACGCGGTTGAAGCACTGATCGAGCTGCCCCTGCACGGCCCCGCTGGTGAGCGGCGGCGCGGCGGGAGGAGGCGGCGCGGCAGGAGGCGGCGCAGGCGGCTCCGGCGCGGCCGCGGGCGCGGCCGCTTGATCGGGACCCGGTGCATGCGCAGGGGGCTCGATCGCCGCCACGTGGCCCGAGTGCTGCGGCGGGCTCGCGGCCTGCGCGTGCGGATCGATCGCGGCGAGGGGCGACGCGGGCGCGGGCGGCGCGAGATCGCGCGAGGCGACCGCGGACGCGCGCGGGCCGTCGCTCGGCCGCGTGAGGAGGCGGGCGCTCTTCGCGCCGTCGAGCGAGAACGAGGCGCGACGCGGGCCCACGAGCAGGTGGCCCGTGGTGATGCCGCGGCTCCGCGGGCCGACCGCGACGGCGCCGTGTTCCACGTCGACGAGGACGCGATCGCCCTCGCGCCGCACGGAGAACGCCGTCCCGTGCACGGCGACGCGCGTGTCGTCGACCTCGACGGCGAAGGCCTCGACCATGCCCTCGGAGGGATCGCGCGGGGTGACCTCGGCGCGGATCGAGCCGCGGACGAGGCTCACGCTGTGACCGACGCCGTCCTTGCCCATGGAGAGCACCTCGACGCGGCTCCCGGGATCGAGCGTCCACGAGAGCGCGCCCTCGTGGCCGAAGCGCACCGGCTCCGCGCCTGCCTCGATCACGTCGCCTGTGTGGAGCGAGAGCAGATCGTGCTCGCCGCCGCCGGCCATCGAGGCCGGCTTCGCGCTCACGTCGACGGGGCGCACCTCGGCCGTCGCCTGGGGCTCGCTCGATCGGCTCATCGATCCGACGCCGATCGCGATCGCCGCGGCCGCGGCCATGAGCGCGAACATCCGCCCGAAGGGGGACTCCATCGGCCGGATCGGCACGACCTTGCCGCGCTCGCGGCGGCCGATCTCGATCATCAGCTTGCGCTCGATCTCGTCCCAGCGGAGCTCGGGCGGCGCCTCGGCGCGGAGCTCGTCGACCATCACCCGCAGGGCGCGGGCCTCTTCGTTGGATCCGCTCACGTTGCCTCCGTCTCGGCCTGCCTGGCAGCGCCCTCGTTGTCCTTCGCGAGCTCGGCGGCGAGGTGGCTGAGCGCCGGCTCGTCTCGCATCATCTCCGCGAGCTCGCGCCTCGCGTAGAACAGCCTCGTCCGCACGGTGAGCACCGGCGCGTCGACCATCTCGGCGATCTCCGCGGGGCTCTTGCCCTCGATCTCGTGGAGGATGAAGACCGTGCGCTTCTTCTCCGGGAGCTTGTCGAGCAGCCGGCGGAACGCGGCGATCCGCGCGTGGCGGGCCGCGTCCTCGTCGGGCAACAGGCGCCGATCGGGCTCGGCGTCGCTGAGCGGCTCGCCCGAGAAGACCGGGCGGCTGCGCGCCGCGCGCCGGTGCATCAGCACCACGTTCACCGTCACCCGGTGGAGCCACGTGGTGAACTTGGCCTGGCCGCGGAACTCGCCGAGGCTCTTGTGCACCTGGAGGAACACCTCCTGCACCACGTCTTCCGCGTCGGCCGTGGGGCCGAGCATGCGGAAGACCAGGCGGGAGACATCGCTCCGGTGCCGGCGGAACAGCTCGGCGAACGCGGGGCGCTCCCCGCGCTGAGCCCGCCGCACGAGCTCGTCGATCTCCAGGGTCTGGGTCGTCACGGGCCTCAGCCTATCGACCCGCTCGGCCCCGGGGGAGGGGGCTCCGCCTTGCAACAGCCGGAGCACCGGCCGCGCCGGCTGCACTGGCGCAGGGCGCGCCGGCACCGGCAGGGGCAAGGCCAAGGCAGCAGAGAGCGAGTCCACATCGGCGTACGGTGCGGCGCCCCCGCCCGACATTCACCCCCACGTCGATCAGGCATGACGCACCCGGGTGTGAGCCGGTCAACGCGGCGCGTTGCAACAAAGTTGTTCCAGAAAAGAAATATCGGCGAGAGGTCGGAGCATGTTGATCATCGCTGCCGGCCTCTTCGTCGCCCTCGTCGCCGCCGACCTGCTCGACCTGTCCCGCGCGGGGAACGGCGAGAAAGCCCGGACCCTGCCCTGGCTCAAGTAGGGCGCGGGTCCGTCGACCGACAAGGCTCTCGACTCGAAGCTCCACGCAAGCCCGCGAAGGCGGGCTTCTCCCGTGTAGCCCGGGGTATTGACCCCGGGCGTCGGTGCTTCGAGGGAGGGTTTACTCGGCCTTCTTGGCCTTGACCGGACGCGGGGTCGGGTCGAACAGGGCGGCGAGCTCGACCGCCTCGCTCTTCTTCTGCGCGAGGAGGTAGTTGACCGCGCGGAGGATGCGGCTCTTCGAGGGGCCGCTCAGGTTCTTGCCGGTGAGGGCCGCGCTGAGGGCGCGCGCCGTCACGGGGCGACCGCTGCGGGGCTTCTTGGCGGCCGCTTCCTTCTTCTTCGCGGCGTCGTCGCCCTTGCGCGCGAGGCGCTTGTCGAGCCGGATCTTCCGGTCTTCCGGCCGGAAATGCTCGATCTCGGCGGAGGCGGCGAGGAGCCGGCGGCTGTCGATCTTCTTCTCTTTGAGGAAATCTTCGAACTTCGTGGCCATGATGATTGTTGCT
This sequence comes from Byssovorax sp., assembly GCA_046351295.1. GTDB lineage: Bacteria > Myxococcota_A > Polyangia > Polyangiales > Polyangiaceae > JAXLYT01. The sequence goes on from JAXLYT010000017.1 coordinate 83,038, forward strand.
CTGGCGATCGCTCGCGGCTGTTGAAGGGGGCGGGACCCTAGCACGGCCGGGGGCCCGGGGCACAAGCCCGAAAATGCCTCGGGGCCGAGAGAGCCATTCCTCCGGCCGGGCCGCTTCGACTAGCGTCGCGCCCATGAGCCTGCTCGAAGAGCTCGACCGAGCCACCTCCGCCGTCCGCGCTGCCCTCCCTGCCGCCCAGGCCCCCCTCGTCGGGGTGGTGCTCGGCTCCGGCCTCGGCGCCTGGGCCGACGGCCTCGGATCGCTCGCCAAGCTGCCCTACGGCGACATCCCGCACATGCCGCGATCCACCGTGGTCGGCCACGCGGGCAACCTCTGCCTCGGCCGCGCGGGCGACGTGCCGGTGGCCTGCCTCCAGGGCCGCGTCCACCTCTACGAGGGGCACGATCCGGAGCGCGTGGTCTTCGGCGTGCGCTTGCTCGCGCGTCTCGGGTGCAAGGCCGTGCTGCTCACCAACGCGGCCGGCGGCCTCGACGCCGCGCACGCGCCCGGCGACCTGATGCTCATCGTCGATCACCTCAACCTGATGGGCAAAAACCCCCTCTCCGGCCCGAACCAGGACGCCCTCGGCCCGCGCTTCCCCGACATGAGCGAGGCCTACGATCGCGGCCTGCGCGAGGCGGCCATCGCCGCGGCGCTCGAGGTCGGCGTGCCGCTCCAGCAAGGGGTGTACGCCGGCCTGCTCGGCCCGAGCTACGAGACGCCCGCGGAGATCCGCATGCTCCGCGTGCTCGGCGCGAGCGCCGTCGGGATGAGCACCGTCCCCGAGGTGATCGCGCTCCGGCACATGGGCGTGCGCGCGGCCGCCATCTCCTGCATCACGAACCTCGCCGCCGGGATGACGGCCGGCAAGCTCGATCACAGCGAGGTGGAGGCGACGGCCAACCGCACCAAGGGCCGCTTCACCGCGCTGCTCTCCGCCTGGGTGCGGGCGAGCGCGGCGGCGCTCGGCCGGGAGGCGTCCCGGTGAGCGAGGCTGCTTCTCCCGTGGATCACGTGGACTGGGCCGCGCTCGAGCGGCAAGCGATCGAGGTGCAGGCGAGGGCCCACGCGCCCTACTCGCACTACCCGGTGGGCGCCGCGCTCGTCACCGCGTCGGGCAAGGTCTTCGCCGGCTGCAACGTCGAGAACGCCTCCTACGGCCTCGGCATCTGCGCCGAGCGATCGGCCATCGTGCAGATGATCGCCGCCGGCGAGCGCGACCCGGTGGCGCTCCTCGTGGTGACCCGCGGCCCGAAGATCGGCACGCCCTGCGGCGCATGCCGGCAGACGCTCGCCGAGTTCGCCCAGGACCTGCCGATCCGCTTGATCACGCACGGCCCCGAGCACCACACGCTCTCGACCACGCTCGAAGCGCTCCTGCCGAACGCCTTCCGCAGCGACGCGCTCTTGCCCTGATCTCAGGGCCGCGGCGTGCGCGGGAAGACCGAGTAGAGCAGGTTGGTGAAGAGCAGGTAGCCGGCGACGGGGAGCACGTCGAAGGCGAACATCACGCGCCCCTCGTGGTGCTCGGCCTGCGCCGTGTGGATCCACTGGTGGGACAGCTCCACCGACACGATGTCGTAGATGAACGAGCCGACCACGGAGTTGCGCATCCCCACGCCGAGCAAGCCGCGCGCGTCGCCGACCACGAGCTTCGGCTGCCAGCCGACGGCGGCGATCGGCGTCCCGAAGAGCGGGCCCACGCCGGCCGTGACGAAGTTGCCGCCGCCCTGATCGCCGGTCACGTAGCTGTAACCGAGCTCCGGCCAGAGCGCGAACGAGGGCGTGATCCCCGCGCGCATGCCGACGTTGATGTCGAGATCGAAGGTCGACTTGATCCCGCCCGGCTCGCCCGGATGAAAGCCGTACCCCGCGCCCGCGCGGAGGGTGGGCCAGCGGAGCACGTCGACCGTCGAGGGATCGCCCGTGCCCTTCTCGCCGCTGTCGGTCGAGCGCGCGGCGATCGGCGCGGGAGGCGCAGACGGCGCAGCGGGCGCTGGCGGCGCATCCGCGCACGCCGATCCACCGGGCGCCTGCGCCGGGAGCGCAGCGCGGGCCGAGGCGAGGCGCGGGTGATCGACCGGCACGCGCTGGAGCCCGTCGCGGTTGACGACGTAGAGCGCGCCGCCGGGCACGTCGAGCCCGAGCCCTTCCGGGAAGGCGATGTTCACGCCGAGCGGCTTCCAGTCCTTGCCGTCGAAGAGCGCGAGGTCGGACTGGCCGCTCACGGCGATGAGATCGCCCTCCGGCGACGAGACCCCGGTGAGCGCGCGCGGCGCCCCGAAGAGCGGGCTCTTGCTGCTCCTCGCCTGGCCGCTCTTCGGATCGACCGAGGCCACGATGCCCTGATCGGTGGCGACCCAGAGCTGGCCGCTCGCCGGGCTCGCCCACGCCGCGACGAGATCGCCTGCGAGCGGCGGCGTCGCGTCGATGGCGATCGCGCGGATCACGTCGTTCTGGAAGCCGAGGAGCGTGCCCCGCGCCCCGAAGAGGTACGCCGTGCCGTCGGCCGCCACGACCACACCGTTGACCTTGTTGCCGCTGTTGCCGCTGTTGCCTGCTGCGTACCGGTGGACATGCCAGGTGTCGTGATCCCACACATAGAGCGCCGTGCTCTCCCCCGCGGCGAGCACCCGCCCGCGCGCGTCGACCGCAACGCCCTTGATCTCCTCCTGCCCGAGCACCGGCGCGTTCGCGCTCTCCCACGCGCCCGCGGAGAAGCGCGCGAGCTGCCCGCGCGAGCCCGCGGCGACGACGGTGGCCGAGGCGCCCTTGCCCGCCCCGGCGACCGCGCTCGACCCGTTGATGGAAGGCCCGCCCGCGGTCGCCCCGCCGCGGCAGATGCGCCGGACGCCGCTGCTCCCCGCCACCACGAGCAAGTCGGCGCCGTCGCCCCAGATCCCGCTCGACCAGCCGAGCCCGGGCGGCGCCGGGAAGGGCGCGGCCGCTCCATCGGCGCGCGCGACCGCCGCCCATGCGAGGACCACGATCGCGGCGCCGAAGGAGGGAGCACGGGGGCGCATGGCGTCCATCCTATACATCGGACACCCGGGGACGGCATGTTCCGGGCCCCCCAAAAGCGGCCTTTCCGCGCCGGGCCATCGCGGCTACCCCATCCCCATGCGGGCGATCTTCATCCGTGAGCCGGGCGGTCCCGAAGTCCTGACGCTGCGTGACGTGCCGAGCCTCTCCCCCGGCCTCGGTCAGGTGCGGGTGCGCGTGCGCTACGCCGGCGTGAACCGCGCCGACCTGCTCCAGCGGGCAGGCTTCTACCCCGCGCCCCCCGGGGTGCCCGCCGACATCCCCGGCCTCGAGTACGCCGGCGAGGTCGACGCCGTGGGCCCCGGCGTGACCCGCCTCGCCGCAGGCGATCGCGTGTTCGGTCTGGTGGCCGGCGGCGCCTACGCCGAGGAGCTCGTCATCCACGAGCGCGAGGTGGTGAAGACCCCCGCCGCGCTCACCGACGAGCAGGCCGCCGCAGTGCCCGAGGCCTTCGTGACCGCCTATGACGCGATGGTGACCCAGGGCCACCTCGGCCCCGGCGAGCGGGTGCTCATCCACGCCGCCGGGAGCGGCGTGGGCACCGCCGCCGTGCAGATCGCCCGCACCCTCGGGTGTTTCGTGATGGGGACCTCACGCACCGCCGACAAGCTCGACCGGTGCAAGGCGCTCGGGATGGACGCCGGCATCCGCGTCGACAAGGGTGCCTTCGCCGCCGAGGTGATGCGTCTCACCGGAGGAGAAGGCGCCGACGTGGTGCTCGACCTGGTGGGCGGATCGTACGCCGCCGAGAACCTGGACGCGGCGGCCCTGAAGGCGCGCGTGCTGCTCGTGGGCTTGACCGCCGGCATCCGCGGCGAGCTGAACCTGGCGCTCTTCCTGCGCAAGCGCATCACGTTGATCGGGACGGTGCTGCGCGCCCGCCCGCTGGAGGAGAAGATCCTCGCCGCGCAGGTGCTGGAGAAGCACCTCGTGCCGTGGCTGTCGGCCGGGACGATCAAGCCGGTGATCGATCAGGTGTTCCCCTTCGAAGAGGCCGCCGCGGCGCACGCGCATGTGGCCGCAGACAGATCGTTCGGCAAGGTGCTGCTCCGCGCGGGGTGAGAGGAGCGCTTCCGCGTCGACCGTATCGAGCTCGTTCACGGAGCCGTCGGTTCGCTCGGAGGCCGAAGCGCTTTCGCCCCGGGGTGAAGACCATCCGAGGCGTCCGTCTTCGAGCTCTTCGCGACCTGGTCCATGTCCGCAGACAAGGAAGACGGATCGGGGCACCCGTCGTCGAGCTTCGCGCGACGTGCTGCGGGTCTGCGAGGACCTTCTTCCTGTCCGGCGCCTGGCGTCGCCGCGCCGCGGCTCGAGCCTCCTCGTCCTGCCGATTCGTCGCAGAACAAGCAGGATGTCGACGTCGAGGTGGACCGGCTTTGGCGATCTTCCGGCCGCGTTCCAGATTGACAAGGGGGAGGTGGCTCGGGTTGCATCGGGGGGTGGACCCTGGGGTCGACAGCAGGCAACGCTGTGGGAAGGCGGGACGGCCCGCTGAGGCGTGCTGTGTGAGGGCCGGGTCGGTGATCGAGGGGCGAACCACACCGACGGGGCCGCGGTCGACGACGTCGAGGCAGATCGACGCTGGGCCGACGGGGCGCAGCACCGAGAATCGTCAAAGCAGGGACAAATGACGTATGGCCCTCGAGAGGCCGTTGATGGAGCCAGTGGTGACCGACGAGACGCTGAACCTTTATTGCCCGCTCCCTTCCATCGCCCATCATGAAGCCGAAGCCATTCAGGCGCACTCTGTTCAATGGGCTCTGGGTGTCGAGCTGATAGCTCCGCAGGACGTGCCGCATTGGGAGAGACAAAAGATAGGCTGGCTCGCTGCGCGCTGTTTTCCCCGAGGCGACCGTACTGCGGTGGAGATCGCTGCGGCTTGGATTACACTACACTGTCTCGTTGATGACATCGTCGAGGGAGCAACCGAGGACGCGCTTGCGGCTGTTCTCGACGCGATGCGCGAGGGGTTCAACCTCGAGCGTCAGCACCTTACGAGGCGCATTCACGAGCCGGTAGCCAGGGCGTCAGCAGACCTGCGACGGCAACTCCTGTCGGTGATGACGGGCGCTCGGTGCGATGCATTTTCACGCAGTGTCGAGCGCCTACTCGGGTCGTTTGAGGAGGAGGCCGCGTTCCGAAAGGCGAGTGGCCCAGCAACCATGGAGGACTTGATGAGGTTTCGGGAGATCAACGTCGGCGTCGAGCCGCTCCTGCTACTGATCGAGCCCATCCACGGATTGCGGCTTGGAACGTTGGCTCGTAGTTCTGCTGATTTCAAGCAAATTGAACGCGCAGTGTGTCGCATTGGTGCCTTGGCCAATGATGTCGTGACGTTCGAGGACGAGCGTCGGCAGGCAGGAGCCATCAACGCTGTCGCGTTTGTGGCAGAGGTCGAAGGCTCTACCTGGGCTCAGGCGCGGCGTCGAGTCGTCGAGCTGCACAACCTCGAAGTAAAGCGCTTCCTCGCAGCGGTAGACGCACTGACATCGCCTGGAAAAGTGCATGATGACGGACAGCTCCAATATGTCGAAACGTTGCAGTTCTTTATCCGAGGTCATCTCGACTGGACAACGCAGAGCCGCCGCCATCAACCGGCGGCATGAGCGCATGATCGCGCTTACGACGTGGCAGCATGGATGAGCGTCGCTACGAGCGGCGGCGACGTGGCCGCGTTCGCTTCGCGCCGGAATCCAACGCACCACTTCCCTTGGCGGGATTCTGGGCTACGGCACGAGCGCGTCCCGTGATCGCGTCGAAGGTCTCGACCTCATACCCGGACAAACCCGGCCCTCTTCCCACCGATCCATCTTCCGGATTGCTGGGCATCGGGCCTTCAGCGGATGACCGTGATGGCGAAAGAGAAAGCGTGAGGGACATGGCACTGCGGAAGAAGGTGAAGATTGGACATCGCCATGTTCGGCGGGCGGCCGCCCCGGCGGGGAGTAGAGGTCGTGGGAGGCGGGCCGGGTGCGCCCGCCGGGGCTCCTTGACACGAGGTGACTTCTACTGTCCCCTGCTTTCTTGCCGATGTACCCGTGCCGCAGAGATACAATGGAGAGGAGGAGCCAATGAGCGAAGACGAGATCGACGACGACCTGAACCTCGCGCCGGAAGGCTCGCATGTCTTCGCATTCCTCGCGGACGGACGACCGATCGTCGCGGCCTGGCGACGCGAGGTGCGCTCTCAGGGCAGCGGGTGGATGCGAAAAGCATGCTACGTCTGGACGCTGTCGATCGAGGGGCAGCCGTTCGTCGCCCTTCGCGGTACGACCGCTGAGCCGAGCGACCTCTCGCTGGCGCAGCGATACCTCGCGAAGCAAAATCCGGGCTTGTGCGCCGTGAAGCAACCCAATGGGCACGAGCACATCGCGTTTTCCGTCTACCGCGCGCACCACTACGGGTCGGTGTCGGGCTCCGTCATCCTCGACTTCGATCTCGCCTCGCGGATCGTCCGGTGCCACGACGAGCTCAAGGTCGATCTCGATTGACCCGAAGCGGGCCATGCCGACCGCCCGGTCGCGACCAGCGCCCTCGCGCGCCATCGCCGACCCGACCGTCTCTGTCGTCCTCTGGACGAAGGTCGACATCGAGGCCCTCGCCGGGAGGTATCACGCGACCGCGCCGAGCGTCTCGAGTGACATGATGTCGGTCGACCTCACCTTCGCGGATGTCGAGCATGCCATTGACGCCATCACGACGCTGCTGTGCGATCCAGAGGTCGCGTCAGCCTATATCGGGATGCATGCCGCCGGGCCGTGACTTGACGCGGAAGCCGCCCCACGCTCATCCATGGCGTCACGAGGATTCGCCATGCCGACCCGCGACCTGACAGCCCCGGAACACCTCGCAGAGACGGGGGCGGCCCCACGGGTTTTCGAGACCTTCGGGCTGGGCCCGCCCCTGGTCGCGGCCGCGCTCACCGCCGGCGCCTTGTATTTCGTCCTGACTCCGGGGCGCGCCGCGCTCGGCATCCCCGAGGTCATCGCGCTCGTCGTGCTCCTCGGGGGCGCGCTCACCTGCATCCGCCACGAGGCTCTGCGCCGCCGCCGAAGAGCCGTGCTCGTCGCGATCGAGGGAGGCATCGGCGTGTATTGCGAGGGCAGGCTCGAAGGCGTGATGACCGCGCGAGACCTGAACGCGAGCCGGTCTCATGAGGTCATGCCGCTCAAAGGCCTGCTGGGGCTGGCGTTCGTCGCGCTCGCCTTCGTCGGTTATGGCCTCACGGAGACGGGCGAGGTCGTGTCCCGAATCGCCGCCCTCTCGCCCGGATGCTGGCTCCTGCTGCTCACCGGCTCGTTCATGAGGAGCGCGTTGCTCTGCGAGACGTTCGATCTCCCCGGCCGCCGCGGCCGCGCCCTGCTCCCGAAGTTCCACATGGGTCGCATCCGGCGCCCGGAGTAGACCGCTCGATCGCGGATCTCTTCTCCCGCTGCCCCCTCTACCAGCGTCACGGAGACACCGGCAGGGGGCTGATGCAAGGGAGGAGCAAGAGTAAGGTCGTCAGACGCGCATCTTGCCCGGGACGGGGATTCGCGGTAGGTTCCGAGGATGCATCGTCTCCTCCCCCGCGGTCGAGCCATCGCCATGGCCATCGGCGTTGGGGTAAGCGGCTCGATGCTCCCCGTCCCCCCGGCGCACGCAGAGACCGCAAGCAAGGCGATCGCGCTCGACGACTTGCCCCTGATCGCGGAGGATTCGCTCCCCATCGGCCTCCTGCGCCGCGTCGCGCGTGACTACGCGTCCCACGGAGACCCGGTCTCGTGCCCCAACCTCCGTCGCTGCGACGATCTCCACCTCTATGGATATTCCATCGACCTCGACGGCGACGGCTCGAAAGAATGGCTCGTGACGGACATGGGATTCACCGGCACGGGCGCAGAGCTCGACTACATCTTCAAGAAGGGCCCTGACCGACGATGGAAGATGATCGGCCGGATCGAAGGCCTTCACTTGCAGACGGTCGGACCCGCAAAGACGGGCGGTTTTCTCGACATCAACGGGCATGTCGCCGGCATCTGCGTCGAAGGACGCGGGCGGGCGATCTGGAACGGCCATCGCTATGTGGCGCGCGAGAGTCGCGTGAAGCCCCGTCCCTGCTGAGCCTGGAGACGATATGGGGCTGCGCGCCGCCCAACGACCCGCTGCATGCCGATGGTGCGCCCGTCCCTCGCTTCGCGCGCCTGCCTGCGGCACAGCGTCGGGACTGACGGCGGGCCATGGGAGCCGTCAATGACGAGCATCTATGAGGAATTGATCGTCAAGCTCAGTCAGGCCGAGACCACGGACCCAGCGGTCGAGGCGCTCGCGGCCGAAGGAGATGGGGCATTGGAGGAGTTGGCTGCGGCGATGCTCGATGAGGGCCGACCGGTTCGCGTTCGCGAGATATGCGCAGTTCTGCTCGGAGAGATCGTCCCGCGAGGGATTGATCGACTCCTTGATATCCTCGAGCACGCCCAAGGGGAAGAGGCCGATCTCGCAGCATGGGGGCTTCGATGGGGCCACGACGAAAGCAGAAAAGAAGCCATCTTGTTTGGGAGACTCGGCCACGAATCCTCGCGCGTGCGGGCCAACGCCGCCCGCGCGCTGCGGTACATTCACGTCGATCTGACCACGTGCGATCCCCGGCTCATCGCGGCTCTCCGCGATCCCGATCCTTCCGTTCGCCTCGACGCGCTGCGAACCATGACTCACCTGGCCGAGGCGGGGCTCGCCAATTATGACATCACCCACTGGGCGCCCGTACGCGCGGCGGCGCTCGAGGGCGCGTCCGGCACCGACGCCGCGATCCGCGAGGCCGCGATCGAGTTGCTCTCACACCTCGAAGGTAGGTCTACGCCGTGATGGAGTGGTTCGCTCAGAGGGTGTTGAAAAACTTGGCCCAGCGATCCGACCCGTGCGCAGAGGTCGAGGATGCAGCCCCGCAAGCCCTACCCCTCCGACTTGACCGACGCCGAGTACGCGATCCTCGAGCCCCTGGTTCCCCCCTGCAAATCGGGGACGAGCAAGGGCGGCCGCCCCGAGGAGTACGCCCGGCGGGAGATCCTCAACGCCATCTGCTACGTCACGCGGAGCGGCTGCGCCTGGCGCATGATGCCGCACGATCTTCCGCCCTGGGACACGGCCTACCACTACTTCCGCAAGTGGAGGAAGGACGGCACATGGGTCCGCCTTCATGAACACCTCCGAGGCGACGTCCGCGAGGCGGAGGGACGCGCGCGCGAACCGAGCGCCGGCATCCTGGACAGCCAATCCGTCAAGACGACGGAAAGGGGGGGCCTCACGGGTACGATGCGGGCAAAAAGATCAACGGGCGCAAGCGTCACATCCTGGTCGACACCCTCGGGCTGCTGATCGCTGTCGTCGTCCACCCGGCGAACGTCCAGGATCGCGACGGCGCCAAGCTCGTGCTTCAGTGGCTCGCCCACACCTTCTTCGCCCGGATGCGCCTCATCTGGGCCGACGCGGCGTACGCTGGAGCGCTGCTCGCGTGGGTGACCTCGCTCCGTCGCCGCTCCAAGCTGCGGCTGGAGATCGTCAAGCGTACCGACGACCTGAAGGGCTTCAAGCTCTTGCCGCGCCGGTGGGTCGTCGAGCGCACCTTCGGGTGGCTGGGGCGCTACCGTCGATTGAGCAAGGACTACGAGTTTCTCACAGCGACCAGCGAGACGATGATTCACGTGGCGATGATCCGCCTCATGGTGCGGCGACTCGCAGCATGAGAGGTTTTTCAACGCCCTCTCAGGGCTTTCGGTCGATCCGGCGGCCCAATCGCTGTATTGCCGCAACTGGAGGAAAGAGGAGGGAGCGATCCGATGTGGAATTGGCTGTTCGGTAAGAAGAAACCCAAGGCGGCGCCCTCGGAGCCTGCGACGTCCAAGCCCTCGCACCGTCCACGGACCTCATCGAGAGCAATGCCCGCGAGCGAGCAGGCCGGCGCAAAGGCGGGACCGAGGGTGAGCCTCGACTCGGTGACCTTCGACCTGACGGATTGCACGCTGCAGAACGACGAGGAAAATCGGCGCGGCTGGCTGAGCTCCGCAGGCGTCGGGCACATGCTGCGGTTCGATCCCGAGCCGCCCGAGTGGCCTTTTGACCTCACGAGCCCCGAGGTTGCCGCTGACTTCTATCGCCGGCAATGTGCCGAAAACGGCGGCGTGATGCTCTCGATGAGCGTGACCACGGTGGGGGGGTGCGAGGCCCTGCACGGGCTCTTCAAGTATCGCGCCCCGGTGCCGCAGAGCTTGGCGATGTACTACGTCGGCATCCTGTGGATCCCGTTTCAGGACGCGACATTCCAGCTCAACGTGGAGGCGATGGAGAAAGGTCGGACCGGCGCCCGTGAGGCCGCCGTGATGCTCATCGAAGGAGACGCGTGGCCCAAGCCGCCCGCGGACGCGCAGCCGATACGCGTGAAGAGCGTCGAAGAGATGTTCGGCCATATGAGATCCGCGCCTGTTCGACAGTTGCCATCGGACGACGAAAAATATGACCGGTCGTTCCCCGAACACCCGCTGTCCAAGGTGAGGGCCCGGATCTCGCAAGTGATGGCCACACTGAGCCTCGACGAGAGCGCACGAACGATGAGGCCGTTCCGTGTGCAAGGCTGACCTTGGTACGATCCAGGCCCGACGAGGCGAACGCCGCCGCCCTCGCTTCGCGGCAAGCCTGCTGGGCGATGACAGCGCGCCGCGAAAAATTCGTGGTTTTGATGAAGGTGACCTGCGCAGATGAATTTGCACCACGTTGGATTCTGGGTCGACGACATCGACGAGATGATCGACTTCCTCGTCGGGGTGATGGAAGGGCAACTGCTCTCCCGGCGGCGCTTCGATTCGGGTGACGGGGAGCGAGCCTTCGTGAAGGTGGGCGAGGGGCAGGTGATCGAGATATTGACCCAGGCCGTCATGCAGCCCCGCCCCGCCATGACGCCTCACATGGCGAATGGCGCCGGCGCGGTCGTCGGCATCCCTCATCTGTGCTTCCAGGTGACGGATCTGTGGTCGTGGGAAGAGCGGCTAACGTCGCTCGGATATGCCATCCATCACAAGATGCCGGACCATGGCGGATACAGGCGGTTCGAGTTCGGCTCGGTGCGCGCCATGTTCTTCACGGGACCGGGCGGCATCGATTTCGAATTGTTCGAATTCGAGAAAGAGTGACGGCTCACGGCACGGGGCGCAGACCGATAAGAGGGGCTGTTCCCTCTCGCGATCACTCGATCGGCCGATCCTCCGCCTCCTGGATCTGCGACATCGCCGATGCCAGCGCCTGACGCGCCCGCTCCAGCGACGCCCGGTCCTCGCCCCACTTCCGGCGCGCCTTCTCCAGCCGCTCCGCCTCCCGGCCGAGCGCCTCGTTCAGCTTTGCCACCTCGGCTTGCTGGGCGTCTCGCTCGGCCGTGCGTGCGGCGAGCTCCGCCTCGATCGCGCCGAGCTTCTCCTTCGCGGCGTTCAGCTCCTCGGCGGCGCGGCCGGCATCGCCTTGCATCGACTCACGCTCCAGCGTCCGCTCGTGCAGCTCCGCCTCGAGCACCGCGCGCTTCTGCTCCGTCGCCTCGAGCTGCTCGCGCGTCCGGTCGAGCTCCCGGCCCAGCAGATCGCGCTCTTCCGTGCGCGCCGCGAGGTCCGCCTCCACGCCGGCCCGCGCGGCCGTGGCGGCCTCCAGGCTGCTCTTCAGCCCGTCGCGCTCTTCCTTCAGCGCGGCCAGGCTCTCTTCCAGCGCGTCGCGCTGATCGGTCCGCGCCGAGAGATCTTCCCGCAGCCCGTCGCGCTCCCGCTTCGTCGCGTCCAGATCGGTGCGCAGCCCGTCGCGCTCCTCGCTCGCCTGATCGAGGCTCGCCTTCAGCGCATCGCGCTCCGCGGTCAGCGCGGCGAGCTCGGCGGCAAGCGCGTCCTTGCTCGTCCCGGCGGCGCCGATCTCGGTGCGCAGCGCCTCGATCTCGGCGCGCCGCGCCTCGATGTCGGCATTGCGTGCCTCGACCTCGGCCTTGAGCCCGGCGATCGCCTCGTCCCGTGCGGAAAGCTCGCCGGTGAGCGACTCGACCTTGGCCTTCGCCTCGGCGAGCGCGGTCCCCTCGGACGAGAGCGCCGCCGAGCGCTCGGCCAGGCTGGCCTCGAGCGCGGCCTTCTCCGCGGCGAACGCCGCTTCTCTCTCGGCGAGCGCGGCGGCCTGCGCGGACGCGGCCTGGGCGAGCGCCTCGCGGTGCTCGGCGGCCTGCGTCTCCAGCGCCTCGGCCTTCTCCTGGGCGAGCGCCTGCTCGCGCGCCGCGAGCTTCTCGGCCGCGGCGGCCTGGCTCTCGGCGAGCGCGTCGGCGCGCGCAGCGGCCACGGACGCCTCGAGCTGCTGCGCGCTCGCCGCCTCGGCCAGCGACAGCGCCTGCGCGCGCTCCTCGGCGGCCTGGGCGAGCGCCTGCGCGCGCTCCTCGGCGGCCCGCGTGAGCTCGGCCTGCCGCGCCTCCTCGGCTGCGGCGAGGGCCTGCTTGCCCGCGGCGATCTCCGCGTCGCGCGCGGCGATCTGGGCGGACAGCTCGGCGGCCTGCGCGGCGCTCGCCGCGGCCCTCTGCGTCTCGGCGTCCTTCTCGGCGCGCAGCGCGTCGAGCTGCGCGTCGACGTCTTCGCGCGCCCGCTCGAGCTCCAGCAGGCGGTCTGCCTGATCGGCCTTCTCGCGCTCGATCGAGAGCGATTGATCGCGCAGCTCGATCAGCTCCTTGTCCTTCTGGGAGAGCTGGTTGTGAAGGGAGAGGATCTCCTTGTCCTTCTTGTTGAGCGCCTCGCGCAGATCGAGGAACTCGCGGCTCGACACCCCGCCTGCGCGCGCGGGGGCGGCGGGGGCGGCCGGCGGCGCCTTCTTCAGCTCCTCGATCTCGTGCTTGAGCTTCGCGATCTCCGCGGCGCTCGCGGCCGCGGCCTCGCGCTGGGCGGCGATCTCCGCGTCGAGGCGCGCCGCGTGGGCCTCGGCCGAGGCGGCCTCCTTGCTCAGCTTGACGACCTCGTCCTTCGACCGGGAGAGCTCCGCGCGCACGCGCTCCATCTCGGCATGCTCGGGCGAGTGATCGGCCGGGGCGCGCTGGGCGGGCGCGATGACGGGGTGCGGGCCCGAGGGCGGCTTCGGCGGCTCCGCCGGCCTGGCCGGTGCGCTGGGTGTCACCGCCGCCGCGGGCGCGATGATCGGCGCGGCCGGCGCGGAGGGCGTCGCGGCCGGGATGGCCGGCGCGGAGGGCGTCGCCGCGGGTGTCGCGGTGGGCGAGCTGCCCGGCGCGACGGGCGCGCGCGGCGCGATGGGGGCCATGGGCGCGCGCGGCGCGATGGGGGCCATGGGCGCGCGCGGCGCGATGGGCGTCACCACCTTGGGCGCGGCGGGCGGCGGCGGCACGGTGGGGGTCTTCGGCTTCTCCGCGGGCGCGCCCGGTGGACGCGAGCCGAGCTTGAGCTCGCCCACGAGTTGCGAGAACGGTTTGACGACGGTGCGCTCGTCCTCCTCGCCCTCGGCGAGCAGGTTGTGGAAGGCGCCGCCGAGGAAGTCGTCGATCTCCGGATCGGCCCCGGCCGGAGGCTGTGGCGACGGGTTCACCACCCCGGCGATCGGCACCTCGCCCACCTCCGTCGCGGGATCGAGGAGCATGTCCACGTCGTCGAGGAGGATGGCGCTCGAGTCCGGCGCGGGCGCCTCGAGCGGGACGAAGCGGCGGATGTGCTCCAGCAGCTCGCCGAAGGCGATCGGCTTGTGGACGTAGTCCTCGGCGCGCGTCCTGAGCTTGCGGTGCTGCTCGAAGGTCTCGTCGCTCGACTCGCTCGACATGATGACGAGCGGGATGTCCTTGAGCACCGGGTCTTTCTTGAGCTTGTTGCACACCGAGAAGCCGTTCATCCGCGGCAGCTCGATGGAGAGCAGGATCAGATCGGGCCGGGTGTCGGCGGCCACCTGGAGGCCGACGTTGCCGTCGTCCACGACCTGCACCGAGCAGCCGAGGAGGCCGAGCTCGGTGCGGAGCTCGGAGGCGAACGCAGGATCGCTTTCGAAGACGAGGACTTTGGTCATGGGTGCGGGGCGATTTCGTCGGGCTTTCCGGGGGAGCGCCCAAGATATCGGCCCGGCGAAAGCACTGTCAAACCGCCGGGGTCAGAAACGCCCTTCGACGACGAGCGAGCCGGGCCCGACGCGGAGCTTCGGCGCCGGGATGGCGGCGCTCTTCGGGCTTTTGTCGGCCTTGTCGGGCGAGCGCCCGAGCACGAAGAGGGTGACGGCGAGGCCCGCTCCGGCGCCCGCGCCCACCCACAGGGCGAGCGCCGCGGCGTCGAGCTGGCGCACCGACTTGACGGTGCCCTCGTCGCACGTGACCTTCCCGGCGCATGCGGCGCGCCCCTCGGACGCGGCGCCTCCGGCGGCCACGAAGGCCCCCACGCCGCCGCCCGCGAGCACGAGCGCCGCGCTCGCGCTGACGAAGCCGCCCACGCGCAGCCCCGAGCCCGACGACCCCTCGGCCGCCTCGGGCTTGAGCAGCGGCAACACCGCGCTCACCGCGGTGTTGGTCTTCTCCGCGAGGGTCAGCGTGGTGGAGAAGGGCGAGCGGCCGTCGGCCTTGACCTCGACCTTGTGCTCGCCCGGATCGAGCTCGATGGGCACCTTGGTGCGCTCGACCGGGAAGCTCTGCCCGTCGATCGTCACCGTCACGCCCTTCGCGTCGGGCGGCAGGCCGAGCGCGAGGGTGGGCACGCGCTCGTGCAGCTCCGCGAGCTTGGGGATCAGGGCTTGCTGCGTGGGCTTGTCCTTGTCGCGCCGCGCGGCGTCCTCGGCCCGCTCCCAGGTCTTGATCGCGTCGAGCAGGTGCCCCGTCTTGGCCTGGCACTCCCCGAGGTGTAGCCATGCCTCGCCTGTCTCCGCGATCGCCACCACCTGCTTGAGCGTCTCGATCGCCTCGACGCACTTGCCGGCCTTCTCGTCGGCGATCGCCTCTTTCAGCATGTCCTTCGCGAGCTTGCGCTCCGACGCGCTCGGCTCGGCCGAGGCCGGGATCGCCGCGCCGAGCAGGGTCGCCGCGACGAGCAGCGCCGGCCCGCGACGGATCCGGCTCGGGGAGAGGGGACGCATGCCGGCGCAGGATCGGCGATTTTCGTCGCCGGACACAAGGGGCGACGCGGGAGGCTCGCCCGCCGCGGCCGACGCGAAGGTCGTTTCGCAGCCGATTTTCGGGGCGCATGCTGGGCTCTGCCCGCCTCGCGGCGCTATCCTCTGCGCCGATGTCCACCGGCGCGCCCGCAGCGTACAAGGTCGTCGACCGCTCGCTGCTCCTCCCCTACTACAAGCGCTACCTCGTCGAGCCGCTCCTGCCCCTCTTGCCGCGGAGCCTCCACCCCAACACGATCACCCACTTCGGGCACCTCATCAACCTCTCCGGGGCGGTGATGCTCGTCGCCCTCTGGCCGAAGCAGGGCTGGCCCTTCGTGCTCTCGATCGTGCTGCTCCAGACCTACCTCTGGTGCGATCA
Organism: Byssovorax sp.; assembly: GCA_046351295.1. Lineage (GTDB taxonomy): Bacteria > Myxococcota_A > Polyangia > Polyangiales > Polyangiaceae > JAXLYT01. The sequence continues at coordinate 98,567 of JAXLYT010000017.1, forward strand.
CGCCGACGGCGCCCACGCGCGGCGCACGAACCAGTGCTCGGCGCTCGGCGAGTTCCTCGATCACGGGCTCGACTCGCTCAACATGATCTACATCTCCTACGTGACGTCGATGGCGCTCGGCGCGCCGCCCTTCTACTGGGTCGCCGTCGCGCTGCTGATCCCCGGGGCGGGTGGGGTCACCTACTGGGAGCAGGCGCAGACGGGCGTCTTCCGCCTCGGCCTGCTCAACCAGATCGAGTCGGTGCTCGTGCTCTCGACGGCGCTGATGGTGAGCGCCGTCCTCGGGAACCAGATCTGGGGCGCGATCTCCCTCTTCGGGATCACGCTCCAGAAGGCCATGATCTACTGGAGCCTCGGCACCATCGTCTTCGGGATCGCCCGCAACATGCAGCGCGTGGCCATGCGAGACGGGCTCCGCGCCCTCCCGCCGGTGCTCGGCGTCATCGCCTTCGGCGTCGCCATCCTCGAAGGGGCGCGGGTCGAGGCCCTCTCCACGGTCACGGCGGTGACGCTCGCCACGGCGATCAACGTGTATTTCAGCACCCGCATGCTCACCTTCCGCCTCCTCGGCCGCGCGCCGAAGGTCGAGCCGGTCGTGTGGGCCTTCACCGCCGCCGTCGCCGGGCTCATCCTCGCGCGGCGCCTCGACTACCCCGTGGGGCCGATGGTGGGCCCGGCGATCGCCGCCCTGGCCTGCGTGGTCTTCGGCGCGCACGCGATCATCGACGCGCGGGCGAGCGTGATCCGGGTGACGCAGGTGGAGGCCCGTGAAGGCTGAGGCCGAGAGGGCCGCACGGCCCGTTCGCCGAGCGAGCAAGACCCGATGAACCGCGCGACGATCGTCCGGGGGATCCAGCTCATCGTGGCGATCACCCTGGTCACGTTCACCTACCTGCTCGTCGACTCGATCCACACGCAGAAGGAGGGCCTCGCGACCGGGCTCGCCCACCTCCACGTCGGCTACCTCGTGATCGGCGCGCTCCTCGCGCTGCAAGAGGGCGTCCTCGGCGGGCTGCGGATCTACGTGCTCGCGCGCGTGCTCTCCCGCGACATCCGCGTGCGCACGGCGATCGTCTCCGAGTTCGTGCTGATGTTCTGCGCCGGGGTCACGCCCGGGCAGGCCGGCGCGGCGCCCTCGCAGGTGGCCGTGCTCGTCACCGGCGGCATGCGCATCGTCGACGTCGCCACGGCCGAGATGCTCGTGGCGCTCAGCACCGTCACCTTCTTCCTCGCCTCGGGCCTGCTCGTCTTCATCCTCCGCGCCAAGGGGCTCATGGTGGTGGCGCAGGACGGCGCGCACATCGATTTCCTCCTCGGCCTCTCGGTCGTGGCCTTCGGCAGCATCTTCCTCGCGCTCGTCCTCTGCGCGGCCTACCCGCCGCTGCTCAAGGTCGTCGTCCGCGCCCTCGCCCCGCCGCTCGGCGCCGTCTACCGCGCGCTGCTCCGCCTCGTCCGCCGCATCAGCCGCTTCCGCATCTGGGCGGACAATGCGCTCGACAAGCCGGGCGCGGTGCGCGATCGGCTGCTCCAGAGCGTCGACGAGCTGAACGCGGGCTTCCGGATCTACCTCCGCCGGGGCAAGGCGGCGTTCCTCACGTCGCTCTTGATCACCTTCTTCTTCTTCTTCGCGCGCTTCGCCGTGGCCTACTTCATCCTCCTCGGCCTCGGCCTGCCCACCACGCCGTCGAGCTTCGTCACCATCGGCCCGCCGATCGTGCAGGTCGTGCTGGTGCAGACGCTCCTCAATTTCGCGCTCTACCTGAGCCCCACGCCCGGGGCGAGCGGGGTCGCCGAGGCGGCCTCGACGGCGATGATGCGGCCCTGGGTGACCGGGCCCTACGAGCTGCCTTACCTCGTGCTCTGGCGCGTGCTCGCGCTCTTCCTCGGCATGTTCGTGGGCGGGGTCTACGTGTTCCGCTACCTCGGCACCGACGTGCTCGAGGCGCGGATCAAGGAGAACGAGAAGGCCAAGGCCGAGCTCCATCCGCACGGGGGAGCCAGCTCGTCCGCGCTATAGTCGGGCGGATGCGCGCCCTCCGCCCGTGCCTCGTCGCCCTGTGCAGCGTCGCATGCGGCGCTGCGTGCGGCCCGGGGGGCTGCGCGCCGAAGAAGGCGCCGCCCGGCGCCGAGTCGGCCATGGTGCAGGACTTCGAGGCGAGCCCGCGCATCAAGAAATGGCCGAAGGACGGGCCCGGCGAGGCGCGGATCTCCACCGCGTGGAAGGCCTCGGGCGAGCGGTCGCTGGAGATCGGCCCGGGGGTGATGGCCTCGTTCTCCGACCTGCTCGTGGCTGATTTCTCGCCGTTCTCGGTGCTGACCATCGCCGTTCACAACGCCTCGCCCGAGACGATGGAGCTCGGGCTGGAGCTGCAGGACGACCACGACGACTTCGCCGATCGCTTCCAGACGACCTTCGGCGTCGCGCCGGGCGACACGACCCTGGAGCTCGACCTCGGCGGCGGCCTCTGGCGGGGCGAGCAGAACCGCCCGTACCGCGGCTCGATCAAGACGCCGCTCGATCTCGGCCGGCTGACGCGCATGGCCTTCACCAACCGGGGCCGCGCGCCCGTCTTCCTCGACGCGATCGAGCTGCACAAGCGGCCGAAGATCGAGGCGAAGGGCGCGTTCGCCTTCGACTTCGGTCCGAGCGGCAGCCAGGTGATGGCCGAGACGCTCGGCGTCTTCGACACCACGCTCTACACCCCCGATCGCGGCTTTGGCCTGCTCACCTTGCCGCGCGACACGCTCTCCCGCTCGATGTCCTACCCGAGCCCGCTCCTCGGCGACGGCCTCGATCTCGGCCGCGGCTTCCGCGTCGATCTCCCGGGCGGCGACTACCTCGGCTGGATCGCCTTCGAGCGCGGCGGCTTCTGGGAGGGCGAGTCCACCGGCTACGCGCGCGCTGTGCTCTCCGTGAACGGGGCGCGCGTGCACGAGCACGACTTTCGCCCGAGCGGGATGGCCTTCTTCTTCGAGGACACCGAGCTCCGATCGCTCGACGAGATCGAGGAGCGCCTGATCCGCCCCGCCGCCGCGGTGAGCCGCTTCTCGTTCCACGCCGCGCAGGGCGACAACACCTTCACCCTCGACACCACGCACCGCATCGGGCCCCCGCTCCGCGTGGCCGGCCTCTTCCTCGCCCCCGACACGCCCGAGGGCCGCGCCTTCCTCGACGCGCAGGACGCCCGCCAGAGCCGCGCCATCCGCGCCGCCTTCGTCCCGCAGGATCGAGGCCGCCGCGACGGAGGACGCGCTGCCCCCGAGCGCGATCTCGTCGCCTTGCCCCTGCCTCCCGGCGCCGAGGTTTTTCCGCGCGATTTTCCTTCAAACCCGGGCGGCGCGCGCTTCTTCCCGAAGGTCGCGGCGCACCGGCAGACGGTCGCGTTCCACATCGGTCTCTACGCGAGGACGATGTTGTCCATCCACGTCGAGGCCGAGGCGCTCGAAGGCCCGAGCTCCAAGATCCGCCCGGCCGCGCGGGTAAGCCACGGCCGCTACCTGCCGATGCGCCAGAACCTCCCCGGCCCGGTGTGGCTCGCCGTCAACCACTACCGGCCCGAGCCCGATTTCGAGGTCGGCCCCGATCTCAGCCGATCCATCCTCGTCGAGTACGAGATGCCCGCCGAGGGCCACGGCACCTACCGCGGGGTGATCAAGATCGCCGGCGCCGGCGTGCCGATCGAGATGCCGATCGAGATCCACCTCGTGGACCAAGATCTGCCCGAGATCCCGATCCCCGTCGGCCTCTTCATGAACGCGCTCCCCTTTCGGCCCGGGCATGTCGGCGAGAAGTCGTGGTGGGCCTTGCAGGACGATCTGCTCCGCGAACAGGGACGCGCGGGGCTCAACTGCTTGACCGGCGGCCCGGGCCTCGATCTGCCCTATCCGCTCACGCCCGAGAGCCACGCGAAGAGCGCGGCGAAGGCCTATGTCGACCTCGCCGGCCGGTACGCGACGATCCGCGCGGTGGTGCCTTACGGCGGCTTCGTCGCGACGTTGAAGAACATCGTGATCACCCCGGCCGAGCTGCAATCCTGGCTCGGCCCGCTCGCGCCGCCGCACTACCTCAACGCCTACGACGAGCCCGCGACCGAGGAGGAGCTCCGGCGCGCGGTGGATCGCACCGGCCCCTTCACCGCAGCCGGCGTGCGCACCATGGGCTTCTTCGCCGGCCTGCACGGCCCCGTCGATCCGGCGCCGCTCATCGACGTGACGTTCGCCCCCGCGGTGAACGTGCACACGCGCGCGGAGCTCGAAGCGCTGGCAGGGCGGGGAAAGCAGGTGTTCGTCTACAACAACGGGATGGACCGCTACCACCTCGGGGTGCACCTCTGGCGGAACATCAAGGCCAAGGCAGCGGGGAGGCTCGAGTGGATCGGGCTCTTCACGCAGGGGTTCGCGTTCGACAATCTGGATGGACGTGAGGCCTCGCCGTCGGCCTTTCTCGTGCACGAGAAGCTCGGGATCCTGGAGACACCGCGCTGGCTCGCGGCGCGCGAGGGGCTCTTCGATGTACGCGTGCGGCTCGCGCTGGAGGCGAAGGTGCCGGCTTCCGATCCGGCGCTGTCGACCTGGACGATGGAGGGGTATGGCGAGGACGGGGCGCGTTTTCCCGACGCGGTGCTCGACGCGCAGCGGGCGGCGATGCTGGAGAGGCTGGGGAAGGCGCCCTGAGGCATGGACGCGAGCAACGAGGCTCATTGCCGCTGGAATCGACCGATTCACTGCTCTAGGGTGAGCGGGTCATGGCGAAGCATCCGCTCCGGATCGTCCACACGATGAGCAGCCTCCAGGGTGGAGGCATGGAGCATTTCGTCGTGCGCCTCGCGAACGCGCAGCGGAGGCGCGGGCACGAGGCTTCGATCCTCGCGCTGCAAGGAGGGCCGCTCGGCGAGCAGGCCGAGAAGCTCGGCATCCCGGTCGAGGTGCTGGGCGGGGCGCGCACGCTGCCACGGGTGCTCAAGGGCGCGCTGCGCTCCATGCTGCTCAGGCCCGACGTGGTGCATGCCCACAACCCCACGGCGGTCCACTACGGCGTGCTCTTCAAGCTGATGAGCTTCTCGCGCCTGGTGGTGACGGATCACCGGGGGATCTTGCGGGAGCCGACGACGGTGGAGTGGCTGCTCACGGACGCGGTGATCGCGGTCTCGCGGGACACGGCGCGGAGGAGCACGGCGGCGAAATCGATCGACGTGCAGGTGATCTACAACGGGATCACGCCCGTCGCGCCGAAGCGGAGCCGCGCGGAGGTGCGGGCCGAGCTCGGCCTCGGTGACCAGCCGGTGGCGCTCCATGTCGGTAACCTCTTGCCGGTGAAGGCGCACGACGTGCTCGTCAAGGCGATCGGGCTCGTGCGTGATCGCGGTATCCCGCTCACCTTGCTCGCGGCGGGGCAGGGGCCCGAGCTCGAGAACATCCAGGCGCTCTGCCGCTCGCTCGGGCTCGGTGAAGATCGCGTGCGCCTCCTCGGCTACCGCGGCGACGTGCCGGATCTGCTCGGCGCGTCCGACATGTTCGTGCTCCCCTCGCGGATGGAGGGCGTGCCCCTCGCCGTGCTCGAGGCGATGTCGCATGCGCTGCCGATCGTGGCGAGCAAGGTCGGCGGTCTGCCCGAGATCGTGGGCGAGGGTGCGCAGGGCTTCCTCGTGCCGCCGGAGGACGAATCCTCCCTCGCCGCGGCCCTCGGCAAGCTCGCGCAAGATCCGGCGCTGCGATCGCGCCTCGGTGAGTCCGGCCGCGCCCGCGCGATCGCCGAGTTCTCCTTCGAGGAGATGACGAGCAAGTACGACGCGCTCTACGCGCGCCTGCTCGGAGGCTAGCCGCGATGTCCGCGCCGGCCGACCTCGACTGCCTGACCTGCGGCGCATGCTGCCGCGAGGGGAGCGACGGGCGCATCCTCGTGCCGGTGGAAGACATCGTGCGGTGGCGGCGCACCGGGCGAAACGACATCGCCGATTCGCTCGTCGAGGGCCACTTCAGCGAGATGGCCTTCCCGTCCCGCCCCGATGGATCATGCGTGTACCTCGGCGCCGAGGCCGGGCCCCACGCATGCTCGATCTACCCGATCCGCGGCACCACCTGCCGCGAGTTCGAGGCGGGGAGCGCGCAGTGTCACTCGTACCGCCGCGCCAGAGGCCTGGAGTGACGCTCAGCCCTCCGCGTCGCCGATCACCGCCGTCGCCTCGTTGATCGCGTCGAGGACGCGGAGATCGACGTATTCGACGGTGATGGCCGGATCGGCCGGCAATTCGGGCGGCAGATCGTCGACCTGCTTGCCCTCGACGATGGCCTTGAGGATGTCCATCGGCGTGACGAGCCCGGCGAGCTTGCCCTGCTCGTCGACCACGATCGCGCGGTGGATGTTCTCCTTGACCATGAGCCGGGCCGCCGCCATCGCCGCGTCGCCGGGGCGCACGGCGTAGACGATCTTGGTCATGGCCTCGTGGACGGTCACTGTCCTCTCCGGCGTCGAGCGGTAGCGCGGGTGGACGAGATCGGTGTTGGAGACGACGCCGACGATCCGGCCCTGATCGATGACCGGGGCGCCGCTGACCTTGTGGTAGGTGAGGCTGCGGGCCGCGTCGTCGACCGAGGTTCGCCCGGACAGCGTGAAGACGTTGACGCTCATGATGTCCCGCACCCGCACCGTCTTGCTCGCCGCCTCGCTCATGTCCCGTCCGTCCTTTCGATCGCGGGCAGACTAGAGCACGGGCGGGGGATGGTTCCACCAGAAACCACCCCCTTGTCGGCCCCCCTCGGGCGCCGCGCTCCCGGGCGGCGGCCTCGGTTATGCTGCCGACGTGACCTTCTTCTCCGGCCCTCGCCCACGTCTGTTCGGCCACCGCGGCTCCTCCGGCACCCGCCCCGAGAACACGCTGCTCTCCTTCCGCGAAGCGCTCGCGGCCGGCGCCGATCACCTCGAGCTCGATGTCCACGGCACGCGGGACGGAGCGATCGTCGTCTTCCACGATCCGGTGCTCGATCGCACCACCGACGGAACAGGCCCGATCAAGGAGCGCACCCTCGCCGAGCTCCGCGCCCTCGACGCCGGGTTTCGCTTCCAGGCCGCGGATGGAGGGCACCCCTTCCGCGGTCATGGCTGCACGATCCCCACGTTGATCGAGCTCTGCGAGAGCTTCCCGGGCGTCCCGCTCAACATCGAGATCAAGCAGAGCGAGCCACCGATCATCGCCGATGTCCTGGCGATCCTCGATCGCTTCGGCATGCGGGAGAGCACCCTGCTCGCGGCCGAGCGCGTCGCGCTCATGAAGCAGATCCGCGCCGCCGCGCCCGACATCGCCACCGCGTTCGCCGCCGAGGAGGTGATGGAGCTGCTCGGCCGGATGACCGACGCGACCTACGTGCCGCCCGGCCGCGCGCTCCAGGTCCCGCCCTCGTACGAAGGGTTTCCCATCGTCACGGCCGATTTCGTGGCGCGCGCCCACGCGCTCGGCGTCGAGGTCCACGTCTGGACGATCAACGACGAGCCCGAGATGGATCGCCTGCTCGACCTCGGCGTGGACGGCTTGATGAGCGATTTCCCGGCGCGCGTCGCGGCTGTCTTCGAGCGTCGCGGCGCGCGCTGACCGTCAGCGCGCGGTGACGGGGAAGATGAGCACGTAGGACCGGGGGCCGAGCTGGAAGAGCGTGGTTTTCCCCGGGTTCTTGGTGCGATCGTAGTGCGGGTACCAGGGCAGGCGGCGCCACGAATCCGTGTCCTGGATGAGCTCGGGGACGTAGAGATCGAGCTCGATGTAGCGGCCCTCGACGCGAGCAGAGAGCGCGTCGCCGAAGCTCCAGTCCGCGCGCTCGGGCGGGGGCGAGGTGTCGTTGTGCATCGCGCCGCCGTAGGTCACCACCATCGGCGGGGAAGGAGGCTTGTCGCCCTGCTTGTCGCCTCTCGCGATCGCGGCGATCGCCTGCTCCCTCGTGAGGCGGGCGATGGTGCGCAGCGAGACGACGATCGCGTCTTGTCCCGCCTTGTCGATGGCGTCGAGGTCGGCGCAGCTCGGGCGGAGCAGATCGGGGACGATGCCTCGCTTCTTCGCCTCTCGCCCCATCGTCAGATACTCGTTCTGATCGCCCTCGGCTTGCTTCTCGGTGACGACCTTCTGCTTCTCCCGCACGGCCTCGGCCTTCTTCTGGCAGCCCGCGGCCGGGAGCATCAGCTCCACCAACAGGTCGCTCGCCTTGCCCTGCAAGCGCGGCAGGAGCTGCCGGGTGAAGCGCTGCGCGGACGAGGCGACGCCCTCGGTGCCCTTCTGCGCATGCGCCTCGCCCACCGCGAGCACGCGGGGCTTCTGCGCGAGCACGGCGTCGAAGGCCTCTTCCGGCGTGTCGAAGAGGGTGAGCGCCGGCGCCGGCGGGGCGGCGATCGACCCCGGGGGCTCCGGGGCGCGGGCGCTCGACGCCGAGATGGTTGGTGCTCCAACGATCGCCGCCGACGCGCTCGCGGGGCCGGCGGCGGGCGCCGGACGATCGCAGCCGGCGAGCGCGACGAGCGCGGGGAGGACGAGGAGGAGGCAGGCGCGCATGGGCTCGGTCAGAAGGTCCCGGAGGCGCTGAGGGCGCCGCCGTCGGGGAGCGGGATCGGCACCACGGAGAGGCGCGCGCTCTTCGGCGGGCCGTCGTCGCCGAGGCTCGTGAGGATCAGCGCGGCCCCGGCGCCCACCCCGGCGAGGCCGATGATCCAGCTCGCGGTGTTCGCCGGCAAAAGAGGCGTCTTCTCGGCCTCGGCCTTGAGGCGCAGGCCCTCGGCGGAGCAGCGCTTGTCCGGGCAAGCGGCGTCGACCTCGCTCTTCTTGCCGAGGAGCAGCACGCCGGTGATCGCTGCCCCGCCGAGCCCGGCGAGCCCGACGCCCCCGGCCACGTAGCCGAGCGTGCGGCGGAGCGCCCTGCTCGACGAAGGCGGCGGCGGAGGTTGCGCCGCGTCGACCGCGGTCGCGGCTTCGGGCAGCGCGATCTGCTGGGTCGCGCGCTGCTGGTCGCCGAGCGTGACGGAGACCTGCGCTCCGGCCGACCGGCGGCGGCGGCGATGAGCACATGCTCGCCGGGCCCATGGGCACGGCCGTGCCGATCGGCAGCGTGCGGCCGTCGCGCTCGTCCTTCACCACCGTGTCCTTGGGCGTGCCCGGGGCGAGGGTGATCGTCAGGCTGGGCAGGCGCCTGTCGAGCCTGGCGACGAGCTCGCGGGCGAGGGGGAAGCGGTCGTCCTTGAGCGTCAGCGTCGCCACGACCTCGGCGCCGTGCTTGCGCGCCGGCCAGAGCTTGCCGAGCTTCTCCTCGCAGAGGGCGAGGTTGAGGAGCGTCCCGACCGCCGGATCGGCCGCCTGGCTCTGCTCGAACTTGGCGCATGCCGTGGTGTAGTCGCGCTTGTCGTAGGCCGTCCGGCCTTCCTTGAAGAGCTGATCGGCCTGCTGTGGATCACCGGCGCGCGCGATGGACCCCGCGAGGAGCAGGGCAGCGCCGAGGGCCAGGGCAGATCGTCGCATCGCGCGGAGAGCATACCGAAACCCGGGCGCGCGCGCGGCCCTGAACGAGGCTCCTCCACGGAGGAGCCGCGTCAGCGGGGCGCCGGGGTCTCGCGGCGCATGGCCTCGAGGGCGGCGAAGAGCTTCTTGATCGGCCAGAGGAAGAGGAGCCCGAAGAACAGGACGCCGCGCTTCTTCGGCTCGCCGGTGATCGCGCCCACGCCGAGCGCGACGATCCCCAGCGCGAAGAGCGCGATCCCGGCCCAAGCCGCCGCCGGGATGCGCTTCTTCACGCCGAGCCCGATGAGGGCGATCAGCGCCGCCGCGACGAACGGGATCGCCCGGGCCCACGCCGGGGAGCTGTCGCTCATCTCCGGCGGGAGGAAGAACGGCATCGCGCCGAAGATCACGGGGATCGCCGCGAAGATCCAGAGGAACTTCGCCGCGTGCGCGATCGGATCCTCGTCCGGTTGATTGCTCATCGGGCGGCGAGCATAGCGGCTAGCGGCGCCGGTTCAGCAGATCTTGCACGCTCGGCGGCTTGGCCCCGGGCTTCTTCGGCGCGTCGGGCGGGACTGCGCGGGCCGACGAAGGAGGCGCGGCCGGCGCGGCGGTCGCGGTGCCGGCGCTCGGCGCGTCCGTCACGGTCGGCGCGGCGCTCGACTGCGGGGCCGCGGTCTCGGCTGCGGGGGCCGCGCTCTCGGCAGGAGGCGCGGTCGCGGTCGAGGCCGCGCTCGCCGTGTCGATCGCGGCGGCCGGCCGAGGATCGGCGGCCGGGGCGCCGCGGAGCAGGAGCCAGAGGACGCTGCCCATCGCCAGCGCTCCCGCGATCACCCCGCCGAAGAGCAGGCCGAGCCGGGGGGCGCGCGCCGGGCTCGACGACGTGACCGCCGGGGCGAGCGCGGGGCTCATCGTGACCGGGTGCCCGGTGAGCAGGCCGGGCGAGCTCGGCCCGAGCATCGCGGGAGGCGGGCCGGGCTGCGGCGCGAACCCGGGCCCCTGCGGCGGCGCGGGCGTGAAGCTCGGGCGAGAGGCATAGCCGGCGGACGGTGGCACCTGTTGTTGCACGAAGGGAGCCGGCGGGAACGGCTGGGCCACAGCGGGATACGGCGGCGCCGCCTGGGGCATGGCCGCCGCGAGGTGCGCAGGAGGCGCGGTCACCATGGCCGGTTTCGCCGGCGTGGGGGCCGGGGGAGGCGCGGGCGCGGCGAGCCGGCTCTGCGCGGCGCGGACCGCGGCGAGCATCGCGCGCGCGTCGGGCCATCGCGCGGCCGGCTCCTTCAGGAGGGCCCGGTCGACGAGGGCGGCGACCTCGGCCGGCACACCAGGGACCACCGAGGCGAGCGGCGGCGCCTGCCTCGTCATCGCGGCGAGGAGCAGCTCGTTGGCCGTCTCGGCCTCGTGCACGAGCCTCCCGGACAGCAGGGTGAAGATCGTCGCGCCCAGGGCCCACAGATCGCTGCGGGGCCCCACGTCGTCCCACCGGCCCCGGGCCTGCTCGGGCGGCATGTAGCCCGGCGTGCCCATCGCCCCGACGCTCGTGAGCGTCTGCCGCGTCTGCGTGGCGTCGCGCACCCGCGCGATCCCGAAGTCGAGCAGCTTGATCGTCCCGTCGGTGCACACGAACATGTTGTCGGGCTTGAGATCGCGGTGGACGACGCCCTTGTCGTGCGCGACCGCCAGCACGTCGAGCACCCGCTCCGCCACCCGAAGCGCCTCGTCGGCGGGGAGCCGCCCCCCGCACCGCTCCCGCCGGTCCTCGACCGTCTCCCCTTCGAGCAGCTCCATCACGAGGAAGACGGACCCGTCCTCCGCGACGTCGTCGTCGAGCACCGCGACCGTGCCCGGGTGCTCCAGCTTGTTCGCCGCGTACCCCTCGCGGAGGAAGCGCGCCCGCACGTCCGGCGACATCGACGCCTCCGGGTGGAGCACCTTGAGCGCCACCTTGCGCCCGTTCTTGGTGTGCGTCGCCGCGTAGACCGCCGCCATCCCCCCGACGCCGATCAGCCGATCGATCTGCCACTTGTCGCGCAGCACGAGCCCGACGCGGGCGCGCGATCGCTGGGTGGGGACGTCGGAGGGGTCGATCATCGGTCAGTGGCAGCCCGCGCCGAGCGGGATGTTGCAGAGGTTGTGGACCTGGGCCACGCAGCTCGCGTTCCAGCCGAGGTTCTGGTTCTTGTCGCAGCAGTAGGCCGTGGCCGGGTCGGCGCAGACGGAGGCGACGCAGGGATCGCAGAAGCTGTAGAGGATCTCGCCCTCCGCGCAGTAGCTGTGCGTGCAGCCGCAGGTGAACACGCCCCCGGCCGGGACGCACAGGCTCTGCGCGAGGGCCACGCACGTCGAGTCCCAGGCGGTGGAGCAGCAGCTCGCGAAGCTGGTGCAGACGGTCTTGATGCAGTCCTTGCCAGGCCCGGGCAGCGGGCAGCTCGCGGGGTCGAGCGGGGGCCCGAGGATGCAGGGCGAGTGGGGGCAGCAATTCGCGATGGGGAGGTGGACCGTCTCGCCGCTGCCGGGGTTGCAGAGATCGTTGGTGCAGCCGTTGATGTCGTCGGCGGGCGTGACCGGCAGGTGGTAGCAGCCCTTCTCCTCGATGCAGGCGTCGGTGGTGCAGAGGTCGCTGTCGTCGCAGCTCGCGGGCTGATGGTAGACGCCCTTGTCGGGATCGCAGGCGTCGTCGGTGCAAGGGTCTTTGTCGTCGATGGACAGCGGCGTGCTCGCGCAGAGCCCGAGGGTGCAGGCTTCGACGGTGCAAGCGTTCTTGTCCTCGCAGTCCGAGGGCACCTTGCAGGGCATGCCGGTGCCGGTGGAGCTGGTGCCGCCCCCGGTGCCTCCCGTGCCCGCGGTCGCTTGCCCGCCTGTCCCGGCGCTCGTCGACACGGAGGCACCGCCCGCTCCGCCCGTGCCCGCGGCTCCTGCTGCCCCGCCGTAGCCGTCGAAGCCGTAGCCCACGAGCGCGCAGCCGCCGAAGGCCCAGAGCGCCGCCGCCGCGATCAGGCCCGCGGACGCCGTCCAGCGGGCGCGATCGCGGGAGGATGCGGGGGAGGGCACCTCCGAAGGATACTCAATTTCCGCTCTCCGGCCGAGTCGACCGCAGGATTGGGCCGTCCGGGCGGCCTCCGCGCAAAAAGATCGCCTCCGGCGGATGACGGGGCCCGATCAGCGCTTGCGGATCTCGGGGCCCGCGGCCCTCGCCCGCTTCGGGGAGGCGCGCCGCGCGGACCTGGCCAGGCGGCTGTCCCTGGCGCCGAAATAGGCCTCGAGGAGCTCGCGGCCGACGAGGTTGGCCTTGGTGCGCCAGCGAAGATCGTTGCCGAGCATGACGGTGACGGCGATCTCCGGGCGGGTGGAGGGCGCGAAGGCTGCGAACCACGAGTACATCCGGCTCGGGTGGCCGCCGATCAAGGTGCCTGTCTTCGCGGCCACGCCGATGCCGGGCAGGGCGCGTGAGCCGTCGGGCCGGGTGAAGGCCTTGGCGGCGGTGCCGCGGCGGGTGGTCAGCTCCAGCATCTGGGTCATCGATCGGGCCACGGGCGCGGGGATGCCGCCGCCGAGCGAGACGCGCGCCGTGGGCCCGCCGTGGTCGATCACCGAGAGGCGGATCCGCTCGCCCTCGTTGGCGATGGTCTGCATGGCGAAGAGCGCGCCGAGGGGCGAGAGCCGCCCGTTCCAGAACCCGGCCGACGCGCGGGCCATGCCGAACGGATCGTCGGGGATGTCGACGACGCTCGGGCTCACGGCGACGTCGATCGGCACCTCGCCGCTCAGACCGAGCTCCTGCGCCTCCTTGCGCAGGATGTCGGGGCTGAGGTGCTTCTTCGCGAGCCGGGCGAAGACGAGGTTGACGCTGTGGCCGAGCGCCTCGCCGAGGGTCGTGCAGGTCGTCCCGCGCCCCTCGAGATCGCGCGGCTCGACGGCATGCTCGCCGCCCGTGTAGCACTCGCGCGTCGACGGCGAGGCCTTGCCGCTCTGGAGCAGGGCCGCGGTGGTGGCCAGCTTGAAGAGGCTCGCGCTCGGCGCGAAGGCCGCCGACACGTAGTCGCGGCTGCCCCGGCTCGCCCACGCGAGGATCCTCCCGGTGCGGGTGTCGGACGCGACGATCGCGCCCTCGTGCGCGCCCGCCTGCGCGAGGAGGCGCTCCGCCTCGCGCTGGAGCGCCGGGTCCAGCGTGAGCTTCGCGTCGCTCCCGCCGGGGCCCGCAGGCGCGTGGGCGACGCCGCCGAGCCAGAGCGGCTTGCGCAGGTCCACCGGGCGCGCCCCGCCGGCCGAGGCCTCGGTCGAGGCGAGCGCGGGCCCGAGGGCGAGGAGGCCGGCGGCGAGGAGGCGAAGGAGCGGGCGCACGAAGCCATGCCTTAGGGGAGGCTCCGCGCGCGGGCCAAGTTTCGATGGCCCCCGGGCTCTGGGATCAGTTGATCTGCACCGAGCCGCCCTGGATGCGGTTCACCCCCGAGGAGCGGGTGAGCACGTAGGCGCCGCGGATCAAGATCTTCCCGGCCTGGGTCAAGGTGATGCTGGCCTTGCCGCAGCGGAGGACGAGCTCCTTCTCGGCGCTGAGCACGACCTTCTGCCCGTCGGCCTCGACCGAGAGATCCTGCGGGAGGGAAGGGGCCGCCTCGGCCGATTCTCCGCTCGCGACCACCGGCGGGGCGGGCTCGTGGATGAGGCCGATCAGGAGCGGCCGCGCCGGGTCGCCCTCCTCGAACATGAGCGCCACGGCGCGCCCCTGCTCGGCCGCGCCGACCGGGACCGTGGAGCGCGCGGGACGGGGCTCTGCGCCGGGGTTTTGGGGGAAATCGACGAGGGGCTGGCCCGCCGGACCGAGGCCGGCGAGCTGGCCGATCACCACGCCGTGGATGCGCGCGGGCGGCGAGGGCGCTCGCTCTGCATGCGCCGCATGCTCGGCGAGGACGAGCTCGACCAGGCTCTCGCCGCTCGGCGCGGGCGCGGGCGCCTCGATCGCCGGAGCGTCCACGTCGTTGGCCAGCGGTTCACGGTGTTGTCCCATCGGGCGCGCTCTCCACCGTCGACGGTAGCATGAGCCGCGTCGGATCGTCGGCGCCCGCCCGTCGCTGCGCCGCCCCGTCACTCCGGCAGCGAGGCCGAGTCGAAGAACGCCCGCGCCTCCGGGCTGCTCTCCACGCCGCTCCCGCCGGACACGAGGAGCACGCCGAGCTCTCCCTCGTGGACGATGAACGCCTGCGCCTTCCCGCGCGGGGCTCCTCCGTTCGGTCCCGAGAACACGGCCTGACGGCCTTGCAGCTTGCCCATCGTCGCGGCCTCGCCCGGGCCGAGCTTGCCCCCCGGCGCGAGGTCGTCGAGCGCGTGCTGCAGGGCCGCGTCGATCTTCGCGCCGTCGAGCTTCGGCAGGCTGCTGAAGGTCATGTGGGCCAGGGCGCACCGCTGCACCGCGCCCTGGCCCTGCGCCGTCTTCACGTCCATCCGCGCGGAGCCGAGCTCCGTCACGAGCGAGGTGCTGAACGACTCGCCCTCCACCGCGCCGGCGGGGATCTTCGCCTTCCACGTCTGCTCGCCCACCTGGAGCGCGAGCGATCGCGGGCCGAGCGACGAGGCCACGAAGCCGGCGGCGCCGAGCGCGACCACGAGCCCGAGGCCCACGGCCATCCGGCGGAGCAGCTTGCGCCGATCGGCCGCCGCGTCGTCCGCGCGCGTGTCGTGCTTGTGGTGCACGGCGCGCACGGGCTTCGCGGCGCCCGACGGATCGGCCGGCGGCGGGTTGCTGTGCGGGGGCTGAGAAGCCGGCGGAGGGTTCGAGTGCGACGGGGGGTGCGAGATCGGCGGCACCGACGGGTGCGAGATCGGCGGCACCGACGGGTGCGAGATCGGCGGCACCGACGGGTGCGGATCGAGCGCGAGCTCCAAGGGGGAAGGAGGGGGATGGCTCACCGGGCTCGCCGCGGGGGCGCGGCCGGAGGTGGGCCCCGAGCCGGGACCGGGATCCGAGCTGTGCCGCGCCGACACGGGGCTTCCATCGCGCGACGAGATCGGGACGCCGTCGGCCGCCTGGGCGCGCTGTCGGGCCATGCGCAGCGCGTCGCGCATCGAGGCGCCGGCGTCGGCGGGACGGCCCCCGGAAGACCCGGTGTCGGTGCGCTTGCGGCCGCTGGGCGCGGCGGGGGGATCGCTCGGCAGGTGCAGATCGTCGGCGTGGCCGGTGCCCGGGTAGTAGAGCTTCTCCACGCCCGTCCGGTCGTTCGTCACGCAGAGCTCCGCGCCGAGCCCGAGGACCTGCTTGACGAGCTTCTCGGTGGTCGCGCGATCGGCGCCCCGCACGATGTGCGCCGGCAGGCGCTCCACGAGGGCCCGTGCCTCGGTCGCGCTCCGGTGGAGCACCTCGCCCACGGCGCGGCAGAGCCCGGCGTGGTCCGTGCTCTTCGCGAGCGAGAGGAGGGTCACGCTGAAGGTCGGCTCGTCGGGCTCGGACATGGACGGGGCTCCTCGGGGCTGCCGGAATATCACCGGAAATCGAGGACAAAGGCGAGCGCTCTCGGCGCTCGAGCGCGGCGCTCCGGCTCAGCGCTTGAGCTTGCCCTCTTCCTTGAGCTTCACGAGATCGTTGAACCCGCCGATCAAGGTGCCGTCGAAGAACACCATGGGGAAGGTCGGGAACCCGGCCCAGAGCTTGATGGCGAGCCGCTCCTTCCACTTGCCGAGGTAGCTGCCGTACTCGAGGTACGTGAACGTGACGCCCTCCGCCTCGAGCAGCTTGCGGGCCTTCTTCACGAAGGGGTTCTGGGCCATGCCCACGACGACCACCGGGTCCTTGGCGACGGTCTGCGCGACCTCCTCGACGATGGCGCGGTGAAAGGCCGCGACGGCGTCGCGGGCCACGGGGGAAACCTTGTCGGCGGGCAGGGTGAGTCGGTCCATGGTGGGCTCCTTCGGGTCGACGCGCCTTTAGCGCAGCGGCGCGCCGGTGTCGCTCGCTTCGTGTACCATCGGCCCGACATGGAGCTCCGCGCCCGGCCCGGCCCGCTCGGAAGCGCCGCGCGCCTCGCCGCGATCG
Source organism: Byssovorax sp. (assembly GCA_046351295.1). Classification (GTDB taxonomy): domain Bacteria; phylum Myxococcota_A; class Polyangia; order Polyangiales; family Polyangiaceae; genus JAXLYT01. The sequence continues at coordinate 115,061 of JAXLYT010000017.1, forward strand.
ACATCGGATCGAACGCGCTCAGGCTGCGGGTGGCGGACGTCGATCCGCCGCGCTCCGGCCCCGAGGGCGTGCGCTTCGGCGCGTTCCGCGAGGTGCTGGCCGAGCGGGCCCCGGTGCGGCTCGGCGCCGAGGTCTTCACCGGCGGCGCGATCGCGCGGAGCGGCCTCCACGCCGCGTGCAACGCCCTGCGCAGGTTCGCCGGATCGATGCGATCGGCCGGGGTCGAGCGCTACCGGGCCGTGGCCACCGCCGCGGTGCGCGAGGCCGAAAACCGCGCGCGCTTCATCGACCAGGCGCGACGCAGGGCCGGGGTGCTGGTCGAGCCCATCGACGGCGGGGAGGAGGCGCGGCTCATCGAGCTCGCGGTGCGCGAGCGCGTCGCGATCGGCGATCGCGCCGCCCTCCTCGTGGACATCGGGGGCGGCTCGACCGAGCTCACGTTGCTCGACCGCGGCGCGCAGGTCTTCGCGTGCTCGCTCCCCATCGGCACGGTGCGCCTCCTGCACGCGGTGCGCGACGAGGGCCAAGGTCGCCTCGGCGACGCGAGCCGCGAGATCCTCGACGAGCTGATCGCCCTCACGGCGTCCCCGTCGATCGCCGCGATCAAGGCCCTCGCGCCCGGCCGCATCGGCCTCTTGCTCGGCACCGGCGGCAACGTGGAGACGCTCGCCGATCTCTGCCCGTACCAGGGCGATCTCGGCGCGACCCGCGGCATCGACATCCCCCGCGCGAGGGCGCTCCTGTTCGTGCTCGGCCCGCTCTCGCTCGCGGAGCGGGTGGCGCGCTTCGGCCTCCGCCCCGATCGCGCCGACACCATCCTCACCGCGGCGCTCATCCTCTGCGGCCTCGGCGAGAGCCTGGGCGTCCCGGCGATCGGCGTGCCCGGCGTGGGCCTCAAGGAGGGCGTGCTGCTCGACCTCGCGCACAGTCATTTTGCTGCCGGCCCGCCCCTCCGGTGCTAAGCTCGATCGATGCTACGACGGCGGCTGCGCGCGCACGGTGCGCTCGCTCTCCTCCTCGCGGCCCTCGGCTGCTCCAGCCGGAGCGCGGGGCCCTGCTGCGGCGGCCCCGGGCAGCCGAGCGCGACGACCTCGGGCGTCACGGCCCCGGCGAGCGCGGGAGGGGCCGCGAGCTTCTGCGCCGCATGCCAGCCGCGCCGGCAGACGGGCGCCGCCCAGAGCCCCGACGTGCGCGAGACCTCGGGCATCGCCGCCAGCGCGCTGCACCCGGGCGTCTTCTACGTGCACAACGACTCGGGCGACACCGCGCGCTTCTTCGCGATCGACGCGCAGGGCCGCGATCAAGGCACCTTCGAGCTCACCGGTGCGACCGCGGTGGACTGGGAAGATGTCGCGCGCGGCCCTTGCGCAGCAGCGCCCGCGGGCGGAAGCTGCCTCTATTTCTCCGACACCGGCGACAACGATCACGACCGCAGCAGCTACGTGATCTACCGCGTCCCCGAGCCGACCTCGCTCGGCGCCGGCAAGCATGCCGTCACCGCCGAGGCCCTCCCGTTCACGTACCCCGACGGCGGTCACAACGCCGAGGCGCTGCTCATCCACCCGAAGACGGGCGTGATCACCCTCGTCACGAAGGTGAAGAAGAAGGGCACCCGCGCGGCCTCGATCTACGAGCTGCCGCTCCCGCTCACGCCGGGGCGCCCCGCCGTCGCCGTCAAGAAGGGCGAGATCGAGCCGCCCACCGAGGACAAGCGTCTGACCGGCGGCGCGGTGCACCCCGAGGCGCGCGGCGTGCTCCTCCGCAACCACAGCCAGGTGCTTCATTTCCCGATGCGCCCCGAGCAATCGGTGGCCGAGGCCCTGCTCGCCGCGCCCTGCGTCTTTCCGCCGGACGCCGTGAAGGGCGAGGCGATCACCTGGCTCCCGTCGGGCGACGGCTTCGTGACCATGAGCGAGGGCGCGGGCGCCGCGCTGGAGGAGACCCGTTGCCCCGCGGCCCCGTGACGCGCTCGCTCCTCGCTGCGCTCCCGCTCCTCGCGCTCCTCGCGGCGGGCTGCGCTCCGGGCGACGGCCCTCCCGCACCAGAGACGCGCGACTGGTCGGCCCATCCGGCCGTGGTCGAGAGCGGCCCCGTCGATGTCCTCTACGCGCTGAGCGACGTGCACGGCGGCTACGATCGGGCCATCGCGCTGCTCGCGGGCAACGGCGTCATCGAGCCCGCCCTCGCGTCCCCGGCCGAGGCGCGGTGGACCGCGGGCCAGGCCACGCTCGTCGTGATCGGCGACCTCTTCGACAAGGGGCCGCAGGGCCTCGAGGTGATCGATCTCTTCCGCGCGCTCCAGGCGAGCGCCGAGGGCGCCGGCGGGCACGTCATCGTCCTCATGGGCAACCACGAGGCGGAGTTCCTCGCCGACCCGGAGAACAAGCAGGCGAGCCGCGCCGATGGGATCGATCAGGAGATCCGCGAGCAAGGCCTGCGCCCCTACGACGTGGCCTCGCGCGCCGATCCGCGCGGGCGCTTCCTGCGCGACCTGCCCTTCGCCGCGCGCGTGGGCGACTGGTTCTTCCTCCACTCCGGCGACTCCCGCGGCCGCACGATCGCCGAGCTCTCCGGGACGATCCGGGCCGCGATCGACGGCCAGGGCTACGGCTCGCTGGAGATCGTCGGGCCCGACTCCTTCCTCGAGTCGATCGGCTGGTTCCGCGCCAGCGCCTCGATCGGTCAGACGTACGCGGGCGTCCTCGGCGTGCAGCACATCGTCTTCGGCCACGATCCGGGCGGGATCGGGGACTCCAAGAAGCACATCGGGGTCGACGCCGACGCGGTGCTCTTCCGGATCGACTGCGGCCTCTCGCCGAACATCGACTACAGCGACGGCAAGCTGCTCCGCGTCCGGCGCGAGAGCGGCATGGAGATCGCCGAGTCGCTCACGCCCGACGCGATCGCGGTCGTGCTCCACTCCGGCCCGATCTGAGCGCGGCGAGCGCGGCGGCGAGCATCACCGCCCATCGGCCCGCGCCGGAGCTCGGCGTCTCTCCTGCGCCGAGCTGACAGTGCATCCCGGGATCGCCCGCGCCTGCGCCCGGGCCGCCGAGCGGGTTCTCGTTCGAGGGAGGGCCGCCGTCGGGCGGCTGGCAGAGGCATGCGTAGACGTTGTGGCGCTGGACGGCGGTGGCGCACCCCGCGCCGACCGCCGAGGCGCAGGGGCTGTCCTTCACCCAGTCGGCCGGGTTCTCCTCGGGATCGTCGCCGCAGGAGGCGCCGTTCATCTGCCCGTCCCAGCACTGGGAGACATGGGTCCAGTCGAAGCTCTGGAGCGATCGCTGCGCGACGCCGAACGACACGCACGATCGCTCGGGCGACTCGCAGATCCGCTTGCACTCGGCCGCGGCGGCGGCCTCGTGCGCCGCGTCCTCGTGGCCCGCCGGCCACGCGTTGAGGTGGCTGCACGGCGACGCCTCGCAGGACGACGTGTACGTGTCGATGTCCACCACCTCGCAGCCCGTCGCCGCGACCTTGTCGGTGCCGGCGCGCGCGAGCCGGCCATGCCCTTCCGCGTCGTTGCAGGTGTCCGGTGTGGCTGTGAAAATGAAGGCGTGGGTGCAGTCGTCGAGCGCGCTCCGGGCCTCGCCGATCGCCTCGGGAGCGCTGCTGTCCGCGCCGGCCAGGCACCCGTCGAGCGCCGTGGCAACGAGCACGACGAGCAGGCTCATTGCACCGAGCGTCGCGGGCCGGGGTCGAGCTTTCATTGTTGCAAGTATGGTCGGGTGGGACACGCCGTCAACGATCGGTGCGCGCGGCCGCTTCGGCATTGACCGAGCGAGCGTTCCCGTCGATGCTCTGCCGCTGTCGAGGCTGCGGCAGGTGAAGATCGGCTTGAACGTGATGGCTTGGATCGCGATGGGCGCCCTCCCACCGCTCGCTGTAGCCTGCGCCCCCGTCGAGAGCACGGTGCTCATCAACGAGCTCTCGACCGACGCCGGGGGCAAGATCGAGCTCGCCGGCACCACGGCCGATCCGGTCGATCTCTCCGGGTGGACGGTGCGGCGCGAGGCGGGCGGGCTCGGCTTCACCTTCAAGCAGGGCGTCACGCTCGCGCCCGGCGTGCACCTCGTGCTCACGCAGCAGACCGATCAGCCCTTCGTCCTCGACAAGTCCGACGTGGTGCTCCTCGAAGACCAGACCGGCCTGCTCCTCGATCGGGTCGAGATCGCGTCCGGCCAGGCCGCGCTCTCGTACTGCCGCATCCCCGACGGCGACGGTCCCTTCCAGATGTGCAGCCGGGCGACCTTCGGCGAGGCCAACCAACCTTGAACGATCTCCGGGTGGCGACCGATCGCCGCGAGCACCGACGTCTCCTCCTGCGCTTGTCAGCCGCGCCGGTGCTCGCCGCCGCGCTCCTCCATGTCGCGCCCGCGCACGCAGGGCCGCCCGACGCGCCGATCCCGGCTCAGGTGGTCAGCCCGCCGCCGACGCCTCGGCCCAACATCCTGCCTCGCTGGCTCGAAGGGCCGAGCCGGTTCATCGTCGTGCGCGCCGGAGAAAAGGTGCGGATCGAGCTCGTGGCGCTCGATCCCGACGTCGATCCGCTCACCTACAGCATCGCCGATGCCCCGAAGGACGCCGCGTTCACCGCGCGCTCCGGCCCCGGGGGCAGCGCGCTCTTCGAGTGGACGCCGAGCGCCGCCGACGCGGGCGAAAAAACGACGAAGGTCACGGTCTCCGACGGAAAAGGGGAGGCCGTGCAGGAGATCCACATCCGGGTCGAAGAGAGCTGGACAGGCCTCTTCATGCCGGGGGTGGGCTACAGCGGCTACGTCCCGGCCGCCGTCGGCAAGTGGGGCTATTTCCAGGGCGTCTCCGCCGAGATCCGCGCGTATTCGTGGGTCCACCCGAGCCCGAGCCCGTGGCCGAGCCACGGCGCCGTCTACCTCGACCTCGATGTCCTCGCCTCCACGCGTCAGAACGTCGCCAACGCCTTCCACCTCTCCGGCGGGGTCGAGGTCTCGTTCGAGCCCAACCCGAGCCGCAAGTACCTCCTGCCCGTCTACGGCCTCGAGGTCGGCGTGCTCTTCCAGCGGCAGAACCTGGGCGCGCTCGCCGAGGTCAGCCCCACGCTCGGCCTCTACCTCTGGTCCGCGCCGCACCTCACTGTCGACCTCCGGGCCGGCTACCTGCTCCCGCTCAGCGCGGAGAGCTTCGACGACCTCCGGGGCCTGCGGGCCAAGCTCGGCGTGGCCTTCTCGTCATGGTGAGCCCGGGCCTCGACCGAGCCCCGGGGTCTCAACCCTGGAAGACCCTCGGGCCTCGGCGCGGCGCGCTGTGGTACCGCGGCCAGCGCTGTCCCCACGGCTCCTTGTTCAGATCAGGCTTCGGGTCGGGCGGCGGCCGGCGCTCGCTCACCGCCCGCTCGATCAGCGCCACCCCCGCACCGAGCGCCAGCGAAAGGAGGCCGAGCGCCGCTGCTCCACCGGTCGTCAGGCTCTCTTCCATGATGGCCCAGAGAGCATGCGCCCGCTCGGTGACAGCTCCGTGTCTCGGGCATGGCGGGCCGGCGGCCGATTCTGCCCGCCTGCGGTTGCGAGCCACGGCTCCGAGAGCGTACGCTGACCGGTTGTCCCCCCGCGCCCGGCGCGGCTTCGTTTCCCCGGGCCCGGCCGCCTCCGGTCGGCCCGGCTCGCCGAGAGACACCATGGCCGACGCGCTGCTCGCCTTCGAGCGGTTCGAGTACAAATACCACGTCCCGGACGAGCTCTCGGACGAGATCCGCCACTACATCCGGCCTTACCTCGTGCCGGACCCGTACTGCGCGAAGTCCCCCGACAAGATGTACGTCATCAACAACCTCTACTGGGACACCCCGCGCCTCGACTTCTACTACGCCCACCTCAACAAGTCGCTCGACCGCTTCAAGCTCCGCATCCGCACCTACGGCACGGGCTACGGCAGCCCGATCGCCTTCCTCGAGGTGAAGCGGAAGATCCGCCAGGTCATCGTCAAGACGCGCGTGGGCATCCCGCGCGATCACTACGAGGCGATCATGCGCGGCGACGAGCACCCCGAGATGCCGGGGGCCGAGGGCAATTTCCTCCAGGACTTCATCGGCCGGCAGATCCAGTACGGAGCCCAGCCCTTGCTCCTGATTCGCTACAAGCGCGAGGCCTACGAGAACGTCTTCGACGAGGACGCGCGCGTCACGTTCGATCGCGAGATCTGCTACAAGCGCGCCGAGGGGCTCGACCTGCGAGGGGACCAGGAGCGGGGCTGGACGTACATGGACGGGCCGGAGGTGATGCCCGGCGTGCGCGCCCCCAACCTGATCGAGCTCAAGTTCACCTCGTTCGTCCCCGGGTGGATGAAGGACCTCGTGCGCCGCTTCGGCCTCCAGCGCGTGCAGTTCTCGAAGTACCTCACCGCGGTCGAGCGCCTGCTCGACGAGCCCGTCGCGAACCTCGACGATCACCGTCGCTCGCCGCTCAAGGTCTGACCGTGCAGGACTTCTTCTTCGATCAGCTCCTCCGCTACGAGGCCGGGCCCTCCTGGCAGCTCGTGCTGCTCTGCGTGCTGATCTCGTTCCTGCTCTGCCAGATGATCGCCACCGTCTACGTGTGGACGTTCACGGGGCTCTCGTACTCGCGGAGCTTCGTCGTCTCGCAGGTGATGGGCGGGCTCATCACGACGATCCTCCTGCTGGCGATCGGCAACAACGTGGCGCGCGGCCTCGGCCTGCTCGGCACGCTCTCGCTCATCCGCTTCCGATCGAACCTCAAGGACGTGCGGGACATGGTCTTCGTCTTCGCCAGCCTGGCGATCGGCGTGGCCGTCGGCGTGCAGGCGTTCACCGTGGCGGTCGTCGGGACGGTGGCCTTCTGCGCCGTCGCGCTCCACCTCGGCTTCTCGGTCTTCGGGAGCCGGCGCCAGTTCGACGGGCTGCTCCGCTTCCAGGCCCCGGCCACGCCCGAGGGCGATCGGCTGAGCAAGGCCGTGCTCAAGCAGTACTGCTCGAACTTCACCCTCATCAACCTGCGCGAGGTCGCGCAGGGCCGCTTCGTGGAGCACGCCTACCAGGTGAAGCTCCGCGACACGTCGTACAACGAGCCGCTGGTCGCCGCGCTGCGCGCCGTCCCCAAGGTGAGCGGGGTGTCGCTGCTGATGCAAGACCAGACGATGGAAGTGTGAGCGATGGAGCGCGGCGACGACGACGAGGACGACAAGACCCCGCCCGGCGAGGCGAAGGGCCCGCTGCCGCCTCCGCCCATCCCGCTCCTGCGGCGGCTGCGCGGGCGCTTCACGAACCTGCTGCCGGCGCTGATCTGGGTCGCGGCGCTGGCCGGCGCGGCGAGCCTCTACCAGACCGAGGCGACCCACGGCGACGTGTTCGCGTTCGCCGAGGTGGACGAGGTCGCGGTGACGCCGGAGATCGACGGGGTGATCGCCACCGAGCCCCTGGAGATCGGGCAGGAGATCAAGCTCGGCGAGGTCGCCGCCACGCTCCAGACGAAGGAGATCGACGAGCGGATCCGCCTGGCCCGGGCCGACCTGGAGCAGCTCCCCGTGCGCCTCGGCGAGGCGCTCCGGCTCGAGCTCGTCGGCAGCGCGGGCGACAGCCGGCTCACCACGTTCGGCCAGGATGGCCAGCGGATCAAGGTGGCGCACGAGAAGCTCTCCGCGCAGCAGGAGACGGACCGCGCCGCCCTCGCCGCCATCGGCCCGCAGCTCGCCCGCCTGAAGGACCTCGTCGACAAGAAGCTCATCCCCGCCGAGAGCATGAACGATCTCGTGCTGAAGAAGGCGATCCTCGAGAAGACGATCGCCGCCCGCAGCGAGCTCATCAAGTCCTCCAAGGGCAGGCTCGACGTATGGGCCAGCGAGGAGACGCGCCTCGCGGAGCTGCGCATCGGGGAGCTCGAGCGCGAGCGCGCCAAGTACCGGCTCGACGCGCCCGCGAGCGGCACCGTCGAGCTCATCCTCCACCACCCCGGCGAGTTCGTGATCGCCGGGACGCCGATCGCCCAGATCCAGGTGCGCCGCCCGGGCCGCATGGTGGCCTTCATCGCCGACCCGCTGATCCCCAAGATCCACCCGGGCGTCACCGCCACGCTCCGCGTCCGCGAGCGCCCCGGCACGTCGATCGAGGCCAGGGTGCTGAGCGTGGGCCCGCGCATCGAGGAGGTGCCGATCCGCCTGCGCTTCGTGCCCACCGTGGTGCAGTGGGGCCGGCGCATCGTCCTCGAGATCCCGGTGGAGAAAGATCCGCTGCCCGGCGAGGTCTACAGCGTCCGGTTTCACCCATGAGGCGCGCCCTGCCGCTGCTCTTGCTGCTCGCGGCCGGCTGCTCCGCCTACACGCCGAAGCCGCTCGACACGAGGAAGCTCCTCGACGATCTGCGCGCGACGGCGCCGCCGAGCCCCCCCGAGGGCGGCCTCGACCCCGATCGCGCGGTGGCCTTCGCGCTCGTCCATAACCCGTCGCTTCGCGCCCTGCGGAGGACGCAGCAGATCGCCGAGAACGCGATCGTCTCCGCGCGGGCCTGGCAGAACCCCGAGCTGAACTTCGATCTGAAGCTCCCGATCAGCCTCGATCTCGGCCTCCGGATCTTCCCCCCGCTGCCCGGCGAGCGAGCCGCGCGCATCGAGGGCGCCCAGGCGGACCTGCGCCGCGCGCTCGCCGAGATCGAGGCGCAGGAGAACAAGCTCTGCGCCGACGTGCGGCTGCTCCACGCCGAGATCACGATGATCGAGGCCCGGATCGCGGTCGGCGAGGCGGCCCTCCGCCTGCACCACCGGCTCTACGACGTGGTCCAGATGCGCGTCGATCACGCGGCCGCGCCCAAGCTCGATCTAGTGCTCGCGGGGATGAAGATCAGCCAGGTGGAGATCGAGCAGCAAGACCTCTTGATCCGTCGCGACGCGGCTTCGGCTGAGCTCGGCGCCCTGCTCGGCGTGCCGGTGACCGAGCGCATCCCCGTCGGCCCGGGCCGGCGTCTCGCCGACCTCGGCGCGATCGGACAGGAGGCCCTCGAAGATCAAGCGCTCGCCGCCCGCCCCGATCTGCGCGCGCTGAAGGAAGAGTACGAGGCGCGCGAGCAGGAGCTGAAGCTCGCCGAGCTGCAGAAGATCCCCTGGCCCCGCTACGGCCAGCCCGGCGTCGCCAACCTCCCGAGCAAGGTGAACCCCGAGCTCTCCGGCTCGATCACGCTGCCGATCTTCAACCAGAACGAGGGCCCGATCGCCATCGCCGAGGCCCGCCGGGAGATGGCCCGCGACGCCTACCTCGCCCGCCTGACGACGATGCGCAGCGAGATCCGCGTGGCCTCGATCCGCCTCGCCGCCGAGGAGCAGCGGCGGCGCTACTTCAACGAGAAGCTCGCCCCGAGCATCGTCGAGGCCGAGCAGGTGATCGAGCAGGCGCTCGGGATGGCCGAGGGCGATCCGCTCAAGCTCGGGACGGCGATGGTGCGCGTGTTCGAGATGCGCGCCGAGGCGGCGAACATCGCCTTCGCCTGCGAGAAGGCGGCGATCCAGCTCGCGCTGGCGACGGGGACGATCCTCGCGCGGTGAGCGGTCAGAAGAGCGTCGGGATCTTGATCCCGCACCCCACGCCCACCTCCTGCTTGATCTTCGCGGCCGCCACATCCCGCGAGTCCGCCTCCACGCTCACCTTGATCGCCACCGTCCCGCGCACCGCCACATGCGCCACCTCGCCGAGCAGCGCGCCGAGCACGCCGCCGACATCGCCGAGCGCCGCCGAGCGGGCCAGATCGGCGCACGCGAGGCGCCCTTCGAGGGCGAGGCGCGCGGTCGCGTGATCGTCCTGCCGCTCGATGCTCCCGCCGCCTTCGAGCTTGAACGAGCCGGCCGTCGCGCGCGTCTCGCTCAACGTCACCTTCCGCCGCTCCTCGTCGAGGTGGAGCTTGCTCGTGAACGTCGTCGTCTTGCCGTACACGATGCCGTCGAGCTCGCGCGGGTGCGGCGGGATCCACCCGGTCAGCGTCATCGCGAGCGATCCATCGATCGGCTCCTTCCCCTTCTTCCCCTCGCCCACCACGAGGTGCGCGCTCCCCTCCACCGTCGCGCCGGGCGCGGGCAAGCGCAGGCCGAGGGGCGCGCCGAGGTCCGCGACCTTGAGCGGCGCGATCGTCAGATCGAGGCTCGGGGGCTTCTCCTCGGGGTGGATCTCGATCTTGATCGGCGCCCCGTCGACCGTGTCTTTGCCGAGCCCGATCGAGAGCCGCGCCGGCTCCGCCACATAGGCCGCGGCGAGCGCGCCGGCCGGGACGCCGAAGAGCGACGCGGCCGGGCACCGGAAGACCGCGCCATTGCCGGACGAGCGCAGCGTGCCGCCCGGCAGATCGAGCCAGGGCGCCTCCGCGGCCGACGCGCTCCAGGTGATCCGCACGTCCGATCCCGACCCGGGGACCTCGAAGAAATCGGCGTGGCCCGCCGCCCAGGCCCCGATCTCGACCAGCCGATCGGCCGCCGATCCGCGCAGCGTGATGACCACCCCCGCAGCCTCGACCGCCTGCGCGTGCAGCCCCTCCATCTGCGCCGAGAGGGTCTCGAAGGTGACGCTCGTGCCCGAGACGCCGATGAAGCGTAGCGTGGCGTCGTGGAGATCGACGCGGTGGAGGCCGAGCGACGCGCTCGTGAACTCGATCTCGACCCCGAAGCGCGCCGCCTCGCGCCGCACGAGGTAGCGGAGCATCGGGTCCTTGCCGAGCACTGCACCGGCGATGAGCAGGAGGAGCAACGCGAGCAGCACGCGCCCCCAGGGGCGCCTGCGCGCACGGGCCTCGTCGCGCGGAGGTGGCGGCGCGTCCGCCGGCTCGCCGGCGTGCGTCGCGTCCGGTCGAGCGCCGTCGAGCGTCGCGCCCTGCGGCGCTCCTCCCGGTGCCTCGGGGACATCCGGATCGGGCTCGGTCATCCCGTCCTCCTCGGTGGTCGTCTCGGTGGGGGAGCGCGCGCCCATCAGGATCAGGGCTAGCATCGCCGGCCCCGGCGGTCTCTCCGAACCGGCGGACCGAGGTCCCGCCCGGGTGGCCTCGCCGGACGCCCCTCGGATAGGATGAGCCATCGCGCGCCCGCGAGGCGCAGAAAGAAGGCCCGTTCATGTCTCGCACCGCGCCCGGCTCTCCCCGCATCGGCATCGTCGGCGCCGGCCCCGGCGGCCTCTCGCTCGCCCGCCTGCTCACCGAGAAGGGCTTCGCCGACATCACGGTGATCGAGCGCGCCGATCGGGTGGGCGGCAAATCGTTGACGGTGCACCACCAGGGCATCGGCCACGAGATGGGCACCTGCTATGTCGCCGTCGGGTACGTGACGATCAAGGAGTGGATGAAGCGCGCCGGGCTCGGTGAGCACCTGCTCCACGTCAACATGATCCGCACCGCGAAAGGCGAGCTCCTCGACTTCAAGGACTTCGTCGTCGAGCCGGCCGGGATGATCCGGACCGCGGCCGAGATGGCCCGCTACGTCGAGCACTGGCTCGCCTTCCACGCGTGGGATCTCCGCGGCGGCCCCGACGCGCTCGAGGGCACGCGCGGGCGCTCGATGCGCGAGGAGGTCGCCGAGCCCTTCCTCGACTGGCTGCGCGCGCGGGATCTCGATGTCATCGAGCGCTTCGCCCTCCGCACGATGACGGTGATGGGCTACGGCTCGCTCGATCGCGTGCCCGCGCTCTACGGGCTGCGCTGGAACATGCCCTCGCTCCTCTGGTCCGGCGTGACGATGAAGGTCGGCGAGCCGGTGCCCGGCTGGCTCGCCCTCTGGGAGCATGTCGCGGGCGAGCTCGACGTGCGCCTCGGCCACACCATCTCGGCGGTCGAGCGCCACGGGGCGGGCTTCACGGTGCAGACCGACCAGGGCAAGCTCGACTTCGATCACCTGGTGCTCACCGGCCCGCTCGACGAGGCGGCGGCGTGGTTCCCCTTCACCGAAGAAGAGCGCGCCGCGTTCGCCGTCGGCGGCGGCGCCCTCGGGTGGCGCGAGTACGTGACCACGCTCGTCGACGCGTCGGGCTGGTTCCGCGATTGGGACACCTGCTGCTTCGAGGCGCGCGTCCGCGACGCGGCCGCCGTCGCCCAGGGCCAGATGGTCGTGGCGCGGCGCACCGGTGACAAATCCGCCGTCGCCGAGAGCCGGTCCGCCACACGCCCGGATGTCTATGTCTGCTACCAGTACGGCGACCCGCGCCGGAGCGACGAGGAGCTCTTGCAAACGCTCCGCGCCGACCTCGCCGCCGAGGGCGCCACGGTGAACACCGTGCTCCGCCAGTGCCGCTGGAAGTACGCGCCTCAGCTCACGACGGAGGCCATCCGCGGCGGCGCGGTGGCGCGGATGGAGCGGCAGCAAGGGCGCGACAACCTGTGGATCTCGGGGGCGACAGCCTCCCACGAGGCCGTCGACAACATCGTCGACTACAACGCTCGCCTCGCCGCGCGAATGGCGCTCTCGTTCGCGGGGGCCGATCCCTCCTCCGACGAGACGCTCGACGCGATCGCGGCCGAGCACCGATTCACCGTCGGCGACAAGTAACGCGGCCTGTCGTCGAACCCCTCAGCATCTCTCGATTCTTCACGGAGGTTCCATGGTCCTGACCCCTTTCATCTATGAGGCCCTCTACCGGACCTCCGAAGACGTGTCGAAGCTCAAGGAGATCCTCGATGATGCGGCGCACGACGCGCTGACGAGCCCGACCTTGCAGGTCGTCTTCGTGGGGGAGACCCACCGGACCCGCGACGAGGATCGTCGGATGGCGATCCTCGCGTACGCGCTCAAGCGGAATGACGTGCTCATCCTCATCGAGCGCGGCATGGTGACCAGCAACCACAGCGACCTGAAGATCGCCTGCGCCAGCTCGGATCTCGTGGCCATCGAGCCCGAGCACGAGAGCCTGTCCTCCGGCGACGACGCCCGGAACGACCTGGCCTTCTCCCTAGCGATGGACCTCCTGAGCCAGAGAGCCGCAGCGAAGAAGGCCCTGCTCATCCTCTTCGGCGAAGATCACGAGAAGAGGATCCGCCAGCGGTTCATCACCACGACCAAGCTCAATCGACATGTGGAGTGGCACGTCTACCCGAGCGCCAACGATCTGCTGCTCGCGGGCCCGCGCGGGTCGACCTTCAGCTCGACCCACACCCGGGTCGGATACACGAACCTCACGAACGACGATGATGCCGGGTTCTTCCTCTACCCCGAGCAGCTCCTGAGCAAGGAGCTCGTGATCGAGCTGAGCAGCAAGCAGGCGGCGGAGAAGCTCAAGGGCCTGGTGGTCGGCGTCTACATCAAGAACTCCGAGAACGCGCTCATCCAGGACATCGGGCAGTACGTGCCGAACGAGGCCTACTCGCTGTCCATCCAGAACGGGCATGTGAGCCAGACATCCGACAGGGCGGCGACGGCCCATGTCCGCTTCGGCCTCGACTGACCGCAGCGCCGCGACCGACTGGCGCCCTTCTCCGCACGCTCGCAGGCGCTCACCGTCCGGCCCCGCGATGGAATGATGCGCGATCCCCGAAGCTCCGCATCAGCTGCTCGGCCGTGCGCACGCCGCCGAGCGCGGTCGCGAGCGTGCTCTGGCCGGGAAATACCGAGTCGCCCGTGAGGTAGAGCCCGGGCATCACCGCCGTTGGCTGTTAGCGCGCCAGTAGTTGTCGAACCCGGCGCGCCGCGGGATGCCGCCGACGTAGCCGAAAGTTCGGCCCGTGAAGCGGGCGAACGTCCGCGGCGAGGCCGTCTCGGCATGCTCGATGCCCGCGGCCCACGACGGCGCATGCGCCTCGATCGCGGCCCGCATCCGCGCCTGCACGGAGGCCACGTAGGCGCCGCGCTCCGCCTCGGAGAGCGCGCGCGGAGCTTCTTCATCGGCAGGTGGGTCGAGGCCGCGGATGGTGCGCCGCCCCGAGGCGCGCGGCCCTCGTCGCGCGCGCCGCTGATGGACACGAAGACATGGTTGCCCTCGATGAAAGGGGCCCCGGGATCCTGCACGATCTGGAGGTGGTGCGCGCTCGGTCCGGCGTCGTCCGGAGCCCGGGCCGCGAGGTACAACATGGCCGCTCCCCAGCCGTCCTCCACCCGCTCCGCCAGCCGATCCATGGAAGGTCAGCGTGCCTTCGCCCACGCCGAGCAGATCGCGCAGCGCGTGCGGGAGGACGTTGGCGACGACGGCGTGCGCCCGCACCGTGCCGCGCCGGGTGGCGAGGACGTAGCGCCGCCATCCGCGGGCCGGCCGGACTTCACGGAGGTCGCGAGGTGCACCGATCCGCCGAGCCGCGCCACCGCGTCGGACAGCGCCCCGCGCCAGCACGCCGATCCCCCCGCGCACATGGCCCGTGCCGCGCCAGCAGTAATCCATCGCGGCCAGCGCGAACGGCGCCTCGGCCTCGGCGGCGGCGCAATTGCACGGTGATCCTGACAGAGGCTTCTGTCGAGGCAGGCGCGCAGCGGCCCGAACCCGGCAACGCCGTGCTTGTCGAGCAGCGCGCCGAGCGGCCGCCCGAGCAGCGGCAGCAGCAGGCCGAGATAACGCGCGGATCGGAGCGCGTGGCGGCCGAGGGAGGCCGCGTCGAACGGCGGCAGGAGCGATGGATCGTCGAAGAGCGCCCAGAGGAGATCGGCGACGCGCCGCTGCTCCGCGAAGAAGGCCCGACGCCTTCTGCGGCGCGCCGGGGAGGGACGCGAGGGAGTCGACGAACGCGGCGCGCGATCGAGCGCGACCGGGAGCCGCAGATCGGGCGTGCGGAGCTCCACCACGGGATCGAGGTACCGATGGTCACCGGGAGATCGAGCGCGGCGATCCAGCGGCCGAAGAGCTGATCGGGCGAGAACCCGGAGAAGAGCGTGGCGCCCGCCTCGAAGGCGAAGCCCTTGCGGCGGAAGAAAGCGGCGCAGCCGCCGGCGTAGGCGAGCGACTCGAAGAGCGCGACCTTCGCGCCGCGGCGCGCGAGCTGACGGCGGCGCCGATGCCGCCGAAGCCCGCGCCGACGGCCACGTCGAACGTCGAGGGCGCCGCTGTCGAGCGGCGAGGTCGGCTGCAATCGAGGCGTCACGCGCCCGGATGGGTAGGGGTGCTGCGCCGCCTGACAAGTGGGCGACGCTCGCCCGAATCACGGCTCGGCGGGGCGCAGGCGGCGTCAGGAGCGGGCCGGCTCGGCGAGCCAGTGGATGAGCGCGGCCGCGACGAGACGAGCGCGCATCCTCTCCTGGCCGGCCAAGCGCCTCGTGACCGCTCGACCAGCGATCGCGCTTCCTCCGTCGTCGGCGCCCGGCCGATCCGCCTCGCGAAGAGGCGCCCGAGGAGCTCGAGGAGCGTCTCCTCCTTGCCCTTCTCCTCACCGCGCGCGTCGCCCCGTGCTTCGCCGCGCGCCTCGGCCTCGATGATCCACTCGCCGATGACCGGCATCCGCTTCATCAAGCTCTCGTCCTTCTCCTCGACCATCGTGACCAGCTCCTTCCGTAGATAATGCCCCCAGGGTTCGATCGCCGCTATCTCACTCGGAGCAGACAAGGCCGTAGGGGCTCCCTGCGAGGCGAAAGCGCGGGGAGGGGCAAGAGACGGAGCACCACGGAGTGAAGCAACCGTAGGTGCCGAAGGGGATGGCGTAGCTGCACCCTCCTGCAGCACACGCGTACGAGATCCCTGAAGTAGGATCCGACCCGCGAACGTCCGGCGCAGCGACTACGCACTCACCGTACAGGTTGACGTAGCCGGGCGGGCAATCACGGGGATCGGCGCAAGCGCCGTTGTACCGGGCGCTGCCGTCGGGGCAGGGCGGCGTGCACTGGCCGGTGATGCTGTCGGCGATTAGGCCGGCGGAGCAGGCGCTCGGGGTCTCCGTTCGTGGGGGGACCTGATTGCCGGAGGGGTTCCAGGGCTCGGCGTCGACGATGTAGGCGGCTTGAAGGTTCTCGCGGAGGGTCGTCTCGTGGATCCAAGCGTAACCGCGCTCGGCCCAGCCTTCCCCCCAACTGTTGTGGAGGAGAAAGTACGTACCCTTGGAGAGCACGCGATATCCGGCGATGGTCATGGCGTGGGAGGAATGAGCGTCCTGACGGCGGAAATTGGCCACGACAAAGGGGAGCCCGTCATGGTTCTTGACGAGGCCGTTGTCTCCGAGCGCCTCGGGCGTCACCGCCATCGCGATCCACAGATCCTGTCCCTTGGCGAGTCCTGTCATCAGCGACGCTTTGTCATCTTCGATGCGAGTGAACGTGGTTACCCTGGCGACCGCAAACTTATCAAACGGCTCCAAGGCGCTGTCTTCCAGGGGGTAGCCGCACTGGTTCTGATCGATCTCGCAAACGCAGGTTCCGCCGCCGACATCACACATCGGCTGGCAATACGCTTTTGGGACCAGGGAGCAGGCGAATTTTTGATTCGACTCCTTGGAATACGGCCACGTTTCTTCCGACGCTAGCGGTTTGTTCAGGACTCGCTTTGCTGCGACAGCCATCTGGGGCTCGTGATACTGGGCCCAGAGGTGCATGGCCGAAACATATCCGGGGTGTCCAACGCGAGCGGCGAGAGCATGATCGACGGCAGCGGCCAGCGAGAACGCCGTGCAGAAACCGAACCGGCCCTGGTGGCGCACGGGCCCCTCCGTTCCATCCTCTCGGTGGTCTACGACCGCGGGAAGCTCCGCGGCGCCGCCATGCAACGCGCTCCGCCGGAACGCCTGCTGGGGAAAGAAGTGGCGCGCCGCTGTCGGGATCTCTCCGTAGCCGGGGGTGGCACAGTCGAGGGGTATGCTCATCCCGCCAGCCATGACGTGGCCGCAGCCGGATCCCGGCGGCGAGATCGCGACGGATGGTGGTGGAACGGGCACCCCGGCGAACATGCTGGGGGAGGTGGTCCCGGCGGGAACGGCGAGCGCAGCCATGGTGCCGAGCGGGTTCGACCAGAGGGCGTTGACCGAGCCGGCACCGGCGCCGATCGTCGTGGAGAGGAGGGTGGGGCGGAGGCGGACCGGTCGCGGAGGAGGAGGGCGGAGCGGGGGGCGGAATCCGGCCGGCGTGCGCTGGTCGGCATAGAGGGGGCGGGGTGGCACGGGCGGGGGCGCCGGATGGCTCGAACGAAAGGCCGGGAAGAGATCGCACGAGGCAGCGCCGAGCAAGAGCACTGTGAGGCCTACGGCGCGCTGAGCGGTTTGGCTGGCGATCCCCGGTCGTCGGTTGTTCCCCATGGGCTCGTCATACACCCGAGCGGCGCGCGGTATCAACCCTGACGAGCGCGCTGCGCCGGATGCGGGTGATGCGTCATCATCCCCGAATTTTGCTGGATCTCGGCAACTCGATGCTCTACCCTCACCGCCCGATGGTTCATGCCCTCCCCGGGGGCCTACGATCCGCACACCGGTTGGAGGGCTCGCGCCTTCGTACTTCGGCCGATCTCGAGCTGGCACCATGAGGCGATCATGCCCCCGATTGGAAGCACATTCAGAACAGGCGAGCCCCACCTCCACGAGCTCCTCGAGCAAGTCCACAAGGGTCAAGTCCAGCTTCCTGATTTCCAGCGAGGCTGGGTCTGGGACGACGAGCGCATCCGCGCTCTGATCGCCAGCGTATCGCTCTCGTACCCCATCGGCGCGGCGATGCTCATGGAGACCGGCGGGGACGGCGCTGCCTTCGCGCCACGTCCGCTCGAAGGCGTCACCCTCCCCGAACCGCCCCCTCGACCGGAGCGGCTCATCCTCGATGGGCAGCAACGGCTCACCTCGCTCTATCTCGCCCTCCGGAGCGGCAAGCCGGTTGTCACTCACAATGAGAAGAACGAGCCGCTCGAACGGGTATACTACCTCGACATCGCCGCCTGCCTCGATCCTGACCGTGAACGGATCGAAGCCGTCCGCGGACTGCCGAAGGATCGCATCCTTCGGAGCAACTTCAACCGCACCATCGATCTGGACGTGAGCAAGCCCGAGCTCGAATACGAGCACGGCTTGTTCCCGCTCTCCCTGGTCTTCGATCCGGTGGGATCGGTCAACTGGCGGCAGGGCTACCAGGCCTTCCACAATTACGCGCCCGACAAAATGAAGCAGTGGGCGAGCTTCGAGATCCAGGTGTGGCAGCGCTTCCAGCAGTACAAGCTCCCCATCATCGAGCTGCTGAAAGGGACCGAGAAGGAGGCCGTGTGCCAGGTGTTCGAGAGTGTCAACACCGGGGGCATGGCGCTCACAGTCTTCGAGCTGGTGACGGCGATGTTCGCCTCCGAGAGCTTCCGATTGCGCAAGGATTGGGAGGAGCGGCGCAAGCGGCTGCACGAGCACCCGATCCTCCGCTCGGTGAGCGAGACGGAGTTCCTTCAGGCCGTCACGCTCCTGTCCACCTTTCGCCGAAACGCAGCAGGGCAGGGGGCCGTGGGGTGCAAGCGGAAAGACATCCTCAAGCTGAGCCTGAACGAGTACCAGAACCACGCCGATGCTGTGGAAGAGGGCCATGTTCGGGCGATGCGCGTGCTGATGCGCGAGAAGGTGTTCACGACGCGGAACCTGCCGTACCAGGCGCAACTCGTGCCCATGGCAGCCATCTGCGCCGTGCTGGGACCTCAGTTCGACGACGACGCCGTGCGGCGCAAGCTGGCCCGCTGGTACTGGTGCGGAGTGTTCGGGGAGCTGTACGGCGGCGGCACCGAGGCGCGCCTCGCGCTCGACATGCAGCAGGTGCCCGCCTGGATCGCGGGTGGGCCCGATCCGCGCACGGTGAGCGACATGAGCTTCGCGCCGACGCGCTTGCTGACGCTCCAATCGCGGCTGAGCGCCGCGTACAAGGGGATCATGGCGCAGCTGATGGAGGTGGGGAGCCTGGACTTCATGACCGGCGATCCGATCCAGATGGTGACGTACATGGATGAATCGGTGGATATTCATCACATCTTTCCAGCCGCGTACTGCGAGAAGCAGAAACTCGCGAAGACGTTCTGGAACAGCATCGTGAACAAGGCCCCGCTCACCGCGAAGACGAACCGAACAGTGGGAGGGTACGCGCCGAGCGTTTACACGAAGTCGCTGGAGAAGAAGCTGGGCTCGGGCGAGCGGCTCGACGAGATCCTCCGGACACACCTTATCGATCCGGCCTTGCTTCGGGCGGACGACTTCTCGGGGTTCATCCGCGATCGGGCCACCCGGTTGCTCGACATGATCGAGAGGGCGACCGGTCGGACAGTGAGCGGTCGGGACTCCGACGAGGTGAAAGCGGCGTTCGGGGGTGCGCTCATGGCGGCAAAGGGTGAGCCCGTGGTCGCACCGTGAACACGGAAGGCTCGGCCGTTGACGGGCGTGCAAGGTCGGAGAAAGCGGGGCGGCTTCATCTCCGGTACGAACCGGACAGGAGGTCACGAGGTCATGACGAAGGGCGCGCGAGCATTGCGTTACAACGGGGGAGAGAAGCACAGCTTTCCCCACCACCGTCAGGAGCACGAGAAGAGCTGCGGTCCAGCGTGCTTGCGGATGCTCGCGGAGTGGCTGACGGAACAACCGCAGTCGGAGTATGCGTGGCGCAAAGACTCTGGTTGGAGCGCAGATAGTGGGCTCCAATCAGAGCGCATGCCTGACGCCCTCAGCAAACTGCCCAATTGCACGCACCGTCCTTTCAAGCGATACAAGAGACTCACGAGCATTCCTCCATCCACGGTATACCTCCTGTTTACCGACAGCTACTGGTATGACGGCGAAAACTACAATCACTGGATTGTCCTGCTCCACCTCTTCAACTCCAAAGATGGGCAGGTCCTTGCTCTGTGCGCCGATCCGATGGAGAACGCGCTCAGCGTCCGGCGCTGGATAGGACTGCTCGAATCTCGTGTCATAAGTGCCTTCGAGATCCAGAAGCTCAACAACGATCCGAGATCCAAAGCAGCGTCGCCCGCCTGACGAGCGGCCACACCCCGCGTTCTCGCGAGGTCGCCGGCTGCTTGCTCCTCGTGCTGATGAACGAAGCTTTCCGCGACACCAACCGGGCGGCGAGCCGGTCACCCCACTCAGCTGCCCCCCAGCACCTTCATCGCCGCCGTCTTCGGGTCCCCGTAGAACACGGGGTCGACATGCTCCATGATGTCGGCGCTCACGTCGAGGAAGCTCCGCTTGTTCTCGATGGGGATGAGCGCCCGCTTCGCTCCGTTGTCCTTCGCCACCTGCAAGGGCTCGGTCAGCGAGCGCAGCGGCTTGATGTTCCCCTGCACGCTCATGTCGCCCAGGATGAGCAGCGCCGGGCTCACCGGGGCCTTGCGCAGCGCCGAGTAGGCCGCGACGAACAAGGCCACCCCGAGCTCGGCCTCGACGCGGTTGGCGAGGAGATCGATCACCTCCACGTGGAGGTCGGACAGGTCCAGATCGCGGGCGATGCCGAGTTCGGTCTTCTTCGCCTGGAGGAAGCTGAAGGCGCGCTGCACAGACTCCTTCATGGCGCCGCTCACCCCGCCGGCCAGCTTGAGCTTGCCTGTCCCGCCGGCGACCGACACCTCCACACGGTAGAGGCCGACGGTCCCGTCGGACGTCACGCCGGCGCTGTAGACCGTCCCGGGGGCGAGCGGGTCGGCGGAGATGAGATCGCGCCCGCCCTGCTCGGGGACGCCGACGAACTTCTCTTCGCCGGTGTCCTCCCGCGTGTAGCTGAAGGACGTGTGGTAATACTCGAAGGCGCCCATCTTCTTGAGCTGCTCCTTCACCCGGCGACGCCCCTCCAGGGCAAGCTCCAAGAGCTCGCCGAGCTCGTCTTGGGTCACCTCCCCGTGGGGGTAGAGGATTTTCATCAGGCCCGACACCGTCTTGCGCACGGCCTTGCGGTCGCGGGCGTTCAGGTGCCCGCCGAGCGAGAAGTGGCGGTCGATGATCTCGGTGAAGTTGTGCTTGCGCATCTCGCGCAGCGCCTCGGCCAGGTAGTCGACCACGAAGCCGTAGTGATCCGTGAAGAGGTCGTTCTTCATCTTCGGGATCTCCCAGCCGGGCAGGTAGGCGTGGAGGCGGTCGATGAAGGCCATGTCGTCCCGGATGATGTCGGGCATGGGGGCAAAGAGGTGGCCTGTTTGCACCATCACGTCGACGGGCTGGTTGGTGTTGCCGAACATGGCGATGCTCGCGTCGCCGGAGACGGCCTCTTGCCCCCGCTGGTACGTGCCGGACTCGCAGTAGGTCTTCATGGTGGTGACGACCTCTTTGGGCATCTTTTGCAGGTCGGCCACCTCGTCGAAGCCTACCACGTCCCAGATTTGCACCATGCCCTTCTGCCGGCCGGTCATGTGGCCGAAGAGGTTTGCCACCGTCGTCCCGCCGGTGAGCAAAGCCGCGTAGGGGGAGACCTCTTGCACCACGTAGCTTTTGCCAGTGCCGCGGGGACCGAGCTCGACCAGGTTGTAGTTGCGCTCGGCGAGGGGGACGAGGCGGAGCAAGAAGAGCATCTTGAGCCTTCGGGTCATCTCCCCGGGCTCGTAGCCGATGCTGCGGATCATCAGGTCGAGCCACTCGTCCGTGGAGAACTCACGGCGGACACGCCGATAGTCGTCGAGGTCGAAGGTGGCGATCTGGATCGGCACGAGCTTCTCGATCCAGAACGGGTTCTTGCCCCTCGTCGCCTCGTCGTACTCGAAGCGCATGTCGACCTGGGACCAGACGCCGCCCATCACCAGGCGCTCGTAGTCGCGCACGTAGTGCTCGGGCACGTGCACGTTCTTGTGGCCGAAGTTGACGACCTCGGCCCAGAAGTCCGAGTCGACGAGGCGCACCTTCACCTTGTCGATGAAGCTGTGCCGGCCGCGGTCCTTGACGAGGGACTGGGCCTTCATCGATTCGTCCGGGCGGATGTAGTTGTTGGCCAGGGTGTCGTGGACGATGGAGAGGCCCATCTGGATGGACAGCTCGTCGGCCGATGCGCAGTACTTGCCGAGCAAGAACTCGAGCACGAACACCGGCACGTTGGCGCCGACCTTGACCTTGCGCACCAGGTCTTTGCGCACCACCTTGCCGTCGAAGAGGCGGTTTACCTTGTCATCGAGGCTGTCGCGGGCGGGCGGTTGTCCGAGGGCCATGCGTTACACTCCGAGCTGGATCGGGATGTCGTGGGGCGAGCGGTAGAGCTCGGCGTCGGTGGCCGGGTCTTGTACCACGATGCGCAGGGACGGCACGCTCTCGTCCGTGAGCTGGAAGGCGACGGTGGCGGGCGTGTTCGGGCGCAGCGTGACGCAGCCGGTCGCGCGGTTGAGCTCGGCGTCGAGCGCCATGCCCACCTTGCCCACCTGCTTGCCGGCGGAGACGAGCGAAGGGCGGACGGTGAGGCTCTCGGCGCCGAGGAGCATCTGCTTGTCGCCGAAGGTGAGCGTGATGCTCACGACCCGGTTGCTGATGCGCTCGGGGGCGTTGCCGACGGCGATCGGCTGCGCAGGCGGCGGGCGAAGCGATTCGCGCGCCCGCGTGCGCACGGTGAGCACGGGGATGATCAGCTCTTGCAAGGACGTGCCGCCGTGGTGATAGGCGAGGTCTCCTCCTGCGCGGAAGACGCCGGAGGCGGACGGGAACACCAGGTCGAGGTCGGAGGCGTAGCCGAGGGAGGTGGCGGAGACGCGCACCGAGCCTGAGGGGTTGCTCCCACCGCGGCCGATCCAGCAGCGGCGATGAAGATCGACGGTGTGGCCGCCGGGCGGGTCGGTGCGCATCGATTCATCGCGATCGGAGGCGAAGAAGAGGTGGCCGTGGTCGGCCGTGATGACGGCCTGCTCGATGCCCGCGTTGGCGAGCTTCTTCAAGGCGCGCGAGAGGTTGTCGAGCGCCAGATCCATCGCCCGCCGCGCCTGCAAGGTCGAGCCGGTCTCGCCCACCTCGTCGATCTCCTGCGATCGAACGACGACGACCTGCGCGCCTTCGAGCTTCTTGCCGAGCTTGGAGGGGGAGAGGGTGAGCAGGTCGTCGAGGGTGAGATCGACGAGCTTGGGGACGCGCGCGGCGGCGAGCTTTTTCCGGGCGGCGAGGTTCGGGAGAAAGGTGTCGTCGATGCGGGCGCCGAGCGTTCCGTCCTGCTCGACGACGGAGAGCTCGCCGAGGCGCCCGGGGAGGAGCGCGGCCATGCCGACCGGGGTGATGGTGCAGGCAGCGCTGCAACCGCAGGGCGCAGGGAGACCTCGGAGGTGGAGGGCAAGCGTTCGGCAAGCTCGGCGCCCATCTCGTAGCGCATGGCGTCCACGAGGAAGTAAGCGACGGGGCGGGGCGCGCGGCGACGATATCGGCATACACGCGCGTCTGGTGGAGGGCACCGGGGACGGTGAATCCGGCCTTGGTGAGGGCCTTGCGAAGCCGGTGGCCAGGGCGTGGCAGGCATCCTCATAGGCGCGGCGGACCTTGCCGAGGGGCTTCTCCGCGGGCTCTTCGTCGAGGTTGGCGAGCCAGGCTTCGAGGCGGCGGTGGGCCTGATCGAGGCGATACCAGGCAGGCGCGCCGGCGTCGGGCGGGGCCTGGGTATACGCGGCAAGCCAGTCTTCCGGCGGTTTGCCGGCAAAGGGGCCGAGCGCCGTTTGCACGGCGGCCGCGAGGCGACCGAGCTCGGCCATGCGGCGGGCGGCTTCCCACTGGGCTTTGCGGGCGATGTCGCGGTCGAGCCAGTAGCTGCGGTCGCGCTCGGCGACGATGGCGAGGGCCTCGTCGTACCGGGCCGCGGCGATGAGGTCGCCGGCATGGTGGAGGAGGGCGCGCTCTTCGAAGCGGAAGGTGTCGATGGCGCCGATCGCAGCGGCGGGGAGCTTTTCTTGCCCGAGGCCGAGCTCTTGCTCGACGCGGTCGGCGAGGGCGGTGTACGCGGCGGCAAAGGCGCCGCGGAGGCGCTGCGCGACGGCGCGCACCGCGGTCTCTTCGGTCTTGGAGGGAACGGCCGGAACAGCGGCGAGCGAGGGGGGCGGGGCGCAGCCGAGGTCGGAGCGGAACTCGCCGGCGAGGACGTAGCGGAGGAGGATGGCGCGGAGCTTGGCGAGGGGTGCGCCGTCGGGCAGATCGAGGCCGGTGTGGGCGCGGACGAGCTTGCGCAGCTCGGGGACGGCGTCTTTGTCGTCGATCTGGGCGTCGCGGCTGTCGTCGGCGAGGAAGGCCGCGAGGAGGGCGTCATTGCCCGTCATGTCGTGGAAGATGGTTTTGAGGATGGAGGGCGGCTCGGCCCCCGCGGCGCCGGCGAGGGCGCGCGCGAGGTCTTCATAGGTGATGCGGCGGCCCGGGGAGAGCATCTCGTCGACGACGCCGAGGGTGTACTTGTGAAGGAGGGCGCTTCGGCCGAGCTGTTCGAGGCGGGGCTCCCAGACCGTGCCGGCCTTTTCGAGCTCCATGAGGACGGAGCCCCGGCGGTCGCGGGCGCAGCCCGGGAGGTAAACAAGGAGCGGGACCGGGACAGAGGTGGCGAAATGGGGCTCGGCGAGGGCGCGCAGCTCGAACAGGGAGCCGGCATATTCGGTGAGGAGGACGGGGGCGATGCGCTGGGCTTCGGCGCCGACGACGACCTCGTCGAGGGTCGCGGTGGTCGTGTCGTGGTTCTCTCGGGCCGGCGCGCTTTGCCGGATTTCGGCGATGAAGGGGGCGAATTCGCGGTGCTCGTCATACAGGACGACGATCTTGCGCGCCTTGAGGCGCTCGGCGAGCTGGGCGGCGATGTGGTCGTGGAGAGGGTGCATCAACAGGCCTCTTGCTTCTTGATGGCCGTGGCGATGAGCGGAGCCTTCTTGACAAGGCCTTCGAAGGTGAGCTCGCCTGCCTGGTACATGCGATACCACTCGCGCCGCTGGCGGACGATGCGCTCGTCCTGGCCAAGATGGAGGCGCTCGAGCATGAGCGCGGCGCGCCCCCGAAATGCCGCGGGAACGCGATCGGTCAGCACGAGCTGCAACGAGGGGAGCTGGACCTCGAACCACCCGTTTTCCACATCGAACGGATCGACGATCTGGGTCGAGCTCAGCGACTTCTTGCTGGAGTTGATCCATCCCGACGAAAAGCGGTAGTTCGTCCAGTCGTAGGCTCGGTCTCGGTCTTCGTCGATGCTGACAAAGTGATCCACCGTGCCCGTCGGCTCGTACATGGCGCTGTAAGCGCAGAGGGAGCCGAAGGCGTCCGCGAGCTTGGACCGGACCGCGAGCCAGTGGGGCGGCGGGCGCCCCGTGGCGTGATCTTTGAGCCAGTCGTTTCCAGGCTTCGCCACGTCGGTGTCGAACCCTTCGGCTTGGCGGTACGCTCGAAGCGGATCACTTGGCCTTCCCCTGCTTTTCAACGCTGACAATCCAGCGCGGCCAGAAATGATCGTGCCCGGCGAGGACGCGCTGGAGCTCGGCGTGAATGGCCTCCTGGGTCGAGAGGTCCGCCGGGAGCTTGTCCTTGTCGCCTGCATCCAGGCTTCGGCGGCGGCGATCGCCCGCTCCGCCTCCACCGAACGGCCCTGCTTGAGGCCGAAGCTGTCCGAGACGAGCCAGTTGATGACGTCGCCCTGCATCGCCTAGCTGCTCTTCGCGGAGCGAGACGACCTTGTCCTTGATGTCGAGCAAGAAGAGCCTGTCCTGCTCGATATCGAAGAGGAGCTCCAGCGAGGCGAGGACGAGCGGGAGGTGGGTGGCCGCGATGAGCTGAACCGTGGCCGAGGTGTCGTCCGTCAGCATCTGCATGACCTTGAGCAGCGCCGGGACGACGACGCGCTGCCAGCGCGGGTGCAAGTGCGCTTCGATCTCATCGAAGAGCAGGACCGCGCGCGAGGAAGGCGCTTGCGCGAGCTGCTTGGAGGCGACAAGATGCTCGCGCCAGGCCCAGGAGAGCATGTAGGCGAGCGCGGCGATCCGGCGGACGCCGAGCGAAGCGTAGAGGATGGGAACTTCTTGGCCGTACCCCATACGGACGGTGGGGATGTCCTGGGCGTCGTTGATCGAGAGCCTGCCAAATCCCTCTCCAGGCTTGAGGCTGTCTTCGCCTACCGTGGGGGCAAGGAGCCCCAGCACGGAAGCCATGCGCCTGGCGTCGTCACCCTTTTCGCGAATCCACGAAGCCCAGTCGGCGACGAGCCCGTTGCTCACCTGCGTCGGCTTGTTGTCAATGAGGACGCGGAGGCCAGACCAGACTTCCTTCGCGCTGAAGACGTACGCGGGCACGCGGTCCTGGATGTCGATGCTGCCCTTCTTCTTCCAGTAGTTGCGCGCCGGATCCCACACGGCGAAGCCGCCGTCGGCGAGCGCATAGATGACGAGGCCGGGGTTCCAGGGGCGGCCGCTCTTGCCCAGCCACGATTGCTCACTGGGTACATAGGAGCTTTCGTACTCCACGCGCCCCGTCTTGCTCTGCACCGCAAACTTGATCGTGGCTTTCTCTTCGAGATTCGTGGGACGGGCAGGGTAGCCCGAGGTGAGATCGGCGTTGAGATCCTGGGGCCACTTGCGGGTGAGGGCCCACCAGGCGACATCGAGGAGGAAGCTCTTCCCGAGGCCGTTGTCGCCTGTGATGAGGTTGAGCCGGGGCGCGAGGTCGAGCTTCATCTCCGGCGCGGGGCCGACGTTCTTCAGGTGGAGGGACTCAAGCACTGGCTTTGCCTTTCCTGGTCTTCTTGGGCGCGCCGGAGGCGGCGGGCGCGTCGAGCAAGCTCTTGAGGGCGGCCTTGACGGCCGGGGAGGTGCGCTCCTGGATGATGTCGTCCACGGGGCGGGTCGGGGTCTTCCTGGGGGCCCACTTGCCGGCGGTGGTCTCGGCCCAGAAGACTTCTTCGAGGCCGTGGGCGATGGCGAGGCTGCGGTCTTTTGCGCACCTGGGGACGACGCGCTCGGGCCAGAGGTGCATGGCGAGGTGGGCCCAGTCGTAGTCGCCGGCGCACAGGGAATCCCAGGCGGCTTTGAGCTCTTTTTGCCAAGGTTTGTGGTGGGGGACGAGGCGGTAGAGGGGGGCGAAGTTGAGGAGGACGCCGTCGTCGAGGTTGGGGCTCCAGAGGGGGGCGATGCGCTTCACTTCGTCGAGGAAGCCGCGGAGCTCGTCGACGAGGGTTTGCTGGTCGGTCTGGGCGCGGCGGTCGGCGGCGGTGCGGGGGGCTTCGCCCATGGCGTAGAGGCGGCGCTCTTCGTGCGCGAGCTTGGGGATGACGTAATCGTTCTGGATGCGGAAGAAGGTGTCCGTGGACAAGGCGTGGAGGTAAAGCCAAACGGAATACCCGGCCGAGGGGGTGGAGAGCTGCCAGTAGATGGGCGCTTTGCGGCGGCTCTTGGAGTACATCTTGATGTGGAGGGGGAAGAATTCCTTGGCGAGCCAGGGGCGGAGGTCGTGCGGGTCGGGGAGCTTGGCGCGCGCGGCAGCGTCCAGGACGTGGCGGGTGATGTCGTCTTTGTGGCCGGGGTCGTCGACGAGGAGGGTGGGGAAGGTGGGTTTGGCCGGGTCACCTTCGGGCCACATGCCGGGGGAGCGGGCCGGGAGGGGGTCGAAAGGCTCGGGCTCGGGGGGGATGGGGCGTTCGCCGGTGGCGAGGCGAGGGTCGAAGCGGCCGAAGGCGACGCCGAGGAGCCAGGAGTGGAGGGTGGCGGCGGGAGGCGCGGCCGGGGTTTCTTCTTCTTCGTCGGGCTCTTCGGGGTCTTCGTCGGTGGAGGAAGGGGGGTCGTCGGTCGAGGCGGATGAAGGGGCTTTGTTGGAGGAGGCTTCGATGGCGGCGCGATCTTCGGGGCTGATGCCGTAGAGGGTGAAGGCCTGGTCGTCGATGTCGCGCTGGATGGCGGCGAGCTGGTCGTGGACGGCTGGGGGGTTGAGGCCGGTGACCTTTTCGTTGAGGCCGGGGGGTAAGAGGAAGGCGTGGGAGGTTTCGTTGACGGTGTCGATAGAGCGTTTGAGGGACCAGGCGCGGCGGGCGAGGGGGGCGAGGATGGCGACTTGGTCGGGCTTGAGGTCGGGGACAGGTGTGCGTTGAATCACGCCGACTTCGTAGGAGCCGAAGGCCATCTGCAGCTCAACAAATACACAGAATGTTGAGCTTGTAACAACAGACAGCAAGGACAGCGCGCGATCGATGTCATTGTTTTTGACAAATATTGCAGGGCCCTTGTCCGCAAACACGCAGCCCGACGGCATTACACGAACACCGAACCCGCGCTGTGTTCGCCTTGACCAGGTTAAGCCCATGCGAAAATAGCGCTCGTAGCCGTTTAACGCAGCCGTCCACTGATATCCCCACCCTCGGCTTCCACGATACTCCGCGATGTCAACCTTGAGCTCGTAGCCGTCCTGATGCCAATTTAACGCAAGATATACGTCGGCATAGTGCGTAGACCATGCGCCCCCTTTCACCAAAAGAACCCATCGCCGAACAGAGGTTTCATCTCGATTGGGCGAAAAGTTCTCCGACCTGACCTCGAACCAGAGGCGGAGATAACGTTTGTCGTCCTTGGTGGAACCTCCGAACGCCGCCTCTCGCCCATCTCCTTGCAGAGGTGACTGTTCAACAAAAACCTCTCTTAGATGGTCGCTTATCCAGTAAGCAAACGGGCTTCCTGGGACTTGCTTAAACGTCTCTGAGCTTTTCTCGGTAAAGATTGGCGTCGGCAAAGCGCTCGAGTCCTCACGGTTGCGAATTGCAGTCACCGCGCGCGTCAACGCGGCGTGCTTCGCGTCAGTGGGAAGGTCAAATAGCCGAACAAAGAGAGTCATGTGCGTGCCTCTAAACAATATGCAGCCGTCTCGACCATCGCACTGTCGAGTACTCCAGTTCCGAGGTCTGCAAAGACTGCTGGCGGAGCCAGCGCTAACACAATCTCTTCCCGCCATTTTCGAAAACTCGACAAGAAAAAACCCGTCCTCGATGTGATCGCCCCAAGCCTCCCCCGCGACCGCAGAAGCTCAATCCCCCGCTCCACGAACGCCGCATACACATCGTTCTTCGTCCTCGGATAAGCTTTCTCAAAATCCTTCTTCGCCCGCAAACTCCCCGCCCCGAACGGCGGATTCATCAACACCACCTCATACTTCTTCCCCGCCACCTCCAAGAGCCCCACCCCCTGCGCCGCATCCTCCGCAAACAACCGCCGCCGCACATCCGGCCCTTCCCCGCGCTCCGCCACAAACCGCCGGATCGTCCCTCGGATCCGCTCCTCCGGCGGAGCGAACAGCCCCCGCGTCTCCCCCCGCCGCACCTCCCGCTCCTTCACCAAGTCCTCCGCCCGCAGCAGCAGCCCCATATCTCCGGCCAGCCGCAGCCCTTCCACCAGTCCGAGGAACACCCGCCCGAGCTCCGCATCCCCGAGCTTGGCCACGAACGCCTTGGCCAGCCCTTCATCCGCCACCAGCGGCTCCGCCACCACCACATTCGACCGCCGGATCGCCGGCCGATCGCTCCGGCTTATTCCCCACTCCAGATAAGCCCGCTGCGCCCGCATCCACAGCGCAAGCTGCGCGATCTGCGCGCACCGCGCGTCAATATCCACTCCGTGCAGATTGTTCGCCAAGATAAGCCCGGGAATCGCCTTCCGCAAATCCTCCAGCGTCTCATATTCCTCCCGAAGCGTCTTCCCCGTCACCTCCGACGGCGGGTTGGACAAATGCGAATCGCCCCACGACTCTTCATACATCGTGATCAGCAAGTCGAACGCATACAGCAAAAAATGCCCACTCCCACACGCAGGATCGAGCACCCGCATATCCCGCGGGTCCTTCTTCGCCCGATAAGGAACGAGCACCGTCCGCCGCACACCGGCGTCCTCCTTCTGCTCCCGCAGAAGCGCCTCCCGCAGCGCATTGACCAGCGGGTCCGGGCTCCCTCCGCCCCCGCCTATTCCACCCGAATGCCGATCGGCCCGGTGATTAAGAAACAGCGTAATCCATAAATCTGCCGCACTCCCCTCGAATACTCCCCGCTCCTCGAAGCCCTGACGTACCCGGCGAGCAACCAGATCCTCCCCAGCATCCCCCCGCGCCGCCTCGCTCGCATACCCGTCGATCGCATGCGCCAGGTACACCCCCTCTTCGAACGGCAAATCCACCGGAATCGCCTCGAAATTCCCCGCGAGCGCTTCCTTCACCCAGCCCTGAGCCCCCTTCAGCATCGCCGGGTCACTCACGAACAGCTCATTCGGCTGCCGCACCAGGTAGGCGCATTTCTCCCGTAGCGCCGTCTCCCCCCGCCGCATCTCGTACCAGATGCGCCCCAGCGTGTTGTCCGTCAAAAACTCCACCACGTAGCGCGGCGTGAAGAACTGATTGCGCACCGCCAGCTCCCGGCTGTTCCGGGGGGCCTGGCTCTCGTCGCGCATCTTCTTCCGCTCGTCTTGCCCGTTGAAGAACTGGTACACCCACCCGATCGTCTCGTCCTCCGCCCACACCCCGGCAAGCTCCCGCCCGTTCAAGAGCCCCAGAAGCTCTTCGAAGGCAGCGCGACGCGGCCAGAGCACGCTCGACACGTCTCGCCGGTCGAACAGCACCTTCACCTCCGTCGACAGCTCGTCGAACAGCGACTCCACGTACACCTGGTAGCCCCGGCCCATGGGCAAGAGCCGCAGCCCGGGGGCGAGCCCGCACATCTCCAGGTAGCCGGCCGACTGCTCCCCCTTCGACACGCACTCTTGCACGAGCGAGCGCGCCTCCAGCATCTTCAGCGCTGCGAACCGGTTCAACCAGGTGAACGCCGCGTCTCGCAGGTAGTCTTTCACCGCATCGGCCGCGCCGAGCCCCGCCCCCCGCTTGTGCTCGATCGCCCCGACGATCTTCTCCCGGAGCGCCCGCTGCCGCACCGACAGGTGCTTTCCGGGCTTGTCGGCGATCGACCCGTCCCGCAGGATGTCGAAGTCGCCCTCGAGCTGCGCCGCGAGCTCCTCTTCGAGCACCTTCCGGGCCCGCTGCGCGACCCGCTCGATCGCGCTCCGTGTTTCCTTATCCACGACCGGCCCCCTTCTTCGCCGCCTTCTTGGCGACCTTGGCGACCTTCTTGCGCTTCGGGGGCGTCGTCGCCCCCTGTGGTTGGGACAGCGCCTCGTGTAACTCCCGCGCGCGAGGATGGGCGAACAGCGTACACGTCACGTCGGCTTCCGTGGCCACGAAGCGGGGCGGCGGGGACCCGGCGGCTTTCATGGCCGTGCGGATCGTCGTCACCCCTTGCCCTTCGGCCTGGGCGAGACGAAGCTCGCGGAAGAACCACGCCAGGCTCTTGTTCCGCCACCTCGGGCTCACCCGACCTCGCCGGAGCTGGCTAAGCGACACGCCGGGCATGAGCGCCCCGGGGGAAAAGATCTCGATTCGATCGGAATAGACAGTCACCCGGGTGGGCCCCCCGGTCGCGTAATCGCGGTGCACGATCGCGTTCACCAGGGCCTCTTGGAGCGCCCGGTGAGGATAGAGCCACAGGTTTGGCGCCTTCAGGTTCGTCTTGTCGAACACCATCGGCGCATAGGATTCGAGCAACCGCCAGAGCTGCAAGTACTGCTGGACCAACGTCCCGGTCGCGTCGAAGCGCTGCGCCGCGTCGGTCGCGCGAAGGATCCCGGGGTAGGCCGACAGCACCGAGGCCGCGTCGTGAATGAACCGCTGCGGCGCGGCGCCGAAGAGGAGCATCGTGAAATTCCTCGGACGCAACGTCCCGGACAGGAACTCTTTGATGCACAACGGTGGGACGAATGCGCTCAAGGTCTCGACATGGGACAGATAGCGGCTCACGTCTGCCGCGGCTTCGAGTCGGCGCATCCGCTGAAATGTGTCCCGGATGGCTAGTAAATCGAGATCGGCTACGGTTGCCGCGCGGCACGTCTCCGTATCCCAAGGCTCAACAGCGCCGTTCGAGCCGAAGAGCTGCCACTCGGTCTGCTCGCTCTCGCGCCGGGCCAGCTCGTTGAGATCGACCAGCGTCGTCATGACAAGAGCACCTTCTTTCCGGCCCCGATGAGCCGCGCGCACTCCTCGCGCAGCCCTTCGAGCGCCGCGTCGAGCTGTTCCTCGGTCTCGATGCCGGCGCCGAAATAAGGCTGCACCTGCACCGTCGCCAGCCGCTCTCCCTCGATGAGCTCCCGCACTCGCCGCACGGCGTTCTTGAGCCGTGCGTCGGAGGCATCGCGGTCGGACCGGAGCAGCGACATCGGCGCCGTCCGCGGCAGCGGCGTCTTCCCGGCCACGAGCGGCGCGGCGATCTCCCGCTGCGAATCCTCCGGGATGTCCCGCCACCCCGGCGTCTTCACCAGCTTGTCGAGCGCCTTCTGATAGGCGTCGACGCGCGCCTGCTGCGCATCGTCGAAGCGCCGCGCGTACTCGGTCTCGATCGCCCGGGCGTGCTGCTCGATGGCCGGCAAATCCCGGAAGAACGTCTCCCGCCTCAGCAGCTCGTCGAGCTGCTCGGCCCGGGTGCTCAGCTCACCGCCGAGATCCGCCTCTTCTTTGAGAGCCGGCCACGCGGTCGCGACCACCTGCCGGGCCCGGTCGAGATCGTGGAGGCGCGGCTCCGTCAGCGCTTGACCGAGCTCGGCGGCGCGCTTGATCGCGTCCTTGATCGACCGGTGGCTCGCATTGAAGGCGTTGATGGCGCTGTCGTCCGAGCTGCGGACGATGGCCTTCATCTGCCCGAGGGCCCCCTCCAGCACGGCTCCGCCGGGGAGACGGTGCGCGCTCAGCGTCGAGAGCGCCGCGGCGACCATGTCCTGGTGCTTGTCGAGCTCGCGCCGCAGCTCAGCCGCCACGGAACCGGCGGTGAGCTCTCGGGCGTCGGTCCCGAAGGTGTCCCGGAAGCCCTCCGCGGCCTTCACCACCTCCTCGAACTCGACGGTCTTCTTCGGCCGGAACGAGGCTTGCCGGAAGAGGTTGTTGTTCGAGAAGGTATCGCGGGCCTCCACCCCCTTGACCGTATCGAACGACTGCCCCTTGCTCGTCGCCTCGATCTTCCCGGCACGGAGCAGCGACAGGACCAGGAGCCGGACGACATCGAAGTCCCACCCGAAGGGCTCCTTGCCGAGCTCATCGGTGAGGTAACGGCCGCTCGCCGTGTCGCCGTAGTTGGCCCGATCGTCGATGCGATCGAAGACCTCCTTGAGCGGCCCGCTCTCGACGCGGAAGACGGTCTTGTTCTTCTCGTCGCGGAGCAGGGCGAGGTTCGAGAAGACCGGCGGCAGCCCGTCGAGGTTCTCGGCCACGTAGAGCGCGTCGGTGCCCTTCTTCACGTCCATGGGCTTCGCGGCCGCCTCGCGGAAGCGATCGAACACCTCCGGCAGCGCCTGACCGAGCACCTCCGCCGCGATCTTGTTCACGTCGGCCGCCCGATCGCCCGGGCTCCGATCGTTGCCGCGGAAGAAGATCCGCCCCTCGAGGCAGGCCATGCGGAGCAGGCGGCGCAGATCGTCCGCGTGGCGCCGCCGCCGCTGCTCTTCCTCGTGGAGCAGGGCCTTCCCGTCCTCGCCCCGCGTCTCCCGCTCCCGCCGGATCAGCATCTCCTTCGAGCGAAAGAGCTCCACCGTCTCCCGGTCGATCGCGTCGGTCAGGCGCACGGCCCAGAACACCTGCTTGCGCTCCTGCTGGCTGCGCGCGCGCAGCTCGGCCGCGAGCGCGTCGAAGTCCTTGCCGTCATCGGCGAGGTAGAGCTGAAACATCAGATCGCCGCTCGTCAGCTCGCGCCCGTGGATGGCGAGCCCGGCCTTGAAGGTCTTGGTCTCGTAGAGGGTGTGCGCAGGCTGCGGCTGGAAGAAGGACGTGAGCACCTCGGCGTGCAGGCGGTGCGCGTCTCCGGGCTTCGGGGTGATCCCGTTCCGGTAGCGCTCCCAGTCGTCCTCGGCCGGGGTCGGGATGCGGTAGCCGTCGTCTCCCCGGCGGATCTTGTGCGCGGCTTCGAGCTGCTCGAGCGCTTCCTTCACGGAGGCGAGCTGCGAATCTGCCCCGACGCTCGGGGTGAGCGCCGCCGCGATGTTCTCGGCGCTCCGGTGCACGCTCTTCACGTACTGGAGCAGGCAGATCACCTTGGCGACCGGCTGGGCCAGCGGGTGCTCGACCTCGCGGGCGATGGCCGAGATCTTCGCGCGCACCTCGGAGCCGATGTTCCCCTCGACCAGATCGTAGACGTGATCGAGCCGGGCAAGGGCGCCGACCGGCGACGAGGCCAGGTTGACGGCGGGGTTGATCAAGACCTGCTGCGCCAGCTTGATGATCGTCCGGTTGGCGCCGCCCACGTGCTTGCTCGCGCCCCCCTGGGTGCGCAGCCCCGAGACGACCTGGATGATGAGATCGATCTGGTAGGGCAGGAGCGGGTAGAGGTCGACGAAGGCGTCGCGCGACAGCTCGGGGAGCTTGATGTCGGCGGTGAGCCGGGTGTGCTCGGTGAGCCGGCCCCGGTGCTCGTCGAAGAGCTTGCCGAGCGCCGCCTGGGCGGCGGCGTTCTTGGCGAGGACCCGGCGGCTCGTCACTTCGGAGATGTCCGACGGCTCGAGGTGCACCTGGAGCGGGAAGCGGTCCATCAACCGGGCGAGCTCGATCTTCTTGTCGTCGAGCCCGCTCACCAGCTCCCGGAGCTGCTCTTGCGAGGTGACGACCACCCACTGCTTGCCCCGCCCCCGGACGCCGAAGCTCTGCACGATCGCCTGGAGATCGAGCATCTTTTGCACGTCGCGGGCGACGAACTGCCCCACCTCGTCGATGACGAAGAGCAGCGTCTTGCCCGGCTTGCGCCGGCGCATCAGCTCGCCCGTGCGCTCGGCGAGCTTGCCCGGGGTGATGTCGGCCTTGTTCTTGACGGCCTTCACCCAGGAGTCGGCCAGCGGGTAGGTGGAAGGCTCCATCGCATGAAGCACCCGGCTCGCCTCGCTCAACGCAAAGGCGACCTTGCCCTTCTCCGCGTTCCAGCGCTTCTTGTAGAGCCGCTCGTACTCGGCCTCGAAGCGACCGAGCTCCCCCTTCTCTTCGAGGCCGATCTCCAGCTCCGACAGGTCGAGATCCTTGGCGTAGCCGAGGCTCTGGAGGAAGAGCCCGTACATGATCTCGGTCAGCGTCTGGTTGCCGCTGCGGATGCCGCGATCCGTCGAGACGTCGAAGATGACGGCGTGCGTCGGGATATGCTCGTTGATGGCCCGGACGAGGACGGAGATCTTCTTGTCGCCGGCACGGTCGGTGAACCGGGCCGCGAGGCGCTGGCCGGCGGCCTCGCGGTCGCCGATGACCAGGCCGAGCATCTTGGCGAAGCTCGACTTGCCTGAGCCGAAGAAGCCCGACACCCAGACGGCGATCCCGTCGTGCGGCTTGTTGGGCATCTCCCGGTAGGCCTCGAAAATGCCCGTGTAGTGGCGGCGGATCGCGTCCGTCGTCACATACTCGTCGACCTCGTCGAGGAGGATCTGCTCGTCGTTCTGGTCGACCTTGATGACCTCTTCGATCCGGCGATGAATGTCGTTGCCGAAGAGCGTCTGGATGGTCGGAGGCGTGGTCATCGGAGGTTCTCCTCAGAAGATCTTCGGCCGATAGTTGTGCTCGGCGTCGAGCACGCCCATGAAGCGCAGGCCGGCCGCGCCGTCGAGGTCGCCGGGGTAGAAGAGGACGGTCGGCGCTTGCACGCGCCCCTTGAGCTGCTCGAGGAGCGAGAAGGTGCGGTACACCGGGAAGAGCGCGCCCGTGCGGAGGATGAAGACGATATCCTTCCGCGGGTCCGGGTCCGGGGGCATGCGCGCGGCCACGAGGTCGACGAGAGGGCGGTGGTCGGAGAGGATCGCGTGGATCGTGTCCACCACGCTCTCGACGCCCTGCTCGCGCTCGATCGCGAACCAGTCGGCGAGCGGCCTCTCGGCCTGCATGGCCTCGTCGAGGCACTCGGCGAGGGAGATGCGCACCGTGCGCTTGCCCTTCTGCGAGAGGCGCGTCTCGAGCAGACCGACCTCCTGGCGCAGGTCGAGCTCGTCCGCCGGGTCGTAGTGGAAGAGCGCGTACGGCATGTCGTGGTACGCGCTGATCCGCGGCCGCGGGTCGCCGAGCGCGAGGACAGGCTCCAGGTCGTGCCGGATGCGATGCACCATGTCGTTCATGAACACCACCCCTCGGCGTACGCGAGGCCGCTCGGGCAGGGGAGGGTAAGCTCCACGATGCTCCCCGCGACCTGGTAGTCGACCTTGCGAAACTGGTGAAGGCGCAGCAGCTCCCGCTCCACGTCGGAGGGGTGCATCAAGAAAAGCCGCCAGTCCGGGGAGCTGAGGACCTTGCCCGGGCTGTGCAGCTCGTCCCGCAGGATATGAAGGAGGTAGAGGAAGCTCTTCTCCGGCAGGTGGTACGAGGTGAGCTCACGGGTGACGGACCCGCGGACGATGCCGAAATCGGCGGCGATCTTCAGGAGGCCGGCTGCGACCCGCCGCGTCGTTTGACCTGACCACGCATGCTCGGTCTCGCCCCCCCGGGCGCCGATGTTGCCGAGATACGACTCGACCTCCTCCGGTCGGATCCGAAAGGCGCCTGCTTCGTGGGCCTGGAAGAGCCAGGTCTCCAGGAAGTCGCGGACGAGGAACTCGTCGCGGGTCATGTGCCAGAGGAGCAGCGGCTTCCATTCGTCGAGCCCGACGCCGTGCTGGGCGAGCACCACGAGCGGCCTGTCGCGGCCGCCGGGATCGAACCGGCGGTTGATGACCTTGGCCACGTCGCGCAGCCAGGTGGCGCTGCCCGCGCCGATGAAGTTCTCCTCGCGGAGCCGATCGAGGTTCTCGCGCTTGGTTCGCGCGAAATCCCAGGCGGCGAAGGTGGCGTACGTCTCCTCGATGAGGGCGCCCTTCACGACGGTGAAGGACGACGCGATGTTCGCCCGCGGCGCCGCGTTCACGCGTCCGCCCTCCGCATGTAAGGAACGGCGAGCTCCCCGGGCTCCCCTCGGGCAAAGCCGAGCGCGAGCAGCGCGACATCCGCGTCCGTGCCCCCGTACACCCCGGGGAGCGGCACTGCCCGCCCCTCCGCCGAGCGACGCAGCTTGGTGAACGCAGCGGCGTCATGCTCCGTCACGACGTCGAAGCCGCGCAGGGCGGCGACGAGGTCGGCGCCCGTCAGGCTCTCGATCTTCTCGAAGAACGTCGCCCATGCGCCTGGGTCGTCGAGCCACTGCTCCCAGCGTGTTTCGATCTCTTGCTCGGTTTCCTCGGGGAGCTGGAAGAGGGTGACGCACGCAGGCGGATCGAAGACCTCGATGCAGCGCTGGGCCGCGACGGCGAGCACCGCACGAGCCTGGGCAAAGCGATACGTCCGAGGAAAGCCGCGGCGCAGGGTTGCCGCGCCGAGCCGGCCGAGCTGGCCCTTGGTGCTCCACCACCGGGCAAGATCCATCTCCCCGAACCGGGCGACGATCACCCGCAGCTTGAAGAGGCGGTCGAGATCGATCCCCGGGCTGCTCATGCCCATCCTCGCTCCGGTTTGCCGCAGGGATCCGTCGTCATCGGCTGGCTCCATCCGGGTGGGGAGCCCCACCCGGGCCGGTACGCTAACCGGATCGCGCCGAGTCGCCAAGGTCCGGGCGGCGGTCGCCGCGCCCATCGCCCGTCGCAACTTCAGCGCCCCGCGCTGCCCACCTTCGAGCCGCCTCGTCCCGGCTCTTCCAGAAACCGCCCGCCCCCCGCCTTCGCGCGCGGCGCTCCCCCATCCGCGCTCGCTGCCGCCGGAGCCGCCGGTGCACCGCTCGCCGAAGCCGCTGCCCCCGCTGCCGCCACCGGCCGCGATCCACCTTCCGCGAGCGCCCACCCCACCACCCCGAGCGCGCCGAGCAACGCTGCTGCTCCGAGCGCCGCGGCCCACATCCACCCGCTGCGCCGAGCCTCGCTCGGCCGCGACGCATTGCGCACCAGAGGCGCCGGCGTCGCGCCGCGCCCGGCCCAGGACTCGCTCGCCGAGCGCAGCGTCATCGCGGCCTGATCGTGCGGAGGCACCGCGTGCACTGTCACCGCGCCCGACGGCGCCGGCGGCAGCACCGCGCTCCGGTTCTCCACCGGCCCGGAGACAGCGGGGGGCGCCTCGATCGCCTGCGCTTGCGCCTTGGCCTCCTCCCAGGCGACGAGCGACATCTCCGTCTTCGCGAGCGCGGGCTCCTCACCGGACGACTGCGCGGCCCATGCGATCGCTCGACGCGACATCTGCAGCGGCCGGAGCGCTGTGCCGAGCCCCTCGGCGAACGCCTGCATCGTCGGCCGGAGCGCCGCGTCCTTGGCGAGGGCTTGCTCCACCCACCAGGCGACGTCGCCTGGCACCTCGGCGCGCCGCGACGACACGGAAGGGGGCGCGTGGAAGAGCTGCCGCTGGCAGATCACGAAGGCCGTCGACGAAGGGGGTGCGATC
Organism: Byssovorax sp.; assembly: GCA_046351295.1. Lineage (GTDB taxonomy): Bacteria > Myxococcota_A > Polyangia > Polyangiales > Polyangiaceae > JAXLYT01. Next base: position 153,228 of record JAXLYT010000017.1, read on the forward strand.
GGGTGCTCTCCGGTGAGCAGCTCGTACAGGATGAGCCCGAGCGCGTACACGTCGCTCGCCCGCTCGGCGACCTTCGTCTTCATGTGCTCGGGGGCCATGTAGAGCGACGACACCACCGACTGCTCCTTCTCGGTCCGCACGCCCCAGCCGTCGAGCTTCGCGGCGCCGAAGTCGGCCACCTTGATCACCTCGCCGCCGGCCACCAAGATCTTCTCGGGCCGCAGATCGCGGTGGAGGATGCTGCGCGCGTGGACCGCCGCCATCCCTTCGGCGGCTTGCTTGATGAATCGCACGGCTTGCTCCACCGGCAAGGGGCCTCGCGCGGCCACCAGCAGATCGCGCAGGCTCGGCCCCTCAACGAGCTCTTCCACGAGCCATGTTTGCCCGTGATCGACGCCCGCGTCGAAGAAGTGAACCACGTGCACGTGATCGATCATCGCGAGCGCCTCGGCCTCCTGGGCGAGGCGGGCGTGGAAGGTCGACGAGAGCGGCACGGCGGCCTCGATCACCTTGAGGGCGCGGCGCTTTCCGTCGGGTGCGAGCACCTCGTACACCTCGGTATGCCGGCCCCGGCCGATCAAGCGGAGGATCCGGTAGCGGGCGAGGTAGGTGCCGGGCGTGAGCATCCTGTGTTCTTCCAGAGACGAACGTCCGGGGAGAAGCATTCAATGGGTTCGACTCGACGCCCCCTGGGCCGGTGCTTCCACATTTCATGGCGGAACGAGCGCCGGCATGAAGAGCGCTTCTTTCCCAGAGGGTCGTGCTTGCGCAAACCTGGAACGACGAACCGCCGGCAGGGCCGGCGTTGAGGTACTTCATGTCGGCGCTCGATCCCCCGCGGATTTGCTCGCCGCCACCGGGCCCGGCAGGCGCAAGATTCCGTCAGCAGGCCACCCCAGCCACGCTCGACGAGACGCCGGAGAGGTCGGCGCAAGCGCTGGCATGGAACGACGAAGCGCCGGCGTGGAACGACGAAGCGCCGCCATGGGGCGCGCGGACACCTTCGAGGGTCGTGCTTGCTCCGACATGAAGTGCCGAAGCGCCGGCCTGCTGGGAGCAACCGCCGGCATGAAATGCCGAAGCGCCGGCATGAAGCGACGAAGCGAATTTTCGCCGCGGCGTCGACGTCTCATGCCCGTGCTTCCTCCCCCGAGGTGTGCGCGGACGCCGGCATGGAGCGGAGAAGCGCCGAGACGAAGCGCTGAAGCAGAAACATGGAACGGAGAAGCGCCGGCATGGAATGCAGAAGTGTCGGCGTGAAATGAGCAACATCTCCCGGGGTGGGCGCGAGCGGGCTCCAGAAAAATGAACGGAGGCAAATACGTTTTGCTTCGAGATGCCACTGGGGGGTGAAGGTCGGCACGGCCCGCGACGGCACCTCTCTGGTGCCGCGAGGTGCGCTGTGTCTGCCCTCGGTCATCCACCTCGAATCACCAAGGAGCATCCCCGTGTCCATCAAGCAGAACACCATCGCCCTCAACCTCCCGAAGACGGTCAGCGCGCTGATCGTCTACGGCCGGCATGTCGTGCAGGTCATGACTGGCAACCCCTGGTTCCCCAAGCCGGAGCCCAAGCTCGGCACTGTCAGCGCCGACCTCGACACGCTCGAAGACGCCGAGGCCACGGCCCAGGGGCGGACCAAGGGCGCCGCGGCGACCCGTGATCTCAGCCGCAAGGTCGTCTTCGACGACATGTTCGGTCTCAAGGGCTACGTGCAGGGCATCGCCAACCAGAACCCGGCCCAGGCCGAGGCGATCATCGAATCGGCAGGCATGTCCCTGAAGAAGCACACCTCGCATGTCCGGCCCGATCTGGAGGCGCACCTCGGCAAGATCCCGGGGGAGGTCATCCTCCGGGCGAAGTCGGCCGGCCAGATCGCCGCGTACGAGTGGCAGATCTCCGGCGACGGCGGCGCCACCTGGACGCCGCTGGGCACGACCACCGTGGCCAACACCAAGGCCGAGGGTCTCACGGTGGGCACGACGTACCTGTTCCGCTTGCGCGTGACGATCAAGAAGACGACCGGCGACTGGTGGCAGCCCATCTCCTTCTTCATGCACTGATCCGGAGGCCGCTCCGTCCAATGGAGAAGCCCCGTGTCTTCGTGAGCGAACCATGCCCCAGCGTGATAAGTCCCTCGTTCCGCTCCCTCCTGTCGAGACCGGCGCGCCGGCCCCCGCGGGAGGGAGCGCTCCTGGTGTGAAGGTGATCGTGCGGCACCCGCGCCCCGTCGCGCCGAGGGCCGCGCCTCCCGCGCCGCTCTCCCGCACGCGCGTGGTCATCAGGCCACCTGCGACCTCTCCTCCTACCACCGATCGCTTGCTCGACGACCTCTGCCGCGAGCACGGGGAGCGCGTGCTCGCGCTCCTCCTCGGCCGCGGTGACCTGCTGCCCGAGTCCACGAAGGACCTGGCGCAAGAGACGCTGCTCGCGCTCTGCATCCAGATCAGGGACAAGAGCATGCCCGACAACGTGCAAGCCTTCCTCGCCGGGGTGGTCAAGAACCAGGCGCGGATGCACAAGCGCGACTTCCGGCCTCCGATCCACCCGGGCGCTGACGCCGAAGCCCACGCGGCGAGCGCGCCCGATCCGGAGGCGAGGGCCGAGGAGGCCGAGCTGCGCGGCAAGCTCGATCGCTACGCCGAGGAGCTCACGCAAGAAGAGGCGAAGGTGGTCCGCCATTTCTTCGCGCTCGGCCTCTCGGTGAGCGAGACGGCCCGCGTCCTCGGCGTCCCCAGGGGCACCGTGGCGACGCAGCTTGCCCGCGCGCGGGCCAAGCTGGAAGAGCAGGCGGAGGAGTCGGACCGGCGGGTCGAGGCGCGGCGGCGCTGAGCGATGAGGGCGATGAGGGCGCGCAGCGGCCGGCTGCACGACGCAGAGCGATGGAGCGCACCGGCGCGCGCGATGCGCGTTGACGC
>JAXLYT010000018.1:0-152835 GCA_046351295.1 Byssovorax sp.
CACGGCGCCGTCGTCCTTCTGGCCGCCCGGCCGGCAAGACGCGGGCACGAGGCTGCCCACCACGTCTCCGCAGGAGAGAGCCGCGTAGTCGTCGGCGCATGCCTTGATCGCCGCGGCGTCGAAGCCGGTGCCCGACAGGCCCGCGGTCTCCACGCACCGAGGCACCGTCGCGCCCTCGCAGTCCGCCTCTTCGCCGTAGCCGATCTGGATGAGGAACGGCGCGCATGCGTCGAGCCGCCCGCACACCGACGCGCCGAGGCTCTTGCATGCGGCGTCGGCGGTCAGCTCGCCTCCGCCCCCGCCTCCTCCGCCGCCCGTGCCCCCGCCGCCGCAGGCGGTGAGCGCCGGGAGCGCCGATGTCACGAGGATCATGACCGAGCCGATGAAGAGTGTCGCGCGCATGATCGAACCTCCGAGGATCGATCGTAGTCGAGCCGCGGCCCGCGTGGCAAAGCTCACCCGGGCGCGCCCCGGCGGGCGGCGCGGACCCGCAGCGCGGCGAGCGCGGCCTGGACGCGCAGCGCGGCGGGGCGGGCCGGATCGAGGGCGAGCGCCGCCGCGATCCTCTCCTCCCCGCGGCGCAGCGCCTCGCCCGCGCCGGCGCCGCGCCCGATCCTGAAATCGGCCTCGATCTCGGCGATCTCGGCGAGCGCGACGTAGAGCCGAGGGTCGGCGCGGGGCCGGTCGAGCAGCGAGGCGAGCGGCGCCTCGGCCGCGGCGAACGAGGCCGGGTCGAGCGCTCCGCGCGTCAGGGCCCGGCGGAGGCGGGCGATCTCCACCTGCGCCCGGAGCGCGCGGAGGCTGAGGTCCCAGGGCGCCGCCCCCACGCACCGATCCGCCGCCGCCGCGGCCTCGGCGAGGAGCGGCCCCGGGTCCTGCCCCGGGGCCGGCGCGGCGGCGCGGAGCAGGAGAAGCTTGGAGCTCAAAAGATCGGCGTCGACCGGCGAGGGCGCGCGGGGGAGGAAGGCGCGCAGCGACGACTCGGCGCGATCGAGCGGCGGGCCCGCGTCGCCGCCCCGGTCGAGCGCGAAGCGCGCCTCCAGCATGGCCTGGTAGCTCTCGTAGTACGCGGCCCAGGGCCAGTCGGCGCCGAGCGCGCGCGCCTCCCCCAAGGCGGCCTTCCAGCGGGTGATCACGGAGGCCGGATCGCGGCCGAGGTCCACGAGGTGCTCGGCCATCAGGAGGAGCGCCACGCTCTCGGCGCTGAAGGCGTAGAGCGCGCGCGGATCGAGCGCCCGGGCCCGGCGGGCCAAGGTCAGGGTCTTCTCGAGCGACGGGCCGGGATCGAGCCCGCGGCTCACCTCGCTCTCCGCCCGGATCGACCAGGTGAAGGCGAGATCGTTCATGGCCCACACGAATTGGGGGTCGCGGGCGAGCGCGCGCTCGTAGGCCGCGATCGCCCGCTCGATCGCGGCGCGCCCGTCGAGGCCGCGATCGAGCGCGAGGCGAGCCGCCGCGCGGGCAGCGCCGCCCTCGACGTAGTGCGCCCGCGCGTCCTCCGGGCTCCTCTTCGCGGCCTCGGCGGCGAGCGCCATCGCCTCGGCGAGGATGCTCTCGGGGTCCTCGCGGGAGGCGCCGGTGACGCTCCACCACGCGTACGCGACCTGCAGCTCGGCGAGCGCAAGCGCCCCACCCGCGCCGCGGGAGCTCGCCCGGACGGCGCGCTCGCATGCGGCCTTCGCGAGCCCGTAGCTCTCGGCGAGCGGCTCGCCGCGGGAGGACGCCGCGTTCATCACCTGCGCGCCGAGCAGGCACGCGGCCTCGTGGACGCGCGGATCGCTCCGACCGATCTCGGCAGCCGCGGCGTAGGCCTTCGCGGCGGGCCCGAAATCGCGTGCCATCGCCGCGTGATCGAAGACGGCGTCGGGGCGGCTCCGGCTGCCCCGCGCGAAGAGCGCGTCGCCTTCGAGGAGCCTCGCCTCGTAGAACCAGGGGCGCTCCCGCGCCGCCTCGCGCGCCTTGTCGACGGCCTCGTCGAGGCGGTCCTCGTAGAGCGCGATCAGCCCCTCGACGTAGGCCGCGCTCTCGATCCGGGCGCCGAGCGCGGCCCGCAGGTGGCGGAGCGCCGGCTCGGCGAAGCGCCCGCGCGCGGCGTCGATCGCCGCCTTCTTCCGGGCCGGATCGTCGGCGCGCCGCGCCTCGACGAGCGCGCGCTCGTACTGCCGGCCGAGGCCGAGGCCGAGCGCGTAGTCGAGCTCGGGCGTGGAGAGCCCCGCGGCCTCGGCGCGCCCGAGATGGACGAGCGCGGCGTCCGTCTCCTGCAACGCGAGGTAGCCGCGGCCGAGCGCGTACTGCGCCGGCCCTCGGCGCGCGCGCCGGACGCGGCAGCCTTCGCCTCGATCGCCGCGAGCCGCCCGCGCAGCGCGTCCTTGTCCGGCTCGACATCGTGGAGCGGCAGCTCGAAGGCGATCCGCAGCGAGAGCTCGATCTCCTTGATGTCCTCGCCGAGCGCCCGCCCGAGCTCGGCCTGCGCCTCGGCCGTGCGCCGCTCCCGGACGCCGAGCGCGACGACCGTGATCGCGGCGCCGATCAGCCCGAGGGCCAGCGCGACCTTGCCACGGTGCCGGCGCGCCGCGCGACCGAGCCGGTGCGCCCGGCCGAGCCGCCGCGCCTCCACCGGATCGCCGTCGAGGAAGCGCCTCAGATCCTCGGCGAGCGCGCGCGCCGAGGGGTAGCGGCGATGGGGCGCCTTGTCCAGGCAGCGCGCGACGACGGCCTCCAGGTCGGCGGGGGCCTCCGGCGCGATCGCGCGGAGCGGAGGCGCCTCCTCGCCGATCACCTTCTGGATCAAGGCCCACGCGCCGTCGGCCTCGAAGGGCGGGCGCCCGGCGATCGCCTCGAAGAGCGTGGCGCCGAGCGCGTAGACATCGGTGCGCCGATCGAGCGAGACGGCGTCGCCCCGGGCCTGCTCGGGCGCCATGTACGCCGGCGTCCCCACGATCCCGAGGGTGGCGGCCACCCCGTCGGCGCCGACCTCCCGGGCGATCCCGAAGTCCATCAGGTACGGCTTGCCCGACGATCCTCCTCCGGGCTCGCCGCGGTCGATCATGATGTTGTGGGGCTTGATGTCCCGGTGGACGAGGCCGATCCGGTGCGCCTCGTGCGCCGCGCCGGCGATGCGGATCACCACCTCGACCTTCTCCTCGAGCGTCATCCGGCGGCACGCGACGCTGAAGGGCTCGCCGTCGATGAGCTGCATCGCGATGTGGCAGACGCCGTCGCTCACCCCGACCTCGAAGACCTTGCATGCGTGGTCGTGATCGAGCCGGGCCTGGGCGCGAGCCTCGCGCAGCGCGCGCCCCTCGCCCGCCTCGCTCTGCGACAGGAGGATCTTCAGCGCCACGTCGCGGCCGAGGACGCGATCGCGCGCCCGGTAGACCTGCCCCATGCCCCCGCGCCCGAGCAGCGCGACGATCTCGTACCGATCGAGGATCGCCCGGGGGAGCAGGCCGGGCTCGATCACCTTCGGCAGCGCGGAGGCCTCGGCGAGCCTCGGGCCCGGGGCCGTCTCCGCGGTGACGGTGGTCTTGCCCGGCTCCGGCCTCATCGCGTCTTGATGCCGTAGCGGGCGAGGTGCCGGTGCACGAGCTGCCGCGACACGCCCATCGCCTCGGCGGCGCGGGAGACGTTGCCCTGGTGCTGCTCCAGCTTGGCCGCGAAGTAGCGCCGCTCGAACTGCTCGAGGACGAGCTCGCGGGCCGCGGGCAGAGGCAGATCGAAGGGGGCGGCGAGCTCGGCAGGCGACGAGGGATCCGCGGCCGGGGCGGGAGGAGCGCCGGCCGCGGGGGCGCGCTTCTTCGGCGCGAGCAGCTCGTCCACCGCCTCCGGGAAGAGCACCAGACGAGCCACCATGTTGCGCAGCTCGCGCACGTTGCCCGGCCAGTCGTGGGCGGAGAGCAAGGCCATCGCGTGCGGCGGCAGATCGGCGAGCGAGCGCGGAGGCCGGCGCGCCGCGAGGAAGAGCTCGACGAGCGCGGGGATGTCCTCCTTGCGCTCGCGCAGGGCGGGGATGGCCATCTCGACCACGGCGATCCGGTAGTAGAGGTCCGGGCGGAAGCCGCCCTCCGCGGCGCGCGCCTTGAGGTCCCGGTGGGTCGCGGCGACGAAGCGCGCGTCGAAGGGCCGCTGCTCCGTCGATCCCAGGCGGCGCACCTGCCTCGTCTCCAGGGCCCGCAGCAACTTTGGTTGGAGCTCCAACGGTAGCTCGCCGATCTCGTCGAGGAACACCGTGCCGCCGTTCGCGGATTCGAGCAGCCCCGGGCGGGTCTGGTCGGCGCCGGTGAAGGCGCCCTTCACGTAGCCGAAGAGCTCGGCCTCGACGAGGCTCGGCGCCGCGGCCCCGCAGTCGAAGACGACGAAGGGCCCCGCCCTGCGCGCGCTCTGATCGTGCACGGCGCGGGCGAGGACCTCCTTGCCGGTGCCCATCTCGCCGAGCAGGAGGATCGTCTCGTCGGTGGCGGCCGCGCGCGAGAGGCGCGCGAAGAGCGCGCGCATGAGGAGGCTCTGCCCCACCGCGCCGCCGAAGGACGCGCCCGCGAGCAGCGGCACGAGGGACGGCGCGCCGGCCGCGCGGACGACGAGGCGCGAGCCGCCGAGCGACACCGTGGATCCCGGTGGGATGAGCGCCTCGCGGACCCGCACCTCCCCCACGAAGGTGCCGTTCTTGCTGCCGAGATCGCGGAGCAAGATGCCCTGATCGGTGAGGCGCAGCTCGCAGTGCCGGCGCGAGAGACGCGCGTCGGCGACCACGACGGTGCACTCGGGGCTCGTGCCGATCAGGACCGGGCGGAGATCGAGCCTGCGCTCCACGGGGTCGCCCTCGGGCGGTGTGACCGTCATCACCAGCGACGGGACGAGCAGCTCGCTCCCCGTGCCCGCGGCGGTCAGCGTGAAGCGCTCGTCGGCGGAGGCCATGCGCCGGGAGCATACACACCGGCGACACGGGACGGTCAAGGCGGCCAAGGGTCGACTGTCACGCGCGCGACACCCGGTGGAACGCCGCCGTACCACCCGTCACGCGCGCGTGACGCCGCCCGCGCGGACCTGCAAAAGCGCGCCGCATCTTCGATTGCGCGCCCCTGGCCCGGCCGTTGCTATACGCTCGAACATCGATCGCCCGTGGAGAGCAAGCGCATGAAATCCCGCCGAGCCAAGCAGATCTTGATCGCCGTCGCCGGTCTCCTCTCGACCGCGTGGGGCCCCGGAGGGACGGGCACCAACGGCCTGCTCGCCACCTACTACCAGGGCCAGCGCAACACGTTCACGGACAGCGTGATGAAGCAGGCGCTCCCGGCGTCGAACCCCACCGTGCCGAACCGGATCGCCGGCTTCACGGGTCCCGCGATGGGCAAGCGCAACGGCGTGGTCCTGGTGCACGACGCCTTCGGCTGCGCGCTCCCCCACACCGCGAGCCGCACGTGGGGCACGGAGACGTTCGTCGGACAAGATCTCATGAACCTCGGCGACTCGTGGCTCAACGGCCCGCTCGCCGCCGATCAGATGGACGATGTGCACACCTGCCTCGTTGCCCGCCTGAACAAGTTCGGCGTCGAGGTGCCCATCTTCCTCTTCGGCCCGCATGTCCGCCCCGTGTTCGCGAGCTACACGAAGTACGTCTACGCCGAGGCCGTGTGGCTCGCCACGACGGGCGACCCGACCAACGTGACCACGGACGTCTGGCCGCTCGACGATCTCAAGGTGATGTGCGGCCAGGATGTCTCCAAGATCGCCGAGGCCATCGCGCTCCGGGTGTGCGGGGGCGCCACGGCCCAGTGCGGGGTCACCGTCCACAGCGAGCCGATGGCGCAGCGCTGCGACGCCTCGCCCACCGGCTGGTCCTGCTCGCCGTCCGGCGCGGGCCCGAAGCGCCCCGCGGTGGCGACCCGCCTCGGGCCCTGCGCGTGGTCGAAGATCTACGCGGAGTCGCGGTGCCAGATGCCGCAGCCGCCGCCCTCGACGGCATGCGCGCACGGCGAGCCGTGATCACGCGGGCGTAGCCACTCTCGACGCCGGCGCGATCCGCCGGTCGCCCACCCGCGCGGGCTTCTCGTCCGCGTGACGGGACCCCTGCGCGCGGGCTCTCGCGCGCCCTGAACCAACACGCTCTGCGCCCGGCCTCGCGCTTCGAGGCCGCGGCGCGAAGGGGATCACGCGTGCTCCGGCCCGTCCGGGAGCCCGCGCGCTCGCCGCCTGTCCGACAACCTCAACCGATCACGAGAGACCATCGTCATGAAGATCCATCCCCGCTCCCTCCTCCGCCGCACCGGCTTCGGCCTCCTCCTGACCCTCGGCGCCGCGCTCGCTTCGAGCGCCTCCGGCTGCGCCGCCCCGGTGGACGGCGACTCGCCCGCAGAGAGCGCCGAGGCGCCCCGCGAGGAGTCCTCCGCGCAGCCTGGAGAGCGCTTCGTGGGCCGCTTCGCGATGCCGTGGGGCACCGAGCTGCTCGACTACCAGATGGTCGGCGATCTGCGCGTGCACGACGGCGACATGATCCTCCCCGCGCCTTCGCCCGAGGTCCCCGGCGGCGCCTCCATCGTCGGCGCGCTCGATCCATCCATGCGCTGGCCGAACAACACCGTCCCGTTCGAATTCGACGCGAGCCTGCCCGTGGGCCCGGGCGCGGGGATGGATCAGGCCGACGTGCTCGCCGCCATCGCCCAGTGGGAGGCCGCGACCTCGATCCGCTTCGTGCAGAGCGCCTCGGCCACCGGCCGGGTCGTCTTCCGCCAGGACCCGGCCAACCCCGATTTCTGCGCGTCCACCGTGGGCTTCACCGGCTCACCGCAGAACGTCACGCTCGGCGCCAACTGCAGCCAGGGCAACGCGCTGCACGAGATCGGCCACGCCATCGGCCTCAAGCACGAGCACGAGAACCCGACGCGCGACGCCTACCTCGTCACCGCCGACGGCTGCGGCGCCTCGCCCGTCTCGCTCGGGCCGACGTGGGGCCTCTACGGCCTCTACGACTTCAGCTCGATGATGCACTACTCGTCGCAGATCGGATCGGTGATCGACGGCTGCCTCGACGGCGGCACGCTGCGCTTCTACCGGCGCTCCAGCACCGAGCCGACCCACGACCAGGTGTACGCGCAGCGCACGGATCTGAGCGCCCTCGATCGGCAGGCGGTGGAGGAGATCTACAGCGAGGGCTTCGGCGCCGCGGTGGCCTTCGGCGACTTCAACAACGACGGCTTCCGCGACGTGGCCATCGGCGCGCCGCGCAAGGGCAACGTGGGCGCGGGGCACGTGCAGATCTTCCGCGGCACGGCGAGCGGCCTCGTGGCCGCCGACGATCTCGATCAGGGCCTGAGCGCGGAGCGCGACGATCGCTTCGGCTACTCGCTCGCCACCGGCGACTTCAACAACGACGGCTTCGTCGATCTGGCCGTGGGCGTGCCGGGCGAGAACAACGACACCGGTCGCGTCATGATCTACAAGGGCAAGAGCGGCACGGGCAGCATCGTCAACCACTGGATCAACTTGGATCAGTCCTCGCTCGGCGCGAACGAGTCCCCCGATCGCTTCGGCTACGCGCTGGCGTCGGGCGACTTCAACAACGACGGCTTCGTCGATCTGGCCGTGGGCGCGCCGGGAGAGAGCTGGGGCGCCAGCGCCCCGAACGCGGGCGCGGTCTTCGTCTTCCGCGGCGCGAGCGGCGGGATGTCGGGCAACCAGCTCCTCGGGCAGTCGGGGCTCGGCGCCAACGAGGCCGGCGACAGTTTCGGCGCCGCGCTCACCGCGGGCGACTTCGACAACGACGGCAACACGGACCTCGCCGTGGGTGCGCCGCACGAGCGCGTGAGCCCCGATCCCGAGGGAGGCGCGGTGTTCCTCTTCCGCGGCGGATCGAGCCTCTCGGGCTGGCGCCTGCTGCGCCCGGCGTCGTCCACCACCAACTACAACGAGTGGGACATGCTCTTCGGATTCACCCTGACCGCGAGCGACTACGACGGCGACGGCTACCGCGACCTGGCCGTGGGCGCCCCGGCGGCGACGGTCAGCGGGCAGCGCTGGGCCGGGCGGGTGCTCGTGTTCCGCGGCTCCGCCAGCGGCCCCAGCACGGTGACGCAGAGCCTCACCGAGAGCTCGCCGACCCGCGGCGCCTCCTTCGGCTTCTCGCTCGCGAGCGGCCGGGTCGACGCCGGATCGCGCTGGGATCTGGCGATCGGCGCGCCGGGCTCGCAGCCTCCTCCGCCGGCGTCGGCTCGGGGCGCAGCTCTACGTCTACACTGGCGTCGTGGGCGGGCTCAGCCTGGCGCAGACGCTGAGCCAGGACGGGGCTCGGGACGAACGAGTCCGGCGCGATCAAGCTTCGGCCACGATCTCGCGCTCGGCGACGTCGACGGCGACGGCGACTCCGATCTCGTGGTCGGCGCCTCGGGCGAGTCGCCGGGCAGCGGCGCGCAGACCGGCCACGCGTTCAGCTTCCGGTCGAACGGGAGCACGCTCTCGACCTGGGCCAGCATCGCGAGCCCGCAGCGGACGAGCCTCCCGGCGGCGCCCAGACCGCCGGACGTCACGCGAGGCGGAGACGAAGGCCCCGAGGTCCTCGTCTCTCCTCGTTCATTTTGCGCGCTCCGATCCCTTCCCGCCGGCCCGCCGATCCTTGCGGCGCGCGAGCGCGCGCTCGTAGGCCGCGCGCACCTCGCGGAAGGACGCCGGATCACCGCCGCGATCCGGGTGCGTCTCCAGCGCCCGCCGCCGGAAGGCCTGCTTGATCTCGGCAACCTCCGCGTCCTTCGCGACGCCGAGGATCTGCCAGGCCGAGCGCGGCGCGGCGCGTGACGGCGCGCTCGCCGCGCCGGAGACCTCGGTCGCCCCCTTCCCCTTGCCGAGCCACGCGGGCAAGCCGACGAGCATACGTCCCCAGGCGCGCGCCCACCGCGGCTCGATCTCCACGAGCGGGCACCCGGCCGTCTTCTCGGCCGCGATCTTCGCCTCCTCGCGGGTGAGCGCGCCGCCGCTGTACGCGTCGGGCTTGCGGAAGGGCTCGGCCGAGGGCGGGCCCGACCACCACGCCGCCCAGAGGAAGCGGCGCCGGCGCGTGGGCGCGATCGAGCACACCGGCGCGAAGAGCGAAGCGGGCGAGGCCTTGACGGCGCAGCATACCTTGCGCGGTGTGCGCACGCGATGCGCCCCTCGGCGCTCGATCTCCGCATGTGCAACGTTTTGCACGGCGGCACATCCGTTGCTGCACCCGGCCGGACGCCATGAGCCGAATCCCAGAGACCCCTCCGGTTGCCCCCTGGATCGCGCTGGTCGGCCCCGAGGTCGAGGAGAACTTGAGCCTCCGCACCCTCGCCTCGGCGCTCGCCCGGGCCGGCTATCGCGCCGAGATCCACGCCTTCAACACCCCGGCCGATTTCCCCCGCATCGCCCGCGACCTCGTCGAGGCACCCTTTGCCCCGCTCGTCATCGGCGCCCCGCTCGCGGCTCCAGCGGCGCGCGACCGACATGCTGGCGCTCGTCCTCGCCCTGCGGCAGGGCGGGTATCGCGGCCATGTCACGAGCGGCGGACACTTCGCGACCTTCGCCGCGGAGTTTCTCCGCGACTTCCCCGAGCTCGACAGCATCTGTCGATTCGAGGCCGATCGCACCCTGGTCGAGCTGGTCGAGTCCATCCACCACGGGCGCCCGCTCGACGGCGTGGCCGGCCTCGCGCTCCAGGGCGGCGGCGAGGCCCGCTTCACCGCGCCGCGCCCGCTGCCCGAGCTCGACGGCCTCCCGTGGCCCGATCGCCGCGGTGAGCCGGCGCGCTGCTTCGGCCACGCGATCATGCCCCTCGTCGGGAGCCGCGGCTGCTACGGGCGGTGCAGCTTCTGCTCGATCGCAGCCTGGCAAGACAAAGGCTCCACGGGCAAGCGCTTCCGCATGCGGCGGGTCGAGGACATCGCCGACGAGATGGCGGAGCAGCAGCGATCCCGCGGCGTGGAGATCTTCGTCTTCCAGGACGACAACTTCTTCCTCCCCCGCGCCGAGGCGAGCCTCGCGCGCATCCACGCGCTCGCCGACGCGCTCGCCGCGCGCGGCGTCACCCGCTTCGCCACGGTGGTCAAGGCCCGCGCCGACGACGTACAGCGGGAGGTCTTCACCGCGCTCGTCGAGCGGCTCCATTGCCTGCGCGCCTACGTGGGCATCGAGTCCCACGCGGACGCCGGCCTGCGCACGCTGGCTCGCAACACTGCGCCCTCCGACAACGAGCGCGCGCTCGCGCTGGTGCGGGAGCTCGGGCTCTACATCTGCTTCAACGTCCTGCCCTTCGATCCGGACGCGACGCTCGACACCTTCGCGGAGAACATCGGCTTCCTCGGGCGGGTCGTCGATTTTCCCTTCTGCATCAGCCGCGTCGAGCTCTACGCCGGCACGCCGATCCTCGCCCGGATGGCGAAGGAAGGTCGCTGCCGCGGCGACTACCTGCGCTGGGACTACTCGCTCGCCGATCCTCGCCTGGAGCAGGTCTTTCGCTGGTTTTTGAGCTGCTTGCACGATCGCAATTACGGCGATGAGGCGGCCGTGGTGCAGCTCTGGTTGCTGCGCTTCGACGTCGAGGCCTGCCGCTTCTTCCACCCGGAGAGCTACCGCGCCTCGTTCCTCGAGCGGGCCGTGGCGATCACGCGCGCGGTCAGCTCCGACACGGTGCGCGCGCTCGAAGACCTGGTGACCCTCGCCCGCGAGGGCCGCGCCTCCGACGTGGTCGATGTGCTCGCCGCGATCACGAGCCGCGCCCGCGCCGTCGACGCCGAGGCCCACCAGGCCATGCGCGCGCTCGCCGCCGACATGAGCCGCGCCGTCGGCTCCCCCGCTTCGCTCTGCGAGGTGCGCCACGTGCTCGACGCCTCGCCGCCCGCCCCCGCTTTTGCCTGAGGTGCATCATGTCCGATCCGAAGCTCCCCCTCGCCCCCTCGCCCCCGAACGCCGCCGTGCGCGAGCGCGTGCAGGCCCGCTTGCAGAGGCTCGCCAAGCTGGCCGTCATCGCCGCGGCGCCGGTGCTCAACACCGCGTGCGATCCGGCGCCCGATCCGTACTGCCAGCAGTCCGACGCCGGCACGTGGAAGACCGATCTCTCCGCCACCGCCGCCTGGGCCCTCGTCGCCGACGGCGGGACGGACCTGCAGATCGAGGTGAAGCTGACCTCCACCAACAACTCGGTATCCGCGAGCAGCTCCGGCTACACCGCGACCGGCGGGACCATCAGCTCGAGCGAGGCCACCGACACCGGGGTCGTCATCCGGGTCGTGCCGGACGCGGGCGCCACGGAGATCAAGGTGAGCGGTCAGATCTACTGCGACACGCTCACCGGCTCGCTCGACATCCTGCTCACCCCCTCGGGGACGCCCGCCGCGGGGGCCAAGGTGCCGGCGACCATCCAGTGAGCTTCGCCGCATAATTCGCGGGCGCGATGGTCCGTCTTGCCGCCGGGACTCCCCGGAACGCATGGTGCTCTCATGTCCCTCGTCGCGCTCATCAAAGGCAAGCGAGGCCCGAGCGGCTTCGGATACGCCTCCACCGCAGAAGACGTAACCTCCGGCCTCGACCTCACCGGCAAGACCATCCTCATCACCGGGGCGAGCTCCGGCATCGGCCTCGAGAGCGCGCGCGTGCTCGCCATGCGCGGCGCGACCATCCTCGGCCTCGGGCGCTCGGCCGACAAGGTGCGCGAGGCGTGCGCCGCCTTCGGTGACAAGGTGACGCCGTTGTCGTGCGAGCTGTCCGAGCCGGCGAGCGTGAAGGCATGCGTCGACGAGGTGAAGGCGCGCGGCGGAGAGCTCGACGTGCTCCTCTGCAACGCGGGGATCATGGCCTTGCCGGAGCGCACGCTGGTGCACGGGCAGGAGCTCCAGTTTCTCACCAACCACCTCGGCCACTTCCTCCTGGTGACGGGCCTGCTCGACCAGCTCGCCGATGACGGGCGGGTCGTGATGCTCTCGAGCGGCGCCCATGTGTGGGCCCCCGAGGGCGGGATCGACTTCGACGATCTCACGCTCGCGAAGAGCTACACGCCGAACCGCGCCTACGGGCAGTCGAAGCTCGCCAACCTGCTTTTCGCGAAGTCCCTGGCGAGGCGCTTCGCAGGGACGAAGCGGACGGCCAACGCGGTGCACCCGGGGGTGATCGCGACGAACCTGAGCCGCCACATGAGCGCGGCGGTGCGGCTCTTCATGCCGATCGCGAACGCCGTCGCGCTCAAGACCGCCGGGCAGGGGGCGGCGACGCAGTGCTATGTGGCCGTGCACCCGGGGGCCGCCGGGATCTCGGGGGAGTATTTCGCCGACTGCAACGTGGCGCGCGCCTCGCGCTACGCGCAAGACGAGGCGCTGGCCGATCGCCTGTGGGCGGTGAGCGAGGAGATCGCGAAGGAGCTCGGGGCGGGGGCCTGAGGAGCCTCGCCCTGCGCGCGGAGGCCGCCCCCTCGACCTCCCCCTTGACGGGCCCACCCGCGCCCCCTAGCACGGCTTCGTGCTCACCAAGATCCTCATCGCCAACCGCGGCGAAATCGCCTGCCGCATCCTCCGCACCTGCAAGCGCCTCGGCATCGCCACCGTCGCCGTCTACTCCGACGCCGACGCCTCGGCCCCCCATGTCCGGATGGCGGACGAGGCGGTGCGCATCGGCCCGCCGCCGGTCAAGGACAGCTACCTCGACATCGCCGCCGTGATCGCCGCGGCGAAGCAGACGGGCGCGGACGGCATCCATCCGGGCTACGGGCTCCTCAGCGAGAAGGCCGCCTTCGCGACCGCCGTGGCCGAGGCGGGCGTCACCTTCATCGGGCCGCCGCCGGCCGTGCTCGACGCGTTCGGCGACAAGATCAAGGCACGCGCAGCCGCGCGCAAGGCCGGGGTCGAGCCTCCGCCCGGCACCGACGGGCCGATCGACGCCGCCGACATCGCGGCGGTCACGGCGGAGGCCGAGCGCATCGGCTATCCCTTGCTCGTCAAGGCGGCGGGCGGCGGCGGCGGCATCGGCATGCAGATCGTCGAGGAGGCGGGCAAGCTCGCCCGGGCCGTCCAGGCATGCTCCGATCGCGGTCGCTCGGCCTTCGCCGATCCGCGCGTGTACCTCGAGCGCTACATCCGCGCCCCCAAGCACATCGAGGTCCAGGTCCTCTGCGACGCGCACGGCGGCGCCGTCGCCCTCGGCGAGCGCGAGTGCAGCGCCCAGCGCCGCCACCAGAAGATCATCGAGGAGTCGCCGTCGGCGGCGCCCTTCTTCGCGGGCGAGGAGGGCGAGGCCCGCAGGCAGAAGCTCTTCGCGGACGCGCTGCGCATCGTGACCATGGCCGGCTACGTCAACGCCGGCACGGTCGAGTTCGTCGCGAGCCCCGACGGCGAGCTGTTCTTCCTGGAGGTCAACGCGCGGCTCCAGGTCGAGCACTGCGTCACCGAGATGTGCACCGGCATCGACCTCGTCGAGCAACAGATCCGCGTCGCCTCGGGCGAGCGCCTCGCCCCGGAGATCCTCGCGCCCGTCCGGCGCGGATCGTCCATCGAGGCCCGCGTCTACGCGGAGGATCCGGCCAAGAAGTTCGCGCCCCAGCCGGGCAAGCTCGCGCGCCTCGTGTGGCCCGCGGTCGCGCCCGATCTGCGCGTCGAGACCGGCTTCGAGGAGGGCATGAACGTGACGCCCTTCTACGACCCGCTCCTCGCCAAGATCGTGTCCCACGGTGCAACACGGGAGGACGCCGTGAAACGGCTCGATCGCGCCCTCGCCGAGACCACGCTCGAGCTCGTCGGGCCGGCCGGCCCTGCGCAGAGCAACGTCGCCTTCCTCCGCAAGATCCTGGAGGCCGAGGCCTTCGCCGCAGGCCGCTACGACACGCTCTTCGCCGAGGCCCTGGCCAAGGACGCGGCGAAGAAGTAGCGCCTCCAATCAGCGCCGCAATGGTGGTAACAATCGACGGGTGAAAGCCCACGACCCCATCCTCGACCGCGCCGCGGACTGGATCACGCACGACCCCGATCCCAACACCCGCGCCGAGCTCACGGCCCTGTCGAACGACGCGAAGGCCGGCTCGCCCAGCGCGCGCGCGGAGCTCGCCGAGCGCTTCTCGGGGCCGCTCACCTTCGGCACCGCCGGCCTGCGCGGGCTGCTCGGCGGGGGCGAGAGCCGGATGAACCGCGCGGTCGTCCTCCGCACCACCTGGGGCCTCGGGCAATACCTCCTCGCCCAGGCGAAGGACGCGGCCACGCAGCACGGCGTCGTGATCGGCTACGACGGGCGGCACCTCGGGCGCGAGCTCGCCGAGGACACGGCCTGCGTTCTCGCAGCGCTCGGCATCCCCTCGCAGATCACGCCGCGCCCTTGCTCCACGCCGCTCACCGCCTTCGCCGTGGCCGATCAGCATGCCGCGGCCGGGGTCATGGTCACGGCCAGCCACAACCCGCCCGCGTACAACGGCTACAAGGTCTACTGGGGCAACGGCGCGCAGATCATCCCGCCGCACGACAAGGGCATCGCCGCCTCCATCGCCGCCGCCGCGCCCGCCGACAAGATCCCGCGGATGGATCTTGGCGACGCGATCGCGAAGGGCCTCGTCAAGCACTTCTCCGACGAGATCGAGCACCGCTACTTGCAGGCGATCCACAAGCTCTCGGTGCGAAGCGACGGCGATCGATCGATCCCCATCGTGTACACGCCGATGCACGGCACCGGCAACCGCCCGGTGCGCATCGCCCTCGCCGAGGCGGGCTTCACGAACGTCACCACCGTCCCCGAGCAGGCCGAGCCAGACGGCGATTTCCCCACCGTCGCGTTCCCCAACCCGGAAGAGAAGGGCGCGCTCGATCTCGCGTATGCATGCGCCGACGCGCACGGGGTCGACCTGGTGATCGCCAACGACCCCGACGTCGATCGCCTCGCCGTCGCGGTGCGCGGCCCCTCGGGCAAGTTCGTGCAGCTCACCGGCAACCAGGTCGGCGCGCTGCTCGGCCACTACGTGCTCACCGAAGGCCCCAAGGCGACGCAGACGGGGGACCGCCTCGCCCTCGCCTCGCTCGTCTCGTCGCCCATGCTCGGCGCCATCTGCAAGGCCCTCGGCGTGCGCTACGAGGAGACGCTCACCGGCTTCAAGTGGATCGCCAACCGCGCCATGGAGCTCGAGGCGAGCGAGGGGCTGCGCTTCGTCTTCGGCTTCGAGGAGGCGCTCGGCTACACCGTCGGCCCGGTGGTGCGCGACAAGGACGGCATCAGCGCCGCGCTGATCATGGCCGAGCTCTGCGCCGTGCGGCGCGCCGAGGGCAAGACGCTGCTCGACGAGCTCTCGGCGCTGAGCCGCCGCTATGGCCTCTTCGTCAGCGGGCAGAAGTCGATCACCATGCCCGGCTCCCAGGGCATCGCGCAGATCGGCGAGATCATGAGGCGCCTGCGCGCGAGCGCGCCCACCGCGATCGGCGCCTTCGCGGTCGTCTCCGCCAGCGACTACCAGGCGCGGGTGAAGACGGCGAAAGACGGGACGAGCTCGCCCATCGCGCTGCCCGCGAGCGACGTGCTCGCCTACGAGCTCGAAGGGGGCAGCCGGATCATCGCGCGGCCGAGCGGGACGGAGCCGAAGATCAAATTCTACTTCGACCTCTGCGAGCCGATGCAGGAGGGCGAGACGGTGGACGTGGCCGACAAGCGAGCCCGCGAGAAGATGGATGAGCTCTCGCGCGCGTTCTGCGCGCTGGCCGGCGTCGCTTGAAAGGATGACGGGCGGTATTCCCTCGGGGAGCCGTTCGATGATCTGAAAGGTCTAATTTTTAACGCAAAGACGCAAAGGCGCAAAGACGCAAGAAGAGAAGAAAAAGTATCGCTTTCTTCTTTTTCTTTTTTGCGCCTTGGCGCCTTGGCGCCTTGGCGCCTTTGCGTTGAATTCTGGGGAGGATGAGCGCTCGACAGGGAAAGCGCCGGCGATGTTCATCAAGCTGACGGGCCGTCGGGTGGCAGGCCGAGCAGCTTTGCGGCGTTCTCCCACAGCACCTTGTGGCGAAGCGCTGGATTGCCCTCGGTGGCGGCGAGCACCTTTGCGAGCGGGATGGCCTGGTGATAGAAGGGCCAGTCGCTGCCGAACACGACCCTTTGTTGATCTCCTCGGCGCAAGATCTCGCGCACCATCGTGAGCGATTGAGAGGAGAGCTCCAGGTACACGTTGGGATAGCGGAGCTGGAGCGCCAGGCCCTCCTCGGCTTGCAAGGCGCCCGAGTGGCCGAGGATGAAGACGCCGTCGGGGTTCTCCCGGATGGGCAGCTCGTAGCGCCGCACCTGCGTCCGCGCTCGCCCTCCCTCGCCCTCGATACCGACCGGCCCGCAGTGCCAGAGCACGGGCAGCTTGCGGCGCGCGAACATCGGGTAGAGGCGCATCGCGCGCTCGTGATCGGGCGGGACGAGCTGCACGTTCGGGTGCACCTTGATCCCCTTGATTCCCCGGGCGACGAGCGCGTCGAGGCGCGCCTCCGGGTCGGGCTCGAAGGGGTGCACGGAGCCGAAGCAGAGGAGATCGGAGCGGCCCCGGGTCGCGTCGATCCACGCCTCGGTGTTGTGGCTGATCTTCGGGAAATCGATGGGCAACAGCACCCCTCGGGCGATGTGGAGCTCATCCATCTCCCGGCCGAGGTTCGGCGCGGTGTGGGTCGCCCGCATGCCGCCCGACCCGAATCCGCTCTTGAAGAGGTCGAGCTTCATGCGGAGGAGATCGCGCTCGGAGAAATTCCGGTTCACGTAGACATCGAGATCGATCGTCGCGCAGCCGGGCAAATAATGCTCCGTCCATCGCGTCGCGCGGCGCAGGTCCACCGCGAGCGGGCGCAGGTACCCGAGGGCGAGGTGCGCATGCATGTCGATGGCCGGGCCCGAGGCGCCGGGCTTGACGGCGAGCCGCCCGTCGGCCGTCACGGTGAACCAGGGCAGGCGGGCGAGATCGGTGAGCCCGTGGAACAGGGTGGGGAAGATCGTCATCGGGTGTTGCTCGGCTGAGTCCATGTCAACCGTCGAGATCGACGCGGAAGAGCTCGTTGACATACTCGACGAGCAGGAGCTGCCGGAGCTCGGCCGGCAGGGTGTTCATCACCTCGTTCACCTCGGCGAGGCTGTCGGGCACGCCGCCGGCCGGGGAGATGCCGGCCAGCGCGAGCATCTGCGCGGCGGCCTCGGGGCCGAGCGAGGCGGGATCGAGCCCTGCGAGCGCGCCTCCGAGCAAGGCGGCGAGCTTGCCCGGGGGCTTGCTCCGCGAGGCGTCGAGGCTCGTCCTGAGGTCGGCGATGAAGGGCTCGGCCAGGCGATCCGACTCGAGGTTGATCGAGAGGTGGAGGTTCTCCTTCGAGGCGCCATAAGCGAGCTGGGGCTGCACGTACCAGCCGCGCTTCTTCATCTCGTCGGCGATGTGGAACACGCTCGCTTCATCGGAGGTGAAGGCGATGAGGTTGCTCTCCGGCGTCCCGAGCAGGCGGAGGCCCGGCGTCGCGGCGATGCCGGCCGCGATCCGCCGCGTCCCGTCGAGCATGCGGCGGGCCATGCCGAGGTATCCCTCGTCGCCGAGGTAGTGGAGCAGGGCCCAGCATGCCGCGATGGGGCCGGCCGATTTGCTGCTCTGCACCGTGGGGTTGACGATGGTGTACCCGGGCCAGACGGCGCATGCGTAGAGCTGATATCGGCGAAGGGCCTTGTCGCGATAGAGGATGACCGAGGCCCCCTTGGCCGAGAAACCGTATTTGTGGAAATCCATCGAGATGGATGTGACGCCCGGGACGCGTAAATCGAAGTCGGGCACGGGCGCGCCGAGGCGCTTGAAATAAGGCAGGAGAAAACCGCCGATGCACGCGTCGACGTGGAAGAGGAGGCCCTTTTCTTTGGCGAGCGCGCCGATCTCGGCGATGGGGTCGATGACGCCGTGAGCATACGAAGGCGCCGAGCCGACGAGCATCACGGTCTGTCCGGTGATGGCCGCGCGCATCGCCGCGACATCGGCCTTGAAGGTCGACGGGTCGACCTCCGTGACCACCACTTTCATCCCGAGGTAGTGCGCAGCCTTGTGGAACGAGGCGTGGGCGGTGACGGGGAGCACGACACAGGCCTCGCGGATCCCCCGCTTGTGCCGGGCATGATCGCGGGCCGTCTTCATCGCCAGGATGAGGCTCTCGGTGCCGCCGCTCGTGAAGTTGCCCGCGCAATGCTCGTCGCCGCCGAGGTGGGCCGCGGCCATGGAGACGACCTCGTTCTCCAGGCGGAGCGCGCTCGGGAACGAGGTGGGGTCGAGGGCGTTCTCGGTGAGGTACATCGCGAAGGCCTGCTTGACCACGGCCTCGGCGTCGGGCCCGGGATCGTAGACATAGGCGAGGGCGCGTCCCTCTCGCCACGGAACGTCACCTTTGCGGAAGCCTTCGAGGCGCTGGAACACTTCATCTCTGGGGAGACCGACCGCGGGAATCTTCACGAAGCCTCCGTAGCGAGGGAGCACGATGGAGCACGATGGATGACCGGCGCACCCTACCCCGCCGCCGCGGCCGAAGCGAGGCTCAACGGGCGCTGTCAGCGCGCCTTGCGGAGGCGAGGCGGCGCCGGCTTCTGGCCGAGGCGCACCTCGAAGCTGTACGCGGCGGAGCGCGCGAAGGGGCTCACCGGCTGGTACGCGTCGGGGCTCCGCGCGAGCGGCGCCTCGGACGCGGGCGCGCCCGCGGGCTCGCGCTGGATCCGATCGATCTCGGCGATCAGCTCGTTCATCGAGCCGAAGCGGTTGTCCGGGTGCTTGCGCAGCGCCCGCGCCACGAGCGCGGCGAGGCGGGGATCGACGTCGGGCAAGAGCTCGCGGAGCGGAGGCGGGGGATAGAAGAGGTGCGCGGCGACGATCATCGCCTTCTCGTTCGGCTCGAAGGGCAGCCGGCCCGTGAGCATCCGGAAGAGCACCACGCCGAGCCCGTAGACATCGGTGCGGGCGTCCACCGGATCGGTGAGCGCCTGCTCCGGCGCCATGAAGGCCAGCGTGCCCACGGCCACGCCCACGCCCGTCACGGTCACCGCGTCGAGCTTGGCCATCCCGAAATCGAGGATCCGGAGGGCGTGGGCGTTGCCCCGCTCGCCCACGAGGAAGAGGTTGTCGGGCTTGATGTCGCGGTGGATGATGCCCGCCGCATGCGCGGCCGCGAGGCCCTCGGCGGCGGCGCGGATCAGCGCGAGGGCGAGGCTCGGCTCGATCTGCGCCTCGCGCCGGAGCAGCTCGCCGAGCGACTCACCGTGGAGGTACTCGAGCACGAGGTAGAGCGAGCCGTCGGGGCGCGCCCGACCCCTCGATGCGCACGACGCTCGGGTGATCGATCGCGCGGGCCACCATGGCCTCCCGCAGGAAGCGATCGCGCTGGGCGCTGGCCCTGTCGGCGCTCTCCGCGCCGAGGATCTTCACCGCCCACGGCTCGCCGGTCCGCAGATCTTCGGCGAGGTAGACGGTCGACATCCCGCCGCGGCCGAGCAGGCCCCGGATCACGTAGCGATCGTCGATCACCTCGCCGTCGAGCGGGCTCGACGCGCGGCGCACCGCCTCGATCCTCGGACGGCCGAGGAGCTCGGCTCCATCGTGCGGGCAGCGCTCGGGCGCCTTGCCGGCAAAGGATCGGTGGCACCGCGGGCAGAACATCCGCTCGCCATGGTGCGCGTCTTGAGGAGCGTTCACAAGCGCCGCGACGAGGTGGCGATCTCACTCACAGGTCGGACACCCGCGCGGGCAGGTGCCGTTCTCCGGCGCGGCGCAGACGGGCCCACCGCTCGGACCGGGGCCTTGCACGTCGCAACAGAGCATCCCCTCGGCGCAGCAGGTGCTGCCGCAGCAGAACTCGGAGCCCTTGCAAACGACCACCGCGTCGCAGGGTGGATCAGCGCAGGTACCTGCCCCGCAGTACGGGTTGTCGCCGAGGCACGCGTGCCCGCAGCTCCCGCAGTTCTTGATGTCGTTGGCGGTGTTGACGCAGGCTCCGTCGCAGCAGAAAAAGCCGAGATCGCAGGCCGGCGAGCAGGTGCCCCCGCCCCCGCTCCCGGTGGTGGTCACGGTCGCGCTCGACCCGCCCGCGCCGCCGGCGCCGGTGGTCGTGGCGGTGGTGGCGGCGCCGCCGGCGCCGGCGGTCCCCGAGGTGGATCCGCCGCAGCCGACGGAGACGAGCACGAGCGTCATCGAGCGAAGCCAACGCATGAAACGATCGTACCGTAAGCCGCGCGGTGCGGGCAGGAGATCGCCTGGATTTCGAGGAGCGGAGGGCCCTCGCCACGGCCGGGCCGACGCACTAAGCTCCAGGCTGGGCTCACGCGCGTGCGCGTCTCCGCGAGCCCGAGGCCAGGTTGGCCTTCACCAGGAAAGGAATCTCCATGCCCCGTCATTCGCTTGTGATCCTCGGTCTCTTCTCTTCCGCCTTCCTCGCCGTCGCCTGTGGCAGCGGCGGGAGCACCTCCAGCTCGACGACGACCTCGACGACGACCACCACCGCCGGCAGCGGCGGCTCCGGCGGCGGCAGCACCACCTCCGGCAGCGGCGGCGCCGGCGGCGGGGCGACGACCAGCGGCTCCGGCGGCAGCGGCGGCGCGGGCATGGGCGCCTGCACGAACGCGGCCGATCTCGCGATCGTGATGTCCAAGGACGTGGCCGGGATCACCGGGAAGTGCGGCCAGGACAACCTCGGCGGCGAGCCCAAGACCAAGGAGTGCATCAAGGCGGGGACCGGCCTCTCCGACGCCTGCGTCGACTGCTTCGACGGCACCGTGCAGTGCGTGGTGATGAAGTGCTTCAGCGAGTGCGTGGCCGACGCCACCAGCCAGATGTGCGTCGACTGCCGGAAGGCGAACTGCGACCCTGCCTTCGAGGCGTGCAGCGGCCTGCCCGCCGCGAACTGATCGCCCGAGATCGCGCACCTGTGCGGCGTCAGCCGAGGCCGGCGCCGCGCAGGGCCTCCCTCCACGCGGCGAGGATGTGATCGACGATCGCCGCGACGCCCACCCCCTTGGTGCACTGGGCGAAGACGATCGGCCCCTCGCCCCGCATCTTCCTCCCGTCCCGCTCCATCACGCCGAGATCGGCGCCCACGAAGGGCGCGAGATCGGTCTTGTTGATCACGAGCAGATCGCTCTGCGTGATCCCCGGCCCGCCCTTGCGCGGCACCTTGTCGCCGCCGGCCACGTCGATCACGTAGATCGTGTAGTCGACGAGCTCGCGGCTGTACTGCGCGGCCAGGTTGTCGCCGCCGCTCTCGACGAACAGGAGCTCGGGGTGGACCTCTTCCATGAGCTGATCGAGCGCGAGCAGGTTGTGGCTGATGTCCTCGCGGATGGCCGCGTGGGGGCAGCCGCCCGTCTCGACCGCGCGGATCTGCGCGGCGGGGAGGGCCTCGTGGCGATGGAGGAACTCGGCGTCCTCGCGGGTGAAGATGTCGTTGGTCACCACGCCGAGGCGGTGGCTGTCGCGCAGGGCGCGGCAGAGGGCGAGGAGGAGCGCCGTCTTGCCGCTGCCGACGGGGCCGCCGATGCCCACGGTGAAGGCGCGCGCCCTGAAATCGCGATCGAGCGGGCGATCTCGCTCGCGGAAGAGGCCGGGGTGCTCCCACGCCTCGTGGGTGTGGTCGTGGTCGTGATCATGGTCGTGGTCGTGATCAGGGTCGTGCATACAGCGCCTCAGGACGAGAAGAGCCTCGCGTAGAGCCGATCGTGGAGCGAGCCGAGGAGGTCGAGGTGCGGCGATGTCTGCGCCACCTCGTCGAGGCCGAGGGCGCCGCAGCGCGCGAGCACCCGGTCGAGCAGGGGCGCGAGCTCGTGCTGGATGCGCTGCGCCTCCTGCGGGCCGAGGAGGCCGAGGCGCACCGCCGCGGAAGAGACGCCGCGCAGCGCGAGGTGGAGGTGGAGGCGCTCGGCGTCGTCGACCGAGAGGCCGAGCGCCGCGCTCACGGCGCCGAAGATCGGCGCGTGGTGGCCGTGGATCGAGCGGGCGCGCACGGCCTGATCGAGGGCCTTGATCGGCTCACGCGGGAAGACCTGCGCGGCCGTGGCGAGGAAGGCGCGGCCCTGGGCGCGGCTCGCCCGGTTGGCCACGTGGTTCGAGAGGAAGGCGTGGCAGAGCGCGTCGTGCGCGGCGAGGGCGTCGGGCGCGAGACAGGCAGCGCGCACGAAGGGCAAGGCCCCGAACCCCGCTTGCCAGAGCGACTGCTCCACGAACGATCGCACCTCACCGGGGCCCCGGACCTCGCCGAGCTGGGCCGCCGCCTCGAGGCCCGCCGAGTGCGCGAAGCCGCCCGAGGGGAAGGCCGAGTCCGCGAGCTGGAGGAGGAGCCACATGGCGCTCAGAAGAGGGCGTAGCGCCGGGCCAGGGGGACGCGCGCCGCGGGCGCTTGCCGGAGCAGCTCGCCGTCGGCGCGCACCTCGTAGGTCTCGGGGTCGACGGTGATCGCCGGGAGCGCGTCGTTGAGGCGCATGTGCCTCTTGCCGATGTTCCGGCAGCGCTTGACGCCGACGATCTGCTTGCCGAGCCCGAGCGCGCGGAGGTGCCCTTCCTCGAGGGCGCGCTGGGAGACGAAGGCGATGCTCGTCGCCCCGGTGGCGCGCCCGAGGGACCCGAACATGGGCCGCATGATCAAGGGCTGCGGCGTCGGGATCGAGGCGTTCGGGTCGCCCATCTGCGCCCACGCGATGAGCCCGCCCTTGATCACGATCTCCGGCCGCATGCCGAAGAAGGCCGGCCGCCAGAGGACGAGATCGGCGAGCTTGCCGATCTCCACCGAGCCGACCATGTGGCTCATTCCATGCGCGATCGCCGGGTTGACGGTGTACTTCGCGATGTACCGGCGGATCCTCGTGTTGTCGTTGTTGCCCACCTCGGCCGCGAGGCGCCCGCGCTGCCGGGCCATCTTGTCGGCCGTCTGCCAGGTGCGCGCGATCACCTCGCCGACGCGCCCCATGGCCTGGCTGTCGCTCGAGATGATGCTGATCGCCCCGAGGTCGTGGAGCACATCCTCGGCCGCGATGGTCTCGCCGCGGATGCGGCTCTCGGCGAAGGCCACGTCCTCCGGGATCGAGCGGTCGAGGTGGTGGCAGACCATGAGCATGTCGAGGTGCTCGTCCAGCGTGTTGACGGTGTGCGGCCGCGTCGGGTTGGTCGAGCTCGGCAGGACGTTGGGCTCGCCGCACACGCGGATGATGTCCGGCGCGTGACCGCCGCCCGCGCCCTCGGAGTGGTACGTGTGGATGGTGCGGCCCTTGAACGCGGCGATCGAGTCGTCGACGTAACCCGACTCGTTGAGCGTGTCGGTGTGGATGGTGACCTGGATGTCCTCCTCGTCGGCGAGGGAGAGACAGCAGTCGATGGCCGGCGGGGTGGTGCCCCAGTCTTCATGGAGCTTGAGGCCGACGGCGCCCGCGCGGATCTGGTCGAGCAGGCCGGCGGAGAGCGAGGTGTTGCCCTTGCCGGTGAGGCCGATGTTGAGGGGCAGCTTGTCGGTCGCCTGGAGCATCAGCTCGATGTGGCGCGCGCCCGGCGTGCAGGTGGTGGCGTTGGTGCCGGTGGCCGGGCCGGTGCCGCCGCCGACGAAGGTGGTGACGCCGGAGGCGATCGCCTCGTGGGCCTGCTGCGGGCAGATGAAATGGATGTGGCTGTCGACGCCGCCGGCGGTGACGATCAACCCCTCACCGGCGATCGCCTCGGTGGTGACGCCCACGATCATGTCGGACGAGACGCCGCGCATCACATCGGGGTTACCCGCCTTGCCGATGCCGGCGATCTTCCCGTGCTTGATGCCGATGTCGGCCTTGTAGATGCCCGTCCAGTCGATGACGAGCGCGTTGGTGATCACGCAGTCGAGGGCGCGGCTGTCGTCGAGGCCCGTCATCTGCCCCATGCGATCGCGCAGGACCTTGCCCCCGCCGAACTTGCACTCGTCGCCGTGGTGGGTGAGGTCGTGCTCGACCTCGGCGATGAGGCAGGTGTCCCCGAGGCGGACGCGATCGCCCGTGGTGGGCCCGTACATGTCGGCGTAGTGCTCGCGGCGGATCACATGGCTCATGACGCCTCCTCGGAGGTGCAGCCGGCCGGCGAAGGCGCGGGCGGCACGGCGTGGGCGAGGATCTCGGCGCGCTCGTCGCCCGGGCTCGCGCGCCAGGCGCCCCCGGAGGTCGCGACGAGGCGGACGGTCTTGCTCTCGCCGGGCTCGAAGCGGACGGCGGCGCCGGCCGGGATGTCGAGGCGCATCCCCGCCGCGGCGGCGCGATCGAAATCGAGGGCGCGGTTGGTCTCCTCGAAGGGATAGTGGCTCCCCACCTGGATGGGGCGATCGCCGCGGTTCGTCACCTGGAGCGTGAGCTCGCGGCGCCCTTCGTTGAGGGTGATGCTCCCCGGAAGGATGAAGAGCTCGCCGGGCGTGATGGGCTCTTCGTTCCACGCTGTGGCGAAACGTTCACGCGGGGGGACGGGGAGAAAGCTGCCATAGAGGGCGAGGTCGAGATCGCCGTGATCGAGGGCGATCGGGTGGTGGACGGTGACGAGCTTCGTCCCGTCGGGGACGGTGCCCTCGACCTGGACCTCGTGGACGAGCTCGGGCACGCCGTCGAGGACCTCGGCGCGCCCGAGGAAGCGCC
Source organism: Byssovorax sp. (assembly GCA_046351295.1). Lineage (GTDB taxonomy): Bacteria > Myxococcota_A > Polyangia > Polyangiales > Polyangiaceae > JAXLYT01. The sequence continues at coordinate 24,565 of JAXLYT010000018.1, forward strand.
GCCCGAGATCCATGAGCTCGGCGACCGAGCGATTGCCGTCGCGGATGAGCTCGAGGAGCTGCGTGGCGATGAGCGCGATCGCCTCGGGGTAGTTGAGCCGGAGGCCGCGGGCGAGGCGCTTCTGCGCGAGAAAGCCGGCGTTGTGGAGGAGGAGCTTGTCGATGTCGCGAGGGGAGAGGTGCATGGCTCAGGAGTTCTCAACAAAGGAAGCTCTGGCCCGAGCGGGGGTGGGAGACGCTCAGGGGCCTGGGGTGACCCTGCGGGGCAGGTCGAACTTCGATAACAACGTCTGCGAAATCAACCGCGCGCGGCGATTCAACCGGGGCAGCGGTTTCGCGAATAGACCGCTGGCGAATAGGAGAAATAACATAATCCTGCAATGCCGACGTTTCAAAAAGAACCACCGGAACCTGCGCCCGCCGCAAGACATTTGCGAGCACTCCTATGGAACGTCGAATTTCTTCAGGATTCACAAAACTCGAAGCGACTGCAAATCACCAACAAGCACACGACGAACTAACTTATTTTCGAACTTCAAGTCATTCAGCGTAAAAATCGCCGCCTTCAATAGTAAACTCCCGCCGGCATAAGGATCACCACATCCGATTACATGCAAATCTGCGATCGCTTCCTCAAGAATCCCAACTGGCTCATCATACTGACTCAAATCCAATAGCACATCGACCCCAACAACAGGTGTCCCACCATCGCCCGAGGAAACACCGAGCCCCCTCGCCACTCGACTCACCTCAGGCGCCTCGGGCCCATAAACCGCAACGACACATTCTTTAAACCGCGGCCACTTAGATGGCACCTTAAATGGCCACCCCTGTTCCGTCGGGAGCACGTTCGTCCATTCTGGCAAAATGAGCTGTCGCGTCGCCGACGAAAGATAGGTTCTCGGCCCCGGAAGAATAACGATACCTAATTGGGGCATGATCAAAAATCGATGAGTACCCAACTCCGACGAACCAAAGCGGTTCTTTGTTACACGAAATGACCGCTCAATCGAATCCGATGCCCCGGACACAGCCGCAACTTCCACCTGCCCCAATTCCAGGACCACATCGACGGCAAAGCCCCACGCACTAGAACGCCCCTCAACTGTTTCCTCCAGCAGGACCAAGATCATCCCGCGTTGCGCCGCCATCTTACAAAGATCATCGGCCAGCGCGCGAGGCACCGAGGCCCCGAGCCCATACCCATCCGACAGCGAGTCGATCACCAACACCCGGGGCACTCCCCCGCTCCTTTCGACCGCCTCCAGGAACGCGACGCAGGCTTCGGCAAGGAGCGGGATATTCTCGGACGAAGCGATCTCCAGCATGCCGGCGAAGACCCGGCATTCGTCCGACTTCGGCTCATTCCCCACGAACGGCGCCATCACCACGCGCTCTCTTATTTCGGGCCGCTTGATCCCGGCGTGCTGCGCAGAGAGCTCCGAAGGCAAGATCTCAACACAGCCATAGGCCACATCACAACCGAGCGCTCGCCCCAAGGACCCCGCCAACTGCACCCCTAAAATCGTCTTCCCGGACCCGGCCGGCCCGCGGATCAAGACCGTCGCGCTCTCGTCTGCAAACGTGGGATGCCGTTTGAGGACGGAGATTCCGCCGCCCAGGACCAGGTTCAGCCCGTCGATGTCAACCGGGATGGTACCCATGGCTCCACCTGATTCGCAGGAGTTGCGGAAAAGAGCTTCCTGACTTGTGCTTGGGATTTATACCGCGTTTGGCTGGGCGGCATCTCCTCCTCCGCCTCGGCAATCAGGGGAGGATGCTCGAGTTGCCACTCAGCCGCGGCGAGCCCTTCGCTCCACTGCGCCTTCTCCGGCAGGTGCAACCCTTCCCGCAACAGCAGCTCCCACGCGGGCGAATCGACACGGCGCAGCGCTGCGGCGGAGAGGTAGATGTCGTGATCGCTCACCGCGGCACGCGACAACCACCACGCGACATCCTCGATCTCTTCGGGGGATTGCCCCTTCCAGGCTCGAAAAAAAACATCTTTGACGACTCGATGCACACAGTCGAGAAGTGAAAATGCGTCGTCTTCAGAGCAGTACCAGAGCGCGATCTCGCCCTGCCGTTCAGCCTGAAGCGTGTCATCCACCGGCGTGGAGCCCCCGAACCAATCAACAAAGCGCCGTACCCGCGCTGTCCCGTGCCTCTGCGCATATCCCCTGAGCTCCCCCACCCTCCCTCGCTCGTCGGGCCCCAGGGCCATGAACAGGTTCCCGGACCGGGCCGACCAGCGCCTCGTGCGCGTCCCCTCGCCGGGGAGCGATTCTCCCTCGGCGATCGCGGGGGGGAACGACTCGATCCGCGCCTTACCTGCCGGCGTCCACGTCGTCGGCCCGACCTCGACGATGCTCGTCGGGGAGCCGGATGCGTCCAGGAATACGGCGGCGAGCCGGGCCGGCGTCTCGTCGGCGGCCATCCGCCCGTGGAAACCGGCCACGGTGAGCCCGGCGATCTTTCCGTCCGGCAGGATCTCGAGAAATTTTTCTTTCGTCATTCGCCGATCAGCTCTCGGAGCACGCGTCCAGAATCAGCATAGAGCGTGTCGGGGGACGGTTCTACCCCCCGGCGGAGCGTCTTCACCTCCGGGAGCGCCCCGGTTGCCCATCGCATCCGGAGCGCCGCCGCGTGCGCCTTGCGCAACTGGCGGAGCGGAACATGGAGGGCGCGTACCTGCGTGAACGGCGCCCGTTCGGCCAGGCGCACCTCCCAGGTCCAGGCTCGCCGGTCCGCACATGCGGGCCCGTGCGCCGCGTATCCGCGCGAGCCGTTGTGCGCGAGAATCTCCGGCGGAGAGAGCCGATCGGGCTCCCCGTCGCGCCAGCGAGCTGGAACGGCGCCGGGCGGAGGCGCTCGGAGTCAGTGTTCGTTTCGAGGTATCGCCATGGATCGTCGTAACACCCAGCGAGCCACCGCTCGAAGTGCCCACGCCAGCCATGGAGCGCCTGCGCTTGCGTCTCGAAGAATCGCCAGCGATCGTCGACAGGCTCCTCTGCCCATGGGCGGAGCTTCGGGGCTGGATCTTCCAATGCGCCGGAGTCGAAGGGGTCACCCCTCCGGCTTGCGTCTCCTCGGCGGACGGATCGAAGTAGAGCACGGCGTCCCCGATGCATCCGCGTTTTTGTAGAAGCAGCACGGGCCTGCATAGAAGAACACGTGCGTGTCGCGGAGCTGCTCGAAGGAGCCCTGGCGAGGTCGTTCGCCTCGCGAGCTTGCGCTCTTCAGGCCTTCGGCCCAACGACTCCAGTCTGCGAACAGGACCGATGCCGGGTAGTGCACCAGGGGCATCCCGGCGAGCTTGGTCGCGACGGTCCCTACGGCGGCCGGCGCCATTCCCTTCAGGCTGCGCCTCGACTTCTTCGCGCCCGCGCTCTTCTTCGCGCCCGCGCTCTTCTTCGCGCCCGCGCTCTTCTTCGCGCCCGCGCTCTTCTTCGCGCCCGCGCTCTTCTTCGCGCCCGCGGGCAGCGTAGGAGGAACACGCCCGCGAGCGATGTTCTTGCTTGCTCCTTCGCGCCCGACGCCACGCCGGAAACATACACGGATTTAACAACCCCGACGAGGGCAGAGAGGTCCAGCATGGTCACCCTTCGCTGCCCGCGCCGACCAGCATCACGATATGGTTGACCCGCTCCGGGAGAAGCCTGACGCTTCTCCCGGCGGAGTGAATCGGAGCGGATCATGGCAAAGCGGATCGGAATCGCCTTGGCTGCCGCCATCGCGGCGTCGATGATCGTCGGCGGCGTCTGGTCCGCGCTCGGCAAGACAGGGAGCCCGGGCCCGATCTTCGGCGTCGTCTTCGGCGTGGTCTTCGCCCTCGGTTACGGTCTTCAGAAACCGAAGGACGGCGGCGCCGATCCCAAGCCGTGAGCTTCGCTACGACGGCACGTCCACCGTCACGCACCCGAAGAGGATGTCGATCTTCGCGCCGAAATCGCCCTTGATCACCGCGCAGGTCGACGGGCACACCTGGACCTTGGTGGGGCTCGTGTTGTCGTCGTAGTACCAGCCGCCCTGCGGCCCGCAGTCGCCCGGCGTCTTCACGTGGAAGATCGGCGAAGGCATGCCGTTCGAGGGGGTGAAATTCACGTTGACGAGCCCCGGATCGAACATCTGCCCCGGGGGCGGCGCGGGGATGTCCCAGGCGCAGTCGAGCTCCTTGCCCTGCACCACCGTCTGCGCGAGCGCGCTGAACACCGAGGCGAAGCCGTTGGAGTTGCCGCCGCAGAGATCGCCGGCGACGCCGCCCTTCAGCGCCACGAGCTGGTTGTAGACGTTGCCCGTCGCCGCGCACGCGAGGAACACGCCGCAGTTGCCGGTGCAGAAGACGCCGAAGAACTTCCACGCCTCGAAATAGGCGGGATCGATCGCGTCGACGTTGTTGATGAAGGCCTGCGCCGAGTTGTTGGGCCCGTCGGTCGCGTCGTCGTCGGTGACCACCGAGAAGTACTTGATCGAATCCTTCCGGAGCGTGCCCTTGTAGGCCGGATAGTTCTCGAGGAGCCGGTTCAGGGCGTTGTTGCTGTTCACCGCCACCTCGACATGCTGGTACGAAGGAGGCTTGGAGCCGCCGGGGCAGGAGCCCGTCGCCAGGGGCGGCCCGATGCAGATGCCGGGGTCGGGGTTGAAGATGCTCCCGTCGTCGGGGTTGCCGGGCTTGGCGATCAGCACCACGTGCACGTCGATGCCCTGGTTCAAGATCGCCCCGGCGAAGACGTTCATGTTGTCCTCGACCGCTTGCAGCTCGTTCACCATGCTGTCGGAGGTGTCGATGGCCCAGATGATGTCGACCGGGCGAGGCTTGTTGGTGGCCACCTGCGAGAAGGCCTCGCAGCCGCCTCCCTGACCGCTGCTCCCCGTCGATCCGCCTGTCCCCGCGCCGACCGAGATGTCGCCGCCGTCGCCGCTGCTCGCCGACGTCGTGCTCCCGCCCTGGCCGCTGCTCGCCGTGGTGCTGCTCGCGGTCGACCCGCCGGTGCCGGTCGCGCCGGATTGCGGTGTCGTCGATCCGGCGGTGCACGCGCCCATGACCGCGAGACACAGGGACAGTACGACCGGGACCGATGTTCGTGCGCGCATCGCCTCACCTCCACGAAGAGCCGCGAAAGCTCCAGCGTACACGGGGGGCGGGATACGCGGGAAGGGTGCCGCGCCGTCACCACTTGCGGGCAAAGGGGTCGTCGCCGAGCAGGGCGCCGAGGCCGTCGAGGCGCGCACGCGCGGCGACGACCACGTCCTCGACCGCGCTGCCGGCGAGGCGGATCACCGCGCCGTCGTCGCCGATCGGGCTCGCGGCCTCGACGACCTTCGCCCGCTTGCCGAGCGGCCTGGGCGAGGCGAGCGCCGCGTCGCGCAGCGCCTTCACCTGCGGGCCGAAGAGGAGCAGGGTCGCGAGCGCGTCGAAGCGGCCGAGGCGCGCGGGGATGGCGCCCTCGGCCGGATCGAGGACGATGGGATCCAGGAGCAACGGTGTACCCTCGCGGGACACGATGGTGCGCGACGTGTACCGCGAGAGCTCCCAGCGCTCGCCGCGGGCGCTCCTCCCGGCGGTGAAGGCGTCGAGCAGCACGAGCGAGGCGCCCGGCGCGAGGTCGACGGTGATGGTCTGCGCGTAGCGGGCCCCGGCGAAGCAGACCACCGGGTCGGGGATGGAGACGAGGAGGGCGCCCTCGCCGACGCGCGTGGCGAGGTCTTGCCGGCAGGCGCCGGTCGGGCAGCGGTAGACCTTGGTCGATGCCTGGGTGCCGAGCAGGCCGGCCGCGCCGGGGCCGACGGCCACGTCGAGGCCGATGGCGTCCCCGTCGACGAGCCCGCCGCCGAAGGTCGCCGCGAACACCCACGCCGCGCGGCCATGGTTGTTCGGCATCAGCAGCTTGAGCGGGCTCTCGGCGAAGGCCTCGCGGATCACCGTGCCGGCGGCGCCCCGCTCGAAGGTGAGCCGCCCGCGGCGGGCCTCGCCGCTCAGCGCGACGCCCTCGCGCCGAGCCACGCGATGATGTCGGTGAAGACCTGCTCCTTTTCGGGCTCGTGCACCAGATCGTGCACCAGGTTCGGGTAGATCTTGAGCGTCTTGTCCGTCGAGCGCGCCCGGTCCACGAGATCGCGGCTGCCCTGCGGCGGCGTCACCTCGTCGGCGGCGCCGTGCATGACGAGGAGCGGCACGGTGATCTCGCCCATGCGCTCCTGGATGGTGTCGATGGCGCCGAGCAGGGCGCGGGCCGTGCGGGCCGGCGCGCCGTCCTGGTAGACGAGCGGGTCGCTCTTGCACGCCTCGACGACCGCCTTGTCCCGCGAGAACTTGTCGATGTCGAGGTTGAAGATCCCCGCGTTCGGCTCGATCGCCGCGATGAATTTGGTGCCCGCGACCTTCACCCCGGGCAGGTCGACCGCCAGCGCGGCGCCGCTGAGGAGCAGGCCCTTCACGTCGGGCTTCTTCTCGATCTGGTGGAGCGTGACGATGGCGCCGCCCATGCTGTGCCCGAACACGAAGATGGGCTTGCCCGGCTCGGCGGCGCGCACGCGATCGAGAAAGATCGAGAGATCGCCGGTGTAGTCGTCGAAGGACTCGATGTCGACGCGGACGCCCTCGGAGTGGGCGTGGCCGCGCAGATCGAGGGCGTGGACGGCGTAGCCCTCGCGGACGAGGCGCTCGGCGAGCTCGCCGTAGCGGCTCGAGTGATCCTTGAGCCCGTGAACGACGACCAGCACGGCGCGCGGCTCGGTCACCGGCCGCCACGACTGCTCGAAGATGCGCGTCCCGCGCACGCCCTCGAAGCTCCCCTGGGCGCGCTGCATCGCAGGCGTGGAAGCGACGGCGGGCGCGGGGTGGAACGAGGCGTACGGAGCGTAGTTGCAGCCGGCGAGGGCGAGGACAGCGGCGGCCGCGAGCAGGAGGCGTCTCATGGAGGTGTCGTACCAAGGCCGCGATGACGGGCACAAGCACACAAGCACATGCGCGCGAGGACCACTCCGGATTGGCAAGCAGCGCTCGACCGGATAGCCTGCGGGCGGGAGGCTCAGCCCGGGCTTCCTTCTACTCCCTACGACCAGCTCGGGCGATTTCCTCCCACCCTCTCCTCTCCGCGGCCAGAAGACATGACGAACGCGGGCAGCCGGCCAGCCAGGGCGCAGGAGGTCTTGCTCCTCCGCCGCGGGCTCGTGTTCGTCTCCTCGACCGGCACCGAAACGCGCGAGCCCGCGGTGCGCGCCTTCGAGATCGAGCTCGGCGATCTCGGCTACGTGCTCTCGACGCGCCTCCGGAAGCGGCTCCGCGAGGCCTCGCTCGACGAGCTCTGCGCGCTGCGCACCTGGGCCCTCGGCGCGCTCGCCGTGGCGCTCGGCGCGGATCGCCGTCACGAGCCGCTGTTCCGCTCCTTCCCCGAGGGCATCCCCGCCGACACGTACGATCTCTGGTGGAGCAAGGTGCTCTCCTACTTCGCCGAGGGCGAGGGGCAGCCATGCCCCCTCTGCGGCCGGAGGAGCACGACGCATGTGCTCACCCCGTGTCGCCACGTCGTCTGCGACGCGTGCTGGGACGGCGCGAGCTACAGCGCATGCCCGGTGTGCGAGCACCACGTCGATCGCTCCTCGCCCTTCTTCTTGCCTGCCCGCGCTGCGCGCGAGCTGTCGCCCACGGAGAAGGTCACCTTCAAGCGGCTCGATCTGGGCGGCGATCTCGACATCGAGGCAAAGGCCCTCTTCACCTCGATCTGCCTGCGAAAGCAGGCGCTCTCGCCCACGGACAAGGACGACCTCACCGGGCTGCTCCACGACTACCGGGCCCGGGTGCTCGCCTGGCTCCCGCCCGCGATCCCGGTGCGCGAGAACGTCGCCCTCGTCTTCGGCACCCTGTTCGGCGTCTGCGATCCGGCCGAGGTGCTGCCCGACGCGCGCCGGTTCATGACGACCGCCACCGACGTGCTGCGCTTCCTCGCGGTGATCTCCGGCGCCGACGCGTCGCTCCAGAAACAGCAGACCTTCCGGCCCGTGCTGCTCGCCGAGCCCGATGCCCGGCCGCTCCGGGATCCCTCGTACTGGCAGGCGCTCGCGCTCGCTCGCGGGCTCAAGCCGCCGACCCGGACGCCGGTGTACCCGGTGTATCTCACGTACGAGAAGAATCGCTTCAAGATGGCGAAGCTCCCTCGCCCGCTCAGGCGCGCGCTGCTCGCGCTGCTCGACGCCATCCCGGAGGAGAGGCTCATCGAGGACATGCTGCGCCACCGCTCGTACTGGGTGTGGGCCGGCGAGTTCCTTCACCCGCACGAGCACGCGAAGCGCTTCCCCACCGTCGCGGCGGCCTTCGCCGTGATCCGCAGGAAGGCCCCGGACGGCACGAAGGCGCCGGTCTTCCGCGGCTTCTACAGCAAGATGGAAGCGGCCGTGGCCGCGAAGGACGCGGTCGCGCTCTCCAGTGTGCTGGCCGAACGGCCGGGCGAGCTGGCCCGCCGGATCGACCTCTCCCTGCGCCTCGCCGAGGGGGACGAGCGCGCGTCGGCCGCGGTGCTGGAGAAGCTCAGGAGCAAGCTGCCCGCGTTCGCCACGCCGGTCGTGCTCACGCTGCGGAGCATCCTCCCCACGCGCATCACGAAGGCTCGGCGGCGCCTGTTCTGGCCGAAGGGCCTGATCGCCAACGGCGTCAGCAAGGCCGACCACCGCGCGCTGCTCTCCGGAACGACGGTGGCCGAGGCCACGACCGCGATCGACGCGGAGCTCTGCGCGCGCTTCGCGACCAAGCCGGGGTTCGAGGCGGCGCTGCTCGACGAGGCGCTCGGCGCGATCGTCGTGCCATTCAACGAGCGCACCGCGAGCCGCTCGGCCGTGATGCTGCCGCGGGGCTCGCGCGTGCCCATCCCTGCGGGCAAGACGCTGCGGCTCTTCATGCACTGGTGCGAGCCCGCCGTGGGCGGCCACGAGACCGATCTCGATCTCTCCGTCGGCTTCTACGACGAGGCGTGGGCGTACAAGAGCGTCTGCTCCTATTATCGGCTCGAGGCCCGCGGAGCCAACGGCGCCGTGATCGCGCGGAGCGGGGGCGACCTGCGCAACGCGCCCTTCCCCGACGGCGCGTCGGAGCTCGTGGACATCCACTGCGAGGCGGCCCTCGCCGACGGCATTCGCTATGCGGTGATGGTGGTGAACGCGTACGCCGGCATGCCCTTCGATCACCTGGAGCGGGCCTTCGCCGGCCTCATGCTGCGCGACGACCCGATGGGCGCGCACTTCGACCCTCGCACCGTGGCGCTGAAGTTCGCGCTCGCCGGCGCGAACGGTGTCTTCATGCCCCTCGTGGTCGATCTGGAGCAGCGCACGCTCCACTGGCTCGACGTGTACTCCGACGGTCAGCTCGCCTTCAACAACGTGCGGACCTCGAACGGCGCGATCACGCGGATTTGCCCGGAGATGATCGACTATTTCGCGAGCGGCGCGCGCCCCTCGATGCTCGATCTCGCGCGTTACCACGCCGCCGCCCGCGCGCCCCGCGTGTACCTGCGGAGGAGCGAAGGGACGGCGCTCTTCGTGCGACGCCCCGGCGAAGACATCCTGTCGTTCCACCGCCGGCTCTGCCGCGGCGAGGCCGACGAGCCGAGGGCCCGCCCGCCCCGGACCGACGGGCCTCCGCTCCTCGCCGTCCTCTACCGAGGCGATCTCGAGCTGCCCGCGGGCAGCACGAGCTACGCCCTCTTCCGCGAGCAGCAGAGCCCCACGCTGTCGGCGAGCGATCTGCTGTCCTGAGCTTCCTGCCCTGAAGAGGTCTACAGTGCCTGCGCGAAGGCCTCGGCGCTCGCGCAGGTGACGGCGAGCGTGAGCCAGCGATCGAGGGTGGGCCCGTCGGTGCAGGCGAGGACCTTCGCCGCCACGCCGCCGTCGGCAGAGAGGCCGCGCGCCTCGAGCACGTCGAGGATGGACTGGGCTCGGCTGCGCGCTCGGACCCACCCGTCGCCGAAGCGGATGGCCTCGGCGTCGTCGAAGAAGGCGGCGACGGGGATGGCGCCGAGAGCTTGCCGATCGAGCTCGGCGATGAGGGGCACCTCTGCTCCGCGCCGGTAGGTGACCGAGGCCATGCCCTTGCGGATCACCTCGACCTCCTGGCGCTCGGCGTGGACGATCCACACCCACGGCCAGTCGTGCTGGAGGTAGAGCTTCACTTTCTCTTCCAGGTACTTCTTCGACTGGGTGCCGCGGATCTCCACCGCGAGGATCGGCGTGCCGACATAGGCCTCGTTCCTCGGCTGGGAGAGGTCGCCGACGATCACCACGTCGGGGGCGCGGAGCGAGGGGCCCTCGTCGTCGGTGAGGTCGCAGTAGACATCGGCCATCACCGTCAGGCCGGGGCGGGCGTGGATGCGGAAGAGGGCGGCCAGGATGGCCATCACGATCCCCTGGATGTCCTTGCTCCCCATCTGCTCGATCAGCTCCCCCCGGTGGAGCTCCCAGGGGCTCCCGTCGTAGCAGTCGGCCGGTGTCCCCAAGCGGCGGCCGTTCGGACCGAAGTCGCGCAGCTCGATGGGCCCGGTGTTGCGCGGCGGCCTTTCGTAGAGCGCTTCCATGACGCGATCACGATAGCACGGAGCGCCTACAGATCGATCTGCTCCACGTGCTCCACCGGCTCGCCGAGGAAGCGGGCAGCGACGGTGGCGAAGCTCTTCGGCAGATCGGTCACGAGCAGATCGAGGTTCCCGCGCCGGTCGCGTTGCGCGGCTTGCCCTCGCTCTTCGAGGAAGCTCCCGACCTCCTCGGCGGTCGCCGACGCGCTGTCGACGATCGCCACGGGCGCGCCGGCGAGCGCGTTGGCCTCGACCTCGATCGCCTCGCGCAGGAGCGGGTAGTGCGTGCAGCCCAGCACCACGCAGCGGGCTTTGGCGGCGATGAGCGGCGCGAGGTACCGGCGGGCCACGAGGCGGGGCACCTCGCCCTCCGTCCAGCCCTCTTCGGCGAGCGAGACGAACAGCGGGGCGGCGCTGCCGACCACCTCGGTGCGGGTGCTGAGCGAGGCCACCGCGCGCGGGTAGGCGCCGGAGGCGATGGTCCCGGTCGTCGCGAGCACGCCGACCGTCTCGCCCTGCGCGGCGGCCACGGCGGCGCGCGCGCCGGGCACGATCACCCCGAGCACGGGGATGTCGAGCTCGATGCGCAGCATGTCGAGGGCGACGGCGCTCACCGTGTTGCAGGCGACGACGATGGCCTTCACCCCGCGGGCGACCAGCACCTTGGCGCAGCCGATGGCGTAGCGGATCACCGTCTCCGGGGAGCGGGTGCCGTAGGGGACGCGGGCCGTGTCCCCGAGGTACACGATGTCCTCCGATGGACAACGCTGTCGCAGGGCGCGCACCACCGTGAGCCCGCCGAGGCCGGAGTCGAAGACGCCGAGCGGCGCCGTGCTGCGCGGGCGGCCGGCGCTCATCGCTCCTCGATCCGGAGCAGGCGCGGCGGCGCGACCAGGAAGGTGTCGGCCTCGATCTTCGCGAGGGCCTCGCGCACCGCGCCCTCGCGCGCGGTGTGGGTGATCATCACCACGTCGACCGGGCGCTCCCCCTCGGGCACGCCGGTCTGGACGATCTGCTCGATGCTCACGCCCGCGTCGCCGAGCGGGCCGGCCAGGCGAGCCATGACGCCGGGCTGATCCTTCACCGAGAAGCGCAGGTAGTAGCGGGCCGAGACCTCGCTCATCGGGAGCAGCGGGCGCGGGGCCATGGAGATGGCGCGGGTCTGGAGGCCGGCGACGCCGGCGACGAGCGAGCGGGCCACGTCGAGCACGTCGCTCACCACGCTCACCGCGGTCGGCAGATCGCCCGCGCCGCGGCCGTAGACGAGGCAGGGGCCGAGGGCGCGGCCTTCGAGGAGCACCGCGTTGAGCACGCCCGAGACGTTGGCGAGCACGCTGCTCTTCGGCACGAGGGCCGGGTGGACGCGGAGCTCGATGGCCTCGCCGCGATCGCGGCCGATGGCGAGGTGCTTGAGCGTGTAGCCGAAGCGCTCGGCGAAGCGCTGATCGGCCTCGTCGAGGACGCGGATGCCCTCGACCGAGACCTTGCGGTGATCGACCCGCGCGCCGAAGGCCAGCATCGCCAGCACCACCAGCTTGTGGGCGGCGTCGTGGCCGTCGACGTCGAGCGAAGGATCGGCCTCGGCGTAGCCCTTCGCCTGGGCCTCGGCGATCGCGGCTTGCAGGCTGAGGCCGCCGTCGCGCATCCGCGTCAGCACGTAGTTGCACGTGCCGTTGATGATCGCGTCGAGGCTCACCACCCAGTCGCTCGCGAAGGCCTCGCGCAACGTGCGGATGATGGGGATGCCGCCGCCGACCGCGCCCTCGAAGGCGAGGTCGACGCGGTGCTCGATGGCCAGATCGACCAGGCTCGGCCCGCGCATCGCGAGCAGCATCTTGTTGGCCGTGACGACGCCCTTGCCGCTCCGGATCGCCCGCTCGATCAGGCTCCCCGCGGGCTCCTCGCCGCCCATCACCTCGACGATGAGGTCGATCTCCGGATCGTCGAGCACCGCGTCGGCCGAGGTGGTGAGCAGGCTCTTGTCGCACTCCGGCACGCGCTCCTTCTCCAGGTCGCGCACCAGCACGCGCCGGACGGTGAGGGGGGCGCCCACCCGCTCGCCGAGGTAGCGGGCGTTGTCGGCGAGCAGGCGCAGCACGCCGCCGCCCACCGTGCCGCAGCCGAGCATGCCGATCCGCACCGGGGCCCCGCCCCGGAAGCGCCGCCGCTCGATGAAGCCTCCCTCGCGATCCTGCTCCGTGCTCATCCGTTCGCTCTCCGTCGATCTCGGTCGATCCGCCGCGATCCCCCGCGTCCGGCCGCGGTTCTCTGCGGGTTCGGAGGGGGGCTCGGGGGGCGCGCAGCTTAGCGCTTCTTTTGCGTCGAAGCGGGCTCAATTTGCCCTATGCTCGGCGCCCATGGCAGGCGGAGAGACCAAGAAGGGCTGGATCGGCGGGAGCATGAAGTTCGGCGTCGGGGACCAGGTGACCGGCGCGCCGGAGGTGAAGGGGACAGCGTTGCCCCTGCGCTTCCTGGTCGTGGCCGACCTGTTACCCCGCTCGCCCTTCAACGCCGGGGCGAGCCCGCCCGAGGGCCCGATCCGGATCGATCCGGCCCGCTTCGACGACCTCTTCGGCAAGCTCCGCCCGCGCATCGCGGTGGAGGTGCCGAGCGTGCTCGCCGAGGGGCGCAACGCGCGCGTCGATCTCTCGCCCACCAGCTTGAAGAGCTTCCGGCCCGACGGCCTGCTCGCCGAGGTGCCGCTCCTCCGCAGCCTGATCGACGGAAGGTTGGTGCTCGAACGATTGCGCGACGGCAAGCTCGACGCAGAGCAGGCGCAGATGGAGCTCGATCGGCTCTGGAGCGGGTCGCCCTTCGTGCGCGAGATCCTCGGCCTCTTGCCGAGCAAGGGCGGCGCGCCGAGGCCCGCGGCGCCGGCCCCGGTGAAGGCCTCGTCCGACACGAGCATCGACTCCATCCTCGACATGGTGGACGTGGCCGGCACCGCCGCCGCGCCCGCGCCCGCATACGAGCCGCCTCCAGCTGCGCCGACCGTGTCGAGCGCGATGCCGAGCAAGTTCTCCGAGCTCATCACCTCCGTCGCCCGGAGCGCGCGGCCCGGGAGCGGCGGCATCCGCCCGACCGAGGCCTTGAACCGCATCGAGAAGGCCCTCGGCGCGCAGATCGGCGCCATCCTCCAGCACCCGGAGGTGCGGCGGATCGAGCAGGTGTGGCGCGGCCTGCGCTTCCTCGCCGACCGCGCGCAGAACCACGGCGGCATCCGCCTCGACGTGCTGAGCGCGCGCCCCGACGAGTCCGTCGAGGCCCTGGTGCGCGGCCTGCGCGACACCGCCGCGGGCGAGCCCCCGGTCTCCGCCGCGCTCGTCGACCTCGCGATCGACGGCACGCCGCTCGGCTTCGCGCGCCTCGAAACAGTCGCCGAGGCCGGCGAGACGTTCGCCGTGCCGGTGATCGTCAACGCCACGCCGAAGCTGCTCGGCGTCGACGATCTCGGCGGCGTCGAGAAGCTCGACAACAAGGCCGCGCTCTTCCAGGCACCGCAGCAGGCGCCCTGGCGCGCTGTCGCCGAAAAACCCGCCCTGCGCTGGGTCACCATCGCCATGAACGGCGTGCTCTTGCGCGCCCCCTACGACAAGACGACCTCGCGGGTGCGCGAGGCGGCCATCAAGGAGCTGCCGGACGACGACGGCGGCTACGTGTGGATGAGCCCGGCCTACGCCGTCGGCGCGCTGATCCTCGCGAGCTTCCGCGAGACCGGGTGGCCCTGCCGCATCATGGGCGCGCGCAGCGGCGGCTTGCTCGGCGATCTGCCCGTGCGCGAGCTTCGGGGCGGCTACGAGGGCGACGAGGGTGTCGCGATCCCCACCGAGGCCTTCATCTCCACCGACACGCAGCGCGAGCTCTCGCGGTGCGGCGTGCTGGCGCTCGCCTCCGCGCCGAACAGCGACGCGGTGTACGTGCTCAACGCGCCCACGGCCTACGTGACCCCGCCCAAGAAGACGTACGACAGCGCCACCACCGAGCCCGAGCTGCGCCTCGAGCGCGTGCCGCTCGGCGATCAGCTCTTCGTGGCGCGCCTCGTCCAGTACCTGCAAATCCTCTGCGGCAAGCTCCCCGCGACGAGCGTGCCCGCCGAGGCGCAGTCCGCGATCGAGAAGGCGCTCTGGGGCCTCTTCGAGAACGCCGCGCCCGGCTCGGTGGAGATCAACGTGCGCGCCGCCGCCCACGACGACGGGACGAAGGTCGAGGTCGAGGTCCGCCCGCGCCGCTTCCTCGGCGTCGCGATGGAATCCTTCGGCGTCGAGCTCCCGCTCGGCTGAGCCTCTCCGATGCGCGCGCAGGCCCCCCTCGCCTCCCTGGCCATGCTCGCGCTGGCCGCGTGCAAGCCGAGCCTCCCCAACCCCTTCGACATCGCCGGCACCACGATCAAGACCACCATCATGGTGGTCGACGACGGCGCCCGCGCCGCGAGCCGCGCCTCCAGATCGCATTCCAGGCCACCGCCCGCGCCACCCGTCGACGCCGCAGGCGCACCCCCGGCCGCGCCGCCCGTCGACGCCGCGCCCCCCTTCCAGCAGCCCGTTCCATCGGCGCTCCCCGAGGTCGTCCCGCAGTCCGCCGATCGCCTCGTCGAGGCTCGTTTTCTCGGCGAAGGAGGCGAGAGCCGCTGGTCGCTCTCTTCCTCCGGTCGTCCGCTCTGCGAGACGCCGTGCACGCTCCGCTACCCCGCGGGGACGGCGCTCTCGCTCCTGCAGCTCGACGTGCCCCGCAAGCCCGCCCGGCTCGACGTGCCCTACGTCGACCCCGGCCTGTACGACATCGCGGCGCGCCCGCGGAGCATGGGCGCCTTCGCGCCCGGCGTGGTCGCGGCCGCGTTCGGGGGGATGGGCGCCGTCGTCGGCGTCGTGCTGACGCCGGTGGGATGCTCGCAGAACAACACGAGCATGTGCGAGGGCGGGCTCGTCACCCTCGGCGTGAGCGGGGCCGTGCTGGCGCTCGGGATCGTGCTCGTGAGCACGTCGTCTCCGCGCGTGACGGTGAAAGAGCTGCTCGGCGCGGGCGCGCCGCCCCCGGCCGAGCCCTGAGTCCCTCGCCGGGCGCCCGCCGGCTCGATCCGTCAGGGATTCTGCGAGAGGAGGCTGGCGACGACCTCGTGCGTCACGTCCTTGCCGCCTCCGAAGTTGGTGATGAAGGAGCCGATCGTATAGATCGGCCCCCAGGGGATGCCCCACCATCCGAGCAAGAACGAGATGGCGGAGAAGCCGATCCCCTTGCCGACGGCGCTCTCCCCGGCGCGGACGAAGTAGATGTCGCTCGGCCGCTTGAACGTCATGACGAAGATGGAGATGCAATATTGATAGATGACGAACTTGGCTCCGCGCTGCAGCTCCATCGAGAGCTGCTCGCCGTTGAGCCCTTCAATGCCGACGATCTTCATGGACACTCTCCTGACCTGGTGAAGTATACCGAACGCGGTCCGGTTTCATCGATGCGAATTGCCTGTTTTGTGGACGCCGCCTGCGGCAGGAAGCGAAGCTCGACGGGTGCATCGTCCAGCCGGAGGATACACCGCTCGGGGGTCACGCCGACGCCGACGGATCGGCGCTCAGCTGCCGGCGAGGGCCGCCGCCGTGGTGGACCGAAGCGCCGAGCGTCGCCGCCAGGCCTTACCGCGGCGGGTCGGAGCGCGGCCCTTGACGGTCAACTGAAGCGCCTTGCTGGGCAGCGGCCTACTCATCTGCTTCGTCGAGAATCTCGCGAGCTGTCTTGTCTTTGTTGGCTTCGACCCAGAGCTCGGTGAGACGATCTTTCGGGACGACGTAGTGGTGCGCGGCGCGGCGTCGCAGCCGGCTATAGACCTCGGCACCGTGCACAAGATCCTGATCTTGGACTTCGCGCAGATCATGTAGACCTGCGAACCGCCAGCGAACCATCTCACCGTCTGGATTTTCGTAGGAGTGCTCGGCTGAACCGCCGAGCTCAAGAGACTTGCGGTGCGCGTCCTCCGCATTGGACGCGCGAACAAGCCGATGCTGCAGGTCCACGAGGGGCTCGTACGTCGGGTCGTCACCGACGGAGGATTCGACCACAAGGACCGCGATGTACCAGATTTCTTCGCTCATCTCGGACTGCCGTGCCGCTGCTCGACGCGTGGCGGAGCCGTGAGCTGAACCGCCAGTTCTTTCCAAAGGCCAACCTAACAGCCCGTTGATTTTCTGTTCCGCGCCCCGAATCGTCGGTCGGAACCGCTCAAAATACGGCTGTATTCCTCGCGGTCCCTCCCTAGCTTCGGGGCGCTCACGAGGTAAATCAACGGGCTGCTAACTCTCTCGGTTCATTCATGGACCAGACCGCCAGCCGCTTGCCCCCGAACAGGCAGCGCCGCCCGAGAGGCGACCAGGATGATCCGCGTACGGCCGCCCAATTGCAACCCGTTTCTCATCCCCGGGACGATTTGGGCCGCTCGGCAGGCCCCTCCGGTTCGGATCCGGCCCCACCCTGATCAGGCGACGGGCCTCTTTCATCCTCCCCGCTTTGCTCTTCCTCGCCCTGCCCTTCCACATGCCCCAGCCACCGCAGCCACCCATCCGGCGGTGTGGCCGCTCACCCGCCGTCGCGATCCCTGGGGCTCAGCGCCTCGGGAAGGAGCGTTCGACCCAGCGGCAAGGGCAGGGACCCCGCCGAGACCTCGATCCATCCTCGGGTCCTTCGTCCTGCGCCATGTCCACGAAACGGCCCCGGTCCCCTTCGGAGCCATCACTGCCTTGAACCACGGGCTGGAGTTGACGAGCAACCCCTCCTGCGGCAGCTCGTCGACCACGGACCGCGCGACATCCACGACGCGAGCCCTGAGCGCCCTCCCGGGACGGCGCGCCCACCGTCCCCGGCACCGGGGCTGTGCCGATCGGGTGCCGATCGATGCCTCGATTCCCCTTTGATTTACGGCAAATCTGCGCCTGTGTCAGGCGCCTCGCGTGTGCCGGTCCGTCGAGCCATCAGGCCGCGATCGCAGCGCATTTTGCGCCCGGAAATCACCGCTGCAGGGCCGCTCGAACCCCCAGGGCGCTGGCACGGCCGCTGCTATGCGGAGCCCATCCACGCGCGGCGATCCTCGCCCTCGCCGGCGCGAACAACGAAAGGACCGAGCCCATGCACAAGCACGCCTCCCGGACCCTGGCTTCGCTCTCCGCCGTCTCGTGCGCCGCGGCGCTCCTCTTCACGGGCGGCGCGGCCCGCGCCGAGGCCCAGAGACCCTATACCTTCACCACCTTCGACGCGCCGGACGCCGCGGGCGCGACCTTCACGATCGGGATCAACAACCATCGCGATCTCTCCGGCTCGTACATCGGCGCAGAGGGTCTGTTCCACGGCTATGTCGTCCTCGGAGGGGCATATCAGCCGATCGACGTGCCCGGCGCGAGCCAGACCGTGGTGACGGGCATCAACGACAGCCGCGTCATCACCGGCGTCTACTTCGACGCGGCCGGGTTCCAGCATGGTTTTCAGCTCAAACATGGACAGGTCACGACGATCGATGATCCCGACGCGGTCGAGACGGTCGGGATCCCCTTCGAGTTCGGCCCGGGCCTCGGCACGGCCACCTTCAACACCAACGCTTCGGGGCGCGTGGTGGGGCAATACGCGGACGCCGCCGGCTATTCCCACGGCTTCTTCCTCGACGGCGGGGTCTTCCACACCATCGATGTCGCCGCCGCCTCGCACGATCCGGCCATGGGCACCGAGGTCATCGCGCTCAACGACAAGGGCGATCTCGGCGGGAGCTACCGGGTGAGCGGCTTCCCCTTCTGCCACGGCTTCGTCTCGTACGGCGGGCAGATGTTCACCCTCGATGTCCCCGCCGCCGGAGGCACGTTCGGCACGCAGGTGAACTCGATCAACAACCGCGGCGAGGTGGCCGGGCCCTACACCGATCCCTCGGACCAGATGCACGGTTTCATCTACAAGAACGGCCAGTTCCGCACCGTCGACTACCCCGGCTCGTTCTTCTCCGAGATCGACACGATCAACGATCATGGCGATATCGTCGGAGAGTACGTGGGGGCGGACGGCGCGCTGCACGGGTACATGGCGACGCGCTGAGGGGGGCGCGACGGAGGGCGTGCGTTGCGCTATCGTCCCGGCCTTGGACCCCTTCACGACACTGCTTCGCCGGCTCCCAGCGCTGGCCCTCGCGCTCGCCCTCCCCTCCTGCGGCAGCTCGCCGGCCACCAGCAGCGCGGCGAGCACCGCCGCGGGGGCCGGCGGGGCCACGAGCGCCACCGGCACGATCACGGGCGGCGGGGGCAACGGCGGCGCGAGCTCCGGCGCCGGAGGCGGCGCGACATCCACGACGAGCGGCGCCGGGGGCACCACCGGGACCGGCGGCGACGGTGGAGCGAGCACAGGCACCGGCGGTGGCGCCGGGGGAGGCACCTGCGCCGGCGATCCCGCCTGCGTCTGCCCTGATCAACAGCTCATCGCCGGCTACGGCGAGCACGATGGGCTGCGGGCGATCGATGCATCCCACTTCGCCCTCGTCGACACGGGCACCTGGGCCGCGTACAGCGCGCTCATCGATGGGCTCGGGCTCCCCTTCGCCGCGCTCGACGCGCTCCCGCTCAACCGCACCGGGACGAAGCCCACCGGAGCGCTCGCCGCCGCGCTCTCCACCATCGTGGGCTATCAAGGGGCCTTCACGTGGGAGAGCGGGGATCAATCGGTGACCTACTGGGTCCCCCAGGGATTGACGGGCGGGACGGCCGGCGCCCGCGAGTATGTCATCGTCTCCTGGCATTACGACGAGGCCCATATCGCCGATGACCCCAATCCTCCCGCGAGCGGCGACAAGGGAGTCCGCCTCTCGTTCGCCGACGTGAGCGGCCTCGGCGGTGACGTGCCTTATCGCCATGTGCTGCTCGTCGAGCCCAACGCGGCCTCGGGCTTCGTCTCGGTGAACATCCACGCGGGAGGGCTCGCCTTCTACGGGCCTTATCTCTACGTGGCCGACACCTCGAAGGGGGTGCGGGTGTTCGACACCACGAGGCTCATGGCCACCTCGTCGGCGGCCATGTGCAGCGGGCAGATCGGCAAGGTGGGCAATGCCTATTGCGCCTATGGTTATTCCTACGCGCTCCCGCAGGTCGGCGGGTTTTATTATCCGGCGGGCACCCACGCCAGCTGCCGCGCGAAGTTCTCGTTCCTCTCGCTCGACGCGACCACGAATCCACCGTCGCTCGTCTCGGGGGAGTACGACAACGACGTGAGCCTCGGGATCTACAGCCGGCTGCTGCGCTTTCCGCTCGATCCGGGCACCTCTCGCCTCGCGGCGGACGGGGCAGGGGCGGCGCATGCGAGCGAGGCGTTCTATGCGGGCAACCGCAACGTGCAAGGGGCGGCGTCGGTCGGCGGAAAGTTCTTCCTCAATGCCACGCGCTACAGCGGCGCCCTCTCCACGGGCAAGGTGAACCAGGCGAGCAAGGTGTACAAGGCCTCTGCGGGGAAATGGGCGTACATGCCCGAGGGGATCCACCACGCGAAGGGGAGCGGACGGCTGTATGTCAACACCGAGGGGAGCGCCGACATGACGCGCCTCGTCTTCGCCACCAAGGCGAGCGCGATCCCCTGAGCGGGCGGCGCGCTGCGCCGGCGCGAGAGGACCTGTGTGTCAGTCGGTGTAGAAGAACACCGTGCCGCCGAGCAGCGTCGAGGCGAAGTCGGCTCCTATCCTGCTGCTGTCGGGGGTGCTCCCGGTCTTCGAGGATACGTAGGAGAAGATCGGGGAAGACGCGCTCAGGCAGATGGAGAGCCTCGGCGTGAAGAACTGCTCGAAGCCGAGCCCGATGGGGAGCCCGACGCTGACGTTCGTGACGGGCTCGTACTGGTAGTAGAATTCATCGGTCACGGTCTTCTTCTGGACGGTGTCCTCGTAGACGCTGTACGCGAACTGGATGCCTCCGAAGAGGAGGAAGCGGTTGGTCTTCCCTCGATAGGCGGCAAAGCCGAGAGAGAGGCTCGGGGCGAAGGTACCCTCCGTGAAGCTGCCCTCGTTGAGGTGGTTGTTGCCCAGATAGTCCGACTGCTCCTTGTTGGTGGAGTGGCTGATCCCCATCACCAGCGCCGGCGAGAGCAGCAGCCGATCACTGACCCAGTAACGAAGGCTGAGCAAGCCCCCGTACCCTGTCCCGAGCGCGCCGAGCCCGCCGAGCGCGCCGGGTGCGCCGGGCCCGGCACGCAGTCCGGTGGACGACCCGGCCACGATCACGGGAGCGGCCCACAGCCCGAAGCCGAACCCGGCGCGGTGGGACAGATTGACGGGCGTGTCACTCCATGACGGCGGGGCCGCGGGAGGGGGGCTCGGCACAGGCGGCGCAGGTGAGGCGGGGTAGAGGGGGCCCGGCTGCGGCGGGAGCTCCGGCGCAAGCGGTGGTGGATAACCGGGCGACATCGCGGGAGGAGGGAGCATCGGCGGAGGAGCCGCGGTGCTCGGCCCGGGCACCTGCGAGGGGGCCGGCGCGGGCGGGAATTGCGCCTGCGCCGACTGCGCCGCGAGGAACATCCAGCCACCGATCGACGCCGCGAAGAACATGCGCATGAGGAAGGCCTCCCGTTTCTTTCGAGCGGCCCGGGGAGCGGCGTTCGTCGATCGCGAATCGGCCCGCCCTGGGACGCTCCTGGACTCTCCGAACGAGACGCGCTGGAGCCTACCACGCCGGGGTTTCGCCCGGCTGCGCGACGTTTGCGCGGACGGCGAGCGCCGCGGAAAGGGGAGCGAGATCGCGCCCATGTCCTGGCGGCGACGCGCCCGCGGGTGTACCTCTCCGTGCATGGACCCCGTCATGGCGCCGATCAATGGCATCTCGCTCGAACGCTACGCCGACCTCGGCGCGGCGCTCGATGGCACCAACAACGACCCGGAGAAGGTGGCGGCGGTGCTCGCCCAGGAGGGCGTGCAGGTGGCCGATTTCGAGGCGGCCAAGGCCGGCTGGACGGCGCGGATGCAGGACATGGCGCTGATGGGCCGCGTGGCGATGGCGTATATGCCGCTCTACCAGGCGGCGCTCGCGAAGCGGAAGGGCGGCGCGGCGAGCGTGAGCTACCAGGATTTCGTGCACGTGAGCGCGGCGATCAAGGTGTTCGGCTTCGAGGGGGCGATGTACGCGTGCGGGCTCTCCCAGTCGGACTGGACCGAGGCCGCCGGGAGCTGGAACACGACGATGTCCCAGAACATGGGGCAATACGCGGGGCACTTCAATTTCGTGGCGCAGGAAGAGGCGCCGCTCCGCGCAGGCGGGCAGCCGCGCAAGGTGCAGGTGACGCGCACCGCGGGCGCCGCGCCCGTGCAGCAGCAGGCGAACGTGCAGGCCGCGCTCTACGCGCCCGGCGCGACGGGGATGGACGCGGCGATGGCGCAGGCGATGAACAACCCGATGATCCAGCAGCAGATGGCGGCCCAGGCGGCGATCCAGGCGAATCCCATGGGCTTCGCGATGGGGCAGGTGGGCGCGTTCTTCGGCGGGGGGATCATGGCCGGGAGCGACGTGCTCGTGGCCTGGTCGAACGGGCAGAGCTACCCGGGCAAGGTGCTGCAGGCGGCGCCGAACCAGTTCCTCGTGCAGTTCCAGAACGGGTCGCAGCAGTGGATCCCGGCCCAGAGCGTGAGGAAGGCATGAACCCCTCCCCGCAACCGCAATGTCCGAGCTGCGGCGCGCTGCTCAGCCTGGATGATCTGCGCGGGCAGAACTGCCGCTATTGCAAGGCCGCCCTGCCGCACCACGCGCGGGCGGCGGAGCAGGCGGCGCTGGTCAATCAGGTGTTGAACCAGCAATTCCAGGCGCGGGGGCTGCCGCCGCCGGGGACGCCGGTGGTGCCTTATCAGTTCGGGGCGCCGCCGAACATGCCGTACGGCAACCCCTACGCCGATCCGTACGCGCAGAACGCGATGGCGAACGCGATGAAGAGCGCGCGGAGCTCGATCATGATCGTGGTGATCGCGTCGGTGGCGTTCGCGGTGCTCGGGATCGTGGTGGCGGTGCTGCTGTTCGTGCTGCGCTTCTGATCGAGCGGGCGATTCGCTACGGCGCTGAAGGCTCGAGGGCTGGAACGCGCAGGCCGGTGATCGGGTGCTCCGCGAAGGGGCGCCCATCCGGGACGTTGTGGACGTCGGTGCGGAAGTCTTTGTTGCGGTCGGACCACAGGCGAGGCCAGAGGCGGAGGCGGAGGCCGGCCGGGGTGGCGACGATGGCGCCGATGGAGTAGGCGTGGCCGGCTGGGACTCCCGGAGGGAGGGGGTCTTCGTGGACGGCGCCGGCGGCAATGCGGGTGAGGGCAGCGCCGGCACCTCTGCGAGCCGTTTCGGAGTCAGCGTCGTGGATGTGGCCGAAGAGGTGGAGGTGGGCGCGGGGCCCGATCCAGCGGTCCGCTTCAGTCTGGTCGGCGAGCCAGCCTCCGCGGAGGGGATGGTGGGTGAGGACGATGACGAGCTCGCGGGTGGTGTCGGTGTGGAGGAGGGTTTTGGCGAGGGGAGATTTGCCAAGGCGGAGCTTGCCGCATCGATGTCGCCGGCGGCGAGGAGGGGGGGTGGAGAGGCCGATGACGCGGACGGGGGAGGTTTTGCGGGGTGGTGAAGGTGTGGGCCCAGGAGAGTGGGTCGGGGTTTGGATGGAGGGGTAGGTGGAGGCGAAGGTGAGGTAAGGGGCGAGGCGGGTTTGGAGGAGGGCGTGGTCTTCGGGGTTGTCGAGGATAAGTCGTCGAGGGCGTCGTCTCCGTCGCGGAGGGCGCGGAGGAGGCGGGGCGAGATTGCGGTTTTGTCGGCGGTGCGGTCGATGTCGTGGTTTCCCGGGACGAGGAAGATGCGGTCTCGGGGGAGCGTGGAGAGTGGTGGTGAGATCGGTGAGGTAGGCGCGGGCGGCGGTGTATTGGTCGGGGGGGCGCCGGTGTGGCGGCGATGTCGCCGGTGAGGAAGAGGGCTGTTGGGGTGGGGATGTGGTGTTTGGTGAGGTTGTTGAGGTCGCGGCGTAAGGCGTCGAGGACGAGCTGTTGGTCCCAGTGGTGGGTGGGGGGTCTGGTGGCCGAAGTGGATGTCGGAGAGGTGGAGCCAGGAGAAGAGGATGGGTCGGGGGCGGGGGTGGGGTGGGTGTAGGGGTGGCGCGCGGGGGCGAGCGCGGGCGCGGGCGCGGTGGGGGTGAGGGGAGGCCGGCGGTTTCGAGCAAGGGGCGGAGGGTGGGGTCGGGGTTGGCGATGGATTTGGTGGAGCTTGTCGGCGTTGGGTTGGGGGTCGCGGAAGTTGCAGAGCTCGTAGAGAACGTGGGCGAAGCGGGTGCGGGGGTCGGGTGGAGGTCGGGGGTGAAGGTGGGAAGTGGGCAGGGGAGGCCCGTCATAAGGGTGGCGTACGCGGCGTGGGTGATGATGAGGTGCTGCGGGGGGTTTGGTGTTTTAAGTGATGGAGGCGCAGTGCTGTGGCCAGGCTAGAGCTGTGGCATATATCGCAACAGGGTTACGGCGCAGTTCTGCTTCGAGAGCGCTAATGGGAACATCGCCTGAGGGGTACACAACAGCAAGTCGCCTCACCGCAAGCAGACGAGCGTGCTCAGCAGCAGCGTCCCAAACACTGACCACGCCAATAGGCAAGCAACTGGATTCTTCAGATGCGCCTGCAAGGTCATGATTTTTTTTCGAACGTCGACATCAACGCTGCCAGAATATAACACTACTCCAAAACCGCGGATGCGCCAGAAGGCGCTCTTGATTGCCGCTTTCTTCTATTACTTTTTCCCACTCCCTCGCCAGATCTGGACTATCCACATCAACACCGAAGGAGCGAACAATTCCAGCATTGGAGCGGCGAGGAAACGAGCGAACAAATGAGCTAGCATGTTCGCGACCGAAAGCGCAAACGAACTTGTCGCCGACGTCGCGTTCGGCGGAGCGGGCGAATTCGCGATCAAAAAGACTGACAAATCCGCCGCCGGCATTGCGACCAGAGGAACGAACGAAAGAACGGACAAAGAGCGGACGACGGAGCCGCTAAAGGACCCACCGAAGGAACGAACGAAGGAACGAACAGATGCCGCCGCTAAGCCATCAACAACACTCTCGTCAAGAGGAATCGCAACAGGAAAACCAATAAGCACCCGCCTAGAAAAAGACGCCGCCCAATCTTTCAACTCCTTCCATTCGTCGCATGATCTCCACTCCGCCCTTGCCTCAGCAAGTAAACCCTGGAGCAACCGACCCGTCGATAAAGATCCTGTCGAAGGTAGCATCACCGGCAGCACGCGTAAGCAAGCATAAGGAAGCGCTACCGAAGACCAGTCGGTGCGGTATATCAGCGCACCGGATCTCTCAAAGAGCACCGCGCTTTTATTTCCGCGCCGAGACTCGGCAAAAGACGCCCGGGACTCAAAGTCCGCAAGGATTTTATCCCAGAGCAGCGCTGTCGCCGCATCCACCGCAGCAGGAGCCTCAGACTCTTTCATCCAGCGCACAGTCCATCGATAAGCCTCCGGTCCTTCCAAGACCCGGAGCGCACAACTCCAGTCTGCAATGCTGGCCTTCTCTGCGAGGAGCGCTCTGACCTCGGGCTCATCTGCAAACGGCACCAGGTCTGCAAGCATTTCACCGAGATCTGCGCGGTTACGGATCGCGTCCATTGCATCATCGGGAAACGCGAAGATCGTCGTTTCGAGGTGGAGTAACCCAATCGCCTCCGCAGCTTTCGGCGCCCGCACTCGCGCTTCCGCGATCACGACACGCAAAAGCTCCCTAGCCCGCTCGGCGAAGAGCTTCACTTCCTCCAGCGCTTCAAACCATCGACCTCCAAACGCCGGCTCTTCGAGCCAGTGCTGCACCGCCCGCCCCAAAATCTCTCGCCGATCCCGCTCCCTCAGCTCAATATCATCCCGTATGGCCCGCACCAGGGTGAGCCACCCTTCGGGCACGCTCCGCCGTTCCAGCGACCGCAGCACCCCGCCGAGGATCACATCTAGCTCTGTCTCACCTCCGCCCCCACCCTGCGTCACCACATAGAGCCGGAGCAGCAACACCTCTTCCCAGGCCGGGTCGCCCAGGTGCTCCACAAAAAACCCAGCCCCCTTGGGCAAATCCGTCCCACAGACGAAGACCCACGCAGCCAGGTACTCCTGGAACGAAAGATGGATGAACGAAATCTGATCATTCCCCCGATCGAGGAGCAGCCCCGTCTCGTGGCACACATGCTCCAAAAAGCGCGCCATCTCGTCGCGCGCCTCGATCTCGGTCAACGACGGCCGCTCCCGCTGTGCCCGCGCCAGATGGCGAGCCGAAAGCGCCGCGATCGCTTCCCGGCGCGACACGAGCCCCCGCGCCTCTTCATCACCTCCCCCCTGGTTCTTCTGCTGGATGAAGAACGCGAGGTGAGCCAGATAATCTTTCTGCACTGGCACGTTGAGCGCCAGGACATCCGCTTGCTCCTCTTCCTTCCGCTTGGCTTCCCGCCAATCTTTGAGGAGCATTTGGATACACCTCTCGTAGAGCTCCCCTCGATCCTTGGGCAGCTTCCGCAGCCCCTGGTGGATGAAGGCCATCAACGTGAGCAAGAGCGGATTGCCCGAGAGGCGCCGGACGCTCGGCGTGTGGCGAATGGCTGATCGAAGAGAATCCGCCTGCTCTTTGGCTTCCGCCTCGCTCGGGATCTGATGCGCATACCAGCGCCCCACGAAATCATCGATCTGCGCATCATCCAGCCGATCGATCTTGTAGTGCGCGAACGTTTCTGGCAACCGAACGTTCTCTGTGTACCCACTCCATGCGCGACCGTCACCCAGTAGCGGCAGTCGGGATAATCAGCCTGGAACATCCGGATCGCTGCAGCAATCCCATGGCGCGCCGTCTCGTTGCCTACCTCATCGAGGCCATCGAAGAGCACCAGCGCTTCCCCCATGCGCAGCTTGGCCTCGAAGAAGGCCCGATGCATATTCTTGATCTCGTGGCGCTCCCGAGCCTCGATCTCCAGGTAATCGATGAAGGAGAGGCCAGGGCTTATCTTCTGCCGGCGGACGAAATCACGAAGAGAGATATGAATCGGAACAAAATCGGGAGGAGCTGTAAACCGATCGAGCGAAGCACCGCCGGCAAAGATAAGGGCGAGGTACGCCAAGAGCGTCGTCTTACCCATCCCCGGATCGCCGAGAATGACCGCCGACCCACCCTTCCCGAGCGCGCTCGCCAGATCGATCGTGCCGCCATCTTGCTTCTCGGAGCGAAGCCGGAGTGGGATGAACAGATCGGTAAGCCGTAGCTCAATCTTACTCTCCCGCGGCCTTGCCTCGGGCGGGATGCCGATGGTTCTCAACCGATTGTGAAGCAGCACCAGCCGCTCTCGATAGCGAACCGTCAGCGTGCCAAATCCGTACCGTCATAGCCAGGCAAATAAGCGCGCGCGCTCGGGGTAGTAGCGTGCGAGCAGCGCAGGGCATCGATAAAGATGCTCTTCGAGCCACGCCGTTTCCCACTCCTGAAGATGAAGATCCCCTTCCTTCAACCTCCTCAGCTTCTCGTCTCTCGAACCCGACAAATCTTGAGGCCCAATCATGGGCCGATGGCCTACATCGAGCGACAGAAGTTGTATCACTAACCGCTTGAGCTCTTCTCTCCCGCCTCCCCGGCCGGGATCCGCTCCGTCAACGGTGGCAGCACCCGACGAACCCTCCCCGCCAGCACCGCCGCAGCCTCCCTCACCCGCGGATCAAACAGAAACGCCCGCAACATCGGCCCCGGCGCCCGATACCCCGCCACCAGCACGGGATCGATCCCCCGTCGATCACCCACCAACTTCCCTACCGCCGCACCAGGATCGCCGGCCCGGAGCACTGCGCCCTCGACCTCCGCCAAGCTCATCCCGGAAGACAGCAACTCCGCTGCCATCCCGATCGCCTCAGGCTCCAGATCCAGCATCGCCGAAAGCCTTGCGGGAACCCCCGCGCCCTCCAGCTTCACCATCGCCCCTGAAACGGGCCAAGCCCCCGGCACCTCCACCATCGCATGATCGATCACGTTCCGCCCGCGCCGCCGTGCCCCTACCAACAGCGCCTTCAGCCGATTCGCCCCTTGCTCATCGAGCACATGCGACCAACCGATCCACGCCGGCCCTGCCGTCTTCACCACCGAGAGGAGCGACGCATCGTTCAGCGACACGCTCGCCCGGACCAGCGACCGCTTGGGAAAGCTCGCCGCAAACACCTCATCGAGCCCCGGCCCCTTGAACGCGACGGCCCATGCCCGCGCCCGCAGCGCCGCCCGCATCCCCGCCACCGCGAACGCGGGCGCAGCAGCCGGACACTCGAACCGACGCGCGATCCAGTCAAAGAAGTCCGGCGCCCGCCGAAGAAGCTCCGCCGTCACCTCGGCCTTGCTCCACAGCACCACCTTCAGCGCCCGATCTGCGAAGATGGGCCGCGCCAGGTTCAGCCACAGCGCATCTTCTGTTCGTGCCACCAACACCATCACCGCCCCGTGCGGCGCATCCTCCACCTGCTGCGCCTCGGTCAGCACCAGCAAATCGGGGTATTCTACCATCAGCCCCCGAACCAGCGCCCCGAGCGCAGCATCGTTTGCCCGGTCCACGAGCACGATCCTCCCCCGCTCCACCAGACGGAAGAGCTTCGTGATCGGCTCGACCCAGGGAGCTACGGCGCCCTGAGCAGGCTCATGGTCAGCAGCGGATGCGGATAGAACCATTCGGACTCGTTGGGATAGGGGAGGAGCCTCCCGTAGGTCAGCAGCTCACGGCCCAGATCGCCGTCCGGGAGCCGGTGATCCGGATCAGCCAGAACCCCTTCGAGCAGGGTGATATGCCCCCGATCGAGCCCCGTCTCGATGAGGTGCCGCATCTCCTTCAGCACTTCTTTCACATGGGCCTCGGTCGCGATCGCGGCATCGTCGTCCCATCCGTGCTCGCCGAGCATCGCGATCATCCGCACGAAATCACGCAACCGCCCGCCGGAATAATAAGCCAGCCGATCGAGCAGGGCCGGCGGAACGATGTCTTCGGCGCCCAGATCGCGCACCCGGCTCCGGAACACCTCGCCCAGGAACTTCACCCCGGGACCGTCTTTCTTCGGATTCCCGTGATCGAGAACCGGCGCGTTGTGCAACACCCGCAGCCGGAAACCGCGCGCCTCGGTTGCGGCCATGTCGTTGCGAAGCGCGAAGGGCGCGCACACGAGCAGCGCACAATCGAGCCGAGCGATCATCTGCGAGTGCAGGAACAACGTACGCGCTTGCTCGCCGTCGACGATCCGATCGAGCCCATCGATCACCAGGAGCACCCGGCGATTCCACTGCTGGAAGGTGTTGAAGAGCAGGTTTACCTTGTCGACCAGCGTCTTCATGAGCTGATCTTGATCTTCGAGTGGCTTCGTCCCTTTCTTTCCAAAGGGAAGCGTCCACTTTCCAGCTCCCGCGACATCCGACAGCACCTTGAGCCCGATCGCGGCTCCCGCTCCCACGACGAGCGGCGCACCGGCGACCGCAGCGACGGGCGCAGCCGCGGCGGAGGCGGCCAGGGTCATCGACTTGACCAGCGCGAGGATATCGATCGTCGGCGGGGCACCACTGGCGCTCTGAGCTGCTTGTGCCAGCTTCGTCCATGCTTCGCTGAGCTGCGTCAGGTGTGGCGCTGGAAAATCGAACCCGAGCTGATCTTTCGCGGCGCGAACCAGTGCCAGGGCCGCCAAAAAGCAAACCTCCCACGACGACACATGCTGGAGCGCATCGAGATCGCCCACCACCTTGCGGAAGTGGTGCACCAGGTCGAGCACGATCACGAATTCGGCCCCCTTGTGGGCGCGCGCCTCGGCCACGCGGCCGAGCTCCGTGCTCTTACCGATCCCCACGGTCCCCGAGAGCAGCACCTTGGGCGGCGCGCTCGTCGGCCGGTCGAGCGCCGTCTCGATCGCGCCGGCCGGGCTGTCTTCCCGCTCGGCTCGCCAGGCGGTGGGCGTCCCCAGCTCCGGATCGAAGCGGTTCAGGATTTCTTTCCAGATCGGGCGCCGCGAGCCAGCCATCGACGCCGAAGCTACCACACCCCACCGCGGCCAAGCCCAAATCTGTGGCCCATCGTCAACGCTCCGGCTCGCTCGCTCTCGTGCTCCCTCCCGTCCCCCCGCCGCCCCCCTGCTCTTTCACAAACCCCATGGATCGCAATGGATCCATGTGCTACGTACCCCGCCCTGCATGCGCAAGCCCGCCCGCCTCGCCCTCGCCGCGACCCTCGCCGCCGCCGTCCTCGGCCTGGCACCGCCGGCCCGCGCCGTCGTCGTCGAGCGCATCGTCGCGGTCATCGGCGACCGCCCCATCCTCCTCACCGAGCTCCGCCGGCGGGCCAAGCCCTTCCTCCTCCAGATCCAGCAGAAGGTCCCGCCCGGCCCGCAGCAAGCGGCGGCCGAGTCGCAGGTCCTGAAGGAGCTCATCGAGAAGATCATCGACGAGGAGCTCGAGGTCCAGGCCGCGGACAAGGCCAAGATCAACGTCACGAGCGACGAGGTCGACGCCGCGCTCCGCAACGTCGCGCAGGCGCAGAACATGACGATGGCCGAGCTCGTGCGCGAGGCGCGCCTCCGCTCGGGGATGAGCGAGATCGACTACCGCGACGAGATCCGCCGGCAGATCCTCGAGGGCAAGATGCTCCAGCTCCGCGTCCGGGGGCGCGTCCGCATCACCGAGGAGGACGTGAAGGGCATGTACGAGCGCACGCTCAAGGACGAGCGCAAGCGTCGCGAGTACCACCCGATGTGGATCGTCCTCCGCATCCTCCCCGGCTCGACCAAGAACGCGGTCGAGGAGCGCAAGGCGCTCGCCGCCGAGATCCTCAAGAAGGCGCGCGCGGGGGCGAGCTTCACCGATCTC
This sequence comes from Byssovorax sp., assembly GCA_046351295.1. Classification (GTDB taxonomy): domain Bacteria; phylum Myxococcota_A; class Polyangia; order Polyangiales; family Polyangiaceae; genus JAXLYT01. Next base: position 54,965 of record JAXLYT010000018.1, read on the forward strand.
GCGCGCACGTACTCGGACGACACGGCGACGCGGGAGAGCGGCGGCGACCTCGGCATCCGCGCGCCGCAGGGCAGCCCCGCGGCCACGCAGGGCAAGCGGCCGGTGCTCGCGCCCGAGCTCGAGGCGGCGGTGCTCGCCCTGGAGCCGGGCCAGATCAGCGAGCCCGTGAACGTCGGCGAGGCGCTCGTCATCCTCGCCCTGGTGAGCCGCCAGCCCTCGCACTACACGACCTACGAGGCGGCCCGGCCGGAGATGCTCCAGCGCCTCCAGGGAGAGATCCTGGAGAAGGCCAAGCGCAAATGGCTCGAAGAGCTGAAGAGCCGCACGCACCTCGACATCCGCCTGTGATCGCGCGGGCGCGCGCCGTGATCGCGCGGGCGCGCGCCGTGACCGCGCAGGCGCGCTGCGAGGTCCGCGCTTGAGCGCGCTCGCGATCTCGCCGGACGTGCCGGAGTGCGTCGCGTGCGGGGCGTGCTGCTTCTCCACGTTGCCGGAGTACATCCGGGTCTGGGGCTGCGACCTCGATCGCATGGATGATCGGGCGCAGGCGCTCACGCACTTCCTCGGCAACCGCTGCTACATGAAGATCGACGAGGGGCGCTGCGCCGCGCTCGTGCTCGATCCGGTGGCGCGGCGCTACCTCTGCTCCATCTACGAGATGCGGCCGGACTGCTGCCGCGCGCTCGAGCGAGGGAGCGGGGCATGCCGCGCCGACCGGCACGAGAAGGCGGAGCGGCCACTGCTCGCCATGGAGGCGCTCATCTGGCGCCGGGGCGGAGGGGCCACGGGCGGTCCGGTTGGCGAGCCGCCGGCCGGGTGACAATGGAGTTGTCACCCCGGGCGAGGTTTCCCGGGGTTTTCGAGGCCCGAGGGCCGGCATCCGGCTTGCTACACCCGAGGATCGTCGCCCCGGAGAGCCTGCTTCCTGCCTCCGAACGATTTTGAAATGAGCCCGGCCCCGTCCCGCCATTCATGGGACGGAAGCAAGCTCAACGGAAAATTTCAGCCGAACGCGAACCGCGACCCTCCTCTGATCGGGGGGCGTGCTGGGGATTCATGTTTGCGCGCGGCGCTCTCCTTCCTGTCCGGCGTTTGCCGGATGGCTCGAAAGGGTTTTGTCTCATGGCCAATCCTCGCCTCCGTCGCTCCATTCACCTCCTCGCCGGCGCGCTCGTGCTCGGCGCGACAGGGATGGTGGGCTGCCTCAATCGGCCCATCGAGCCGATCGACTCGAAGAGCACGCACACCTATAGCGACAAGCTCCCGCAGAGCCGCGTCGAGAAGATCGATCTCCTCCTGATGATCGACAACTCCGGGTCGATGGCGGACAAGCAGGCCATCTTGGCCGACGCGGTGCCGGATCTCGTCAAAGGGCTCGTCGCCCCGCAGTGCCTCGACAAGAAGGGCGTGCCCATCGCGGCGCAGCCCGCCCACCCGCTCGACCCCTGTCCCAAGGGCTCGGCGCGGGAGTTCGATCCGATCCAGGATATCCATATCGGCATCATCAGCTCCAGCCTGGGCGGCCACGGGGCGACCTTCACCTGCGCGACGACGGCCGACAAGAGCGGCAATCCGGAGAACGACGATCGGGCTCACCTGCTCTCCCGCAAGCCCGACGGAGGGGCCGTCTCGACCTGGAAAAATCAGGGCTTTTTGGCCTGGGATCCGGGGCAGAAGCTCGATCCGCCCGGAGAGAGCGAGATCGGCGATATCAAGGGGACGACGGGCCTCGTCCCGACGCTGCGCGACATGGTGCAGGGCGTGGGGCAGGTGGGGTGTGGCTACGAGGCGCAGCTCGAGAGCTGGTATCGCTTCCTGGTCGACCCGGAGCCCTATGCGTCGATCAGCGTGGAGAACGGCAAGGCCGTCCCCACCGGCGTCGATCACGATCTCCTGAAGCAGCGGGCCGATTTCCTCCGGCCGGACTCGATGGTGGCCATCATCATGCTGAGCGACGAGAACGACTGCTCGATCCGCGACGGCGGGGTGGGCTACCTGGCCGCGCAGCGCGTCGTGGAGAAGAACGGGAAGAAAGTGGCCTACCACCTGCCGCGGGCCCGCCACGAGTGCTCGGTCGACATCAACGACGCTTGCTGCAAATCCTGCGGATCGCCGCGGGGTGACTGCCCCGTCGACCCCGACTGCGAAAAGCCGATGACCGACGACGAGGACCCGTCGAACCTGCGCTGCTTCAAGCAGAAGCAGCGGTTCGGGATCGATTTCCTCCAGCCGCTCGACCGGTACACGACCGCGCTCGGCAACGCGCTGATCCCGAACCGCGAGGGAGAGCTGGTGGGCAACCCCCTCTTCCCCGGCGCGAACGGGACCGGCGGTGATCCGGGCGCGCGGACGCCGGAGATGCACCTGGTGTTTTTGGCCGGCATCGTCGGTGTGCCCTGGCAGGATGTCGCCCGGCGCAACAAGGACGGTGACCCCGACCTGCTTCACGGGCTCGACAAGGACGGGAACGAGGTGGGCGGCTTCCAGACGGTGAGCGAGCTCATGCTCAAGAACCCGCGCGGTCGCTCCGGGTGGGACGAGATCCTCGGCGATCCGGCCCATGGCATCGAGCCGGTCGACCCGTTCATGCGCGAGTCGCGCGATCCGCGCAAGGGGCAAAACCCCGCGACGGGCGATCCGATCATCGATCCGAGCGCGCCCCTGTCCGAGGTCAACGGCGTCAACGGCCGCGAGTACGACACCTCGAAGAACAGCAACGGTGACCTGCAATATGCCTGTCGCTTCAAGCTCCCCGAGCCGCGCAACTGCGCGGACGGCGCGTGCGACTGCGACGCCGAGGCCAAGAACCCCCTCTGCCTCGACGATCAGGGCAACCTCGGCGAGACGCAGCGCTACGCCAAGGCCTATCCCGGTCTGCGCGAGCTCGGCGTCCTCAAGGGCGCGGGCGATCAGGGCATCGTGGCCTCGGTGTGCGCCGCGCAGATGGATGACCCGGGCAAGGCCAACTATGGATATCACCCGGCCATCCAGGCCATCGTGGAGCGGCTCAAGTCCCGCCTCAACGGGCCTTGCCTGCCCCGGCAGCTCCACCCCGACGGCCAGGGCCAGGTGTCCTGTCTGCTGATCGAGGCCCGGAAGACCGCCCCCGGCGAGTGCTCGTGCGACGCGCCCGCGGTCAAGGCGCGGCACGATCCGCTGCTCCCGGATCATCAGCCCGCCGTCGATCAGGCGAAGAACGATCCCGCCGCCGCGGGCGCCGGCTGGAACTGCTTCTGCGAGATCGAGCCCGTCGCGGGCGACGCGCTCCTCGCCTGCCAGACGGACGCGAGCCGCAACCCCACCACGGCCGACGGAAAGCCCGTGGACGGTTGGTGTTACGTCGACGCGACCACCGGCAATCCGGATCTGATCGAGAGCTGCTCGGCCACCGAGCCCCAGAAGCTGCGCTTCGTGGGCGAGGGCGAGCCCCTCGACAACTCGACGGTCTTCATCACCTGCTCGGGGGAGTGAGCGGCCATCAACAGCCGGGTTCGTCGCGTCCTGCGTAGCCCCGGGTTAAAACCCGGGCTACCGCCCTCAAGGCCCCTTCCACTGCTCGCTCATCCCCCGCGCCACGCTCTCCATCAAGCGCACCGTGTGCTCCAGGAGGAGGCTCCGGTAAGCCGCTGAGCCCGGTGTCTCGGGCGGGCCACCCTTCGGCACGCTCACCAGCACCAGGAGCTCGTAATGGCCGCCCGGGCTCCGGATCGCCGCGGTCTCCTCCGCCCCTCCCCCGTCGTCCGCGGCGCGCAGCGCGTAGCCCGTCCGGCCTTTGCCGAAATCCAGGTCCTTGTAGAGGCCGGAGCGCCGGAGCAGGTCTCTCTGGTTGTCGGTGATGGTGAGGCCGCGATATCGACCCTCGAAGAGGATCAACGTGAGGGGGGCGAAGCTGCCGTCGTCGGCGGCGAAGGAGACGGCCCACACGACCTTGCCCTTCTCGGCCCAGGAGGGGCCCATGTCGACATCGCTCACGAGGAGCGGGCCGGGGTGGGAGAAGAGGTTGGCGACGAGCTTGGGAGAGAACAGATCCGGAGAGGGCGCGGCCTCGCCGCCGATCGTGGGCAGGGGCGCCTCGCCGCGGGCGGGAGCAGGCTGGGGCGCGCCGGGGCCCGCCGCGGAGGGGCCGGCCGGCGCGTGCGGGTGGCAGGCCGAGAGCCCGACGAGGACCAGAAACAGCGCGGCGCGGAGGGAGGATCGGTGCATCGGGTCGATCGCACGATAGCAAAGCCGCGCCGGGCCGGGTGGGACCTCCCCTGTCTGCGTGGGGCGCCCCACCGCGGTCCGCGATCGCCGGTCAGTACGTGAAGAGGCAGCGGGTGATGGGGATGCCGATGTCGGCCAGCACGTAGAGATAATACGCGCTGCCCTTCGAGAGCGCCTCGGGAGCGCCCTTCTCGGGGACGGCCTGGAACGTCCCGGCCGGCGCGCTCCCGTACGCGATCCCGCTCGTGAGCGGCTTCGACACCGGCGAGACATCGAGCTTCCAGATCGTCCCTTCGGGCTCGTCGAGGTTCGGCGGCACGCCCGGGTTCTTCGCGCCCGAGGCGAGCACGTACACGTAGCGCGCGCCGCCGCCGGACCACACGACGCTGCCGTCGCTCTTGACGCCCTCGCCGCCGGTGCATGCCGAGGGCACGTAGAGGCTCTGATCGTAGAGCGGCCCGCCGAAGGGCGTCGCGTCGGCGAAGTCGGCCTTGGTGTAGCCACGCCGCGCGAGCTCGGACTCGAAGAGCTTCACCATGCGCGCCGGATCGGTGGAGGGGAGGCCGGAGACGTCGCGGGAGAAGCCGTTGTTGTCCGAGGCCGGGTAGGCGCCGAGCTGCGTCGAGTCGATCCAGTTGGCGACGAGCGCGAGGCCGGTGGGGTTGAAGGAGTCGATCCAGTTCGGGCCCTTCTCGATGTACCAGTTCGACGTCTTGCCGTTCGGCGCGCTCTCCGCGGAGTGGCAGCACACGCAGCCGCACGCGGAGGCCTGCTCCTTCGCCCACGCGATCTCGGCCATGTACGAGGCGTCGGAGAGGATGGGATCGTCCTTCGGGGTCTCGTAGCTCGACGCCGGGGCAGGCCAGTAGGGGCGCTGGGTGAGCACGGGCTTGCAGCTCGCGTAGTCGTCGAAACGACGTCCCGGCTCGGTGCATGCGGCGATGCCCGAGCGGGTGCACACCTTGCCGTCGCTCTGGCCGGGTGGCTCGCCCGCGAGGGGATCGGAGCAGGTCAGCTCCGGGGGCTGGTAGACGCCGCCGGTGTCCGGCGGAGGATCGGTCGGCCCGACGCCCTCGCAGACCTTGCCCGGCGCAAACGTACCCTTGGCAAACTTTTCACAACCCATCTGTGTGGAGGCGCACTTGCTGCTGTCCTCGCCGGGGAACACGATGGTGTACGCCGTGTCCTTGCCGGCATCGATGGAGCACGCGCCGAGCGTGCTCGGGTACTCGCACGCGCCGTCCTCGGCGAAGGTCCCGCTGCGCACGGCGCAGTCGTCCGCGCCGGCCCCCGCGGCCCAGCCGGCGCCGGTGTACTCGCGGCACTCCTCGGCCTGGGTGAAGGGGCTCGTGTAGACGCAGCGACCGCCGGTGGTCGTCGAGGGCTCGGGCGCAGGACCGGGGTCGGGTGTCCCGGTGGTGGACGCGGGCGCCGCGCTCTGCGAGCAGGCGGCGAGCGAGGCCGCGAGGGTGAGGACGAGCGCGGCGGCTCCGGACGCAGGCGGACGGAGGGCTGAAATTCGCATCGGGCTCCTTGGGGGTCGGTCGGGGCCACCCTCGGGGGCGGCGGGTCGTTCATGACTGACTAATGTTTCGCAAACTTTATACAATCTTTAGACGAACTTGGCAAGGGGCCCGGCCCCTTCGATTGCCACCCCCCTCCGCCCGGGCTAGGCCTCGCCCGCCATGCCCGAGACCGAGCCCCAAGCCGACCCTTGGAAGCTTTGCGGCACGACGATCGAGAACAAGTACCGCATCGCGTCCGTCGTGGGCGATGGGGGCTTCGGGGTCGTCTACCGCGGCGTCCACAAGGGCTTCGGGGAGCTCATCGCGGTCAAGTGCCTGAAGGTGCCGAAGACGCTCGACGAGGCGCAGCGCGAGGGGCTGCTCGAGCAGCTCCGCGACGAGGGGAAGCTGCTGCACCGGCTGTCGAAGCTGACCTCGGGGATCGTGCAGGCGCTCGATGTCGGGGCGTTCACCGCGCCGGACGGGAGCTGGGTGCCTTACCTGGTGCTCGAGTGGCTGGAGGGCGAGACGCTGGCCGAGCACATGAAGGCGCGGCTCGCCCGCGGCGAGGGGCCGTATCCGCTGAAGGAGGCGGTGGCGCTCCTCGAGCCGGCGGCGCGCGCGCTCGGCGTCGCGCACAAGCAGAAGGTCGCGCACCGCGACGTGAAGCCCCCGAACCTGTTCGTCACGCGCAACGACGGCGTGCAGACGGTGAAGGTGCTCGACTTCGGCATCGCCAAGGTGCTCACCGATTACCCGACCTTCACCGAGGCGCTGGAGGCGACGCGGGCCGGGCCGACGGCGTTCACGCCGCGCTATGGCGCGCCGGAGCAGTTCAACAAGCAGCGCGGGGCGAGCGGGCCGTGGACAGATGTGTTCGCGCTCGCGCTGATCCTGGTGGAGATGATCACCGGGAAGAAGGCGCTCGACGGGGACGATCCGACGCAGCTCTACATCGCCGCGGCGGACCCGAGCATGCGGCCGACGGCGCGGGGGCGCGGGGCCGAGGTGAGCGACGCGGTGGAGCAGGTGCTCGACAAGGCGCTCAGCGTGGAGCCCAAGCAGCGCTACGCCGACGCGAGCGAGCTGTGGGACGCGCTCTCCGCGGCGGTGCGGGGAGAGCCGCTGCCGTCGCGCCCGAAGGCACAGAGCCCCGCGCCCGATCCGATGATGGGCACGGCCGAGTTCGCGGCCAACGCGAGGCTCGACGTGAAGACCGAGGGGCCGGGCGGGCCGAAGGCGCTGCCGCTCGCGTCGACGCTCCCCGCCGAGTCGATCGGGTTGCCCGAGGGGGGCGCGTCGGTCGAGCCGCCGCCCGCGGTGCTGCCCCGGGTGACGGCCGAGAAGCGCCGGCTCGACAAGGACGATCCGATGGCCGAGACGGAGGCCGTCGCGCCCGCCGCCGCGGCCACGCGCGAGGCGCGGCGAGACGCGACGAAGGAGTCGCCGCGCGAGAAGAGCAAGGTGCCGGCCGCGCGATCGAAGCCTGCTGCGCCCGCGCCGGCGAAGCGATCGATCTGGCCCTGGCTGCTCCTCGGGCTGGCCTCGGCGGCCGGCGCGGCCGCGGCCTTCGTGCTGGTGGGGATGGGCGATCCCGAGCATGGAGCGTCGCACCCGCCTGCGCATGGATCGAGCGCCGCGCATGCGCCGAGCGCGAAGGCCGCGCCGGGGAGCTCCACGCGCCCGAGCGCGGCGCCGAGCGCGTCGGAGGCGCTCGCGGTGAAGCCTGTACCCTCGGCCTCCGCCGCGTTGACGAGCAGCGCCGTCGTTGCACAGCCGGCGCCCCCTCCGCCCGAGGAGATGGCGCTGATCGCCGCCGCGACCTTCACCATGGGCGAGGGCGCGATCGCGAAGAAGGTCACGATCAGCAGGCCTTTTTACCTCGATCGCCGCGAGGTGACGGTGCGCGCCTTCGAGGCCTGCGTGGAGGCGCGCATGTGCTCGCCCGGTGATCACGTGTCCGTCTCCGCCGAGCCGGCGCGCGCGGACGCGTCACCCGAGGCCGCGCTGGAGGAGTACGCCGCGACGTGGACCCGCCGCTGCAACGCCCCGCAAAAAGCGCTCGATCAGCCGATGAACTGCGTCGATTTCGCGAGCGCCGCGGGCTTCTGCAAGTGGAAGGGGCGGCGGCTGCCGACCGAGGCGGAGTGGGAGCTCGCCGCGCGCGGCGCGGACGGGCGCCCCTACCCGTGGGGCCGCGAGCCGCCCGAGTGCGCGCGCGCTTGCTACGATCAGAACGCGGCATGCCGGAGATCGGGCGAGTCGGTGGCGACCTGCGCGGCCGGCTCGCACCCGGCCGATCGGACGCCGGACGGCATCTTCGATCTCGGCGGAAACGTGGCCGAGTGGGTGAGCGACGGGTTCGCCGCGACGCTCGCGGGCGGGGCCGATCCCAAGGGCGATCCGGAGGCCCCGCTCAAGGTGATCCGCGGCGGCAGCTTCTTCGACGGGGAAGACCACCTGCGATCGAGCTACCGGGGCTACGGCGCGCCGGTGATGGCGCATGCGACGCTCGGGTTTCGCTGCGCGATGGACGCGCCGTCCCTGGGTGTTCCATAGGCGTCGCGAGCAGCCCGGGGCTAGGGAGGAACCGCGAGACGTACCGAGGTACGTTGAGCGGTTCCGACCGACGACCCGGGCTGCGCAGCAGCCCAGGGAACACCCTCTCAGCCGTCCCGTAGGCGCAGCGTGTCTTCGCGCGCGGCGAGGCATGCCTCGCTGCCCACCACGAAGGCGCGGCAGTTGTCGGGGCGGATCGTGTAGATCGCGCACTTCTTGTCGCGGCCGAGGTGCTGGCAGTCGCCGCTCTCGGCGAAGCGGAGGGTCACCTTCCCGTCCTTGCCGCGCTTGATGTAGCTCTTGTGGATGAGATCGCCGCGGCCGCCCTTCTTCCAGCGGTTGAAGTCGTCGTGGTCGAGCAGCACGTTGGCGTCGTGGCAGCACGCGCCGCACTCGAGGCAGTCGAGCTTGATGGTGCGCGTCGGGCCCTCGTGGACGGCGTCGCGATCGCACCAGTCGATGACCGAGCCCTCGTAGTCCTTCGGGACGCGCGCCGTGGCCAGGCCCTTCGCGGGGCCCTCTTGCACGCGCCGCCAGCGCCGGTGGTTGAGCGCGAGCAGCGCCCACAGGCCGAGCTCGGTGATCTTCGCCTTCGGGCCCTTGCCGTCGACGGTGAGGATCATGTCCATCCGGCCCTCTTCGGGCTCGATGACGGCGCAACCGCCGGCGCGCACATGCTCGGCGGCGCGCTTGAGGAACTTGGGGCGGAACTTTCGCCAGATCGGGCGCGTGATCTCGTAGGCGCTCATCGCGCGGCATCTTTACAGGAGCGGCCCGGATCTGTCAGCCGGACCAGCCGGTCCTCGAATCTTATTGAAAGTGAAATTCAATAACACTATGGTCCGACCATGCCACCACGGACACGGGTAAACGGCGCCTTCCTCGGCCTCTCGCGCGCCCCGCTCGCCGCGCTCTCCGGCGTCGCCGCGCTCCTCATCACCTCCCCTGCCCGCGCGGCCGATCCCTTCGAGATCCAGGTCTACGACGGCTCCACGAACGACCCCGGCACAGCGTCGATGGAGCTGCATGCGAACACGCGCCGCGCGCCGGATCGAGCGGCCGATCCGCCCGAGCTCCCGTCGCACAAGCAGAGCCATTTCACCTTCGAGCCGGCCCTCGGGGTGACGCGCTTCTGGGAGGTGGGCGCGTACCTGCAATTCGCAGCGCGCGCGGACGACACGTTCTACTGGGCGGGGATCAAGCTGCGCTCCAAGCTGGTGATGCCGGAGGGCTTCCACCCGCACCTGCGGCTCGGTTTCAACGTGGAGATCGCGGCGATCCCCGAGCGCTTCGAGGCCGATCGGTTCGGCGGCGAGCTGCGCCCGATCGTGGCGTGGGACGACCGGTATTTCCACCTCGCTGCCAACCCCAACCTGGAGGTGTCGCTCGCGGGCGCGGGCCTCTCGGCGGGGCCGGAGCTGAGCCCGGGCCTCGCGGCGTACGCGAAGATCCCGGACGTGATCGAGGTCGGCGGCGAGTACTACGGCTCGATCGGGCCCATCGCGCATGTGCCGGTCACGAGCGCGCAGGAGCACTATGTCTTCCTCGCGGGCAACGTGCTCGCGCTCGCGGGCTGGGAGCTGAACTTCGGCGTGGGCGCAGGCCTCACCGCGTCGAGCGACAAGGTGGTCGTGAAGGCGATCTTCGGCCACGATCTCGGGCAGCTCTGGGGAAAGGCGGCGCGCTCGGCCCGGCGCGCGGGCGCGGTCGCCGCGCGGTGAACGATGCGGGAACGGTGCGGCGCGCGCGGGCGAGACGAGCTAAGAGACGGGCCCCATGTCCTCTGCGCCGTCCGCCGCCTCGTCGAAGAAGACCATCACCATCCTGCGCACCGGCGAGCCCGTCCCGCAGGTGATCGAGCGGCGCGGCCAGTTCCACGATCTCATCGCCTCGTCGATCGGCGATGCCTTCTCGGGTGACTACCGGGTCATCGATCTCCGCACGGGCGATCTGCCCGATCCGCGATCGACCTCGGCCTTCGTGATCACCGGCTCGGCGGCCAACGTGCCGACGCGCGAGCCCTGGATGCTCCGCGCCGAGGCCTACCTGCGCGCGGTGGTGGCCGCGGAGACGCCGACCTTCGGCATCTGCTTCGGCCACCAGATCCTGGCCCAGGCGCTCGGCGGCGAGGTGCAGAAGAACCCGCGCGGCCGGGAGATGGGGACGGTGCCGATCGAGCGCACGGCCGACGACTGGATCTTCGAGGGCGTGCCCCGGGTGTTCGAGGCGAACGTGACCCACATCGACACGGTCGCGCGCCTGCCCGAGGGCGCGGTCGCGCTCGCGCGCTCGCCGATGGAGGACGCGCATGCCATCCGCTTCAGCGAGACCTGCTACGGCGTGCAGTTCCACCCGGAGATCGACGGCGAGGTGATGCGCGCGTACATCAGCGCGCGGCGCGAGGTGCTCAGCGCCGAGGGGTTCGCGGTGGACGAGATGCTGTCGCGCGCGCACGACGGGGACGAGGGGCGGCGGGCGCTCCGGAACTTCGTGAAGCGCTTTCTCTGATCGAAGGATCAGCGGGTGACCTGCCGGTCAGCCGTCACTTCCTCTTCTTGACCGCGGGCGGCCTCGGCGTGCGCGAGGGCTCGCCGGGCGGCGGCGCGGGCGTGCGGGCGATCTCGGCCGCGGGGACGATGCGCAGGTAGCCGGCCTGGAGGAAGCGGAAGAGGGCGTCGACGATCTCCTCGCGGGGTCGGGGCGAGGCGGCGGTGACCGTCTCGAAGATCATCTCCTTGAGGGCGCCGATCGTGAAGGTGGCGAAGACCTTGGCGTCGCCCTCGGCCACGATCCCGAGCGACTGGCCCTCGGCGAGGCTCGCCTCGAGGAGCATCTTCACGCCGTCGTAGAAGGCGCGGATCGTCTCGACGAAGGCCGGATCGAGGCCCGCGGCGAAGGAGAAGAGGATGCGGGTGAGGGCCGGATCGTCGAGGAGGACGGCCACGATCGCGCGGATGTTGTGCTTGATCTGCCCCTCGATGTCGGCGCTCGGCTCGACCTTGAGGATGGCGGCGCCGATGCGCGAAAAGAGCAGGTCGACGAGCTCGGAGAGGACCGCGCGCTTGTCGGTGAAATAGAGGTAGAAGGTGCCCTTGGCGACCTTGGCCTGGGCCGTGATGTCGTCGACCTTGGCGTCGTGGTAGCCCTTCGTGGCGAAGACGTCGCGCGCGGCGCGAAGGAGTACCTGGCGGCGCTCGGCCTTGTCCATCTGGGCCATGTGGGGCTGCCCCTCCTAGAGCACCCCTCCCTTCGCCACCACTCCAAACCACCGCGCCCGACGGATCTCGTCGTTTCAAGCACATCTGCCCCCTCCCGTTCCCGTTCCCCCTCCCGCTGCCGCCGCCCTCTCCTGATCCGGGAGGGGATCTCGGGAGCGGGAGTGGGAGAGGGCAGAGCGAGGAACGAGTGACCCGGACGGACCCGTCCAAAATTCGCCGAAGGTGGCCCGCAAACCTTGCGTCTTTCGGCCGCGCCGCGTATCTCTAGCCGACTGACTGGCCAGTCAGTCGGCTCTCGGGCCGGCGGCGGGCCTCGGACGCGCAGGAGACGAGCGGCATGGCAAGGCAGCCCCAGGATCCGGTGGTGATCGGGATCGACGTGGGATCGACGACCGTGAAGGCGGTGGTGCTCGACCCGAGCACGCTGGAGATCCTCTGGAGCGATTACCAGCGGCACCAGACCAAGCAACCGGAGAAGGTGCTCGAGCTGCTCGACGTGATCGAGGCGAGCTTCCCCGAGTCGCCGCGCGCGGCCTGGCGGGTGTTCATGACGGGCTCGGGCGCGGCGCCGCTCTGCCCGACCCTCGGCGCCAAGTTCGTGCAGGAGGTGAACGCCGTGACGCTCGCGGTGGAGAACCTCCACCCCGACGTGGGGAGCGTGATCGAGCTCGGCGGGCAGGACGCCAAGATCATCATGTTCAACAAGGACGAGAAGACCGGCGACAAGACCGCCGCCCCGTCCATGAACGACAAGTGCGCCTCCGGCACCGGCGCGACGATCGACAAGTGCATGATCAAGGTGGGCCTGCCGCCGAGCGACGTGGTGCAGGTGCACTTCGACGACTCGAAGCTCCACCACGTGGCGGCCAAGTGCGGCGTGTTCGCCGAGACCGACATCGTGAACCTGGTGAAGAGCGGCATCCCCGCGAAGGAGGTGCTCTGCTCGCTCGCCGACGCGATCGTCCTCCAGAACCTGTCGGTGCTGACGCGCGGCTCGACGCTCAAGCACAAGGTGCTGTTGCTCGGCGGGCCGAACACGTACCTGCCCTTCCTCCAGGAGTGCTGGCGCCTGCGCATCCCCCAGACCTGGGAGGAGCGCGGCTACGCGTGGCCGAAGGACCGGCCGATCGAGGAGACGGTGTTCGTGCCGGAGAACGCGCAGTACTACGCGGCCTTCGGCGCGTGCGTGTACGGGATGCGCGAGCCGGCCGAGGTCGGGCTCTACACGGGGCGCGAGGGGCTCGTCTCGTACATGACGCACGGGCGCAAGGCGCGCCTCGGGGAGAGCGCGGGGCCGCCGCTCGTGAAGGCGCCGAGCGAGGTCGACGAGTTCCGCAAGCTCTACGCGATCCCTCGCTTCACACCGAAGAAGCTCGAAGCGGGGCAGGTCGTGCGCGGGGTCATCGGGCTCGACGGCGGGTCCACCTCGTCGAAGGCGGTGCTCATCGACGAGGACGGCGAGATCATCTGCAAGGCGTACCAGCTCTCGAAGGGCAACCCGATCCAGGACGCGAAGGAGCTGCTCGGCAAGCTGCGCGACTACGTGGTGTCGCAGGGCGCGACGCTCGACGTGCTCGGCTTCGGCGGGACGGGCTACGCGGCCGACGTGCTCCAGGAGTGCATGCGGGCCGACGTGAACATCGTCGAGACCGTCGCGCACATGATGAGCGCGGTGAAGTTCTTCGGCGACGTCGACGTGATCTGCGACATCGGCGGGCAGGACATCAAGGTCCTGTTCATGAAGAACGGCGACATCGCGAACTTCCGCCTCTCGAACTCCTGCTCGGCCGGCAACGGGATGCTCCTCCAGGCGATGGCCGATCAGTTCGGCCTGCCCGTGACGGAGTACGCCGACACGGCCTTCGGCGCGGAGCTCGCGCCCAAGTTCAGCTACGGCTGCGCGGTCTTCCTCGACACCGACCGCGTGAACTTCCAGAAAGAAGGCTTCTCCAAGGAGGAGCTGCTCGCGGGGCTCGCGCAGGTGCTGCCGAAGAACGTGTGGCAGTACGTGGTGCAGATCCCCCGCATGGCGGCGCTCGGGACGCGCTACGTGCTCCAGGGCGGGACGCAGTACAACCTGGCCGCGGTCAAGGCGCAGGTCGACTACATCAAGGAGCGCGTGCCCGGCGCGCAGGTGTTCGTGCACCCGCACACGGGCGAGGCCGGCGCGCTCGGCGCGGCCTTCGAGACGCTGCGCGTCGTCAAGCGGCGGGGCAAGTCGACGTTCATCGGGATCGATGCGGCGATCGCGCTCGACTACACGACGAAGAACGACGACGAGACCGTCTGCCACTTCTGCCCGAACGAGTGCAAGCGGACCTTCATCGACACGAAGCGCCCCGACGGGACGACGAGCCGCTACATCTCCGGCTTCTCCTGCGAGAAGGGCACCGTGGAGAGCGAGGACGCGATGATCGCCCTCGTCGCCGAGCGCAAGAAGATCGCCAAGCAGTTCCCGAACCTGGTCGAGTACGAGTCGAAGCAGGCCTTCCGGCACTTCTACGAGCCCGCGCCGCTGCCGGCCGAGGGCGCGCCGGTCAAGGACATGATCGTCAAGCGCGGCTTCCTCGGGATCAAGCGGGTGGAGACGACGCGGCCCTTCCGGCGGAGCTCCATCGCGGTCCGCGAGCGCCTCAAGCGCGTGCGGATCGGCATCCCCCGCGTGCTCAACCTGTACTCGACGGCGCCCTACTTCCGGACGTACTTCGAGGCCCTCGGCGTGCCGAAGACCCACGTGGTCTTCAGCGATCCGACGAGCGAGGAGATGTGGGTCGAGGGCGGGAAGTACGGCTCGATCGACCCGTGCTTCCCCTCGAAGGTGTCGCAGGCCCACATCCACAACCTGCTCTTCCACCACCACTCGGACGACAAGAAGCTCGACTACATCTTCTTCCCCATCCTCACGCACGTGCCGAGCTTCGGCGAGGGCGTGATGGACAAGACGAGCTGCCCGATCGTGGCCGGCGTGCCGGACGTGATGAAGGCGGCCTTCACGAAGGAGATCGACTTCTTCGCGACGCGCGGGATCGAGTACCTCGACCCGGCGCTGACCTTCTCGGAGATGCTGCTCACCGCGCGGCGGATGTACGAGACCTGGGGCCCGCGGCTCGGGATCACCGAGGACGAGAGCGATCACGCGCACCGCGAGGCGATGCGCGCGCTCGAGCAGTTCGAGCGCGACCTGCAGGAGAAGGGGCGCGCGATCCTGGAGACGGTCGAGGCGGAGAACCGGGTGGCGATCCTGATGGTGTCGCGGCCCTACCACTCCGACCCGGGGCTGAACCACGGCATCCCGGAGGAGTTCCAGGTGCTCGGCTACCCGATCCTCTCGGTGCGCTCGATCCCCCGCGATCTGAAGTACCTCTCCCGCTACTTCAAGGACGAGGTGGCCCGCGGGCAACATCCTTTGAACATCAACGATGTGTGGCCGGAGAACTACTCGGCCAACAGCGCGCAGAAGGTGTGGGCGGTGAAGTTCGCCTCCCGGCACCCGAACGTGGTGCTCCTCGATCTGTCGAGCTTCAAGTGCGGCCACGACGCGCCGACCTACGGGCTCATCGACAGCATCGTGACGGCGAGCGGCACGCCCTACGCGGCCCTGCACGACATCGACGCCAACAAGCCGGGCGGGTCGATCAAGATCCGCGTCAAGACCTACGCGCACAGCCTGAAGCTCCACGAGGAGGCGCTCGAGGACGCGTCGAAGAAGCAGAGCGAGCTCGCGGTGAGCCTCGACAGGAAGCGCCTCGAGCTCCTGGAGAAGAAGCAGGCCCAGCTCGCGGCGCGGCAGGTGACGGACCCGGCGCTCGCCAAGCAGATCGCCGAGCTCGGCGAGAAGCTCGCGCGCTACGTGGCCCCCGTCTCCCCCAAGGAGCCGCCGAAGGACCTCGTGCAGCTCAAGAAGAAGAACGCCGACGGCAAGGTCGTCGCCACCCAGCCGGCGGGTCAGAGCCCCGCCTGACGACTGACATAGCCCCACGGATTTTCGAAGGAACCACGGCCCGTTCGCCACGGAAGGATCGCGAAGCCATGACGATGGAAAGCATTTCGGTCGCGCCGGAGAAGAAGAGGAGCCTGCCGCTCTACGAGCCCAAGACGACGGCGAACGACGTGATGTCGGACGCCGACATCGAGGCCGAGCTCCGCGCCCACGAGGCGTCGGAGAAGGAGCGCCTCGGCATCAAGGCCGAGCGCCGCCAGTGGGCCGACAACATGCTCACCCCCGAGATGACGCGGAAGGAGCGCGACCACGTGACGCTGCTCATCAGCGGCCTCACCGCGGCGCAGGACTTCCTCGTCGAGGGCGCGCTCCGCGGGCTCGGCTACAAGGTCGAGTACTTCGGCATCAGCGACAACGCGGGGCTCCAGGCGGGCAAGGAGTTCGGCAACCGCGGGCAGTGCAACCCCACGTACTTCACCGTGGGGAGCCTGGTGAAGCACCTCATCGACCTGCGCGACAAGCACGGGATGACGGCCGAGGAGGTCGTGAAGAACTACGTCTTCGTGACCGCCGGCGCCTGCGGCCCGTGCCGCTTCGGGATGTACGTGACGGAGTACCGCAAGGCGCTGCGCGACGCGGGCTTCGACGGCTTCCGGGTGATGCTCTTCCAGCAGACCGGCGGGCTCTCGCAGGCGACGGGCGCGGACGTGGGGCTCGAGATGAACCCCGACTTCTTCATCGCGATCGTCAAGGCGATCGTCGCCGGCGACGCGCTCAACGCGCTCGGTTACCGCATCCGCCCCTACGAGCGGGTGCCGGGCGCGACCAACGAGGCGATGGAAGAGGCGAAGAAGATCGTCTACGAGGCGCTCTACAAGAAGACCAACGTCTTCGTCTCGCTCTACAAGGCCCGCAAGGTGCTGGCCAAGGTCCAGGTGGACAAGCTCCGCCCGCGCGCCAAGACGTCGATCATCGGCGAGTTCTGGGCGATGACGACCGAGGGCGACGGCAACTACGCGCTCCAGCGGTTCCTGGAGAGCGAGGGCGGCGAGAACGACATCCAGCTCACCACGGCCTGGCTGCTCTACAACATCTGGGAGTGCGCCCGCGACACCCGCGAGCGGCGCGATCTGCGCGGCGCCGACGACAGCCACTACGGGCTCGCGTCGCTCGACGAGGTGGGCGTGGCCAAGCGGCTCGCCACCATGCGCCTGGCCGAGCTCGGGCTGCGCGTGGGCTTCCAGGCCTTCGCCCTGCCGCTCGGGCTCTTCGACTACCACCTGCCGGACATGGACCTCGTGGCCGAGGTGGCGAACGATCACTACTCGAACGATCTCCGCGGCGGCGAGGGCCACATGGAGGTCGGCAAGCTGATCGTCAACGCGATCAAGAGCAAGGCGCACATCACCGTGAGCGTGAAGCCCTTCGGGTGCATGCCGTCGTCCGGCGTGTCCGACGGGGTGCAGTCGCTCATCGTCAACCGCTACCCGGGGACGATCTTCTGCGCGGTGGAGACGAGCGGCGACGGCGCGACCAACTTCTACTCGCGCATCCAGATGTACATGTTCAAGGCGCGCATCGCCGCCGAGCAGGAGCTCGCCAAGGCCTACGAGGAGACGGGGCTCACCGCCGCCGAGGTCGAGGCCTTCCTCGCCAAGAACCCGAAGTACACGAGCCCGCTCCACCACGCGCCGCACAAGGTGGCGGGCTCCGCGGCGAACCTCGTCTACGAGGTGGCGCCCCTCATCAAGCAGAGCGCCTTCGAGCGGGCGGTGCGCCGCGGGCAGAAGGCCGCCCAGGGCGCGCGCGCCTTCGTGGCGAGCGCCCCCGAGCGCGCGGGCAAGCTGGCCCAGCTCGCCCGCGACCCGGAGGTGCACGAGCGGCTCCGCCATGACGCGGCGCTCGTCCGCGACATCCTCCAGGGGAAGGTGAAGGAGCGCTTCGGCCCCCTCGTGAAGCGCCTGGCCGGCAAGGCCTACTTCGAGAACAACCCCGAGGTCTCCCACGTGGTGAGCGAGCCGATCGCCGCCGAGTGACCGCCCTCCGCAGTGCGCGGGGCGGCCCGAGATCCGCCCTCGTCCTCCGATCCCCGCGCGCCTGATCCGACCTGCCTTCCCTGCTCTCCCAGCTCATCCATCCGGGGCGCTCCCTCATCGGAAGGGATGACAAGGGCGCGGACCTGGGTTAAGAGCGCGCCTTCCCTGTCCGACGAAGGATGAACCGCGGCCCCCTCGGGAGCTCCGCGGCCTTCCTAGGGCGTGGCCTGCTGTCCTGGGGCCTCAGGATGGGGAAAACGCCAAAGTTTGGGCCAAGAGGAGCGGATCCGTTAGGGTCCGGCGAGCCATTGCGGGGCCCACAGGCGTCTAGATCACGGCGCGCAAAGGTCGCTCCCGACCTCACCCAGAACGCCCGCATCTCGTAGCGGGCGGAACCCACCTCAGGAGAGTTTACGCATGAACATCAGGCGCTTGTCGTACGGACTTCTGCTCACCACTGCCACGGCCCTGGTGGCCTGCGGCGAGCCCGCCCAGCCCGAGACGCCGCAGGGCGGCACCACCACCGCCGCCGACACCACGGCCGCGCCGACCCCGACCGCCGCCGAGACGGCCACCCCGGTGCCGACCGCGACCGCGACCGCAACGGCCTCCGCGACCGCCGAGACGCCGCCTCCCCCGCCCGCGAAGCAGGCCAAGGAGAAGCTCGTCGGGAAGTTCACGCAGTCCTTCGAGGGTGACGTGAAGGACGCCGCCGACGCCGCTGCCAAGAAGGCCGCCGGCAAGGCCGACAAGGACGGCAAGAAGTACAACGCGGCGATGGAGAAGGCGACGAAGGCCTTCAACGACAACGCCTCGACCGTCGAGAACACCGACAAGACCCTGACCTGGTCGCTCAAGGGCAAGCCCGCGCACTCGGTCACCATCGAGATCGGCTCGGGCGACACGGGCTCGGTCACGATCAAGCTCATGAAGGACGGCAAGACCGACCTCAAGGGCCGCGAGGTGGCGATCACCTTCTCGGACGACGACACCTTCTCCATGGTCGATCCCTTCGCGAAGGACCCGAAGAAGGCGCAGAAGCTGGTCTTCAAGCGCGCGAAGTGAGCCTCCCTGAGAGTTTGTGAAAGAATCGTTGCGAGCGACCCGGGGCTAGGGAGAGCGACCGAGGAATACTCCTGTATTTTGAGGGAGCCCGACCGACGACCCGGGGCGCGGAGCAGATTGTTTCACAAAAGCTGAGCCGGCGGTGCGCGCCGCCGGCCTGCAGCGTCTGCGGGCGCTTGACCACCCGCGCGTTCCCAGCCACCGTGCAGCCGTGAGCTGGGCGAATATCCCTTCAGCGTCACCGCGTACTCTGCGAATCCGCGTCGGGGTGACGCTGACCAGCGGCGCCACGCGCGAGCAGCTCGACGGCTTCTGCCGCGCGCTCGCCGCGGCGACCAAGCTCGACGTGAGCGGGCTCGGGCTCTGGTACTACGATCGGCTGCTCGCCGCGATGGAGGTGGGGGA
Organism: Byssovorax sp.; assembly: GCA_046351295.1. GTDB lineage: Bacteria > Myxococcota_A > Polyangia > Polyangiales > Polyangiaceae > JAXLYT01. Next base: position 73,896 of record JAXLYT010000018.1, read on the forward strand.
CGTGGACATCGCCTGGCTGCCGCCGATCCTGGCGGCCCAGGCTGCCTCCGACGGCCGCGGCGTGCCCCTCGTGATCCCCGTGCGCGGCGGCGTCTCCGCGTACTCGACGGCGCTCTTCGTGCGCCATGACTCGCCCTTCCGCGAGCTCGGCGACCTCAGCCGCGTCAAGGCCGCCTGGGTCGATCGCCAGAGCGTGTCGGGCTACCTCCTGATCCGCGCCCACCTCCGCGCGCTCGGCTTCGAGCTGGAGCAGATGTTCGCCGAGAACGTCTTCACCGGGACCCACGAGGCCGTCGTCGACGCGGTGATCTCGGGGCGCGCGCAGGCGGGGGCCACGTTCCTCTACCTGGACGAAAACCAGCCCGAGGCCGGCGGGTTCGACGGCCCGCGGAGCGCGCGCGCGGGCTGGGGTCAGGCCAAGGTGCGCGTCCTCGCCCACGCGGGGCCGATCCCCTCGGACGTGCTCGCGGCGAGCGCGCGCGCGCCCGCGGAGATCACGGGGCGCGTGCGCGACGCGCTCGTCCTCGGCAAGAACGCCGCGCTGCGCGAGGCGGCGGCCGCGCTCTTCGGCACCGACACCTTCCTCGCGCCGATCCCGGCCCACCTCCGCAGCCTCTCCGCGCTGCTCCCGCGGCTCGATGAGCACGGCAAGGCGCGCTCGTCGTTCTGGCCGAAGTGATCGAAGGGCGCCTCAGCGTGGCTCGGACGAGGCCTCGGCCGCCCGCAGCGCGAGCTCGATCGTCGCCTCGTCGGTGAGGCCGACCCGCCGCCACACCTCGCGCCCCTGCCGATCGAGCAGGACCACGCTCGGCACATGGTGCAGGCCCGCGAAGGGCCCCTCGCCGGCGATCGTCGCCGCGTCGGCCAGCGCGACGGGCAGCTCGATCCCCATCCCCTGGGCGAAGGCCTGGACGAGCGGAAGGTTGTCTCGTGGCTCGAGCGCGAGGAGCGCCGCGTTGATGCGCGGAGCATGGTGCCGGGCCAAACCGCCGATGAAGCGAGCCTCGGCCTGCGACGCGATGTCGTAGGTGGCGATGAAGCCGATCACCGTGAACCGCCCGGCCACGGTCTCGGTGGAGAGGGGCTTGCCGTCGACGGTCTCGAAGCTGAACGAGAGGATGCGCCCCGCCGGTACCTCGGGCCGAGGGCGCTCGGGCGGCGGTGCCGCCGGGCTGCTGCACGCGATGCCCGCCACGAGGATCGATGCGAGCAAGGCCTGCGCGGCGAGCGCGCGTCTCGCCCGCGCGGCGAGCGCACGTGTCACGGGGCGCTGCCCTCGAGGTGGGGATCGAAGAGGTGCGCGAAGAGCCTGAGGGACGGCGGCAGCTCCGCTCCACGGCGTCGCTGCGCCAGGACGGCGAGCGCGAGCTCCTCGATCGCGGGGCTGAGCGGCACCGGCTCGAGGCGCAGCCCGTCGACGCTCACCCCGGCGTGCGGGGCGTTCTTCGAGGCGAGGATCGGATCGTGCCGCACCCAGTGGAAGCCCCAGTCGGGCGCGTAGCGGCACCAGAGCACGCGCACGAAGCTCAGGTAGAGCGGGCTCACCAGCGCCGCGATCCGGCTCCCGTCGGCGGCGACGCCCGAGAGCACGCGGATCTCCTCGCCCCCGGGGGCGCCGTCGAAATCGGCGCCGATCGCCTGCTCGATGCGCTCGCGCCGCGCGGGATCTCCCTCGACGGAGAGGAGCGGCGCGTAGATCGCCACCTTGGGGACCGAGAGCACGGGGCCGTCCTCGGTCAGCGCGTCGAGCCACGCGTCGCGCGCCTCGGGGGCGAGCTCGCCGTAGACATGGGCCGCCGCGATCGCGGCCTCGGCGTCGGTGGCGAGCGCGCCCAGCCACTCTCGCCACGCGGCGAGCAGGCGAGGATCCACGCTCGGCGGCGCAGCGTCCTCGTGGCTTTGCGGAGCTTTGATCATCGCGCGATCCTGCTCTCAGGGGGTGAGGTGAGCGGGCACGAAGAGTTGATCGGCGTCGGCCGACCCGGTGTCGAGGCGGGAGATCGGCCCGACGGTCGCGCCGATCTCCACCTCGAGGTCGGCGAGCAGCTCGGAGAGCTCCTCTGCGCGGCTCTCCGGCGACACCAGCCAGAGCTCGCCGCCGCGCTCCGCGAAGAGGGCGCCGAGCCCCTCGCTCGCCTCGAGCAGCCCCTTGACGAAGACCACGTCGGGCGCGGCGACCTTGACCGAGCGCACCAGCATCCCCGCCGCGGCGATCTGGATCGGCAGCGGCTCGCGCGATCGCCGGGCCTGCGGCGCCCGGGTCGAACCGGGCAGGGCGGCGCCCCGACCCCCGGAGAAGCACGCGACAGGATCGGTGGAAGATCGGTCCGACATGGGCCCACCACCTAAGCACCGCTCGCCCGGCGGATCCAGGGGCGTCGCGAGGTGAGCCGCCGGTTGCGCGCCGCCGCGCCGTCGCCGCCGGGGCGCGGCCTATCGCTTGACGCCGGCCGCGCCGGAGACAACCCTCTCCGGAGGAGGTTTCCGCGCTCGTGATGACATCGCCGCACGGCACGAAGCTCGGCGTCTTCGTGGTCGACGATCATCCGATCGTCCGCGAGGGCTTCCTCAGGGCCTTCCAGGACACGCCCGATCTCACCCTCATCGGGCAGGCGGGCACGGCCGCGGAGGCGCTCTCGCGCTGCCCCGAGGTCCGCCCCGACATCGTCGTCATCGAGCTCGGGCTCCCCGATCGCGACGGCGCCGAGGTGATCGCCGCGCTGCGCGGCGCGGTGCCCGGCGCCAAGGTGATCGTGGTCAGCGGCTACGACGACGAGTACCGCGTGGCCGAAGCGCTGCGGGCCGGCGCGCACGGCTACCTGCTCAAGACCTCCCCCACCTCCGACCTCGTCGAGGGGATCCGCACCGCCGCCGCAGGCGGCTCGCCCCTGAGCCCAACCCTCTCGGATGCCGTGCTCCGCGCCATGCGCAAGCCCGGCAAGCAGGGCGCAGGGACGATCGACGCGCTCACGGGCCGCGAGGTGCAGGTCCTCCGCCTCTTCGCCACCGGCCTCTCGACGCGCGACGTCGCCGCGAGCCTCGGCATCAGCCCCAAGACGGTCGAGACCCACCGCATCCGCATCTACGACAAGCTCGGCTGCAAGAGCGTGGTCGATCTGACCCGGATCGCCGTGCGCACGGGCCTCGTCGAGCCCTGACGCGATCGCCCCCCGCGCCATGCCCCGCCCAGCCCCGCCTGCTCCGCCGCGCGACGAGGACGAGCTCCCGCCGCCCGAGGAGGACGAGCTCGACGCTCCGCCGGAGGTGGGCGAGGACGACGATCGCCCCGGCGTCGAGGGCGAGGACGAGCTCGACGCGCTCGACGACGGCGGCGACGATCCGCTCGACGATCGCGCCGCGGAGGACATCGAGCAGGGCGACGAGATCGATCCGGTCGAAGAGGACGGCGGCGCCGCCGACGATCGCGAGATCGACGTCGGGCCCCTCGACGAAGGCATCGACCTCGACGACGCGGACGGCGCGATCGACGAGGCTGGAGAAGGCGGCGAGCCCGGCGCCGACATCGAGGATCTCGACCTCGGCGAGCGCAGGAGCGAGGACGACGGCGGCGCCGAGGGGACGTCCGACAACCCGGAGGACGAGGTCGACGAGGCCGCTCTCCCCGAGCTCGACGCCGACGAGGACGGCGACGCGGGTGACGACGCGCTCGCGGATCTCCTGCTCGACGAGGCGCCCGCGCCGGTGGAGCCCGCCCCGACCGAGGCGCGCTTCCGATCGCTCGGCGGGGCGGGCGCCGCCGTGGCGGTGTGCGCGCTCTCCCTCGAAGGCAGCCGGCTCGCCGCCGCGGGCGAGCGCCTGCTCCTCGTCGACGAAGGAGAGATGACCGCGCGCCGCGCGACCTTCGGGGCAGGGTCCACGAGCGTCGCGCTCACCGGCGGCCTCGTCCTCGCCGCGGGCCCGCGGGCGCAGCTCGTCCTGAGCGCGGACGGCGGCGAGCGGGCGAGCCCCCTGCCCGGCTTCGCGAGCGCCGGCGCGCCCATCGATCTCTGCTCCACGCCGGGCCGCCTCTGGATCCTGAGCAACGGCGCCCTCTTCTGCCTCGCGGCCCCGCGGCAGCCGCCCGCGGTCGTCCGCGCGCGCGACGTGCTCGCGATGGCCGGCACCGGCGGCACCCTCGTGGTGCTCCGCCTCCTCCCCGACCGCGCGGGCGAGGTCTCCGGCGCGGCCATCGAGCGCCTGCGCGGCGACGACGAAGGGCCCGAGGAGACGCTCCTCTCCGCCTCGCTCCGCCGCCTCATCGCGCGGCCGCGCCGCCGGCTCCTCTTCGCCGCCACCGCCGGCGGCCGCGCGCTCGCCGTGGGTGACGAGGCCTCGCTCGCCGTGTCACGCAGCGGCGGCCAGGGCTTCGAGCTGCTCTCGATCCCGGGCCTGCGCGCCCTCTGTTTCCAGGGAGAAGACAGGCAGGCGCCGCTCTTCGCCCTGGCCGCGCGCGCCGGCGGCGCGCCCACCGAGCCCGCCGAGGCCTCGCTCCTCCGCCTCTCGCCGGAGGGCGTCCTCACCGAGCTCGCCGTGATCCCGGGCGCGCTCACGGACCGCGCGGCGATGGTCTGGGACGTGACCCGCGATCACCTGTGGGTCGCTTGCGACGCGGGCCTCCTGGCGCTCGCCCCTTCTCCGCCGCACTGACCTTCGCCGCGCGGGCCCTCCTGCACTCGTCCTCGGCCTCGTCGCCGAGCGCGCCGAGCAGCTCGCGCAGCCACACATGCGCCGGATCCTGCTGGCTGCGCTCGTGCCACACGAGCGTGATCTCGTACGGCGGGATCTCCACCGGCACCTCGCGGATGGAGAGCCCGGGCTCCGCCGCGAGCGACCGGGCGAGCCGCGCGCCGATGGTCAGCACCACGTCGCTGCGCCGGAGGATGCCGGCCGCGGCCGACATGGTCGGCGCCACCACCGCGATGGTCCGGTGGTGGCCGAGCGCGCCGAGCGCCACGTCGACCGAGCCTCGATCCTTGCCCTGCGGCGAGATCAGGAGGTGCGGCGCGCCGAGGTAGTCCGCGAGCGCGATGCGATCGCGCGGCCCCGGGCGATCGGCGCGCACCACCGAGACGAGCGACTCGCGGAAGAGCAGCCGGCGCCGGTGATCCGCGGGCACGTGACGCAGGAGGCCGATCGCGCCGTCCATCTCGCCGGCCGCGATCTCCCGCGGCGGCTGGTGATCGAGCAGCGGCACCACCTTGAGGCTCACGCCGGGGGCGCGGGCGCGCAGCTCGGCCACGAGCGGCGGCAGCACCGCGGCCATCGCCGGCTCGCTCACCGCGAGGGTGAAGCGCCGCGTCGACGTCTGCGGCTCGAAGACCGCCTCCTCGGAGAGCGCCGTCTTCAGCTCGCCGAGCGCCCGCGCCACCACCACCCCGAGCGCCTGGGCGCGCGGCGTCGGCAGCATCCCGCCGGAGGAGCGCACGAAGAGCGGATCGTCCACGAGGGCACGCAGCCGCCCGAGCGCGCCGCTCATCGCCGGCTGGCTGAGCCCGATCCGCCGCGCCGCCCGCGTCACGCTGCGCTCGCAGAAGAGCGCGTCGAAGGCCACGAGCAGGTTGAGATCGAAGCGGGCGATATCCATCATGATGATGGATGTTATCAAAATTATCGATTAGCCGGATGCTCTCCGCAGGTCCATCATCCCGCCCCACAACGTCCCCGAACCTCCGCCAAGGAGCCTAGCCCATGCGCGTCCCCCGTCTCGCCCGCTTCTTGTCCCCCGTCCTGCTCGCCGTCCTCGCCGGCTGCAACGACCCGCCCAAGAGCGATCCGCCGAAGACCACCGCCCCCGCCGCCGCGGCCGACGCGAAGACCGCCGGCGCGCGCGTCGCCGACGCCGGCTACCTCGCGATCGACGCCGCCTCGTCCACCGTCGGCTTCGTCGGCGCCAAGGCCATCGGCAAGCACGAGGGCAAGTTCACCGCGTTCTCCGGCCAGGTCGGCCTCGTCGGCGGCAAGGCCGAGGGCGGCAAGGTCATCGTGTCGATCGACCTCGGGAGCGTGAAGACCGACGACGAGAAGCTCGACGGCCACCTCAAGTCGCCCGACTTCTTCGATGTCGCCAAGTTCCCCAAGGCCACGTTCACCTCCACCGAGGTGAAGGCGGGCGGCGACAAGGGCGCGACCCACACCATCACCGGCACCCTCGACCTGCACGGCGTCACGAAGACCATCTCCTTCCCCGCCACCATCACCGTGAGCGGCGACGCGGTCTCGGCCACCGCCGAGTTCACGATCAACCGCAAGGAGTTCGGCATCGTCTACCCGGGGATGCCCGACAACCTGATCAAGGACGACGTGGCGATCAAGCTCTCGATCAAGGCCAAGAAGGGCTGATCCATCCGCCCCGGAGGGCGCGCTCTTCGCTACCCTCGAGGCGTGCGCCCGCTCCTCCTCGCCTCGCTCGCGCTCTCCCCTCTCCTCGCCTTCGCGTGCAGCAACGGCGGCTCCACCGCCGGCGGCACGACGACCACCACGAGCAGCACCTCCACGACCACCACCTCCGGCGGTGAGGGGGGCGCCACGGGCGCCTGCGCCTCGTGCGACGGTGCCTGTGTCGATCTGGCCAACGACGTGCTCCATTGTGGCGCGTGCGGCCACGCCTGCGGCGGCGCGCACCCCTTCTGCGATCACGGCGCATGCGGGCCGGCGCCCTGCGACGTGATGGGCCCCATCTGCCCGAACGACCTCACCTGCTGCGGCGCCGCGTGCTGCCCCGCCTGGAAGCGCTGCTGTTACGTGCCCGGCGAGGACCTGCCCACCTGCGTCGACGCGGACGCCGGCGCATGCCCCACCACCTGCGCTGCGTGCCCCTGATCGCCGCGCGCCTTGCCGCTCCCCGGGCGCGCCTCGATACTCGGCCGCGCACCCCTCGCCGCCAAGGAACGCCCATGCTCTCTGCTCGAAGGCTCGCCCCGCTCCCGCTCCTCGCCCTCACCGCAGCCGCCGCGTGCTCCAGCAACCAGACCACCTCCGGCACGACCAGCAGCGCTGCCACCACGACCGGCGCCGGCGGATCGACGACCACCGCGACCACGACCGCGGGCACCGGCGGATCGACGGCGACCACGACCACCACCACAGGCACCGGCGGATCGGGCGGGAGCGCGCCGCACGGCTGTCAGGCCTTCGCGCTGAGCGGTGATCCCGACGCGCCGGTCGACGCCACCGTGCCCCCGGCGAGCGCGGGCGGGCTCGCCTGGGATGGAACGCACTACGAGGCGGTCTACACCGGCACCGTGCCGACGGGCTTCAATGTCTACCTCACGCTGCTCGGGCCGAAGGGCGCCATCGTCTCGCCGCCGGGGATGCAGTCGCTCAGCCTGATCGGCTCCGACGCGACGGGCGGCCCGGTGGTCGCCGCCGGCAACCGCCAGGGCGTGCTGTGGTCCGATCGGCGGACGGGCGACTACGAGATCTTCTTCGCCGCGCTCCAGGGCAACGGGGTCAAGCTCTGGGACGACCTGCGCCTCAGCAACGCCAAGGGCTTCTCGATCAACCCGACCCTGGCCTTCACCGGGAGCGAGCATGTCGCGATCTGGCAGGACGATCGGGGCGGCGATTTCCACCTCTTCGGGCAGCGGATCACGATGGATGGAATGCTCACCGCCGGGAACGTGGAGCTCACCATGCCGCCCGCCGGCACCGGCGATCAGGCGCCGAGCGCGGCGGCCGGCGACGGTGGTCTCGGCGTCGCGTACATCGAGAAGGGCCCCGCGGGATCGACGCTCGTCTTCCGCCTGATCGCGGCCGATCTCACGCCCGCGGCGCCGCCGCCGATCACCGTCGAGGACGCGATGGGCACGCCGGGCGCGCCGGTCGTCGTGTGGGACTTCGATCGCTACGTGATCGCGTGGCAGGACACCGACGCTCCGTCGAAGGCGATCCGCGCCATGGCCGTCGGCCCCGACGGCGCGACGCTCGTGCCCCCGACCGAGGTCACCGTGCCCGGCGCGCATGCCTCGCGCGCCCCCGCGCTGCTCGCGCTCGGCGACAGCTTGCTCCTCGTCTACGCCGACGATCGCGATCAGAACGGCGGCTTCGAGATCTACGCGCGCACGCTCTCGCTGTCGCTCGCGCCGCTCTCGGACGAGCTGCGGGTGACGAGCGCGATGGGCGACAGCCTCGGTCCGAAGGTCGCGATGGGGCCGGGCGGCGCGACCGGCGAGGCGGGCATCCTCTTCCAGGACAACCGCGCCGGCGGGCAGAACAACATCTTCTTCGCGCGCCTGGTCTGCAAAGGGCCCTGAGCCTTCCTCGGCGGCGCCCTTCGAGTTACCGTGGCAACCAGCCTCGTGGTTACCACGCCAGCTCGGCAACTTACCGGCCCACCGGCCTCGATCCAGCGTCGCCGCGGTGGATCCCGGCCTGGCCCGGACCATGCTTGAGCGCGTGGACCAGGGATGATGCTGCGCGACGCGCCCGCCTTCGTTCACGCCCGCTACGAGCCCGGCCCCGAGCTCGGGCGGGGCGCGCAGGGCGTGGTGCTGCGCGTGCGCGATCGCGAGGCGCCGCGGCGATCGCTGGTCGCCAAGCTCTGGCTCGACGGCGCGTTCCGCGAGCAGGCGCTGCTCGGGGAGTTCGCGCTCCTCGCGCGGGCGCGGATCGGCGGGCTCGTGCGGGCGCACGATCTCGGGCGGTGCGCGAGGAGCGGCGCGCCCTTCTTGATCGAGGACTTCATCGACGGGCCCGACGCGCAGGCCTACGTCGCGAGCGCGCCGGCCGCCGAGAGGAGCGCGCGGCTCCATCACCTGCTCACCGATCTCGCCGGCACGCTCGCGCTTCTGCACGACGCCGGCTTCGCCCACGGCGATCTCAAGCCCGCGCACGTGCGCATGATCGAGCGCACGAACGAGCACGACGGCGAGGCGCACCCGGTGCTGCTCGACCTCGGCGCCGCGGTGGGCCGGGCGCGCGATCCTTCGGGGCAGACGGCGATCTCGGGGATGACGGCGGCCTTCGCCGCGCCCGAGCAGCGATCGGGCGCGCTCGCCTCGCCGCTCGCGGATCTGTACTCGCTCGGCGCGCTCGCCTGGGCGGTCGCCACGGGCGCGCCACCGCCGCGAGGCGCCCGCCCGCCGCTGCGCGATCGCGCGCCGTGGGTGCCGCCGAGCATCGCCCGCGCGATCGACGCGCTCCTCCGCGAGCACCCGCGCGATCGGCCGCCCGACGCGCGCGCCCTGCTGCGCGAGCTCGGCGCGGCGCGGAAGATCGAGCGGCTCGCGCCCGGGCACCCGCCTCCGCCGATCGGCCGCGAGCGGGAGCTCCGCATGCTGCTCGCCCCGGGGCGGGCCGCGGTGCGCTACCTCGTCGGCCCGAGCGGGATGGGCAAGAGCCACCTCGCGCAGGAGCTGTGCACGCGCGCGCTGCTCGAAGGGAGGAGCGCGCGGCTGCTCCGCTTCCCGCTCGACGGAGGCGAGCCGATCGCGCGCCTCGTCGCCTTCCTCCGCGGGCAAGGCTTCGCGCTCCCCTTCAGCGAGGCCGCGGGCGAGGGCCCGCTCCTCCTCGTCCTCGACGAGCTCGATCGCGCGCCGGCCGAGCTCGCGGCGGCGCTCGAGGCCTACCGCTGCCGCGGCGCGGGGAGCGGCGTGGAGATCGTCGCCACGGCGCGGAGCGCGCCCTTCGGCGCGGAGGCGATCGCCCTCGGCCCGCTCGACGACGCGAGCTTCGAGGCCCTGTGCCGGGCGCTCTCGCTCGACGATCCGGCGAGGATCGCCGAGCAGCGGATCGCGAGCGGATCGAATCCGGGCTGGCTCGTCGCGGCGCTCGGGCGCGTGCCCCTCACGCGCGACACGGCGATGGAGCGGCTCGGCGGCCTCTCGCCCGGCGCGTCGGCCCTGCTCGGCGCGATCGCCCTCGGCGGCGGCGAGCTCCCGGACGCGCTCTGCCGGCGCTTCGTGCTCGATCGGGATCCATCGTCAACCGTGGATCGTACCGTGGACGATCTGCTCGGCGAGCTCGGCGCCGCCGCGCTCCTCGACCGGCGCGCCTCGCCCTCGGGGCTCTGGCATGCGCTCGGGGCGCCGGCGCTCGCCGCGGATCTGGCGGCGGCGCTCGGCTCCACCGCCATCGCCGATCGGCTCGGCCGCGCGCTGCTCGCCGATCCCTCCCCGCCGGTCCCGGCCCTGCTCGCGCTCGCGCTCGCCTCGCCCCCGCCGGCCGCGAGGCGCGCGCTCCTGGCGCGGGCCGAGGCGCGGGCCCGGAGCGAGGGCCTGCGCGCGCGGGAGATCGAGGCGCTGCAAGCGCTCGCCGCGGATCCCGACGGCCGCACGCCCGCGCGCCTCGCCCGGCTCGAGCGCCTCTGCCGCGACGCGGGCGTGAGCGCGCTGCACCCGCAGGTGCTCGACTGGCTCGACGAGGCGGCCGCCGCGCACCCCGAGATCCGCCCGCTCGCGCTCCGCCGGCGCGCCGAGGCCCGGGCCCGCGCGGGGACGCCGCGGGCGCGGAGGCGCTCGCCGCCGAGGCCGGGCGCGCCGCCGCCGCGCTCGGCGATCCGCTGGGCGAGGCGCTCTCGCTCGGCACGGCCGGCCTCGCCGCCCTCTACCGCGCGGCCTACGTCGAGGCCGATCGCGCGATCGGCGAGGCGCGGGCCCGGCTCGCGGCGCTCGGCGGCGGCGACCCCGAGGAGCTCGGCCGCCTCGACCACAACCTCGGCGTGATCGCCCTCTACCGGGGCCGCGAGGCCGAGGCGGTGCTGGCCTTCGAGCGTTCGTTGGAGGTCAAACGATCGCTGGGTGACCTCGCCGGGGCGCGCTCCTGCCTGCTCAACCTGGGGCTCGCCCTCGCCAAGCTCGGCCGGCTCGGCGAGGCCGAGGCGGTGCTCGGCGAGTCGCTGCGCCTCTCCGGCTCGCTCGGTCAGGTGGCCGGGCGAGGCTGGTGCCTGGCGGCCCTGGCCGACGTGGCGGTGCGGCGGCGCGACCCGGCCGCGGCGTCGGCGCACATCGCCGAGGCCCGCCTGAGCGAGGCCGCGCTGCCGGCCGCGGTGCGCGCCGACCTCGCGATCCTCAAGGCCCAGGTGGCGCTGCTCGAAGGCGACGGCCCCGGCGCGCTCGCGGCGCTCGGCGAGCTGTCCGCCGAGCTGCGCGCAGCCGATCCGCTCGTCGACGCCCGCGCCCTCGCCGCGGAGGCCGAGGCCCACCTGCTCGCGCTGCCCGTGGACGCGCGCCGCGCCGCCCGCCTCGCGATCGCCGCGATCCGGCGCAGCCGCGGCGCAGGCCTCCCCGAGGCCGAGGCCCAGGGCGCGGCCGTGCTCCGCGCGGCCCGCAGGAGGAGCGCGCCCCGCTATGCTGGGCCGATGAGCAGCGGCACCGACGCGGCGCGCGCCGAGGTCGACGACCCGTGGTGGAGCTTCCTCGCCGAGCTCGCGGCCGGCGCCTCGCGCGACGACGCGGCGCTCTCGCTGGCGCGGCGGCTCGCGGCGGCGCAGGGCGCGGAGCGAGCGTTCGTGATCGAGGCCGCGGACGACGGGCGGCTGGTCGCGGCGTGGGGCGCCGACCTCGACGGGCTGCCGATCGCGTCGCCGATGGGCCGCCTCGACGAGGCGCTCTGCCGCGCGGCGCTCGCGCGCGAGGGCCCGATCTACCAGCGCGATCAACCGATCCTCGGCGGCCGGGGCGCGCGCCTCGCCGCGGCGGCGCCGCCCGGCGGCCCCTCGCGCGCGCTCGTCGTGCTGGAGCACCGCTTCCTCCCCGGCGCCTTCGATCGGGCGACGCCGGCCGAGGCCGCGCGGTGGGCGATCCTCGCCGGCCTCTCGCTCCGCCTCGGCGTGGCCCAGGACGACACGATGGACGCCATCGTGGACGATGGCTCCGCGCGTGTGCTCCCCCGGCCGCGGCAGGCCTCCCCTCCGGCCCGCGCCGCCGCCCCGGGGCGCCTCGCCGCGCCGGCGCTCAGCACCGCCGTGCCGCTCGCGGAGCCCAAGCGGAGCTTCCCGAGCCTCGTCGGCCGGAGCCCCGCGCTCCGCCGCGCGCTCGCCCGCCTCGACGCGGCGATCGACAGCGAGCTGCCCGTGCTCATCGTCGGCGAGACCGGCGTGGGCAAGGAGCTCTTCGCGCGCGCCCTCCACGAGCACGGCCCGCGCGCCGGCCGCGCCCTCGTCACGGTCAACTGCGGCGCCATCCCCGACGCGCTCTTCGAGGCCGAGCTCTTCGGCCACGCCCGCGGCTCCTTCACCGGGGCCGATCGCCCGCGCGCGGGGCTGCTCGCGCGCGCCGAGAAGGGGACGCTCTTCCTCGACGAGATCGGCGAGCTCCCGCTGCTGCGCCAGGCGGGGCTGCTCCGCGCGCTGCAAGAGAAGCGCTACCGCCCGGTGGGCAGCGACGAGGAGCGGCCGTTCGACGTGCGGATCGTCGCCGCCACGAACCGCGACCTGGAGCAGGCCGTGGCCGACAAGGAGTTCCGCCAGGATCTGCTCTACCGGCTGAACGCGATCGAGATCCACGTCCCCCCGCTGCGCGCGCGCAAGGAGGACATCCCCGCGCTCTGCCAGGCCTTCCTCGCCGAGGCAGGATCCTCGGCCGAGCTCTCGCCCGAGGCGCTCGACGCGCTCTCGGCCTACCCGTTCCCGGGCAACGTGCGCGAGCTCCAGAACCTCGCCCACCGGCTGGTCGGCCTCGGCGTCTCGCCGATCGGCACGGGCCACCTGCCGCGCCAGATCCGCGAGGCCGCGCGGTCCTCCGAGCCGAAGCGCCGCGCCGCGCCTGCCCGCGCGACGGCCGGCGGGCCCATGGACGAGCGCGGCGAGGTGACGCGGGCGCTCGCCGAGACCGGGGGCAACATCAGCCGGGCCGCGGCGCTGCTCGGCCTGACGCGGCATGGATTGAAGAAGCGCATGGTGCGGCTCGGCCTCCGGCCCGCGAAGGCCGCCGGCGACGCCCGGGAGGACGACGAATGAACACGAAACGCTGGGCGCTCGGGCTGTGCGGGATCGCCGCGCTGACCGGCTGTGGATCGAGCGAGCCCTCGCCGCCGGGCGAGGACGCAGGCCCTTCGAGGTGCGACGCCGGGTCGGCCCAGGGCATCGAGGTCGCGCCGACCGATGTCTACGGCGGGATCCCGTACGCGCTCGGTTACCCGCCCTATGCGATCGACGGCTGCACGCTCGTGTATGTGGCCCGGGCCACCGGCGGCGGGAGCGGCGAGCTCCGCGCCCGCGATCTCGCGACCGGGAGCGAGCGCGTCGTGGCCCCGGCGGGAGACGAGCCGCGGCGCCCGGCCGTGGCGGGGGATCTGATCGTCTGGGAAGCAACGATCTCCGGCAAGAGCGCGATCCGCTTCGAGGCGAGCGGCGCCGCCGGGACCATCACCGGGAGCTTCGATCACGCGAGCGAGCCCCGCGCCGCCGCGGGCGCCGTGGCCTTCACCGCCTGGCTCGGCCCGAAGACCACCGACGACACCGACGTCCTGCTCTTCGACGTGGCCGCCGGCGCGCTCACGCCGCTCGGCGCGGGCCCGGGCCAGCAGCGCTTCCCCGACATCTCGACCACGCACGTGGTGTGGTCCGATTTCTCCGAGGACCCGGACGCCACCTTCGACGAGAACGATGTCGATCAGGCCGACCTCGTGCTGTACGACCGCGCGAGCGGGAAGAGCGAGACGCGCAAGCGCCCGGGAAAGCAGGCGTTCGCGACGCTGGGCGCCCCCGGCAAGATCGCCTACCTCGACTGGAACCTCGTCCACCCCGAGCCGAAGTTCAGCGCCTACGAGCTGCGCATCGGCGACGTCGGCGCCCCGGTGGAGACGGACGCGCTCGTCGAGCACGTCGACACCCTGGAGCCGTACGTGCGGCCGGTAGCGCGGGGCAAGCTGCTGGAGTGGGTGGCGTGGCCGAACGGCCAGGCCGGGCTCTACCGGCGGGCGGTGGATCTCGCCACGCCGGCCGTGCGGCTCCCGGGGCTCGACGGGATCTCCCTCACCTCGCCGACGGCGTCGGAGGCGATCACGCTCATCGGCACGCGAACGGGGACGGGCGTGACGGAGCTCCGGGCCTTCCCGCGCTGAGCGCGGGCCGTTCGTTGGGGCTCAAAGGAGTTGGGGGACGGGAGGGGAGAGGTGGGAGGGGCATGGTCACGCCGGGCGCCCGGGAGAGCGCGCCGGCGTGACCTCGGGGGCGGGGCTCAGGGCGACCGGATGGTGATGCCGAGCCGGTAGGTCAGCGTCGGCGGGTTCGTCCCGCCGGTCACCTTCAGGTAGTACGTGCCGGCTGCCAGGTTGTGCGCCGCCGCGTTGAGCGCCGTCGTCCCGGTGCCGTCGATCCGCGCGCAGTTGCCGCGCAGGCCGCCGGTGTTGCTGATGAGCGACGTGGCCGCCGCGTTGTACAGCGTGAGGGTGCTGTCCACGCCGCGGTTCGAGTTGCAGGTGATGCCCTCGTCGCCCTCCACCGTCTCGGCGAGGATCGACTGCCCGGCCGCGACCGTGATCGCGTAGTAGTCGCTGTCGGCCGCGGTGATGGCGCCGGCCACGTACATGTCGGCGCCCGCCAGCACGTTGGCCGTCGGCTGGGTGTCGTTGGCCTCGACCTCGGCCCCGGCGTTCGTCAAGAACTTCACCTGGAGGTAGTACTTGGCGATGACGCCGGACGCCGCGCGCTCGACCTGGATGTAGTAGGTGCCCACCGCCAGGTTCGCCATGATCTCCGAGCAGCTCGTAATGCCACCCGTCGAGTCGGTGTAGACCTGGAGCTTCTCGGCGTTGAAGAGCGTCAGCTTCGTCGTGATCGTCGGGCAGGTGAAGCCGACCGTCTCGAAGGTCTCGAAGCGGACGACGCCCGGCGTGGTCACGTTGATCTTGAACACGTCCTTGTCGCCGGCGATGCCGATCGCGCCGGGCAGCATGACGTCGCCGCTGATCAGCGTCGGCGAGGCATCGAGCGCGCGCGCGTCGGCCTGGGCGAAGTTGTTGTTGGGCTCCACCTCGAAGGGCCCGACCTCGACCTGGCAGGTGGAGCTGCAGCCGTCGCCGCTCACGACGTTGCCGTCGTCGCAGGTCTCGGCGCCGTTGATCACGCTGTTGCCGCACACCGACTCCACCTGACAGGTGGAGCTGCAGCCGTCGCCGTTGTTGACGTTGCCGTCGTCGCAGGTCTCGAGGCCGTTGACGACGCTGTTGCCGCAGAGCGGGAGGAGCGTGCAGTCCGGCCCGCAGGTCGGCCCGCCGTCGCAGGTCTCGGTGCCCTCGACGACGCCGTTGCCGCAGTAGGCGAGCACCGTCGCCTTCACCGTGTACGCGTAGATCCCGGACGCGCCCGAGACGGAGTACGGCATGGCGCGCGCGGTGTACTTGCCCGGCGGCAGCCGCTTGAACAGCGTGTCGACCGTGCTGTCGATGCCCGAGCAGTTGGTGGTGTTGTACTGGTCGTTGGTGATCGACACCGGGGAGACGCAGTCCGGACCGATGATCTGGAGCATGGTGTCGGGCGCGAGGGCGCAGGTCGAGCCGCCGGAGTCCAGCGTCTGGATGCGCAGATCGGTGTAGGCGTTCGTCGTGAACGAGAAGAAGTCGTTGTCGTTGTTCGCCGGTCCGGCGTTCGCGCTGACCTTCACGACCCCGCCGGTGCCGGGCGGCATCACGTACGCGTTCGCCGTCGTGCACTTGTTGTTCGGCTCGACCTCGGGCACGAGCTCCGCCTTGCACGTCGAGCTGCACCCGTCGCCGTTGGTGTTGTTGCCGTCGTCGCACTCCTCGCCGCTGGCCGCCTGCAACGTGCCGTTGCCGCAGGTCGGGGCGCAGACGCTCGGGGTGCCCGTACACTGGAACCCGGACTCCTGCTGGCAGTTCGCGCTGCAGCCGTCGCCGTTGGCGACGTTCCCGCCGCCCTGGTCACAGGTCTCGTACGACTGGATCACCCCGTCGCCGCAGGTGTTGCTCTGGCAGAGGATGAGGGCCCACGCCTGGAGCGTGCCGGTGTCGCCGGTGGCGGAGTCGGACACCTTGAGCGCCCAGGTGCCGTTGCCGTTGCCGACGATCGGGTTCTCCGGCTTGTAACACCCGGTGAAAGGCGCGGCGCCGGCGGTGATGCTCGTCGCGCAGGTGTTGTCGAGCACCGTCTGGATGAAGTTGTCGCTCGAGCTCCCGTTGCCGGTGCACACGTCGATCGCCGCGCCGCCCGGGGGCGTGAGGAACATCTGCACGTCCGCGTCGTAGGTGTGGGTGATGCCGAAGACGATCGAGGCGCGGGCCACCGAGGTGACGCCGGCCACGACGATGTTGCTGGTGATGCCGGCGGCGAGGTTGTCGGGGATGGCGATCGGCGTGTCGCTCGACTTGAACACCTTGCGCGTCGTCCCGGGCACGCAGGGCGGGAAGTTGACGCCCACGATGCAGTCGTCGTCCGCCGCGTCGATGAACCCGTCGCCGTCGTTGTCGAGGCCGTCCTGGCAGAGCGTCTCGAAGGGCACGCAGACGCTCGGCGTGCCGACGCACTGGAAGTTCGGCTCGAGCTGGCAGGTGGAGCTGCAGCCGTCGCCGCTCGCGACGTTGCCGCCGCCCTGGTCGCACTGCTCGCCGGCGTTGAGCACGCCGTTGCCGCAGGCGAGCGCGCAGACGCTCGGCGTGCCCGTGCAGATGTAGCCCGACTCGGTCTGGCAGGTGGAGCTACAGCCGTCGCCGCTCGCGATGTTGCCACCGCCCTGGTCGCAGGTCTCGCCTGCGTCGAGGACGCCGTTGCCGCAGAGGTTGACGCAGACGCTCGGCGTGCCCGCGCAGGCGTAGCCCGTCTCGATCTGGCAGGTGGAGCTGCACCCGTCGCCGCTCGCGACGTTGCCGCCGCCCTGATCGCAGGTCTCGCTCGGCTCGACCACCCCGTTGCCGCAGGTGGACACGATCGTCACCTTGAGCGTGTAGAGGTTGATGAGCGCCGTGTTGGCGTAGTGGTACGCCTTGACGTGGTAGATGCCCGGCGTGAGCGCGCGCGCCCACGCGTAGGTCGCCACGGTCGGATCGACCAGCGGGCAGACGCCGGGGCCGTTGTCGTCGTCGTTGCCGATGGTGGTCGTGCAGTCGGGCGCGATCACGTCGAGCTTGGCGTCCGACGAGTTGGTGACCGCCGTGCACTGCCCGTCGCCGCCGACGAAGATCTCGACCCGCACGCTGGAGGGCGTGGCCAGCGTGAACGAGTAGTAGTCGGCGTCCCCGATGGGCTTGATGATGCCGTTCGCCGTGGCCACCTGGGGCGACCCGGAGAACGACATCGGGCTCGACGTGGCGCACGAGTTGTTCGGCTCGACCTCGCAGCCGGCCTCGATCTGGCAGGTCGACGAGCAGCAGTCGCCGTTCGCCACGTTGCCGTCGTCGCAGCCCTCGCCGGGCTTCTGCACGCCGTCGCCGCAGATGGGCGTGCAGACGCTGGGCGCGTTGCCCGCGCAGGTGTAGCCGGCATCCACGGCGCAGGCCGTGCAGCCGTCGCTGCCCACACCGTTGCCGTCGTCGCAGCCTTCTGCGCCGTTCTTCACGCCGTCGCCGCAGGCCGGCGCCTGGCAGAGGTTGCCCGAGCACACGCCGCTCTGGCAGTCCGAGCCGAGCAGACAGCCGATGCCCGTGCCGCACTTGGTCGCGCAGGCGCCGCCGCAGTCGGGGCCCGTCTCGGTGCCGTTCTGCACGGTGTCGCTGCACGAGGGCGCCTGGCAGACGTTGCCCGAGCACACGCCGCTCTGGCAGTCCGTGCCCGCGCCGCAGAGGAGACCGGTCGCGCACTTGGTGGCGCAGGCGCCGCCGCAGTCCACGTCGGTCTCCGTCCCGTTCTTCACGCCGTCGTTGCAGACGGCGACCTGGCAGACGTTCGCGAGGCACACGCTCGTCTGGCAGTCCGCGCCGTTCGCGCAGCCCTGACCGGGGGCGCAGTCGGCGAGGCACGAGCCGCCGCAGTCCACGTCGGTCTCCGTCCCGTTCTTGACGCCGTCGTTGCAGGCCGCCGCCTGGCAGGTGCCGCCCTGGCACACGCCGGTCTGGCAGTCGGAGCCGGCGGAGCAGCTCTGGCCCACGGCGCAGTCGGCGAGGCAGGAGCCGCCGCAGTCCACGTCGGTCTCCGTCCCGTTCTTGACACCGTCGTTGCACGACGCGCCCTGACAGACACCACCGTTGCACACGGAGCTCTGGCAGTCCGCGCCCGCGACGCACGCCTGACCGGCGACGCACTTGGTGGCGCAGGCGCCGCCGCAGTCCACGTCGGTCTCCGTCCCGTTCTTCACCGCGTCGTTGCAGGCGGGCACCGCGCAGACGTTGCCCACGCAGACGCTGCTCTGGCAGTCACCGCCCGCGACGCAGCCCTTGCCGTTCGCGCACTTCTGCCCCGGAGCGCAGGCGCCGCCGCAGTCCACGTCGGTCTCCGTCCCGTTCTTGAACGTGTCGCTGCAGGACGGCGCCGCGCAGGTGCCGCCCGTGCAGACGCTGCTCTGGCAGTCGCCGCCGACCGAGCAGACCTTCCCGGTCGCGCAGGGGCCGCAGGAGCCGCCGCAGTCGATGTCGGTCTCGTCCCCGTTCTTCACGCCGTCGCCGCAGCCGGCGCCCTGGCAGGTCCCGTTCGAGCACACGCCGGTCGTGCAGTCCGTGCCCGTCGAGCAGGTCTTGCCGTTCGCGCATTTCGCGGCGCAGGAGCCGCCGCAGTCCACGTCCGTCTCCGTCCCGTTCTTCGCGGTGTCGAAGCAGGTCGGGACCTGGCAGACGTTGCCCGTGCACACGTCGCTCTGACAATCCCCGGCGATGCCGCAGCTCTTCCCGTCTGCACACTTCGTCGCGCAGGAGCCGCCGCAGTCCACGTCGGTCTCGGTGCCGTTCTTCACGCCGTCGCCGCACGCGGCGGCCTGGCAGACGTTGCCGTTGCACACGCCGCTCACGCAGTCGGCGCCGACGCCGCAACTCTTGCCGGTGATGCACTTCGCGGCGCAGGAGCCGCCGCAGTCCACGTCCGTCTCCGTCCCGTTCTTCACCGTGTCGTTGCAGGTCGGGGCCTGGCAGACGTTGCCGGCGCACACGCTGCTCTGGCAGTCGCCGCCGATCGAGCAAGTCTTGCCGTTCGCGCAGGTCTGCGCGGGAGCGCACGAGCCGCCGCAGTCCACGTCGGTCTCCGTGCCGTTCTTCACCGTGTCGTTGCAGACCGGGGCCTGGCACACGTTGCCGGTGCACACGCCGCTCGCGCAGTCGCCCGCGACGCCGCAGGCCTTGCCCGCCGCGCACTTGGTCGCACACGAGCCGCCGCAGTCCACGTCGGTCTCCGTCCCGTTCTTCACCGTGTCGTTGCAGGTCGCCGCCTGGCAGACGTTGCCGGTGCACACGTTGCTCGCGCAGTCACCCGCGACGCCGCAGGCCTTGCCCGCCGCGCACTTGGTCGCGCAGGAGCCGCCGCAGTCCACGTCGGTCTCCGTCCCGTTCTTCACCAAGTCGTTGCAGACCGGGGCCTGGCAGACGCCGCCCTGGCACACGCCGCTCGTGCAGTCCACCGCGACGGTGCAGAGCTTCCCGGTGGCGCACTTGGCAGCGCAGGAGCCGCCGCAGTCCACGTCGGTCTCCGTCCCGTTCTTCACCGCGTCGTTGCAGGCCGCCGCCTGGCACACGTTGCCGGTGCACACGCCGCTCGCGCAGTCGCCCGCGACGCCGCAGGCCTTGCCCGCCGCGCACTTGGTCGCGCACGAGCCGCCGCAGTCCACGTCGGTCTCCGTCCCGTTCTTCACCAAGTCGTTGCAGACCGGCGCCGCGCAGAAGCCGGCGGTGCACACGCCGCTCGAACAGTCCGCGGGGAGGAGGCAGGCCTTGCCCGTCGCGCACTTGGTTGCACACGAGCCGCCGCAGTCCACGTCCGTCTCCGTGCCGTTCTTCGCGAGGTCGCTGCACGTCGGGACCTGGCAGATGTTGCCGGAGCAGACCTTGCTGGTGCAGTCGGCGCCGATCGAGCATCCCTTGCCGTTGGCGCAGACCTTCGCGGGCGCGCAGGAGCCGCCGCAGTCGACGTCGGTCTCCGTCCCGTTCTTCACCGTGTCGGCGCAGGTCGGCGCCTTGCAGACGCCGCCCTGACACACGCCGTTCAGGCAGTCCGCCGCGACGCCGCAGCCCTTGGTGTCGGCGCACTTGGTGGCGCACATCCCGCCGCAATCCACGTCCGTCTCGGCGCCGTTCTTCACGCCGTCGTTGCACGCCGGCGCAGCGCAGAGCCCGCCGGTGCACACGCCGGCCTGGCAGTCGCCGCCCGCGGTGCAGACCTTGCCGACGGCGCACTTGGTGGCGCAGGAGCCGCCGCAGTCGACGTCGGTCTCCGTCCCGTTCTTGATGCCGTCGTTGCACTGCGCCGCCTGGCAGAAGCCCGCCGTGCACACGCCGTTCGTGCAGTCCGACGCCATGACGCAGATCTTGCCGTTGCCGCACTTCTGGACGCAGGAGCCGCCGCAGTCCACGTCGGTCTCGGCCCCGTTCTTCGCCCCGTCCATGCAGGTCGGCGCCTGGCAGATGTTGCCCGTGCACACGCTGCTCTGGCAGTCGACGCCGCCGGCGCAGCCCTTGCCGTTGGCGCACTTCGCGGCGCAGGAGCCGCCGCAGTCCACGTCGGTCTCCGTCCCGTTCTTCACGGTGTCCATGCAGGTCGCCGCGATGCACACGCCGCCCATGCACACGCCGCTCTGGCAGTCCGCGCCCGCCCCGCAGGTGGAGCCGGTCGCGCACTGGGTCGGGCAGACGGCGCCGCAGTCGAGGCCGCCTTCCATCCCGTTCTTCACGCCGTCGCTGCAGCTCGGCGCCTGGCAGACGTTGCCCGCGCACACGCCGCTCACGCAGTCGCCGCCCGCCGAGCAGCCCTTGCCGTCCGCGCACTTCTTGTTGCTCGGCGCCGCGGCGCAACCGCCGCCGCAGTCCACGTCCGTCTCACCGCCGTTCTTCACCGTGTCGGTGCACGTCGGGTTCGCGCACACGCTCATGAAGCAGACGCCCTCGGCGCAGTCGCCGGCCACCGAGCAAACCTTGCCGGGGTCGCACTTCTGGCAGTCCGCGCCGCCGCAGTCGACGTCGCTCTCGGTGCCGTTCTTCACGGTGTCGGCGCAGTTCGGCACGCAGGTCGAGCCCGAGCACTGGAGGCCGAGGCAGTCGGCGTCGACGGTGCACTTGAGGTTCGGACCGCAGGCGTTGCAGGTGCCACCGCCGCAGTCCACGTCCGTCTCGACGCCGTTCTCGGCCATGTCGGAGCAGGTCGCGGCCGCGCAGGTGTTGTTGTCGCAGACCTTGTTCAGGCAGTCGGTGCCGGCGTTGCAGATCTTGCCGTCGGCGCAGGCGCCGCACGAGCCGCCGCAGTCCACGTCGGTCTCGGTGCCGTTCTTCACCGTGTCGACGCAGGTGGGATCGAGGCACTTGAGGCCGACCGGATCGCACACGCCGGTGGCGCAGTCGGCGCCGTTGAGGCACTCGACGCAGGCGCCCATGCCGTCGCAGAGCTTCCCGGTGCCCAACGCGCTGCAATCCACGCCCTTGCCGGTCGGGTTGTTCTCCGGCTTCCCGGCGTTGCAGGTGTCGTCGGTGCAGGGGTTCTGATCGTCGAGGATGTCGGCGTCGTCGTTTTGCGACTTCAGCGCGCCCTGGCCGTCGCAGACGTTGACCTTGCAGTCGCCGGCCATCTGATCGTTGACCTTCGTGCCCGACGGCGCGAAGTCGAACGCGCACATGTCGTCCTTGCAGACGCGCGTCTGGCACTCCGTGTCGTTGCCGGGGCACTTGGTCGGATCGACGCAGCCGCCGCCCATGCCGCCGCCGCCCTGGTTGCCGCCGGTGCCACCCTGGCCGCCACCGCTGGTGGTGGTCGTGGAGCCGCCGTGCCCGCCGGTGCCGCCCTGACCTCCGCCCGAGGTGGTGGTCGTACCGTCGATCTTGCTGCGATCGACGTTGGCGATGAGCTCGCAGCCCGCGCCGCTCACGACGCCGGCTCCGAGCATCAGCAGCGCCGCGAGCGGGGCTGCGAGCTTCTTCCAGGGTGAAGTGTGGTGATGGTGCTTCGACACGAGCGCCTCGTCTTCCGCTTCCGCCGCGCGCGGCTGGGTCAACCGTCCGTCGTTGAAAGAAAATTCACGTGCCCAGGAACCAACTTGCACGGGCACACGACCTGCATTTTGCACGACTGCAATGCCTGCTGTCCGCCTCCGGCGTCAAGGGGAACGCGGAAGTCTGCGGTACCAGATCAAAAAGATCCGTAAATTCAGACAGTTACAGAGCCCGACCGGCCGTGCCGTTTGCACTTGCACCGGGCGAATTTCAGACGGGGGGAGAAAGAGCGCCCACTTTTCGACGCCGTGCCTGACGCCCGGATCGAGCCGAAGGAGCGCCGGTCGCTCGGCGATCGCGAGCGTGGCGCAGAGGGGTGACGCTGGGGAAGGGAGGGCGCTCCTCGCGGAGGGGGAGACCTCCGCGAGGAGCGAGGCGGGAGCGGATCAGGGCGTGGCGCAGAGCACGACGGCCCAGCTCTGGAGCGTGCCGGTGTCGCCGGCGAAGCCGTCGGCGATGTCGATCTCCCAGGTGCCGTTGCCGGCCACCCCGATCGGGGTCTCCGGCTGGAAGCAGCCCGTGAACGGCGCCGAGCCCGCCGTGACGTTCGTGGAGCAGGTGCTGTCGAGCACCGTCTTGACGAAGTTGTCACCCGAGCCGCCGTTGCCCGTGCAGACATCGGTGAGCGCGCCGCCCGCGGGCGTGACGTAGATGTCGAGGTCCGAGTCGAAGGTGTGGGTGATGTTGTAGACGATCGCGGCCCGCGTCACCGTGCCGACGCCGGCCACGTCGATCGTGCTGAACATGCCGAGCGGATCGTCGTCGGGGATGGCGATCGGCGTGTCGGTGGAGCGGAACACGAAGCGCGTCTCGCCCGCCGCGCAGGACGGGAAGGCCAGCGTGACGATGCAGTCGTCGTCGGCGTCGTCGATCTGCCCGTCGCCGTCGTTGTCCATGCCGTCGCTGCAGCTCGTCTCGAAGGGCACGCAGACGCTGGGCACGCCGGCGCACTTGAAGTTCGCCTCGAGCTGGCAGGTCGAGCTGCACCCGTCGCCGTTCGCCTGGTTGTTGCCGCCCTGGTCGCACTGCTCACCGGCGTCGAGCACGCCGTTGCCGCAGTTGGGCGTGCACACGCTCGGCGTGCCCGCGCAGGTGTAGCCCGCCTCGGTCTGGCAGCTCGCGCTGCACCCGTCGCCGCCGGTCGGGTTGTTGTCGTCGCAGGTCTCGCCCGCGTCGAGCACGCCGTTGCCGCAGGTGACGGTGGTGCAGAGGACGACGGCCCAGCCCTGGAGGGTGCCGAGGTCGCCGCTGGCGTCGTCGGCCACCTTGAGGGACCACGCGCCGTCGGCCGTGGTGGTGATCGGGTTCTCCGGCTTGAAGCAGCCGGTGAACGGCGCCGCGCCCGCGGTCACGTTGGTCGTGCAGGTATTGTCGAGCACGGTGCCGACGAAGTTGTCGCCGGTCCCGCCGTTGTCGGTGCACACGTCGATCGCCCCGCCGCCGGGCGGCGTGAGGAACATGTCGACGTCGCCGTCGAAGGTGTGGGTGATGGCGTACACGATCGACGAGCGCGCCGCCGCGCCCGCGCCCGCCACGTTGATCACGCTCGTCACGCCCGTCGGGTTGTTGTCGGGGATGGCGAGCGGCGTGTCGCTCGACCGGAAGACCTTGCGGGTCTGGCCGGCGGCGCACGGCGGGAAGTTGATCGTCACGACGCAGTCGTCGTCGGCGAGATCGATCTGCCCGTCGCCGTCGTTGTCCACGCCGTCGCCGCAGCTCGTCTCGAACGGGAAGCACACGCTCGGCGTCCCCGTGCACTGGAAGTTCGCCTCGCGCTGGCAGGTCGAGCTGCACCCGTCGCCGTTCGCCATGTTGCCGCCGCCCTGGTCGCACTGCTCGCCCGCGTCGATCACGCCGTTGCCGCAGTTGGGCGTGCACACGCTCGGCGTGCCCGCGCAGGTGTACCCGGCCTCGACCAGGCATGCGTTGCTGCACCCATCGCCGCTCGCGTGGTTGCCGCCGCCCTGGTCGCAGTTCTCGATCGGGTCGATCACGCCGTTGCCGCAGGTCAGGGTGCAGACATCGGGCGTGCCGCCCGCGCAGGTGTAGCCGGCCTCCTTCACGCAGGTCGCGGAGCAGCCGTCGTTGCTCGACAGGTTGCCGTCGTCGCAGCCCTCGAAGCCGGCCTTGGTCCCGTCGCCGCACGTGGTGTTGACCGTGACCTTCAGGCGGTAGACGGAGATGATCTGGGAGTTGTTGTAGCGGATGACCTTGACGAAGTAGTCGCCCGCCGGGAGCTGGCGGGCGCCCGCCTGGCCGGACGGATCGATCTTCGAGCAGGGGGTGATCCCGGCGCCGCCCTCGTCGTTGTTGGCGAGCTGGGTCGTCCCGTCGGGCCCGTAGAGGGTGATCACCGTGTCGTGATCCCCCGCGCCGGCGCAGGTGTCGGCGCCCGTCCCGTCGTAGGTCTGGATGGTCACGTCCGAGGTCGCGCCGAGCGTGAACTTGAAGTAGTCGGTGTCGGCGAGCGGCTTGATGCCGCCCTTGATCTGCCCGACGCCGGCCGCGAGGGTGATGGTGTTCGCGGTGGGCGCCGTGTTGTTCGGCTCGACCTCGCAGCCGGCCTCGATCTGGCAGCTCGACGAGCAGCAGTCGCCGCTCACCTGGTTGCCGTCGTCGCAGGTCTCCCCGCCGACGATGAGGTTGTCGCCGCAGACGGGCGCGCAGACGTTGGGCGAGGCGCTGTTGCAGGCGTAGCCCGCCTCCACCGTGCAGGTCGCGGAGCAGCCGTCGCCGCTCGCCTGACCGCCGTCGTCGCAGCCCTCGGCGCCGTTCTTCACGCCGTCCCCGCAGGCGGGCGCCGCGCAGACGTTGCCCGTGCACACGCCGCTCTGGCAGTCGCCGCCCACGCCGCAGGCCTTGCCGTCCGCGCACTTCGTCGCGCAGGAGCCGCCGCAGTCCACGTCGGTCTCGGCGCCGTTCTTCGTCGAGTCGTTGCACGTCGGGATCTGGCAGACGTTGCCCGAGCACACGCCGCTCTGGCAGTCACCGCCGCCGCTGCAGCCGAGGCCGTCGGCGCAGGTCTTGGCCGGCGCGCAGGAGCCGCCGCAGTCGACGCCGGTCTCCGTCCCGTTCTGCACGCCGTCGTTGCAGCCGGCCACCTGGCAGACGTTGCCCGAGCACACACCGCTCTGGCAGTCGCCGGCGCCGATGCAGGAGCTGCCGTCGGCGCAGAGCATCGGGCAGACGGCGCCGCAGTCGAGCCCGCCCTCGAGCCCGTTCTTCACGCCGTCGTTGCAGGCCGGCGCCTGGCAGACGTCGTTGGTGCAGACGCCGCTCGTGCAGTCGTCCGGACCGCCGCAACCCTTGCCGTCGCCGCACTTCTTCGCGGGCGCGCAGGGCCCGCCGCAGTCCGCGTCGGTCTCGCCGCCGTTCTTCACGGTGTCGTTGCACGTCGGGTTGGCGCACACGTCCTGATCGCAGACGCCCTCGGCGCAGTCGGCTGCCACCGAGCACACCTTGCCCGGGACGCACTTCTGGCAGGTCGCGCCGCCGCAGTCGGCGTCGCTCTCGGTGCCGTTCTTCACGCCGTCGGCGCAGTTGGGCACGCAGATCGACCCGGAGCACTCGTCGCCGGCGCAGTCCGCGTTGACCGAGCACTTCTTGTCGGGCCCGCACTTCTGCGCGGGCGCGCACGAGCCGCCGCAGTCCACGTCCGTCTCGTCGCCGTTCTCGGTCGTGTCGGAGCAGGTCGCGGTCTGGCAGACGTTGGCCGTGCAGACCTTGGACGTGCAGTCCGCGCCGACGCCGCACACGAGGCCGTCATCGCAGGTCCCGCACATCCCGCCGCAGTCCACGTCCGTCTCGCCGCCGTTCTTCACGCCGTCCATGCAGGTCGGCGGCACGCAGCTCCCGTCCATCGGCTCGCAGACGCCCGAGGCGCAGTCGTTGCCGGCCAGGCACTCGACGCAGGTCCCCGCGCCGTCGCAGAGCTTGGCGTTGGCGTTGTTCGGATCGGTGCAGGCGGTGCCCGAGGTCGAGGGCGGGTTCTTGGGTGCCCCCATGACGCAGGTGTCGTCGGTGCACGGGTTCTTGTCGTCGAGGACGTCGGCGTCGTCGTCCTTGGTCGTCAGGCCGCCGTTGCCGTCGCAGACGTTGAGCTTGCAGTCGCCCGGCTGCTGGTCGTTCACGACCTTGCCGCTCGCCTGGAAGTCGAAGCCGCACTTGCCATCGGTGCAGGTCCGGGTCTGGCACTCGGTGTCGTTGCCCGGGCAGTCGCCTGCGTTGGCGCACTCCGGGCCGCCGCCCGTGCCACCCTGGCCGCCGCCGCCGGTGGTGGTCGTCGTCGAGCCGCCCTGGCCGCCGGCGCCGCCCTGACCGGTGGTCGTGGTGGTGGTCGTCGTATCGGAGATCTGGCTGCGATCGACGTTGGCGATCAGCTCGCAGCCGACGCCCATCGAGAGGATGGCGCCGGTGACGGCGAGCCAGAGGAGCGAGAGGGCGAGCCGCCTCGGAAGGAAGGCTCGAAAGCGATGATGGTTGGACACGAGCGCCTCGTTTCCCGGACAGGAGCAGGTTTATCGGTCGACGCTGAAGGCATGGAATGCCCCTCGATCGAAGATCGAAGGGCACGCCACACACCTCTTCTACTTGGCCTCCGAAATGCCCAACTGGAGAGGGTATCGTCAAGCCTCATCGACAGCCCGAGCCGGGCAGTCGACCGATCGCCCTCGCGCCGCAGCAGAATGCCTCTGTTCTTGCGTGGTGCAACAGCGGTCACGCGCAAAACGCGGCGCCGCACAATGCAATTTACCTCGCGCGTTGCAACGACAAACCACGAGTTGGACGACGGCCTCACCAACCGCGCTTCGACGCGAGCACCTCTCCCCCAAGACGTGGTGTCCCCCTCGTCGTCGATTCTCGGTAGCCCCGCCCGGGCTCGAACCGGGACGCCTTGCGGCTGAGGATTTTAAATCCCCTGCGTCTGCCATTCCGCCACGGGGCCAGATGATCTCGTTCGGTCGTCGCCTCTCGCCTCCCCGCGCGCCGTCTCCGGGGCGCGGCTCAGGCCTGGACGCTCACCCCCCGCGCCTGGAGCACCTCGCGCACGGCCGATCGCGCCGGGCCGGCGAGGCTCTTCATCTGATCGCGCGCCACGTCGACGAAGCGCATCCCCCGGGCGCGCTTGAGGGCGTCGGCGGCGGCGCCGCGCTCCTCGGGGCCGTCGTGCTGGATGACGCCGAGGAGCATCTCCGCGGCCTCGATGGTGTCGATCTTCGAGAGCGCCCGGAGCGCGGAGCAGCGCACCGCGGAGACCTGCGACTCGCGGTAGATGCGGGCCAGCGGATCGAAGGCGTGGGGGAAGCGCAGCTCTTCGAGGGCCTTGCCGCCCTCGTGCACGATCGTCGGATCGGGGTCGGCGAGGGCCTCGCGGAGCGTGATGAAGGTGCGCTTGTAGAGGAAGCGCGAGAGGGCGCGCACCACTGCCGCGCGCACGGCCTGCTCGGGGCGGCGGAACATCTGCTCGAGGGGCGAGAGGATCGTGTAGAGCTCGACCAGCGCGAGCTCGTCGCAGAGGCGCACGAGGGCCTCGGGGCCGGGGCCGCGCTCCCCCTGGCGCGGCGGCGACTCGATCGAGAGGGCCGTGAGGCGGGCGAGCATCGCGCGGCGCCGCGTGACCTCGGACCACTGCGCGGGATCGAGGACGATGTCGCCGCAGGCCTGGCTCGCGCTCCCACCCTGCTCCCACTCCACGAGGTCGACGTGCCACACCTCGGGGAAGCCGACCTCGTGGCGGAGGTGGGCCGGCAACGGCGACGCGTCGATCGCGAGGTCCTGCGCGTCCACGTAGCGGCGGCGCGCGCGGCCGTAGTGCTTCACGCGCGACTCCTCGAGCGGCAGCTCGCCGAGCGCGCCGTACACTCCACCGACCTGCCGGTACTGCCCGGCCTCGCCGAGCGCGATCACCGCGGCGAGCAGCGCGTTCTCGGCGATCTCCGGGGGCGCGCCGCGCTTGCGTGAGAGGGCCGCCACCTCTTGCCAGAGGCGGGCCTGGGTGAGGGTCGCGAAGCTCGACACGGGGCCGAGCCCCTCCTTGCGCGCGTAGACGCCCATCTCGCGGGCGAGCGTCGCCGCGGCCGAGACCTCGCCCTGCTTCTCGGCGGCGGCCACCGCCTCCTCGTAGCTCTGGAGCGCGTAGTAGCGCAGGTGATCCTCGCGCAGAATGCGGATCACGTTCACGTAGCCCTCGAGCACATGCTCGAACTCGCCGCTCTCCCGGCCGACGGCGATCAGCACCTGGTAGCAGTCGAAGGCCCGCTCGCGCTGGCCGATCGTCTCGTAGCGATCGGCCGCCTCTTCGAGCAGGTGAACGGCGTTCACCACGGCCTCGCGGGCCGACGCCTGATCGCCCGTGCGGATCGACGTGCGGGCCAGGTTGAAGCGGGCGAGGCCGGCGGCGTAGTAGTCGGAGCTCGACGAGGAGAGCACCTGCGACAGGCGCGACCAGAGCGCCCGGGCGCGCACGAAATCGCCCCCGCGCTCGCGGGCGATCGCCGCCTGGGCCACGAGCCCCGCGGCCTCGTACTCGTCGGCGGCGCGCGCGTAGGTCGCGGCGGCGCGGTCGCGATCGCTCGCCCGATCGGCCCACGCGAGGAGCGTCCTCGCCCGATCGATCGGCGGCACCTGCTGGATGAGCGCCTTCTGCGTCCGCTCGCTCCCCGCGTACCAGTCGAGGGTGAGCGCCGCGCGGTGATCGCCCATCCGCGCGAGCACGTCGCGCAGCTCGCTCGTGGCGGCCACGTAGTCTTCTTCGCGGGCGACCGTGTGCTTGAGCGCGGCGAAGAGCGCCCCCTGCGCGCGGGCGAGGTCGCCGCGGGAGATCGCCCCGCGCGCTTCGTCGCGGAGCTCGTGGACGGGGCGGGTGGTCATCGGAGGGGCTCTGCGCGTCGAACCATAGCGGAAGTCGCCCGCGGGATCGACGGCCGTGCCCCGGCCTTTCTGCCGGCCGGGGCCGCTATTGACGGAGGCGCGCGGGGCGGTGACCATGCCTCTACCATGAGCACCTCGCGCCTCGACACCCTCGCCAAGCTGCTCGCCGATCGGAGCCGGATCGGGATGAGCCCGGAGATCGCCGATCGCCTCAAGCTGCGGAGCGAGGACGCGCTGCGGGGCCAGCTCCTCTCGGAAGAAGAGGACGATCGCGGTCATTTCGGCGTCTACCTGCTCGGCTCCTACGTCGTCGACGACACCGATCTGTGGGGCGACGGCGAGATCTACTGGTGGGCGATCCCCACCCTGGTCGACCGCGCGGGCCGCGCGATCTGGAGCACCACCACGGGCCTGCCGACGGGCGCGCCCCCGCACAAGGTCGGCTCGCTCGAGTGGATGACCAATTTCTCCCTCGCGGAGCCCCCGCTCCTCGCGTTGATCCCTCCCTTCGACGAGATCGCCTCCGCGGTGATCCGCCTCGCCTTCTACGACGACGACGGCGACCTCGCCGACGTGCCGAAGGCCATCGGCGAGGGGCTCACCATGCTCTCCGGCTTCTCCCGCGAGCCCCAGCCCGGCCCCGACCAGATCATCCTCCCCATCCGCGAGGCCATCTTCAAGAGCCTCAAGGCCGGCGAGGACGACATCCTGATCGATCAGGACCTCGTGCTCCGCCGGGGCGAGGCGAGCCGCTTCGGCGCGGGCCTCGTGGGCAGCCTGATCAACTCCATGGTGCGCCTCTACTACTTCGTGCGCGACGAGCAGCGCACCCTGCAGGCCGGCCCCTTCGTGCTCCACAAGGGCCAGGTCGAGCTCGTGCGCTTCAGCGAGCCGCTCGCGCCGGGCGGCAAGCTCGCCATCTTCGCCCGCGGCGCCGACGTGAACATCACCTCCTTCGGCACGCTCAGCACCGACTCGCCCTTCATCAACCGGGCGCTCGACGCGAACCAGGCCAGGGCGCTCGGCGAGGGCTTCAACCTCAACGGCACCGGCCCGGCCAAGGTGATCGCCTTTTACACCCCGCCCGCACAAATCGCGGCCACCTGAATCGAGTGAAGCGGCGTGAAGCCGCCTGAAGCGTTCTTTCACGCTTTTTCTGCGCGAGGCGCGCGCACCGCCGGAGGAGCGGTGATACGATCGGGCCCTCGACGTCGCGAGGTGACTCATGGCCACGTCTCGAAAGCTTCGCCGCCTCCATTACGTGCTCGGCGCCTGTTCGGCCTTCCTCTTCGGCGCTTCCAGCATCCATTGCGGCTCCAATGGCACCGGCTCGACGGGCAGCGGGTTCGGCGGGGGCAACACGACCTCGTCGACCGGGACGGCCGGGGGCAGCGGCACCGGCACCACGGCGGGAAGCGGCGGCAACGGCGGCGACATCACGATCGACGTCTACGTGCCCGATTACTCCGCCGAGCAGTTCTTCGACGACGACCCGCCCCCGCTCATGTGCGACGGCGGCGGCATGCCCCCGCCCGCGCCCGGCGGCACGCCCGAGTGCCCCGACGACAAGAACCTCGAAGGCTGCCCCTGCCCCTCCGGCGGGATGACCGCGGCCTGCTGGCCCGGCAAGCGCAAGAACCGCAATCACGGCATCTGCCACGACGGGATGACGACCTGCAAGCTCACCGGGGAGAACAACCTCACCTGGGGCCCGTGCGTCGGCGCGCAGCTCCCCACCGCCGAGACGGGCAAGGGCGCATGCGGCTGCTTCTCCGGCGGCCACTGGGCCATCGCCAACCTCTCTCCCTGCTTCTTCTTCGAGGCCGACGGCTCGACCGTCGCCGCGACCATCTCGACGACGCTGTCCGGCAACCAGATCCTGTGCCCGGACGACCCTTCCTCCGCGCCCGCCGAAGACTGGAGCACGGACACCCTCAAGACCGATTGCACCGGCAACTTCAAGCTCTGTTATTCCCTCAAGGCCGGCGACGGGAAGAACCCGATGCCCGGCGACTGCGAGATCATCAAGGTCTGCACCCAGGGCTATTATTCACCCGCGAACTCCACCATCCCCTTCCCCCCGCTCAAGGGCTGGCTGGCCGACCCGAGCACCATCGCCTGCGCGCAGAAGTTCGTCGATCAGGGCGGCTACGGCGAGATGAGCGTGGATGGCCAGTCCGACGAGTGCGAGACCGTCAACAAGGTCTTCCAGCACGTGACCTATTGCCCCCTCGCCTGCAACCAGCCGAACCCCCCGCCCGAGTGCGCCAATTGCCAGCCGGGCGGCGGCGGGAATTTCTGATCCTAATCGCTGCTACGCCCCTCGTGCAGCCAGACGTCAAAGAGATCGCTTACATCACCAGGAACAGCACTCTGCCGGCGGTCAATGCGTCGATTGCTCTCGACGTTTGACGAATTGCCTGCTTGCAGGTAATGCCTGCTCGGTCCGCTCCCTACCGGTCGCGGTGCTGTTCCTGGTAGCGTGGGAGATCGCTACGACGTCTGGCTGCGCTCACTTGCCGCGGGCGGCGAGCTGCGCCAGGACGGCGCGCATCTCGTCCTCGGAGAGGTTCTGGATGGAGCGGGCGAGCTGCTCGTGGAGGAAGGCGGATTTCACGTGGCGCTCGGGGAGGTGGCCGCGCTGGAAGAAAGACTCCAGGGCCTCGCGGGGCATGGTCTTCGCGGAGAATCCGCGCATCTCGGTGAGCGGATAGGGCACGATGTTCACGGGCTCCATCCGGATCCACGAGAGGCCGTTCTGGGCGCGGTCCTTCTTCTCGGCCATCGAGATGTGGGTGAAGCGGCGCGTGGCGACGATCTCGGCGAGCTTGTCGCGCTCGGCGCGCGTCGTCCTGGAGAGGAAGATCGCGGGCAGCTTGCCGCGGTTCATCTGCTCCACCGTCTGCTCGATGACGAGGTAGGAGGGCAGGTAGGTCGACGCCGAGTCGATGAAGATCGAGGCGTACTCGCTCATCACCGGCAGGTACTTGGTGAAGATCGTCAGGATGGCGTGGGGGTAGTGGTCGAAATCGGCGTAGAGCAGATCGAGCGGCTTTTCCAGGGCGGGCGCGAGGAAGGGGTGGGCCTCCTTCGTGAGCGGCTTCGTGTCTTCGAGCGAGAGGGTGCCTTTGAGGAAGCTCACCCAGGGGGCGAGATCGAGCACGCCTGCGACCTCTGCCATGCAGCGGAAGAAATCGGGGAAGCTCTTGTCGTTGCGGGGCGGCGGGGTCTTCGGGAAGAACGCGTCGAACACGGGCTGGAACCAGGGCCGCGCCTTGAGCGCCTCGGCGACCTTCGGATCGCGGCCGAAGAGGCCCACCATGCCGGGCCAGTGGGCCGCGTTCTCGACGGTGTAGAGGTGGCCCTTGCCGTTCTCTTTCAGGGCCTGCGCCATCCAGAAGGCGGTATGGCCGAGGCCGGTGCCGAGCTCGAGGATCGTCTCGGGCCGCTGCATCTTGATGAACGCGTAGAAGAACATCGACTGGTCTTCCGACCCGTAGTGCTCTCCCGTGAGCTTGTTCCAGTCGAGCAGCCGATCGAGCGACGTGGCCATGCTCAGACCTTGTCCCGGAAGGCGAGGAACGACGCCCACTCGTCGTCCGAGTAGCGGTCTCTCTGCACGAGATCGGGGTTCTGGCGGAACCACGCGGCGACCTCGGCGTCGAACTCCATCCCGGCGTGGATGAGCTCGGGGATCACCTGCGGGTGGCGGTGCACGAGCTTGATTCGCAGGTCCTTCAGCCAGCCGGCCGTGGTCGGATCGGCGGCGACCTCGGGGCGGAAGAAGTCGAGGTGGAGCACGGTGCGCCACTCGGTGCTCTTGTTCCACGCCTCGTGCATGTTCATGTCGTCGAACACGAGCAGCCGCCCGTCGGACTCCTGCCGGATGTCGGCGCCCACGCGGAGGTGGCAGCTCGGCGGGCAATGGATGCCGATATGGGCGCGCAGCACCTTGTCGGTCACGCCGCGGTGGGGCGCGATGTGCGAGCCGGGGCCGAGCATGTAGAAGGCCGCCTGCATCAGGCCCGGGATCGCCATCACCAGCGCCTCGGTCTTCGGCACGAGGGCGAGGTTCTTCTTCACCGGGCAGCCCCAGGCGAAGAGCTCGCATTTCTTCCATTCGCCGCTGTCGAGCAGGCCCTTCGACGGATCGGGGAAGATCAGCGCCCTGTCGCGCGCCTCGTCCCACTCGGCCTGGATCGTCCGCCACGCCTCGTGGACCGGGATGAGGAAGGGGTACTCCTTCGGTTCGAAGAACGTCCGTTTGAGCGCGGTGGTCATGCTCGATCGCCTCCGTCGGGGGACTTGCCCTTCGGTTCTAGGCGGGGGCCGGGCGGGTGACAATCGCTTCGGCGGCCCCGATCCGCGATCGGCCGGGCAGCGCGGCTGTCGCGGCGCGGATTTTTCGCCGGCCGCAAATTCCGCGTGCTGTGGCGAAGGCGTTGGTATTCTCCCGGGCTCGCCCCCATTGCGGACCATTCCCGAAGAGATCTCCCAGGAATCGACCATGCGAAGCACCCGCTATTCGACCCCGATTCGCCTCGCTTGCTTCTTCGCCTTCTCTACCCTCCCGTGGATCGCCTGCAACGATCTGCGCGGCTATCAGGCCGGCACCGAGGCCGCGAGCGACGCCGCCTCCGGGACGGGGACGGCGGCGACGACCACCTCGACGACCGGGACCGGAGGCGGCGGCGGAGGCACGGGCGGCGGCGGAGGCAGCGCGGCGTCGATCGAGGCGCGCTTCGAGCTGCCCGCGATGGGCGCTCCTCCCTTCCTCGACGTGCCCTTCCCCTCCGATCTCTACCTCGACGCGAAGGGCCACCTCACCGAGATCGCGGGCTTCGACAGCTACGTCCCCAACAACGGATCGTTCCTCGCGGCGGGCCTCGCGCCGCTCGACGGGTTCGGCACGAACGCCGGGGCGATCTTCGAGATCGACGACGTCTCGGGCGCCATGCCGGTCGCCGCGGCCATCGACACGAAGAGCCTGCCCCAGAGCGAGGCGGACTCCACCTCGGCCACCGCGAGCGCGATGATCGTCGACCTCGAGGCGACGAAGGCCGAGGACGCCCTCGTCCCGGCGCGCGCCGACTACCACGACGACACCACGATCGGCGCCAAGACCCGGCCGCTGCTCGTCGTCTTCCCCGCGCTCGGCGTCGTGCTGAAGGAGAACCACGCCTACGCGATGGTGCTCACCACCGCGATCAAGACCAAGGACGGTCATCCCCTCGCCCCGAGCGCGACCTTCGCCGCGATCCGCGACGGCAAGCAGCGCACGACGAACGCCGAGAAGGCGTACGGCGGCGTGGTCGACAAGCTCGCGGCTCTCGTCCCCGCGCTCGCCGACAAGACCAAGATCGCCGCCGTCGCCGCGTACCACACCGGCAGCGGCGCCAAGGAGCTCGTCGACCTGCGCGCGGACCAGATCAAGGCCGTGCCCCCGAACCTGAGCTGGGATCCGGCCAAGATCGCCCCCATGGGCCCCGGCCTCTTCGCGAAGGCGCCCCTGCCGAACGGCTTCACCGCGACGCTCGACGACTGGCTCGGGACGCCCGACACGCTCGCCGGCGGCGGCGACGATCCGGCCGACGATCAGACCAACGGCCGCGCCCACGGCGCGATCGGCGCGATCGGCACCGCGGTCTTCGACGCGCCCAACTACCTCGTGGAGAGCCCCCTCGGGTACAACGACCCGACCCACCACACCTTCGCGCGCGACGCCGACGGCAAGCCGATCAAGAACCCGGACAAGCTCACCTCCAAGGTGTGGATGACGATCGCCCTGCCGAGCTCGGCCGTCCCCGCGAAGGGCTACCCGGTGGTGCTGGTGCAGCATGGCATCGGCGGCGATCGCAGCGTCCTGCTCTCGATCGCCGACACCTTCGCCAAGCGCGGCTGGGCCACCGCGGCCATCGAGTCCGTCACCTTCGGCGCCCGCGCCGCCGAGCCCCTCAACAGCAACGACTTCAAGGCCGGCTTCGCCTGGAGCCTCGGCGCGGGCGCGTACAACGGCCCGGACGGCTTCGTCGACCTGCCGAACGGGAACACCGACTTCTTCGGCAGCCTGAAGAACCTCGGCTCGCTCCGCGATCAGATGCGCCAGTCGGTGCTCGACATCATGGTCGCCTCCGACGTGCTCAAGACGCCCGCCCTCGACCTCGGCCCGCTCAAGGACGCCGTGCCCAACGCCAAGCTCGACACGGGCAAGGTCGTCTTCCTCGGCAACTCGCTCGGCGGGATCATGGGATCGATGGTCGCCGCCGTGGATCCGGGCCTCATGACGTTCGCGCTCAACGTGCCGGGCGGCGGCCTGATGACCGAGCTCGGGTCGACCTCGCCCGGGATCGCCAGCTCGCTCAAGCTCGCCGCGACGCTCAACTTCGGCTTCGCCAAGGGCCGCTTCGCCCCCTCGCACCCGCTGCTCCACATCATCCAGCACATCGTGGACCCGGGTGATCCGCTGTCGTACGCCGGACACGTTGTCAACGATCCGCTCACGATCAACGGCGCCAAGAACCCGCCGAAGAGCGTGCTCGCCTTCGAGGTGCTCTTCGACGAGACGGTCTCGAACGACGCCAACGAGGCCCTCGCCCGCGCCATGGGCCTGCCGCTCGCGAAGCCCAACGTCGGCGCGATGTCCAAGGTGCCGTTCGTCGAGGTCACGCCCTCGGCCGGGGTGATCAGCGGGGTGCCCGTGGCCGGGGTGACCTCGGTGCTGGTGCAGGTCGGCCCGGCGACGCACGGGAGCGATCTCTTCAGCAGGAAGGGCGAGCACCACTACGCCCACCCCTTCGCCCAGTTCGATCAGATGGAGCCCTTCACCGCGCTGGCGATGCCCTTCACGGTGGCGCAGCCGTACGCCGACCTGCAGCAGGTGGTGAGCGACTACTTCGACGGAGCGTTCACCGGCGCGGGCGCGCCGCCGGTCAAGGGCGCGCCCCCCCCCGTGCTCGACTTCGACGGCGACGGCTTCGCCGACGACGCCGACAGCGCCCCCAACGATCCGACGATGCACTGAGCGCCCCGTGGAGCGCGCCACTGCGCCTCGCGCGAACGGAGCGCCGCGGGCAGGCCTGCTCGGCCTCCTCGGCGCTCTCCTCGGCGCGCTCCCGCGCCTGCTCTCGACGAGGAACCTCAGGAACGACAGGTTCGGGACGCTGGCCGCGGTGCTCGGCGTGGCCGTCGGCGTCGCCACGGTCAGCGTGGTGGCGATCCTCGACGTGAACACCACGGCGATCGAGGCGCAGCACGCGGCGGCGACCGGGCCCGCGGCCGCGCGATCGAGCCGCACCGTCGCGCTCGTCCCCGTGCGCGGCGGGGTGCGGATCGAGCCCCCCGCGGACGCGCCTCCCCCGCGCGAGGATCACGAGGTGCTGCGCGCCGGCATCCGCGCCGGATCGCTCTCGGCCTTCCTGCTCGGCGCGCTCATCGTCTTCTTCACCTTCAGCGCCGTGATCGATCGACGTCTCCGCGAGCTCGCCCTGCTCCGCAGCCTCGGCGCCCTGCCCGGGCAGCTCGCGGCCATCTTCCTCCGCGAGGCGGCGGTGGTCGGCCTCGCGGGCGCGGCGCTCGGCGCGCTCGGATCGATCCCCACCGCGATCGCCGCCGCCAAGGCCGGCGTCACCACCACCGGCCACCTCAAGATCGATCCCGCCGCGATGGTCTTCCCGTGGGGCACGGTGCTGCTCATCGCCCTCGTGGGCGCGCTCGTCGCCGCTCTTGGCGCGCTCCGCCCGCTGCGCGCCGTGTGGCGCATCGAGATCAGCCGCTCGCTCCGCCCGCTCTTCCTCGACGCCGGTCACGCGCCCGCCCCGCGGCCCCGCGCGCACCTGCTCCGCTTCCTCGCGCTGCCGCTCGTGGCCGCGGCGTACCTCGCGCTCCGCCCGCGCGCCCTCGCGCTCGCCTCTCCCCTCACCTTCCACGCGATCGAGGCGCTCGTGCTCGCCGCGGTCTTCGTGGGCGCGCTCCGCCTCGTGCCGGATCTCGTCCGCCTGCTCGGCGCCCGCCTCGTGCGCCTCTTCCCCGCCGGCCCCGGCGGATCGAGCGCCGAGCGCCTCCTCGTCGAGCGGCGGATCGAGCACTTCGGCCACGAGCTCTCCTGGTCGGTGAGCGGCGTCATGCTCGTCTTCTCGCTCCTGCTCACGCTGCACCTCGTCACGCATGCGCTCAAGCGCGAGGTCGTCACCTGGGCGAACGAGGCCCTCACCGACGAGACCTTCGTCCTGCCCTGGTACCCGAAGCTCCGCGCCACCATGGCCACCGCGTCTCTCCCGCCCTCGGCCAAGGTGCTCTACCTCTCCGGGCGCACGCCCTGGCCCAACGCGCTGCACGCGACGAAGGGCGCCGACCTCGTCCGCTTCGCCGAAGACACCGGCCGCCCGGCCCTCGCCGAGATCGCCCGCCGCCTCGGCCCGGGGAAGATCCTCCTCTCGCGCCTGATGGCCCGCCGCCTCGCCGTTGACATCGGTGACGCCGTTGACGTCGAGACCCAGACGGAGACAAGGCGCCTCACCGTGGTCGGGGTGAGCGACGCCCTCGGCTTCACCCCCATGAACGCCTCGCACCGGCGGGCCCGCACCTTCGGCCTGATCGACGCGGCCGACATGGATCTCATCGCCCCGCTCGCCGATCCGATCGGCACCGTGGCCATCGTCGCCGAGGCGAGCGCGCCCGAGATGGTCCGCTGGCGCGGCGCCGAGCCCGACAAGCTCATCACCAAGAACGGCATCTACCTGATGACGGCGCGCTTCTACGAGGGCCTGCGGCTCCGCGAGGCCAACAGCGATTTCATCATCTTCGACCTGCTCCTCGGCCTCACGAGCCTGCTCGCCGGGGTCGGCATCGCCAACCAGCTCGTGCTCTCGGTGCGCGCGAGGCAGCGCGAGCTCGCCCTCTACCGCGTGCTCGGGATGAGCCCCGCCCAGGTGCGCCGCCTGGTCGTGATGGAGGGCGCCTTCATCGGCATGCTCGGCGGCTGCCTCGCGGCCCTGCTCGGTGTCGCGCTCGGCGGCACGGCCCTCGGTGCGCTGCGCGCGATCTCGGGCTTCGCGGTCACGCTGGACGTGCCGCTCGCCTACCCGCTCGCCACGATCGTCGGCGCGACCGTGGTGACCACGCTCGCGTCCCTCTACCCGGCGGCGCGCGCCGCGAAGGGCAGCGCCGCCGAGTCGGTGCACCACGAGTAGCGATCGCGCCGCGAAGGCGCGCGTTCAGGTCGGATCGGGCTTCGGCGTCTTCGGGCCGCTCGGCGGGAGCACGGGCGGCTTGATGTAATCGCCGGGCAGCTCGCCGGTGAGCGAGCTCAGGAACGCGACGATCATGTCCACCTCGGGGTCCGTCAGCTCCACGCCGAGCTGGTGGTGGGCCATCGTGCGCACCACGACGGGCAGCGTCTCGAGCGACCCGTTGTGGAAGTAGGGCGCCGTCTTCGCCACGTTCCGCAGCGACGGCACGCGGAAGTACATCTTGTCGCTCTCGTTCTTCGTCACCTGGAAGCGGCCGAGATCGGACTGATCCGGGTAGGGCTTCACCAGCCCGAGCTTCTGGAACGTCGTCCCGCCGACGGCCGGGCCGGTGTGGCACGTCGGGCAGCCGAGCTTGATGAACTTGGCGAAGCCCTCTTTCTCCTTCTGCGTCAGCGCGTCCTCGTCGCCGGCGCGGAACTTGTCGAAGCGCGAGGGCGTGACGAGCTGCCGCTCGAAGGCGCCGATCGACTTGGCGAGGTTGTCGTACGTGACCGGATCGGCGTCCTTCGGGAACGCGGCCTTGAAGGCCTCCGGGTAGCCGGGGATCGATTTCAACACCTCGATCACCTTCTTCTCGTTCGGCATCGCCATCTCGACCGGGTTCAGGATCGGCCCCTTCGCCTGGTCCTCGATGGTCGCGGCGCGCCCGTCCCAGAACTGCGCGACGTGGTTACCGGCGTTGTACACCGTGGGCGCGTTGCGCCCGCCCTTCTGCTTCTTGTGCCCGTCCGAGAAGCGCTGCCCGTCGACGCCGAACTTGGTCAGGTCGTGGCACG
Organism: Byssovorax sp.; assembly: GCA_046351295.1. Classification (GTDB taxonomy): domain Bacteria; phylum Myxococcota_A; class Polyangia; order Polyangiales; family Polyangiaceae; genus JAXLYT01. The sequence continues at coordinate 112,798 of JAXLYT010000018.1, forward strand.
AGTTGCACGACACATCGTGGTTCTTCGAGAGGCGGGGCTCGAAGAAGAGCATCCGCCCGAGGGTGACCTTGGGCTCGGTGATCGGGTTCTTGTCGGACTCGAAGCGCGCCGGCAAGACGGGGTAGCTCTTGAGGTCCTCGGGATCGAACGCGACCTTCGCAGGCGCCGCGGACGACGCGGCGGGTGCGGCGGACGGCGCGCTCGCGACCGGCTTGGGCTTGGGCGCGAGGGCCTCTTCGTTGCAGCCGGCGGCGATCACCGCGGGCACGGCCAGGATCAAGGGCAGGATCGATGTCTTCACGGCGCTCACCTCGGTAAAATCCGAGGGCTGACCTAAGCCCTCACCCGGGGCTCGTCAATTCGGGACATCCCCTCGAAATCGCTTGAATCAAAGGGGATCGCGCAGACTCTGCGCGCGCTACCGAGCGTCTCTGCAAAGCCGCACGCCGGAGAGCTGCCAGCGCGCGCCGGCCGGGAAAAAATTGCGGTAGCTCGCCCTGAGATGCGAGCGCGGCGACGCGCAGGAGCCCCCTCGCAGCACGAGCTGGTTGCACATGAACTTGCCGTTGTACTCGCCGATCGCGCCGGGCGCGGGAGCAAAGCCCGGATACGCCGCGTAGCTCGACTGCGTCCACTCCCACACATCGCCGAAGAGCTGCCGGAGCCCCGCCCCGGGCGAGGCCGCGCGCGGATGGCAAGCGCCGCTCTCCACGAAGTTGCCCTCGATCGGCGCGCCCTCGGCCGAGATCTCCCATTCGGCCTCGGTGGGCAGGCGCGCACCGACCCAGCGCGCGAACGCGTCGGCCTCGTAGTACGAGAGGTGGCAGACGGGCTCGTGAGGATCGATCGGCCCGAAGCCGCGGAGCGTGAAGCTATGCCACGCGCCGTCCCTCTGCGCCCAGTAGAGCGGCGCGCGGAGCCCTGTCGCCTGCACCTCCGCCCAGCCATCGGAGAGCCAGAGCTCGGGGCGGCTGTAGCCGCCGTCGTCGATGAAGTCGATGTACTCGCCCGCGGTCACGGGCCGATCGGCGAGCGCGAAGGGCGGCACGAACACCTTGTGCCGCGGCAGCTCGTTGTCGAACGAGAAGCCCTCGCCCCGGTGGCCGATGGAGACCAGCCCTCCTTCGTTTGAGCACCAACGAATCGACCCCGGGTCGGTGGAGGCCTCGTGCCCCTCCCGCGCGCGGTACACGGGATGGAGCGGGCTCTGCGCCAGCGCATGCTTGATGTCGGTGAGGATCAGCTCCTCGTGCTGCTGCTCGTGGTGCAGCCCGAGCTCGATCACGCGGAGCGCCGCTTCAGGCAACGTGCCCGCCTCGAAGCGCGCGCGGAGCCTCGCGTCGACGGCCGCGCGGTACCGGTAGACCTCGGCCACCGTGGGGCGGCTCAGCATCCCGCGCCGGGCCCGGGGGTGCCGCTCGCCGACGGCGTTGTAGTACGAGTTGAAGAGGTAGCCGTAGCTCGGATCGAAGGGCGCCTCGCCGAGCGGGGCGAGCACGAAGGTCTCGAAGAACCAGGTGGTGTGGGCGAGGTGCCACTTGGTCGGGCTCGCGTCCGGCATCGACTGGAGGACGTAATCCTCCACGGCGAGGGGCTGGCAGAGCGACTCGGTGAAGGCGCGCGTGGCGAAGAGGCGCGTTTCGAGATCGGCGGCGAGCATGGGTGCCTCGGGGAGATGGAGGGAGATCGACGCGGGATCCGATCACGCAGGGGCGACGGCCACGAAGCCGGCCTGCCCGTAGGCGCGGTAGAACAGCTCCACCGAGGCGAAGCCGAGCTCACCGAGGAGCGCCAGGTGCTCGCTCACCCGGATGGGAAAGAACCTCGTCCCCTCGCGGGCGAGCTGCGCCTCGATCACGCGCGCCTCGCGCCCCTGCGCCTTCTGCCAGGCCTCCCAGCGGCGGCGCTGCACCGCGTGCCCGAACGGCGTCTCCGCGCGCACGTTCTCCACCACGATCAGCGCCCCGCCCGGCGCGAGCAGCGAGCGCGCGCGCCGGAGGGCGAGGCGGCGACCCTCCGGATCCTCGTAGTAGTGGTGGCAGAGGATCGCCGTGATCACGTCGAACGATCCGAGATCCGGCAGCGCGTCGGTCCCCGCCGGGACGAAGGCCTCGGCCGGCAGACCGGGGTTGTGCTTCCGCGCCAGCTCGAGCATCGCCGCCGACGGATCGGCGAGCGTGAAGCGCGTGTCGGCGTCGAGCTTCCGCGCAATCTCGACGAGGCGCCCGGGCCCGCAGCCCGTGTCGAGCCAGCGCGCCGGGCTCGGCACGAGCGCGAAGGCCACCTCGATGGCCTGCTCCACGATCGTCTGGTGGTGCGGGATCGTCATCCGCACCTCGCGCTCGTACTCCGAGGCCGGGTGCGCCGTGGTGTTGTCGCTCGTCGCGCTCATCGCGTGCGAGCCTAGCACCGCCGCTACCCCGGGCGGGGCTCGCCTCGGCCGAGCAGATCGCCGGTGATCGCGGTGATGCTCGGGCACCCGCAGAGCCCCATCGCCAGATCGACCTCGTCGCGCAGGATGCCGAGCACCCGGGAGACGCCCTCCTCGCCGCCGACCGAGAGCCCCCACAGCACCGGGCGCCCGATCAGCACGGCCTTCGCCCCGCGCGCGAGCGCCTTCACCACGTCCGTACCACGACGGATCCCACCGTCAACGAGCACCGGGATGCGCCCCTGTACCGCCTCGACCACACCGGGCAGCGCATCGATCGTCGCCGGCGAAGTGTCGAGCTGCCGGCCACCGTGGTTCGAGACCACGACCCCGCGCGCCCCGTGATCGACCGCCCGCGCCCCGTCGTCGCCGCGCACCACGCCCTTGATCAGCACCGGCAAGCGCGTGACCGACGCGAGCCAGTCGAGGTCCTTCCACGACAGCGACTGATCGATCATCGCCGCCATGTACGCCGCGAGCCCCGACCCCATCGCCTCCACCGGAAACGCGTCCTTCCCCGCCGGCATCAAGTTCTTCACGCTGAGCCCCTCCGGCAGCGAGAACCGATTGCGCACATCGCGCTCCCGCCGACCCCACACCGGCGCATCCACCGTGAGCACGAGCGCCGAGCACCCCGCCGCCTCCGCCCGCGCCACGAGCTCCCGCGAGGCGCCGCGATCCTTGTATACATAGAGCTGAAACCAGGTCGGCCCCGTCGCCGCCTCGCGCACCTCCTCGATCGACGAGGTGGCGAGCGTGCTCAACACCATCACCGTCCCCGCCTTGCCCGCCGCCCGCGCCGTCGCGATCTCCCCCTCCGGATGCGCGAGCCGCTGGAACGCCGTCGGCGCGATCAGCACCGGCATCGAGAGCGTCTGGCCGAAGAGCGAGATCGACAGATCCCGCCTGCTTACATCGACCAGCGTCCGGTAGTAGAGCGAGATCCGATCATACGCCGCGTGATTGTCCCGCAGCGTGATCTCGTCGTGCGCGCCGCTCGCGTAGTAGTCGCGCGTCATGGGAGCGAGGCGCTCCTCGGAGGCCTTCTCGAATTCGAAGAGGTTGATGAGATCGATCATGGGCTCGCCTCACATGATAGCGACTCGGCGACGGCGACGGCGACGGCAACGGCAACGGCAACGGCAACGGTTGCAGCCGGGTTGCCTGCTGGCAACGATCTTATTCGCCGGAGCTGGCGCGGACCCCTCAGGATTTCGAGGGAATCGAGTCGAGGCGAGCTTCGGTCCAGGGGGCGTTGGGCTCGGGCCGGTAGATCCGCAGCACCGAGGTGTTCGGCGGGTTCGGCTCCTGCTCGAACCACTCCGGCGACCGATTGTGCCAGGCCATCCGGAACGCCCGCTGCGTCACCCCGTGCAGCACCACCACGTGGTGCGGGAAGCGCGACCGGTGGATCTTCCCGATGAACACCGAGAGCCGCTGCGCCACATCAGCCCGGCTCTCCCCGTTGGGGAAGCGAAAGTAGAAGCGCCCGAACAGATCGGCCATCCGCTTCCGTTTCTCGAAGCGCGCCGGATCGCGCGCCACCATCTCTTCCTCCGTCAGCCCATCCCAGTCCCCGAACTCCTGCTCGCGCAGGAGAAACGACTCCCGCCGGTTCACCTTCTCCGCGTCCTCGCCGAACGCCGTCCGCAGCACGATCTCCCGCGTCTGTGAGCACCTCAGGTAGCTCGAGCTCCAGGCGCACACCTCGTCCGCCGACAGCCCCAGCTCCTTGATCCGCTCCCCGGCCTCGATCGCCCCCGCATCGCCCTCCGGATCGGCCAGCGGGATCGCGTGATCGGGCGTGCGCAGGTACTCCGTCGGATCGACGTTCGCCACCGAGCGCGCGTGCCTGATCAGCACGATCGACTGGATCAACCCATTCATTTCTTGAACTTGCGCAGGTGGGTCACGAACCACCGACCTTGCCAGGTGATCACCGTGTGCACGTCGATCTTCTCGCTCTCTCCGTTCACCTCGTAGCGGAGCTGCCCGTGGAACGACCGATAGTACCCGATCTTGTTCGCCTCATCCCCCGGCTTGACCCACTTCGGCACGCTCCCCCGATCGAACCGCACGAACTTCGCCCCCTCCCAGGACTTCCTCTTCTTGTGCAGCGCATGCACGTCCCCCACATACGTCCTGTGGAGCTGCTCCCAGTACTTCCCCGGCTCCTTCACATCCTTGAGCGGAACGAACGGCTCCTTGGGAAACCAGAACCCCTCCGCCCCCTTCGGATCATCATCCACGATCGCCTGAAAGAGCCCCTTGGCCCTCTCCTGCAACTCCGCATCCTCCCGCCCCTCCACCTTGTTATCCGCCACCAAAGGCGCCTCCGCCACCGCACTGGCCGAAGCGCTCGCCGTCACCACCGCGCTCGCCACCTCCGCCACCGTCGCGCTCGCCGTCACCACCGGAGCCGCGCTCGCCACCACAGGCGCGCTCGCGCTCACCACCACCACAGGCGCGCTCGCGCTCGCCGCCGGCGCCGTGCTCCCCGGAGGCGTGGAGTTCCCGCAGCCAGCCAGCAAGAGCCCTATCAACCCGAGGCCGAATCGCCCGGGGTTAAAACCCCGGGCTACACGATGGAAGCCCGCGCGTAGCCCGGGGTTAAAACCCCGGGCTACACAAGAGAAGCCCGCCTTCGCGGGCTTAGGTGAGTGCTTCATCAGATCTCCAGTACCTCGGGAATTTGTGGAAGCCCCTCTCAAACCACCCCCAGCCCCTCCCCGCGTGCGGGGAGGGGAGGGGATCTTTGTGGAGGGTCAAGGATCGACAGCGATCGCCCCGAAGGACACATGAGCCGAGCCTCCTGCTCTCCCCCGCCCACCGGGAGAGCACGAGCCCAGACCCAAGGGGGCCCGCTTGTCTGAGCGGCCGAAGGCCGCGAGTTGCGGGCCCCCATGCCCAGGCCCGAAACAGGGCCCGCTTGTCTGAGCGGCCGAAGGCCGCGAGTTGCGGGCCCGCGGGCCGTGGCGAGAGTAAGCACAAGGCCCTCCGAAGCCCCCCTTATCCTCCCGAAGGGAGGGTAAGGGGGGTTTGGGGGGATGGGAGGGCTACTTCCCCTCAAGGATAATGAACTGAACCCGCCGATTCTTCTGCCGATTCGAAGCCGTCACATTCGGCGCCAGCGGCCTGTCCTGCCCATACCCCTTGGCCACCATCCGATTCCCATCGATCCCGGCCCCGACCAGCCAGGTCCGAACCGCGTTGGCCCGAGCATCACTGAGCTGCAGGTTGTGCTCCCGCGTCCCGGTGTTGTCCGTGTGACCCTGGATCTCCACCTTCTTGATCGTCGGCGTCCGCTGGAGCACGTCGGCGATCTCTTCCATGAGCGAGTTACTGTCGCCCATGATCTTCGCCGAGTCCGTATCGAAGTGGATCTGCTTCGACAGCTTGATCTCGTTGCCTTGCACCTTCACGAGCTGCAGCTTCGGCCGCTTGTTCATCGTGATGGAGGTCTTGTTGTCGTCGTTCGGGCGAACGTCGGCCTTGTCGGTGTGCATCATGTAGCCCGAGGCCTCGGACTTCAGCGTCACCGAGCCCGGGGGCAGGCCCTGGAAGCGGAAGTTCCCGTTCCCGTCGGCCGTCGCGGTCAGCTCCTTGCCGTTCGCGTCGGTGAGCTTCACGACGGCGCCGGCCACGGCCGCGCCGCCCTCGCCGTCCTTCACGGTCCCGACCAGGTTGCCGAGCTTGGGGAGCGACTCGAGCGGGCAGTCGACGTCAACGTACGTCGGGCCCTGCGGCACCGCGGGCGGCGCCATCGGGCTCGGGTTGAACTGACCGGGCTGGCCGGGCTGACCAGGCATGCCGGGCTGACCGGGCATGCCGGGTTGACCAGGCTGACCGAAGGCGCCGGGCATCGGCATCCCGTTCGGGCCGAGGCCGAACTGACCCATCCCGCCCGCGCCGGGCGCGCCGGGGGCAGCGCCGGCGCCGGTCACGGTCGCCTGGCACATGCCGGGCTTGAAGCCCGCGGCCTTGATCGCGAACCGGTACGTGCCCGGCTCGAGGTGCCGCGTCATGAAGCGGCCGTCGGCGCCGGTGGCCACGGGCGGCTGTCCGCTGCCCTCGATCACCACGATCGCCTCGTTCACCGGATCGGTCTTGCCCTGCTCGTGCACGAAGCCGCGCGCGAAATTCTGCGGCGCGGGGATGATCTGCGGCGGGGGCTGCACCACCGGCGGAGGAGCGGGCGGCGCCTTCTCCTTCATGTCGTAGGCGTAGCCGAGGCCGACGTAGAGGGTCCACGGCGCCTGGGGCGCGACCTCTTCCATGAACGTCGACGTCCCCGACGTGCCGATGTCGACGGCCGCGTGGGCGGAGAGCCCGTGGAAAGCCTTGTTGAGCGGGTTGGTCTTCACGCCGATCGTGAAGCGGGAGGGCACGGCCTTGAAGCCCGGGCCGCCCTCGGCCTCGGCCTCGGCCTTGGTCTTCTTGGAGAAGTCGTCGAGCCCGAGGCACACGTCGCCCTTCGACACGCGCGAGGTGCGGCAGGTGTAGCCCTGGCGATTGACCGGCACGTCGACCGTCCACTCCACGTAGGGCTGCACCTTCGAGAAGGGCACCTCGATGCCGAGGTAGGTCTGGAAGAAGTCGACCCGGTTGATCCCGAGGCCGAAGCGCTCGATGCGGGTGATCGGCAGGCGCGGGTTCGGATCGTCGGCGGTCGCGAGGATGCCGAGCGACGCGGCGCGCTTCTGCTCGACCTCTTCGACGAGGTTGCCGGAGTTGTCGATCTTGTAGCCGAGGTTCAGGTTGATCCGGAGCGGGATGTTGCCGGACACGCCCTCGGGCTTGCGGAAGTCGGCCGTCGCGAGGCCGCGGAAGAGCGCGCTCGTGCCCTTGCCGGCGAGGCCGACGTCGCCCGTGCCGTTGAGCAGGAGGAGCTGCGCCTCGCCGCCGACGCTGAGGACCTTGGCGATCTTGAAGGGCGTGAAGGCCTTCACGCCGAAGGTCGTGTCGCCGAGCACCTGGAGGAGCTGCGGCTTGCCGAGATCGTCCGAGTTCGCGTAGGTGCGGATCGCCGCGTAGGCCTCGAGGAACGAGAGGGGCGTCACGTTGAGGGCGAAGAAGGCGCCGACGTGGCTCGCCTTGTCGCCGGTGTTGGCCTTGTTGCAGGTGATCGGCGTGCCGGCGAGGGTGGTCGCGTCCGGGTTGCAGAGGAAGTTCGACGCGCTGAACCAGTCGAACATGAACGAGGTGCGGAACGTGCCGGGCGCGCCCGAGCCCGCGTACGACGTGCGCAGCATGCCGGTCGAGCCGAGCATGTTGTTCTGGTCGCTGAGCGAGTTGTAACGGGCCTGCTCGTCGCTGTCGGCGGGCGCCGCGACGGGCTCGGACGGCGGAGGCGTCTGATCAGGACCGAACTGGCCGGGCTGGCCAGGTTGACCGAACTGACCGGGCTGGCCGGGCTGACCAGGCTGACCGAAGCCGGGCTGGCCGGGCTGACCGGGCTGGCCGAAGCCGCCGGGCTGACCAGGCTGGCCGGGCTGGCCGAAGCCGCCGGGCTGACCGAAGCCGGGCTGGCCAGGCTGGCCGAAGCCGCCGGGCTGACCAGGTTGACCAGGCTGGCCAAAGCCGCCGGGCTGGCCGGGCTGACCGCCGGGCGGAGGGCCGAAGGGGCTCGGCTGCGCGGCGGCGTTGCCCGCCAGGGCTAGACAGCCCCCGAGGAGCGAGAGCGCGGTCAGGAGCGGAAGCGTTCGCTTCCTGGAAACGGTGGCCTTTTCAAGCGTGTCCATCGACCCTCGTCGTCCGCGGAGCCGCTCGAACGATGGCCCCCCAACGGGGCCGGTCCGGCTTCGCGCGCCCGGGTTGTATCACTGCAACATCAGGCCGGGAAACTACCGTCGTGCCCGGGAGCACATTCTTTCCATGGGGGGGTGCTCGGAGTGGGCCAGGTTGAGCCGCGGGGACGGCCGCAGCGGCGGCGCGGCCGGCCGGGCCTTCCGTCCCTCCCGCGGGGCGCGGACATGGCGCGGATGGTCTCGCCGAGCCCGAAGCCTGCTAAAGAGGGGGCATGGCGTCCCGTGGAAGAATCCTGATTGTCGACGACGAAGCGAACGCGCGCGCCGCCCTGTCGGAGATCCTCCGCGAGGAGGGCTACACGACCGAGACTGCGGCCGACGGCTTCAAGGCCCTGGGCAAGCTCCGGGAGTTCTCCCCGGACGTCGTGCTCACCGACCTGAAGATGCCGGGGCTCGACGGGATCGGCCTGATGGAGAAGGCCCAGGCCACGCAGAGCGACGCCACGTTCGTCGTGATGACGGCCTTCGGATCCATCGAGAGCGCCGTCGAGGCCGTCAAGAAGGGCGCCTACAACTACCTCACCAAACCGCTCGATTTCCAGGCCCTGGCGGTGGTGGTCGAGCGCGCGGTCGAGCGGGCCCGGCTGCTCCAGGAGAACAGCAAGCTGCGCGATCGGCTGCGCGAGCGCAACGCGTTCGGCCACGTGATCGCGACGCACCCGGCGATGGTCAAGGTGCTGCGCCTCGTCGAGCAGGTCGCGCCGAGCCGGGCGAGCGTGCTCATCCTCGGCGAGACCGGCACCGGCAAGGAGCTGATCGCCGAGATGATCCACCGCGCGAGCCCGCGGGCGAAGGCGCCCCTCGTGCGGCTCAACTGCGCGGCCCTCTCGGAGTCGCTCCTCGAGAGCGAGCTCTTCGGCCACGAGAAGGGCGCGTTCACCGGCGCGGTGGCGCGGCGCGAGGGCCGCTTCGAGCAGGCCGCGGGCGGCACCGTCTTCCTCGACGAGGTGAGCGAGATCCCGCTGCCCACGCAGGTCAAGCTGCTCCGCTTCCTGCAGGAGCGCACCTTCGAGCGCGTGGGCGGCAACGAGACGCTCAAGGTCGACGTGCGCATCCTCGCCGCGTCGAACCGCGATCTGCGCCAGCGCATCGCCGAGGGCCTCTTCCGCGAAGATCTCTACTACCGGCTCAACGTCGTGACGCTCGAGATCCCGCCGCTCCGCGAGCGCGTGAGCGACATCCCGGAGCTGTCGCTCTTCTTCCTCAAGCGCTACGCGCAGGAGAACGGCAAGCGCATCGACGGCTTCTCGGACGACGCGCTCCGGGCCCTCTCCGTCTACGGCTGGCCCGGCAACGTGCGCGAGCTGGAGAACGCGATCGAGCGCGCGGTCGTGCTCTGCGAGACGAACCGCGTCGAGGCGCGGCACCTGCCCGTGTCCATCCACGCGCAGGCCTCGCCCGACACGCCGCCGCCCATCCCCGGCACGACGATCTACGACCTCGAGCGCTACGCCATCCTCCGCACGCTCGAGGCGTGCAAGGGCTCGACCTCGAAGGCTGCGACCATCCTCGGGATCAGCCCGCGCAAGATCCAGTACAAGCTGCACGAGTATGGCAGCAGCGTCGGGCCGACCGCGCGGGGCGAGGGCGCGGTGCCGGCCCTGCGCGACGACGCGCCCGTCTCCTCCGTGGGGAGGCGCGATCTCGGCGAAGGAGGCGGGGCGTGACGGGAGGCGGCGCCCCGCCCGAGCGACTGATCGACGTCCGTGACCTGGCCAAGACGTTCCGGCTCGGCTTCGTGGGGCAGAAGAAGGTGGCGGCGGTCAAGGGCGTGAGCTTCGACGTCCGCCGCGGGGAGATCTTCGGCTTCCTCGGCCCGAACGGCGCCGGCAAGACGACGACCATCAAGATGCTCACGGGCCTCATCGCCCCCACCGCGGGCGAGGCCTTCCTCTTCGGCGAGAAGATCCCGCTCCCCGAGTCGCGCCGAAAGCTCGGCTTCTTGCCCGAGAACCCGTACGTGTACCCGTACCTGACGCCGCGCGAGTTCGTGGAGCTCTCCGGCCAGCTCTCGGGGATGCGCGGCAAGGCGCTCCGCGATCGGGCGATGGAGATGCTCTCGCTCGTGAAGATCGCCTACGCGGCGGACCGGCCCGCCCACCGGCTCTCGAAGGGCATGCTCCAGCGCACGGGCCTCGCCGCCGCGCTCGTCGCCGACCCGGAGCTGCTCATCCTCGACGAGCCGATGAGCGGGCTCGATCCGGTGGGGCGCAAGGAGGTCAAGGACCTGATCTTCGCCGAGCGCGATCGCGGCCGGACGATCTTCTTCTCCACGCACATCCTGAGCGACGTCGAGGCGATGTGCGACCGCGTGGCCATCCTCCGCGAGGGCAAGGTGGTGCTGAGCGGCGCCATCCGCTCGCTGCTCCGCGGCGACGTGCTGCGCACCGAGGTGACGCTGGCCCAGGCGAGCGACGCGCTCTGCGACGCGCTCACCGCGCAGGGCTTCGAGATCGGCAAGCGCCCCGGCGTGGTGGTCGTGCAGGTCGAGGGCGAGGGCCGCGTCACCGAGGTGCTGCGCACGGCCCTCGACGGGGGCGCGCAGGTGGTCGAGGTGACGCCGCGCCGCGAGACGCTCGAAGACCTCTTCCTCCGTCGCGCGCTGTAGCACGGCGTCACACAGAAGAAGACGCCGTGCTCCAGCGCCGCGCCGAGGCGCCTGCCTACTTGCTCGACGCGGCCTTCTCGCAGGACGCGACCGCCTCGGCCTCGTCGCCGCAGTCGGACGAGTAGTGCCCCTTCGAGCACTTCGAGGTCGTGTCGATGCAGTCGAGCAGCTTGTCAAAGGCCTCCGAGCAACCGTAGGCGGCGGCCACGTTCTGCGCGCCCTCGCTGGAGGCGATGCACGCGTCGATGTCCATGTCGTTGCCGCCCTCGCACTGGATCGATTCGTTGCACGAGGAGGAGATGACGTTCCCGCAGCCTGCGAGCAGGGCGCTCGCGGCGAGGAGACCGATCGAAAGGAGGTGTGCAGGTCGAACGTTCATGCCTGGAGTAAACGCCCTGGTGCGAGCATCGTCAACGCCGTCGCGGAGGCCAGGGGACGAGCCGCGACACGCGCTGCTGGTAGGTCGAGTAACCAGGGTAGCGAGACGCGGTGATCGATTCCGTGAAGGACGTGCTGCCCTGGAAGAGCAGGGTGAGCAGGATCGGGCCCGCGATGGTGAGGTGGAGCCATCGGCCGCTCGCGGCGACGGCGAAGAGGTAGACCATCCACCACATGCCTTGCTCGCAAAAGAAGTTCGGGTGCCTCGACCAGGCGAAGAGCCCCGTGTCGAGGAAGCCGAGCGGCTCCGCCTCGCCCCGCTCCCGGCGCGCCTTCTTCGCGAGGTGGAAGCGCCACTGCTGCTCGTCGGCCCACGTCTCGCCGATCAGGAGGAGCACGAATCCGGCGGCGGCCACCGCGTCGAGCGGGCCGAGCGGGCGCTGTGGACCAGCATGATCGAGCGCGGTGAACGCGGGCAGCGCGATGAGGAGGAGCAGGAGGCTCTGGTAGGCGCAGATGAAGAGCAGGTTGAAGACATGCCAGAGCGGCGCGGGCATGCGGGCGCGGAGGATGGCCCACCGGTAGTCCTCGCCGCCCTTCGCGTATCCGCCCTTGCGCGCGAAGTTGAACGTGAGGCGCGCGCCCCACAGCGTCGTGAGCGCCGCCATCAGATCGAGACGCGCGTCCGCGAACCCGGCGCGCGACGCGAGCATGATCACGTAGACCGGCGGGAGGATCGACCAGAGGCGATCGATCCACGAGTACTCGCGGAAGACGAGCGAGAGGAGCCAGCAGAGGAGCGCGACGGCGGCGGCGGTCGTCACCGGGAGCACGAGCGAAGCAGGGAGCACGGCGCCCCTATACCGCACCCCTCGCCCTCCCGTCCTTTGTCGTGGAGGTGCGCCGGGCGCTGCTCTAGCGTCCGCGCATGCCCATCGCCACGACCGACCTCTGCGACAAGCACGGCAACGCCGTGCGGGTCGTCGCCCCGCTCTTCCACGACTACGGCAAGATCCGCCATTTTTCAGGCTTGATCAGCACGATCAAGGTGCACGAGGACAACGTGCTCGTGCGCGCCGCCGTCTCCGAGCCCGGCGGGGGGCGTGTGCTCGTCATCGACGGCGGCGGCTCGCTCCGCTGCGCCCTGCTCGGCGACATGCTCGCCGGCCTCGCGGTCGACAACGGCTGGGCGGCGGTGATCGTGAACGGCGCGATCCGCGACGCCGAGGCCATCGCCCAGCTCCCGCTCGGCGTGCGCGCCCTCGCGACACACCCGCGCAAGAGCGACAAGCGCGGCTTCGGCGATCGGGACGTGCCCGTCACCTTCGGCGGCGTGACCTTCACCCCCGGCGAGTGGCTCTGCGCCGACCTCGACGGGATCGTCGTCGCTGCGCAGCCGCTCGAATGAGCAGCATCCTCGGGCGCGCCGCCCGCGCCGGTCAGAAGCGGATGCCGTTCTCGGCCCGGTGCTTCCACCACTTGTAGCCGAAGTAGAGCGCGGGGACGGCGGCCACCACGCCCACCGGCACCGAGACCGCCACGCCCAGCGTGACCGCCGCGGCCGTGGTCACCCCGGCGACGGCGCCTTTGACCTTCGACTCCGTCACCACCTCGCTCCTCGACTTGCCCATCCGCCCACCATTGGGCGGACCCGCCCGGAGCGCAAGGGGCGCCGGGCTCGGGAGCCGCCGGGTGAGGAGCAAAGTCCGCAGGTGAGGACCGGACCCTTCAATCACCCGTCCGGTGCGGACGCGCGATCTCCTTTGATTTCAGCCTCCAGCGCGCCTCTGCGGCGGGCCCGGGTCTTGCTCGACGGATCCATGACATCTCATGGATCAAGGACAAATCGACGCCGCCCTCCGGCGCGCCATCGACCGCGGAGGTGAAGCCGGCGCCCGCCTCCTGGCCATCGACTGGGCCAAAACACCGCTCGGCCCGATCGACCGGTGGTCCTCCGGCCTGCAAGTGACGCTCAGCCTGGTGCTCGGTCACGGGCTCGCGATGAGCCTCGGCTGGGGCCCCGAGCTCATCCAGATCTACAACGACGCGTCGATCCCCTACCTCGGCGGCAAGCACCCGAACGCGATGGGCAAGCGCCTCTCGGAGATCGAGAACGGGACGTGGAACGCGCTCAAATCGACGCTCGCCCAGGTGGTGTGGGCCGGCCGGCCGGTGACGGTGCGCGCGCGGCCGATGATGGTGGAGCGCGAGGGGCGCGCGGAGAAGCGGCTCGTCGACGTGACGTACAGCGCGGTGCGCGACGAGAGCGGCGACGTGGCCGGCGTGCTGGCGACGCTGATCGAGCCGGTCGGGTGAGGGGCTCGGCGCTCGCTCAACCCGCGGTCCTGGTGAGCTCGAGCGCCTTCTTCACTGCGCCTGCCAGCGTCGCCGCCGGGCCGCGACCCCAGTAGTGCAGAAAGAGCGTCCTCGGCTGCTCGCCGAGCATGTGATGGTGGATGGCCACCACGTGGATCCCCGCGCCGCGGAGGGACTTGAGCACGGGGTTGAGCTCGTCCTCCGCGACGGCGAAATCACCGTCGACGACGGCGTTGTCGTCTGCGCCGGCGAACGCCGCCCAGGTGTTGACCCCCATGGCCTTGCCGATCTTGCAGCCGCATGCGGCCTGCGTGGCGGGCCGTCCGATGACGACCTTGACCATCCCGTCCTTGGCGATGCCTTTGACGCCGAGGATCGCCTCGATCTTCGCCCCGTCGATCGCGCTCTTCTCGGGGAGGGCCGGCCCGTCGAAGCGATCCTTCGGCTGCGGGCTCTTGCTCCGGATCGCCTTGATCGTGTCGAGCGCTGCGCGCACGCCCTGGCCGAGCGGCGCGATCTCGCCCTCGGCCTCGATGTGCATGAAGTACACGTGCGGCCTGTCGAAGAAGAAATGGTTGTGGAGCGCGGTGACCGCGATTCCATGATCGAGCGCGGCGCTCATCACGTCGCTCACCTCGTCCTCGAAGAGGACGAGATCGCCCATGATCATGGCCCGGACGCCCGGCTTCTCCCCGGGCGTGAAGCCCACCCACGAGGTGAGCCCCATGAAGGGCGGCGCCGCCCACCCGCCGACCTCGACCTTCACGTCGGTGCGCGGCGACGACACCTTGACGACCGCATCGGCGATCTCCGGCTTGATCCCGGTCGCCGCCTCGACCTCGGCCGGATCGATGGGAGGCGCGGGCGTCGCGGACGCATTCGCGCTCGCGGGCGCCGAGGGGTCCGCCGCGGGCGCTGGCATGCCGCCACCACACCCGAAGAGCGCGACGGCGCAACCGATCAACAGTGCGATTCGCATGGTTCACCAGAGCCTTCCCGGCGCGGCGCGTGGTCCCCTCGACCGCCGGGCCGGAGCCAGGCATACCAACTGCCCCATCCATCGCGCAAGCCCGTCGGTCAAGGGCGCGTCGATCGATCGTGCCGGTGCTGGTGGTGCAGATCGGAGCCATGCGCATGCTCGTGCGCCATCGGCTCGTGCCGGTGCAGGTGGCTGTGCTCACCGATGATGGGCTGCGCGTGCGCGTGATCGTGGTGGCCGTCATCGTGGCGATGCGCGTGCTCGTGCTCCATCCGCTCGTGATGGTGGCGGTGCCGGTGGCGCTCGGTGACATGCGCGTAGACCCCCAGCGCGACCATCGATCCCGGGACGATCATCCAGAGCCCCGGGGCCCGCTCGCCCGTGGCCCACGCCACCGCGATCCCGAGAAAAGGTCCGAGCGCGAAGATCGATCCGGTCCTCCCGGCGCCGATGCGTCGCTGCGCGAGGAGGTAGAGCCGGAGGCTCAACCCGTAGCCGATCCCGCCGAGCCCGAGGAGCGCGAGCGCCGCAGGCATCGCCGGCAGCGTTTCACCGAGGAGCAGCGCCACGCACCCCGAGAGCACGCTGCCGATGCCGGCCTTCGCGAGCACGACCCGGCGCGGATCCAGATCGGACAGGGGGCGGGTGAGCGTGTTGTCGAGGGCCCAGCCGAGCGTCGCCGCCGCGACGGCGCCGGCGCCGAGCAGCGACATGCTCTCCACGCCGGAGCCCCCCGCCACGACGAGCATGCTCCCTCCAGTCACCAGCGCCACCGCGAGGGCGACCTGCCGGCCGATCGGCTCCTCGTAGAACATCCTGCCGAGGACGATCGTGAAGACCGCCTCCAGGTTGAGCAGCAGCGACGCCGACGTCGCCGAGGTGCGCTGGAGCCCCCAGGCGAGCAGCGCCGGCGCGAGGACGGCCCCGAGCGACGCCACCGCGACCAGGCGAGGGAGATGACCCGCGCGCAGCGGCGCCTCGTCCTTCGCGGCCCAGGACCCGAAGACAGAGAAGGTCGCCGCGCCGAGGTAGAGGAGCGCCGCGGTCGCGAACGGGCCCGCGCCATGTCCGGCGATCTTGACGAGCGGCGCGGTGACGCCGAAGCACACCGCGGAGAGCACGGCGAGCCACGCTCCACGACGGGTCGAGCCCGACGGTTCTTCCACCCGCGGAGGTTAGCAGCTCAGCGGAGGAGCGGCGTGCCTCGGTAGCTCCGGCGCAGCTCGTGGATCGCGCGCCAGAGGTTGCCGGAGAGCGTCTCTCCCGGCGCGGGGCGGAGCTCGCTGCGGAGGCGGTGGCCCTCGGTGACGCGGATCGCACCGAGCACATGCGCGGCCGGGATGCTCCGCGTCATCACCTGCACGTCGACCTCGCCGAAGAGCGCGGGATCGTGATCGGTGAGGAAGTCCGGGCGGAGCACCGCGGGGACGCGATCGCGCGGAGGCGGGAGCGCCCGGGCGAGCTCGCGCAGCGAGGGATCACGGGCGAGGACGCGATCGACCTCGACGGCGGGATACGCGTCGAGCCACACGCGCAGGGCTTCGAGGAACATGGCCATCGTCTCCGGGTCGAGGAGCTCGCCCATCGACTGGGCCGGGAGGACGAAATCACCGCGCGCGACCTGCGGCCCGCCGTCGAACGAATATCCACCCGTGAAGAGGTGGCTGCCGAAGCAGAGGAGGCAATGGGGATAGTGTCCGTCGTCCACGAACTCGGCGGGGATGGTGACGCCGGCGCGGCGCGCGAGCGCGGCCTTCTGCCTGCGATCGGGCAGGTCGGTATATGCCTTGGCGAAGAGAGAGAGCTCGTGGGGGCGCACCTCGCCGGCGACGAGGCCGGGCGCGAGGAAGAGCGCCCGCGGCCGGAGCAACGTGGCGATCCGGGCGCGACGCGCGGAGGCGATCGCGAAGACCTGCCGGAGGACACCGAGCGCCGGGAGCCTCGTGAAGACGCGCTTGTCGCCCTCGAGGGCCTCGGCACAACCCCCGGCGATGGACGCGAACGCGCGCGCCCGCCAGTACGCTTCGACGTCGATGTTGCGCGCCGCCCCGAGGATGGGGACCGGCGAGGGCTCGGGGAGATCGACGACGACGAGGTGCCCCGCCGCGCGCGCATGCGCCGCCGAGCGCCGCGTGCGGTACGGCCACCCGCGCGCGAAATCGATGGGATCACCGCCCTTGCCCGCGACAGGAGAGGTGCTGAGGAAGACGACGTCGCTCTTGCCCGGGACGAGGTGCTCGAGCCAGTCCTTGGGTGAGGCGCGGAGGCCGTCACGCAGGATGGACCGGAGGCCGTCGCGGCCCACGGCGGTGCCGTGGAAGAGGAGCATGAAGGGAGCGTACCCGAGCGAGGTCCGATGATCATCGCGCCCGGCACACCGAGCTCACCGCCCGCCGCGGAGCCACCGCGCGAGCCGCGCCGGGTCGAGCCACTTTTGCACCGTGCGCCGGTCGAGCCCCGTCCTCCGCGCGGTCTCGGAGACGTTCTGCTCCGAGAGCAGGTGCACCCTCGTCACGTAGGCCCGCGTGAGCTCTTCGACCGACACGTTCCCCTCCTTGGCCCGCGGCCCGAGAATGCCGCTGCTCGGCAAGCACACGCTCTCCGGGCTCGCGCCAATCTCGGGCGCGGATGCGCCGTGCGCGACATTCGACAGCGCCGCGCTCGGCAACGCCGCGCCCGGGAGTACCGCGCCAGGAGGCGCCGCCCCTGGCATGGGCATCTTCCCGCCGGTCAGGATGTAGCGCTCCGTGAAGTGCTTGAGCTCCCGCAGGTTGCGCGGCCACGCATATCCGGGCAGCGACGCCTCGATCGCGTTCGCTGCGCGCTCCGTCCACCGTTCGACGTGCGCTGCGCGATCGATCGTCCCGGCCACGAAGGCGCGCAGGTAGTGCCGGAGCGACGCGGGATCTTCGGCGAGCATCTGCCGCAACGGGGGCATGTGCACGCGCGCCCCGTGGATCCGCTCGTACAGGTCGGTGCGGAATCGGCCCTCTCGGCAGAGCGCTTCGAGGTCGCGGTGGGTGGCGAAGAGATGCCGTCCTTGGAGCTTCAGCGGCATCGTCTCGCCGATCGGCAAATACTCGCGGCTCTGGAGCGGGCGGAGCAGCTTCACCTGCACGGGCTCGGGCAGCTCGCCGATCTCGTCGAGGAAGAGCATTTCGTACTGTCGAGGCAAGCCGAGGCAGCCGCGGGCGTCGGCCGTCGCGCCGGTGAAGCTCCCGCGCAGGTGGCCGAAGAGCGACGACTCCATCAGCTCGCGCGGGACCTCGCAGAGGTTTCGGACGAAGAAGCCGGCGACGTGGGTGCGCTCGAACTGCTTCTTGACCGGGTCGAAGGGGATGTAGCGCGCGTGGGCGAGGCACTCGGCCGCGAGCTCCTTGCCGGTGCCCGTCTCGCCGGTGATGAGGACAGGGATCTCGTCGATCCGGCGGTAGAGGCCGGCGACGTAGGCGCCGAGATCGTTCCCCAGCGCTGCGCGCCAGATCGAGGCGCGCGCCGCAGCGGCGGCCGGCGCGGTGCCCCGGATCTTGGTCGAGATGAAGAAGAGCGCGCGGTAGACTTGGTAGAGCACCGCGAAGAGGTGCGCCGCATCGGGCACCGCAGTCGGCAAGTAACCGGTGAGGAACCCGATCTGCGAGGTGAAGCCGTCGTAGAACGGCGCGGCAGTGCGCTGCGTGAGGAGGAGCTGATGGAACGGCGCGCGGAGCTCGTTCCAGAGCGTGAAGAGCACCGAGCATTGGAGGATCGCTTGCTCCTCGTCGGTCGGGGCGGCGCGCGCATGCTCCGCGGCGAGCGCGCCGAACACCCTCATGCCGAGCGGCTCGTTCAGCCGGGCAAGGTTTTGCGCGAGCGCGCCGCCGGGAGCGAGTCCGGCCCCATCATCGGGGATGTAGCGTTCCCCGACCGCGATTCGCAGCGCGTCGTGCCAGGCGGGCTCGAATGGATTCTCGGTGACGAGGCGGGAAACCGCGGTCAGCACGATCTTGTCGTGCTCGTCGAGAAATGGGCGGAGAGATGGCGGCGCGTTCATGCGATCTCGCTCGGGTGTCGATCCCGTTGGACGGAGCCGCCCGGCGATGAATCGAGCGCGCGAGGAACGCGCCGCCATATTTGGGGGTGGATGTAGGTGAATGGCTGCGGTCACGGGACGAGGAGGGAGACGGGCTGCGACCACTCCGTCAGGCCCGCGCGGGTGAGGGCGCGCACGCGGAAGGTGTAGATCGCCACAGGCGCGAGGCCCGTGATCGTGGTCTTGGCCTTCATGGTCTCCGGCGCGCTCGTCCAGGCGCCCTGACCTGCGCTGAACTGCCACGCGTACGCGGCGCTCGGCGCCTGGGCGAGGGCCACGAGCTGCACGGACCCCGAGACCGGCCCGGGCCGCGCCGAGAGCTCGGCCTTGTTGTGCTTGCCGATCTTCTTCACGAACATGCCCGCGCTGGTGATCACCGCCTCCGCGTCGGCCACCGTGCTCTGCTGGTCGGCGATGCTCTGCACATAGTGCAGCTCGTAGGTGAGGTGCCGCACCACCGCCAGACGGTCGGCGTTGCGCTGCTTGGTCTTGGCGACGCCGCCGCCCACCGCCGTCTCCGAGGCGTCGAGCGCGGCGATGGCCGCGTCGAGCTTGGGGAGCGGGGGGACAGGGCTCGGGAAATAAGGATTGCCGTTCATGGCCGCCGAGATCTTCTTGGCAAACGTGATGAGCTCCTTGGTCGGCGCCGGCAGGTTCAGGATGGCCTGGGGGCCTTTGCTCTCGGGTTTCATGGTGTTCCTCTTGTTCTCCAGGGAAATGGTGTTGTTCGATCCGCAGCGCCTCGGCTGCGATGGAGAGGCCTTATCGCAACCGACGTGCCACCCCAAACCCCGGTCGAGAGCCCCCTCGCCGGCCGTCGATTGACATTTTATGTCAAGGCGATTGGCATAAAATGCCTATCGCACCTTGGGCGATATACAAAAAATGCCAAATGCGAGCGTGCAGGGAGCGGCGCCGGCGGCACGGAACGGAAGCCGGGAGACCGTGCGGCGCTCGTCGCCGCTTCTGCGGCGAGCCGGGCAGGTGGGGAACGGAGCCGGAGACGACGTCGAGGGAGCCGAACAGGGAGGGAACGCAGCCGGAGACGATGTCAGGGGAGCCGGGCATGCCATGAACGGCGTGGGGGACGATGTGAAGGGAGCCGTTCCCGCCGGCTCCGGCGGCCTCGATGACCGGCATCGAAGGAGAGCGCGCGTCCATGGAAGGGAAGGCGACGTCCATCGACGCCTTGAAGGTGGGAGCCGAAGGCGGGAGCACCGGCGCGGAGCGGGAGGCGTTCGGAAGCGAGGCTGGCATGCTGTGCGCGGGTCCGCGCAGGTGATGAAGGGCACCGAGCAGGGACGGCGGGCAGCGCATGATGGCCTGTGGCGAGCCCATCATGCTCGGGGTTGAAGCTGGCACGACCCGCCGGCGATGAGTGACGGCCCGGCACGACGGCGACGCTTCCAGGAGCGCTTTACGACCGCGCGGCCGATGTGCTCGAAGGAGCTAACCTTGCCCTCGGGCCCTCCAGGCGCTGTCCGGGAACTGAAGGATCTCGTCCAGCCCAACGTGAGGAGGGCGCTCGGCTGCCTCCTTCTTGTAGTACCCGTCTTCCCACGCCCTGAAGACTGTCGGGATGCCGAGCTGGGCGGCGCGCTTGGCCGCCTCGGCGCCCTTCCTCTTCTCCCGGGTGACGAAGTAGAGGTGAGCCAGGCGGTCGAGCGCCTCGCCGTGCTCCGGTTCGAGGCCGAGCAGCTCCTCGTAGGTCTGGATGGCCTCGGCCAGGTTCGACCGGCGCTCATGGGTGTAGGCCAAGTGGACAAGGAGCCATGCGCTCGGCTTCGAGAGCGCGGCCTTGCTGTCCTGGAGGCGGCACAGCGCCTCCTCGTCGCGGCGCTCGTTCAAGAGGACGATGGCGATCTCGACCCGGGGGCGATCCCAGTCTGGCTGGAGCTGCACGGCGATCTCCAGCTCAGCGAGGCCCGCCTTGACATCGCAGAGCTGCCACAGCTCGCAGCCGAGCCGAAAGTGGAGCTCGGCGTCCACCGGATCCTTCTCGACCGCAGCCCGGAGCAGGTTGATCGCTTCGATCTTTCCTCCCCGGCGCGAGACCTCCCCCGCGCGGATCTTGAGCTCGATCGCGCCGTACCGGCCCCCTTGCTGCGCTTCGAGGGCCATCCCGGCCGCCAACCTCGGATCCCGGGCCTGCTCCTCCTTCGACGCCTGCGCCATATAGCCAATAAGATCCATCGTCTCCGGGTCAGGTACTCCCCCAAAGACGGTACGGAAGTCTTCTTCGTCGCCGCTTCCGAGCTTGGCGGTGATGTGCTGCAAGTGCTCGAACCACGACTGTGTGACGGCCTTGAGGCTCGTTCGCCATACTGGATCTGGCTCAAATCGCCAGAGGTGGTGGAGCATGTTGTCCACTGATGGAACAGCCCCCTTGCCTCTGCCCAGTGTCCCGACCGCGAGTGTGAGCTTCACCACGTATTCGAGCGCCGCGCGTGGACTACGACTCTTTCTGGGAAACTGGAGCATCTGGTTGGCATAAATCACGAGCCGCTCACCGATTCCCGCGGCTTGCTCCTTACCTATGGCGTCCTCGACCTTCTTGAAGAGGGCGCGCGCGCCGAAGGCGAGGCGGAGCCGATGGAGAAGGTGCGCCGAGGGGCCGAGCCCGTGCGCTTCGAAGCAATGGGCTAGGTCCATCAGGTTCTCGTCGGTGGGGCGCACGTCGGCGTCGAGCCAGCCGTCGAGCGTGTGGGGGTGCACGCGCAGGCGCTCGGCCAGCTTGTCGCGCGTGAGCGACGGGGAGCATGCATCCAGGAGGGTGCGAAGCCACTGGCTCGTGCCACGCTCGCGGATCCAGAAGTCCGGGACCGGCTCCTCGTCCGTGGCCCGGGAGAGCCAGAGGAGAGACGTCAACCGCACGGCAACGTCGATCGCGACGAGCCGCAGGCACGCGCCGGTGGCCAGCGCCGGGAACGCGACGGGCGCGCTCAGGCGGCGCATCGCGCCCGCGAGCGCGTCCCATGCCCCGGCGAGGCTCGCGATGACCGGCCGAACGACCATCGACAGCGGGGCTTTGGCCAGGTCAGCGGCGCCCGCTCCGTCTGGGATGGGAACCAGGTCGAGCACGGTGAGGCCCGGCGGGAGTAGGCCCGCCTCGACGACGGCCTCGGCCACAGCCTTCTGGACTTCGTCCACGGCCTCGGGGCTCACGCGCTCGCCGGCAAGGTAGCGTCTGGCGTTCCGCTTGGTGAGAACGCCACCGTGATCGAGGCGGCGCAGGTCGAAGGCGTCGATGATGTCGCCGAGCACGAGCCCGGACAGGGGAGGAGCAAAGGTCTTGGTCATCGGGAAGAACATGGGGGCCCACCGAAGTGGGCCCCCACCCTCGGTTACTTGGTCGAGCCCGGCGACACCGGGGCCGGTGCCGGAGGGGGAACGCCCGGGAGGTGCTCGCCCGTCGGCGTCCCACCTTCGCTCGGCGAACGAGCGGGGACGGGAGCCGGCTGGGGGATGCCCCGGGAGCTCCAGTAGGCCGGGTTGTTCGGGTTCAACTGGTTGGCGCGGTTGTCCGCGTCGGATCGAGATGCCATCGTGCGCTCCTTTGGTTGCCCGCGAGGGGCACGGCGGAAGATGAAGATCTGCGGGCGATCTGACAGCCCCAGCCGGGTGGCCAAAGTTTTGGGGGAGCCCGCTGATGCGTTCGAGCTCGTCGCTGGCGCCCACGTCACGCTCGGCTCCCGCTCCCCGCGAGCGGCGAGAAAACTGTGGGGCAACCCACCCCGTCATGTCCCTGGTCAGCTTGTTCGCCTGGCATGATTCCGCTAGCGTCCCGGCCGAGCAAGACGCCCATGGAGCTCGGAGAAATCAAGGCCGGCGCGACCCTGGAAGGGGTGGAGCCGGGGAGCGTGGCGACGGTGGTGGCCGCCGTCCCCATTCCGCCCGATGCGGTGCAGCTCATCTACCGGCTGCCCGACGGAACCCTGCGCGAGCGGCTTCTGACCCGCGCCGACGCGGGCACCCTCAAGGTGGCGACGGTGGCTCGCCCTTGGTCCTTCGAGGGGGAAGGCGCGGCGTTCCAGCTCACGGCCGAGGCGAAGCGGATCGATCTGGCCTTCCTCTTCGATCCGATGATGGCGGTGCACACGTCGAACGTGGAGCCGCTGCCGCACCAGATCACCGCGGTCTACGAGTCGATGCTGCCCCGGCAGCCGCTCCGCTTCGTGCTGGCGGACGACCCGGGCGCGGGCAAGACGATCATGGCCGGGCTCTACATCCGCGAGCTGCTCATGAGGGCCGATGCGCGGCGGATCTTGATCGTCTCCCCGGGGAGCCTGGTCGAGCAGTGGCGGGACGAGCTGTTCAGCAAGTTCGGCCTGGAGTTCCGGGTGTACTCGCGGGACCTGGAGCTCGCCTCGCCGAGCGGGAACCCCTTCGAGGACGTGGAGCAGCTCATCGTCCGGCTCGATCAGATCTCGCGCGCCGAGGACTTGCACGAGAAGATCTGCGCGTCGCCCTGGGATCTGGTGATCTTCGACGAGGCGCACAAGCTCTCGGCCCATTTCTCCGGCGGCAAGGTCGACCCGACGAAGCGCTTCAAGCTGGCGGAGAAGCTCGCCGCGCACACGCGGCACCTCTTGCTGATGACGGCGACGCCGCACAACGGCAAGGAAGAGGACTTTCAGCTCTTCCTCTCGCTGCTCGACGCCGATCGGTTCTACGGCAAGTTCCGGGACGGGGTGCACAAGGCCGACACGAGCGACCTGATGCGCCGGATGGTGAAGGAGGAGCTCGTCAAGTTCGACGGGACGCCGCTCTTTCCCGAGCGGTGGGCGTACACGGTCAACTACCCCCTCTCGCCGCTCGAAGACGCGCTCTATCAGCGCGTGACGAAGTACGTGCAAGAGGAGATGGGGAAGGCCGACCACCTCGACGGGCAGCGGAAGGGCTCGGTCGGGTTCGCCCTGACGACGCTCCAACGGCGGCTCGCTTCGAGCCCGGAGGCGATCTACCAGTCGCTCAGGCGGCGCCATGCCCGGCTGGAGAAGCGGCTGCGCGAGGAGAAGCTCGGGCGGCG
This sequence comes from Byssovorax sp., assembly GCA_046351295.1. Classification (GTDB taxonomy): domain Bacteria; phylum Myxococcota_A; class Polyangia; order Polyangiales; family Polyangiaceae; genus JAXLYT01. Next base: position 136,415 of record JAXLYT010000018.1, read on the forward strand.
GCCGGTGGCGGAGACGCTGTCCTACGCGCCCGACGACGAGGACGATCTCGACGCGGGCGAGCAGGAGAAGCTCGAAGAGTCGCTGGTCGACGAGGCGACGGCGGCGAAGAACGTGACCGAGCTGGAGGCCGAGGTGCTCGTTCTCCAGGCGCTCGAACAGCGGGCGCTCGACTTGGTCGGCTCCGGGCAGGACCGGAAGTGGGAGGAGCTGTCGGAGATCCTCCAGCACGATCCGCATATGCGCGACGCGAGCGGGCGGCTGCGCAAGCTGATCATTTTCACCGAGCACCGGGACACGCTCAACTACCTGCACGGGAAGATCGCCGGGGTGCTCGGTAACGCCGAGGCCGTCGTGACGATCCACGGGGGGACGAAGCGCGAAGATCGGCTGAAGCTCCAGGAGGCCTTCCGAACAGACCCGGAGGTGCGGGTCCTGGTGGCGACCGACGCGGCCGGCGAGGGCGTGAACCTGCAGAACGCGCACCTGATGGTGAACTACGACTTGCCCTGGAACCCGAACCGGCTAGAGCAGCGCTTCGGGCGGATCCACCGGATCGGGCAGCGGGAGGTGTGCCACCTGTGGAACCTGGTGGCGAAGGAGACGCGCGAGGGCGCGGTGTACCACCGGCTGCTGGAGAAGCTGGCGGTGGAGAGCGAGGCGCTGAAGGGGCGGGTGTTCGACATCCTCGGCGAGGTGTTCGAAGAGACGAGCCTGCGCGATCTGCTGGTGCAGGCGATCCGCTACGGGGACCAGCAGGACGTGCGCAACCGGCTCCACCAGAAGGTGGAGCGGGCGCTCGATACGGAGCACTTGCGCTCGATCCTGAATCGGAACGCGCTGGCGCAGGAGTCGATGAGCGCCGAGCGGTTGTTCGCGGTGCGGGAGGAGATGGAGAAGGCCGAGGCGCGGCGGCTGCAGCCATTCTTCATCCGATCGTTCTTCATGAAGGCGTTCGGGGCGCTCGGCGGGTCGATTCACCCCCGGGAAGAGGGGCGCTTCGAGATCACGTTCGTGCCCGCCTCGGTGCGAGAGCGAGACCGGCAGATCTCCGGGCGAAACCGGCGCGATCCGGTGCCCGTGGGGCGGCGCTACGAGCGGGTGTGCTTCACGAAGGACGCGGTGCGCTCGGAGAAAGCCGGGATGCCAGTGGCGGCGATGATCCACCCCGGGCACCCGCTGATGCTGGCGATGACGGACCTGATCCTGGAGCAGAACGCGAACCTGCTGCGGCAGGGGGCCGTGCTGGTCGATCCGGCCGACCCGGGCGAAGCTCCGCACCTTTTGTTCTTGCTGACGCACGAGATCAAGTCGGGGAGCGATGAGGTGATCTCGAAGCGGCTTCAGTTCGTGCGGGTGGAGCCGGATGGGTCGGCGAGCTTCGCGGGCTGGGCGCCGCACCTGGACCTGGAGCCCGTCGACGAGGCCGATCGGGCGCGCTTGAAGTCGGTGCTGGATGCGCCGTGGATCCGGGCCGATCTGGAGCAGAAGGCGTTGAGCCTGGCGGCGGCGACGCTGGTGCCCGAGCACTTCCGGGAGGTGGCGGAGCGGCGGATCGCCCACGTCGACAAGACGCTGGCGGCGGTGCACGAGCGGCTGCACAAGGAGATCGGGTTCTGGTCCGACCGGTGGATGAAGCTGAAGGACGACCTGAAGGCCGGCAAAGACGTGCGGCTCTCCGTGGAGCAGGCGCGGCGGACGGTGACGGATCTGGAGGGGCGGCTGGAGAACCGAAAGCGGGAGCTGCAACGGATGCGGCATGTGGCGTCGGCGACGCCGGTGGCGCTGGGCGGGGCGCTGGTGGTGCCGGCGGGGCTGCTGGCGAAGCTGAAGGGAGAAGAGGGGCCGGACCCGGGGTTTTCGGTGGACGCGGAGGCGCGGCGGCGGGTGGAGATGGTGGCCATGGCGGCGGTGCGCAAGGCAGAAGAGGCGCGCGGGTGCCGGGTGATGGATGTGTCGGCGCAGAAGTGCGGGTGGGATCTCACGTCGTACCCGCCCGCGGTGGAGGGGAGGCAGCCGGAGGCGCGTCATATCGAGGTGAAGGGACGGGTGAAGGGCGCATCCACACTGACGGTGACGCGGAACGAGATGCTGTACGCGCTGAACCAGGCGGATAAGTTCTGGCTGGCGATCGTGCTGGTGGAGAATGAGGCGGCCGAAGGCCCTTATTACCTGAAGAATCCGTTCGACGCGGAGCCCGGGTGGGGGGTTTCGTCGGTGAATTTCGAGCTGAAGGCGCTGCTTTCGCGGGCGGAGGGGATATGAGCGGAATTGTGCTCAACGACGAAAGTTACGAAGATCTGTTGGGGAACGACACCCTGCGGCTGACGCAGCTCATTCTAGCGAATTTTCGCTGCTTTGAGTGGTGCGAGCTCGACCTGCACTCAAGCCTGACGACGCTCGTGGCCGACAATGGACACGGGAAAACGGCCATTCTCGACGCACTCGGCATCGCGCTCGGAGCGTTCATCGACGGCATACGTTCCGAACCGACGAACTATCGCCTCGCTCGCGAGGACATTCGCAGATTTCGGGACACGAGTGGCACAATGATCCAAGCATCATCCACAACCGTTTACGCCAAGGGCGTTGGGCTAGCCCGACCGATCACATGGAAACGCGAATTACGGGGAAACAGAGCTCGGGCTCGCAACACATCGAAGGACGCGAAACCGCTGGAACATATCGGAGCTACCCTGCGCCACCAACTGCGTGAATTTTCCGAAGGAACGAACCCAACACCACCAACACTACCGCTTCTTGCATTTTATGGCACGGGCCGACTCTGGACCAAAGAGCGCCTTACCGCAGCAAGAAAACGTAGAGACACATCGGCGCTAGGGCGCCTTATGGGCTACAAGGACTGCCTGACCTCGTCGTCATCCTTCGGCGCCTTCGTCCATTGGTACAAGAGCATGGCAACCATGCTTAGGCAAGGATCAACCTCGATGGCATTAGGCCCCGACGAGCGCCCTGAAAAGTTATTGGCGGCCGTGCGCGAAGCCATAAAGACCGTCCTCGAGCCGACCGGATGGCAAGACCTCGACTGGGATTTTGACCAGAACGAGCTGGTGGCCGAGCACCCGCAGCGCGGCAGGCTCTCGTTGAGCATGTTGAGCGATGGGGTGCAGAACATGGTGGCGCTCGTAGCCGACATGGCGCACCGGTGCGCTCAACTCAACCCACATTTCGGCGAAGAAGCGGCACTGAAAACACCCGGTATCGCGCTCATCGACGAAGTCGACATGCATCTGCACCCAAGGTGGCAACAGCGGATCATCGAGCTACTCCGAGAGGCATTCCCGCTGGTCCAGTTGGTCGTGAGCACACACAGCCCACACGTGCTGTCGACCGTGGACAAGGAGTGCGTCCGAGTGATCCGGGTCTGTGATGGAGAGGCCACGCTGGAGACCCCGACCTTCCAGACCCGCGGGGTGGTGAGCGCCGACGTGCTGGCGGAAATCATGAATGTCGACCCGGTGCCGCAAGTGGAAGAAGCGCGCTGGGCGAGCGATTACCGAAGCCTGATCCAAACCGGCCACTATGACGGCGAAGCTGGAAAAGAACTGTGGAAGAAACTCCTGAAGCATTTCGGAGAAGCTCACCCGATCATTCAAGACCTGAAAACGCACCAGAGCCTCCAAGAGTTCAAGCGACGGCACAACCTACCCGTATTGGGGGGAGGCTGAGATGCACAAACTCGATCGCGCAAGCGTTCCGGTGCCTGCGTGTCTGGCCTCGCCCGACGTGCCCGGGCCACAACGTAAGTACAAAGACCTGCACAGTACCGAGAAAGACGAAATTCGTCGGGCACTCTTTCAGATGCAGGGTGGTGAGCGTTGCGCGTATTGCGAACGGCGCACATCGGACCGCGCTGGCAACCACCCGAACGATGGCCATGTCGAGCACTTCCGCGATCAGGCAAACAATCAGCATCTCGATCGCCACTGGCCGAATTTGTTCTGGTCGTGCAACGATGAAGAAACATGCGGGAAACACAAAGACAAGTGCAGAGGGGTCGACGGCCCTCGAAAGAAATTCAACATCGACCAGTTGATCGACCCGTGCGCCGATGATCCCGAGCGCTTCCTACTCTTTATTTTTGACGGAACGGTGCGCGTGCGGGATGGGATTTCCACGGATGACCAGCAACGGGCCGAGGAGACGTTGCGCGTATTCCAGCTCGACAAGTCGCCGGTTCTTCGTAGGCTCCGGGAAGACGCGGTAAAGCCTTATTTGAAGACCCTGGAGGCGTTGCGAATGGCCCCTCCGACAATATTTGTAAACTACATTCGCGAGCAGCTCGTCGCGACCCAGGCGGACCCGTTTGCAACCGCCATCAAGCACTACTTGGAAAGTTTCATCTCCCCATGAGCCACCCCGTGAAGGTCCCCAAGAAGCTGATCGAGGTGACGCTGCCCCTCGACGCGATCAACGCCGCCGCCGCCCGGGAGAAGTCGATCCGGCACGGGCACCCGAGCACGCTGCACCTGTGGTGGGCGCGGCGGCCGCTCGCGGCGGCGCGGGCGGTGATCTTCGCGCAGCTCGTGAACGACCCGGGGTACCAGCAAGGCAAGGGGTTCAAGTACGGGGTGAACAAGCGGGAGGCCGCGATCGAGCGGAAGCGGCTGTTCAAGATCCTCGAAGAGCTGGTGAAATGGGAGAACACCACCAACGAGACGGTGCTGGAGGCCGCGCGGGCGGAGATCCGGCGGTCGTGGCGGGAGGTGTGCGAGCTGAACCGAGATCATCCGGAGGCCGCGACGCTGTTTAATCCGGATAAGATGCCGGGGTTGCACGACCCGTTCGCGGGCGGGGGGGCGATCCCGCTGGAAGCGCAGCGGCTCGGGCTGGAGGCATTTGCGTCGGATTTGAATCCGGTGGCGGTGCTGATCAATAAGGCGATGATCGAGATTCCTCCGAAGTTCGCCGGGAGGGCGCCGGTGGGGCCGGTGCCGAAGGGGGAGCAGGTTACTTCGACGAGCTGGCCGGGGGCGAGCGGGCTGGCGGAAGATGTAAGACGATATGGGGCGTGGATGCGGGAGGAGGCCGAGAAGCGAATCGGACACCTTTATCCGAAGGTGGAGGTGACGGCCGAGATGGCAAAGGATCGGCCGGATCTGAAAGGGTTGGTCGGGCAAAAGCTGACGGTGATCGCGTGGATCTGGGCACGCACGGTGAAGAGCCCGAACCCGGCGTTTTCCCATGTGGACGTGCCGCTGGCGTCGACGTTTGTGCTTGCAACGAAGCCGGGAAAAGAGGCGTACGTACAGCCTGTAATACACGGCGATCGATACAAATTTATCGTCAAGACCGACGCGATATTTGGCAACGCGAGCGAAGGAACAAAGCTCGCTCGTGGAGCCAATTTCCGCTGCATCCTCTCGAACACCCCCATCGAACCAGCACACATCTACAACGAAGCCCAAGCCGGCCGAATGGGCGCTTGCCTTATAGCAGTGGTCGCCGAAGGAATCGGCGGGCGAATTTATATTTCACCAACCGCTGAGCTACAAAATATCGCGAAGATCCCCAACGCACCCAAGGCTTCCGACATACCGATGCCCGACAATCCGCGTTGGTTTTCACCGCCCCTCTACGGACTAAAGAACTTCGGAGACATTTTTACACCTCGTCAAACCATTGCCCTGTCCACGCTCATAGATCTGATACAACTTGTCAAGCCACGCATTTTGCGCGACGCGCGAGCTGGCAACATGATCGACGACACGGCTGGCCTCGACTCAGGCGGAACAGGGGCATTGGGATACGCTGAGACGATCAGCCTCTATCTGGCCTTTGTCATCGAGAAATTGACAGAATCACATTCGTCTTTGTGCACATGGAGCAACGCTCCCAAAAACGAGCTCGTAGTAAGCACGTTTCGAAGACACGCTTTGCCAATGACTTGGGATTTTGCAGAGGCAAATCTATTTGCAGACTCCAGCGGTAGTCTTACCAAGACAATCGAAGCAGTCGCAAGATCTTTACCGACGTCTCTACCAGCGCGAGGCGTCGGCCATTGCACACAAGCCAATGCGCAGAGCCAAACCGTTACACAAGGCAAATTTGTATCAACCGATCCACCGTACTATGACAACATAGGGTACGCGGACCTTTCGGATTACTTTTATTTGTGGATGAGGCGGTCAGTCCGAGATATCTTTCCAAGCCTATTTGCAACAATTGCAGTACCCAAAGACGACGAGTTGGTTGCGACACCCTATCGGCACGGAAGCAAAGGCAAAGCCGAAGCCTTTTTTTTGCATGGCATGACGCGCGCAATGAGCGCTCTAGCAAAACAGGCACACCCGGGCGCTCCCTTGACCATATATTACGCGTTCAAGCAATCCGAGACCAAGAGCGACGTCGGAACTTCATCAACGGGTTGGGAAACGTTTCTTGAAGCCGTTCACAGATCGGACTTGGCACTCGTTGGCACATGGCCCATTCGAACAGAGCGAGATTCCCGTTCGATCGGCATCGGTACCAACGCCCTCGCCTCCAGCATCGTCCTCGTCTGCCGCAAGCGCCCCGCCGACGCCCCCACCGTCTCCCGCCGTGAGTTCCTCCGCGAGCTCAACGACGTCCTCCCCCAGGCCCTCGACGAAATGACCAAGGGCTCGGGCGAAGACCGCTCCCCCGTCGCCCCTGTCGACCTCTCCCAGGCCATCATCGGCCCTGGCATGGCCATCTTCTCCAAATATGCCGCCGTCCTCGAAGCCGACGGCACCGCCATGACCGTCAAGACGGCCCTCCGCCTCATCAACCGCTTCCTCGCCGAAGACGACTTCGAGCCCGACACCCAGTTTTGCCTCCACTGGTTCGATCAATATGCGTGGGGCCCCGGCCCCTTCGGCGAGGCCGACGTCTTGGCCCGCGCCAAGGCTACGGCTGTCGACGGCCTCCAGGAAGCCGGCGTCATCGAAAAGGGCGGCGGTAAGGTCCGCCTCCTCAAGTACACCGAGTACCCCGCCGACTGGGATCCGCGCACCGACACCCGCCTCCCCGTCTGGGAAGCGCTCCACCACCTCATCCGCATCCTTCGCAAAGACGGTGAATCCGCGGCGGGCACCGTCCTCACGGCCGTCCGCAAGCTCGCCGAGCCCATTCGCCAGCTCGCGTATCGCCTGTACACCCTCTGCGAACGCCGCGGCGCCGCCGAGGACGCCCGCGCCTACAACGACCTTGTCACCGCCTGGCCGGCCATCGAAGCCGCGGCCGGGGAAGCGCCGGAGCCCGCGACGCAGCTCGACTTGTTTGGAGGGAAAAAGTCATCATGAAACCTTGGCGTCAGGTCAGCGTCCCCCATGAGGACGTATTGCAAGGCACGTTTCAGCAATCCGAGTTCGCGGCCGACATCACCGCCGTCCATCACGGCCGGGCCACACGCGAGTACACCGACGCCGCCGCCTTCTTCGAGCGCACCTTCATCACCGAAGGCATGCGCCTCCTGCTCACCCAGGTCGCCCTCCGCCTCAATGCTCGCGGCGGCGAGCCTGTCGTCCAGCTCCAGACCCCCTTCGGCGGGGGCAAAACCCACACCATGCTGGCGGTGTATCATCTTGCCCGCCGCACCTGCCCCCTCAAAGACCTCTCCGGCGTCTCCAGCATCCTCGACCAGACCGGCCTCCTGGATGTCCCCCGCGCCCGCATCGCCGTCATCGATGGCACCGCCCACAGCCCCGGCCAGCCCTGGAAACACGGATCCATCCAAATCCGCACCCTCTGGGGCGAGCTTGGCGCCCAGCTCGCAGGCGAAGACGGGTATGCCCTCGTCCGCGACGCCGACCTCTCCGGCACTTCCCCGGGCAAGGATGCCCTCCGGGCCCTCCTCGAACGGGCGGCCCCGTGTATCGTCCTCGTCGACGAGCTCGTCGCCTACGTCCGCCAGTTCCCCGACGGACAGGTCCTCTCGGGCGGCACCTTCGAGAGCAACCTCTCGTTCGTCCAGGCCCTCACCGAGGCCGCCAAGCTCGTCCCCACGGCCATCGTCCTCGCCTCCCTCCCCGAGAGCGACCCCAAGAGAGACAACCCCGCCGGCAACGCCCAGGTTGGCGGCCCGCGCGGCATGCAGGCCCTCCGTTCCCTAGAGAGCATCTTTGGCCGCGTTCAGGCCCTCTGGAAGCCCATCTCCGCGGAAGAGGCCTTCGAGATCGTCCGCCGCCGCCTCTTCGAGCCCATCCGCGACCTCGGGACGCGCGACAAGGTCTGCCGCGCCTTTGCCGCCCTCTACACCGCGGAGGGCAGCAAAGTCCCCTCGGAGACCCACGAAGCGCGCTACCTCGACCGCCTCGTCCGGGCCTACCCCATCCACCCCGAGGTCTTCGACCGCCTGTACGAAGACTGGACCACCCTGGAGAGCTTCCAGCGCACCCGCGGCGTCCTCAAGCTCATGGCCCGCGTCGTCCACCGCCTCTGGAAAGACCAGAACCAGGATCTCATGATCCTCCCTGGCAGCCTGCCCTTGAACGACGGCGGCTCCCGCGACGAGCTCATCTACTACCTCCCGCCGGGCTGGGACGCCGTGATCGACCGCGACATCGACGGCGAGCGCTCCGAGACCGCGGAGCTCGATCTCAAGGAGACCCGCTTCGGCGCCCTCCACGCGGCCCGCCGCGTCGCCCGCACCCTCTTCCTCGGCAGCGCTCCGGCCTCGGGCGGCAACCGCCAGGGCGTTCGGGGCATCGACCGCGCCCGCGTCCTCCTCGGCTGCCTCCAGCCCGAGCAGCAATCGTCGACGTACACCGACGCCCTGAACCGCCTCTGCGACCGCCTCCACTACCTCAACACCTCGGGTGACAAAGCGCACGACACCACCCGCTTCTGGTTCGACACCCGGGCCAACCTCCGCCGCGAGATGGAGGACCGCAAGCGCCGCTTCGACGACCGGAGCGACGTGGGCGCGCGCATCGCCGAGGCCGTGAAGAAGCTCACCGCCGGCGGCAGCCTCTTCGAGGGCGTCCATGTCTTCACCCCACATGCCGACATCCCCGACGACAGCGCCCTGCGTCTCGCCGTCCTTCCCCCCGAGCACGCCTACAGCAAGCAGAGCCCCGCGGCAGCCTCGGAGGCGATCCGCGCCATCCTCGAGCACAACGGCGCCAAGCCCCGCTTGCGCAGTAACCGCCTCGTCTTCCTCGCGCCTGACGACAGCTTGCTCATGCGCCTGCGCGACACCGTGAGAACGGCCCTGGCCTGGGGATCCATCGTCGACGACGTGAAGAAGGGACGCCTCGTCCTCGACACCTTGCAGATCGAGCAAGCCGAAAAAGAGATGAGCACCGCCGACGGCGTCGTCCCCCGCGCTGCCCGCGACTGCTTCAAGTGGGTGATGTGCCCCGTCATGGCCTCGCCCACCGACCGGGAGCCGACGCTCGAAGTCTTCCCCTTGAACACCGGCAGCGGCACCTTTGCCACCGAGATCGAGCGCGTCGCCAAGGACAACGAGCTGGTCATCTCCGCATGGTCACCGGTCCACCTGCGCGCCAAGTTGATCGACCTCTTCTGGAAGGACGAAACGAAGGCGGTCCGCGTCTCCGCCGTCTGGGACGCGATGCAGCGCTACTACTACATGCCGCGCCTCAAGCACCGTGGCGTGCTGGAGCAGGCCGTGCTCACAGGCGCCGCGAGCCGCGATTTCTTCGGCACGGCCTATGGTCTGAGCGGCGACATCTTCGACGGCTTCAAGCTGAGCGACGGGAAGATCCAGGTCGACGATACCTTGCTCCTCATCGAGCCCAGCACGGCCGCTGCCTACGAGGCCGCGCAGATCGCCGCGCGCCAGGCGGCCCAGCAAAAGGCCGAAGAAGAAGCACAGCGCGCCGCGGGAGCGACGGTCCCCGTCAAGGGCGAGCCGCGCGCGCCGGGAGGCGGCACGCTGGATCTCTTCACGAATTCGTCGTCGTCGGCGGCGACGACCGCGGCTGCCCCCAAGAAGTCCTTCTTCGGCTCCGTCGAGGTCAGCGCGACCACCGCCAAGATGAGCCTCGTCTCCATCGCCGAGGACATCATCGCCCTCCTCGCGGCCGATCCGAACGCCAAGATCCAGGTGACGGTCGAGATCACGGCCGAGTTCCCGACCGGCGCGTCCGAGCACACGCGGCGCGCCGTCTCGGAGAACGCCGCCTCGCTCGGGTTCAAGACCAAGCTCTGGGAGTGAGGCGAGGTCGGTTCGAGCGGCGAATTGCAGACCGGAATGCTGCCCGCCTCAGTGCCCCTCTGCTACATGTCGTCCCGTGGCAACGCAGCGGCCTCGCAAGCAAACCTCGTCCTCCAGCAGCGCGTCCCGCAAGCGCCCCGGGGCGCGCCGCACGAGCGCGGAGACACCGGGCAAGGCGGCGGGCCCCATCCTCCACGTCGAGCGCTTCGCCCACATCGGGCGGGTCTCGATCGAGCTTGGCGACCTCACCCTCCTCGTCGGCCCGCAGGCCGCCGGCAAGAGCCTCCTCCTCCAGCTCCTCAAGCTGGCCATCGACGGCGACGCGATCGCCCGGACCATTCAAGACTACGGCCTCGTCTTCGCCGACCAGAGGCAATTCCTGGAGCGCTACCTCGGCGCTGATATGGGCACGGCGTGGAAGACCGGCAAGACAAAGGTGTCCTGGAAGGGTCGCCCGCTCGATCTCGCGTCGATCATCAAGAAGCGCTCGGGCAAGCACGCGGTCTACTTCGTCCCCGCCCACCGCACGCTCATGGTCTCCGAGGGCTACCCGCCCACCTTCCAGCAGTTTCGCCCCGAGACGCCGTTCGTCGTCCGCCATTTCAGCGAGGAGGTCCGCGGCATCCTTCTCAAGGGGTTCGGCGACGGCGCGCTGTTTCCGCAGACCAAGCGGCTCAAGGGGAAGATCCGCGAGAAGATCGACGACGCCATCTTCCACGGCGCCAAGCTCAGGGACGACACCACGCGCGTCCAGCGGCAGCTCGTGCTCGACCACGGCGACACCCGTCTCTCGTACATGACGTGGACGGCGGGCCAGCGCGAGTTCATCCCGCTCTTGCTCGGGCTCTACTACCTCCTCCCTGCCGGCCAGCGGCCGCAGCGTCAGGGCACCTCGTGGGTCATCATCGAGGAGCCGGAGATGGGGCTGCACCCCAAGGGCATCATGGCCGTCATGCTGCTCGTGCTCGACCTCTTGTCACGAGGCTACCGCGTGGTCATGTCGACGCACTCCCCGCTCGTCGTCGACGTCGTGTGGGCCATCAAGAACCTCCAATCCATGCGCAAACACGGGGCCAAGTGGCAGGACGTGCTCTCGCTCTTCGACATCGAGCACGTGACCAAGGCCACGGCGAAAGGCGAGGCGGCGATGGCCGAGAGGGTGCTGAAGAAGCGATACCGCGTCTACAGCCTGGATCTCGATGAGAACAACGTCGCGGGCTCCACGGACATCAGCAGCCTCGATCCGGGCGATGCGAACCAGACGATCGCTGGATGGGGCGGGCTCACGGGCTTCAGCGGGAGGATCGGCGAGGTGGTCGGGAAGGTCGTTGGAAGAGCTCATGCCGCGAAATAAGACGTCCTCGAAGCGCCCGTGCGAGGTCCTGCGCCGGTCCTTCGGACAGGCGGTGCTCGCGGGAAAGCAAGGGATGCTCAGCCGCGACCGTCCGCGCGTCGACGCGGCTCCCGGCACCACGATCGCGTGCAGCTTCAACCTCGACGACCACTGCAAGGCCACAGAGCCCAACGCGCCGCGATGGGACTACCTACTCGTGGCCCAGGGAACGTCGGACCGGACCGTGGGCGTCGAGGTGCACCCGGCGAGCGCAGGCGAGGTCGGCGCCGTGATCGACAAACGAAATTGGGCGCAGAAGAAGCTCGCATCCTCCTGCAAGGACTTGATCGTCGGGCCTTCGGACTGGTACTGGGTCGCCTCCGGCAAGGTCTTCCTTCGACCGACGGATCCCCAGTTCCGGCGCCTGCGACAGAGCGGGATCCAGGGGCCCACCGAGCACCTCATGCTGCGCGCGTGAGCGACCGTCCACGCGCGTAGCTCGCGCACAGCGCCCTTCGCCCTCACCCGCCTGCGCGCCGAGATCCTTCCGACCCCATCCCCCTCCTGTTTCCTCTTCACGGGTGGGGCGCGCCGAGCTCCTTCGCCACACGATGGCCTGACCGCACGGCGCTCTCCATGTAACCGATCAGCACCTCGGTCTGCTCGCCCGCGAAGCGCATGCGCGCCGTCCCCTTGCGGAAAGCAGGCCAGAACCGCGCGAACTGGCCGGGGCGAAACACGGTGTAGCCTCCCCCGGTGAAGGGCTCGTTGGCCCACGCGACGGTCGCGGCGTTGCCCGTCTTCTCGGCCACGCCCTCGGGGTAGACCTGGTCGAGCTGCCCTTGAAACTGGGCGATCCGCGCCGCGTCGTCGAGCTTCGCGGCGTCCTTGGCGGGCGTCCCGGTGATGAACTGCGCGAGCAACCCGCCGGTCGATGCATAGGAGTCGACGGGGGACCAGCCGATGCCGAAGGGTAGATCGGTGATCGTGAATCCGGTGAGGCCGAGGGGCTCCCAGAAGCGGGTCTTGTATTGTGTCACCACCTTGGCGGCCTGGCCGAGATCGACCTCGGCGACGGCGTCTCCCAGATCGCCTGTCAGCGGTGGATCGAAGGTGATGTTCCGGAGAGGGGGTGTGGGAATCGCGATCACGGCAAAGGCGGCGTCGATCTCGGTCGCGCCGGCCTTCACGTGGACGTGATCGCTCCCCTCCTCGATCCGGGTCACCGGCGAGCTCAGGTGGACGCGGGCGCCGAGCTCCTTCGCCATGGCCTCGGGCAAGAGCGAGTTGCCCCCGGTGATGCGCTTGGTCTCGGCGGCGCTGTCGGGGACGCTCGATGTCGCGGCCTCCTGCTGGGCGACGAAGAGCATCGATATCTGCGAAGGATCGCTGTTGTACTCGCCGCGATACTCGATGTTGACGAGCAGCTCCGCGATCGGGTCGAGCTTCTGGGCGGTGATGAAATCCGCGAGGGACTGGGCGTCGAGGGAGGCGGCCTGGGCGAAGTCCTCGGGGTGGGCGGGGTCGAGGCCCTCGGCGATGTTGGCCACGGCGTCGCCGAATCGGATGTAGTCCTTCTCGACGGCGGGAGACTGGGCGGCAAAATCGTCGGTCTTCCAGCGCTTGCCCTTGTAATACGTCGCGCCGCCGAGCTCCTTGTCGACGGGTCGCGCTTCGAGGGGCAGGCCGAAGCGCTTGGCCATGGCCTGGATGTCCCCGTGGTTGTCGTCGATCGACTCGCCGCCTCCCTCCGCGTGCAGGCCCTCGGTGAAGGGCGCGCGCAGCGTGTGGACGCGGCCGCCCACCCGGTCGCGCGCTTCGAGCACGACCACGTCCCAGCCGGCGTCCTTCAGATCGAGGGCCGCGGTGAGCCCGGCGAGGCCGGCGCCGATGACGACGACGCGGCCGGCGCCGGGGATCGAGGTGGGCGCGGGCGCGGTGCTGCAACCGGTGGAGAGCGCGGCGGCGAGCAGCGCGGCGCCGAGGAAGCGACGGCGAGAAAGGAAGGACATGACCGGTGAACCGTATCACGCGCCCGCGGACGAGCCGGGCGGCGATGCGCGAGCGCGGCTCACCTCGCGGCGCGTGCGCTCATGTCGTGTCCGTGCGCGCCGCCCACCAGACGTCGAGGATGGCGGCGATGGTTCTTTGATCGAGCGTCCCGACGGCGGGCGCGGTCGCGCTCGCGGGGCCGAAGACGGTGTAAGCCTGGCGCCGCCCCGAGAAATAATGGGTCTGGAAGGCGCGCACCGCCTCGGTCGCGGGCGCGTCGTAGACCTCGTCGAGCGCGTCGCGGGCGACGAGGGTGAGGGACACCGAGTAGCCGATGTCGAAGAGGAGCTGCTTGACGAGCTTCGCCTCGGGGCTCTTCGTTCCGGCCTTGATCTCGGGGATCGCGCGCAGCGCGTCGAGCGCGGTGAAGGTCGCGGCGAGGCTCGGATCGGGGGCGGAGGCCGGGAGCGCGCCGCGGGCGAGCGCGACGCCGGCCTCTTCGAGGCGCTGCCACTCGAAGAATGGCCCCGGGCAGCCGACGCGATCGCGTGACAAGGTCCCGTTGGTGACCACCGCCGTCACCCCGGGCGCCTTGTCGGACGTGCCGATCACCAGCACCTCCATGTGGCCGCGGACGCGGCGCTTGGTGAGCGGGTAGCGCGCGCGCAGCTCGCCGAGGAGGCGGGCGAAGGCGTCGTATTGCTCCTTCGTGAATCGCCGCGGCGTGACGCGGAATTTTTGACCGGCCTCGGGCGCGAAGGGCGTGGTGTCGGAGTGCATCGTCTCGATGCCCACGGTGAAGTGGTTGGCGCCGACCTTCTGCTCCCACACGCTCGTCCCGGCGTGGTTTGCCCGGTAAAATTCGTCGAGCACCTTGATCACGAAGCCGTCGTAGTCGACCACGTAGTGGATGCCCTCCACGGTGCTGTCGAGGAGGAAGCCGGGGAGGAAGGAGAGGTGGTGTGTCCCGGTCTGGTGGATGACGACGCCGGGCGGGGCCTTCGCCAGCGCGTCGGCGCGGGCGAGCGAGGGATCGAAGGGGTTGACGGGCGTGTCCTTGGGATCGAGGGCGCGCTCCTTGACGGCCTTGAGCTTGCCGCAGCGCATGAAGTCGGGGCGCCAGTCGACGAGGATCTCGCCGCCGCGCGTGCCGTTCGTGGTCGCGGAGATCACCCGCACGAAGCGCGGGAGCGGCACGGCGGGCATCGCCATGCACTGCTCGGCGATGAGCGCGCCGGTCGCGTCGACGCCGAAGAAGAGCGAGAAAGGGCGGAAAAGAAAGGGCGCGTCCGTCTTCTCGTCGGTGAGATCCGGACCCGCGGGCTTGCCGGTGGTGTTGGTCTGCTTGTCGTCCATCCGCACGTCGATGCGGATCAGGTTCTGGTCCTGGCCCGTCACGTCGAGCGTCAGCACCGCGGCGCCGTCGGGCCCGGTCTTCGCGGTTTGATCCGGCACGTTGAGCTCGCCCTGGATCGTCAGCGTCGCGCCGACCACCGGGCGAGCGCCTCGGGCGCCGAGCCGCCAGGTCTGCGCCGACGCGGAGGGGTAGAGCGTCCGGATCAGGGCGGGGCCGTCGTAGGGCACGCCGTCCCAGGTCACGTCGTCGTCCTTCGCCATGTCGTCGGGATCGATCGAGAAGGCCATGTGCAGCTCGATCCGCACGCGCGTCGTCTGCACCGCCGCGGCCGACCCCTGCGACTTGACGCCGCCCGGCGGAGGCGCGCCGGCGGGGGGCGCGCCCTTCGCCTTGGCGTCGGACGCGTCGGGGAGCAGCGCGAAGCGCGCCGCGCGATCGCCGGATTTTCCGCGGCGCACCGGGGGCAACGCGCCGTCGTCGTGGTAGCCGGCGAGCTCGACCTCGATGTCCTCGGGGCGGCCGGTGACCGCGAGATCGTAGGCTTGCTGGAAGTCGCGCACGTTGTCGTCGAGCTTCGTGCGGGAGGAAAATCCGATGTTGGAGAGGCGGCGCTCGACGCCCTCTTCGCGGCCCTCGCCGAGGTCGAGGTGGTAGAGCTTGCGGAACGGGTAGCGCGGCCCCTGGGGAACGTGCGCGGGCGCCCACTCGAGCTCGAGCGAGCGGGTGCCGCGGTGGACCTTGACGGACACCGCGCCGCTTCCGTCGGCAAAGGGCGTGTCCTTGTTGAGCAGCCGCCCGCCGTACACGACGCGGCAGCGGGCGCCGGGCATCCGCTTCGCCTCCTCGTCGAAGAGGACGATCTTGTGCTCGTCGCGCGCCTCCTCTCCCTCCGGGGGGTGGCATGCGCACTCGCCGCCGGGGCATGCCCAGGTGGGCGTGCCGGGCGGCTCCTCCTCGCGCGGAGGAGGCGCTGCGTAGGGCCAGGGCGCGCCGCTCTCGTCGACCACCGTCGCCTCCTTCGTTCACCGCGCCGCGGGCGGCGCCGCGCTCAGCCTACCGCGAGATCTTTCCCTGCGACCGCGAGGATCTCCTTCGCGAAGGCGTTGATCTGCGCCTCGTCCTCCCCCTCGACCATCACGCGCAGCTTGGGCTCCGTCCCGCTCCAGCGCACCAGGATCCTCCCCCGATCGCCGAGCTCCTTCTCGAGCTTCTGCACGAGCGCGCACATCGAAGGCATCTGCTCGACGGGCTTGCGCGCCGTGAACGTCTGGTTGTGGAGCACCTGGGGCACCCGCTGCATCGCCCCTTGCCAGAGCTCGGAGAGCGGCTTGCCCTCCTCGATCATGATCGCGAGGACTTGCAGGGCGGCGACGATGCCGTCGCCCGTGGTCGCGTGGTCGAGGAAGATCAGGTGGCCCGATTGCTCCCCGCCGAACGAGTAGCCGCTCGCGCGCATCGCCTCGACCACGTAGCGATCGCCGACGGCCGTGCGCACCACGTTCCCGCCCTGCGCGCGCATCGCCCGCTCGAGGCCGAGGTTGCTCATCACCGTCACGACCACGGTGCTCTTCGGCAGGCG
>JAXLYT010000019.1:0-149538 GCA_046351295.1 Byssovorax sp.
AGACCTCCTCGCCACCCCGGCCTTCGCGCCCCTCCGCGCCTTCCTGGCCGAGCGCAAGGCCAGCATCCCCGACCTCCAAACCACCCTCGACAAGCTCGTCGCCGAGCGCTCCGCCCCCTCGGCAACCTGACCAGCCTCCGGCGGGGCCAACGCTCTCGTCAGCGCCCGGCGGACGTGGTACCTTTTCCTGCATGAACCGCCCGAACAGCAACATCGCCCCGGTTCTCGATGATCCGAACGCCGAGGTGCCCGTGTTCGTCGGCGAGGGGTTCGAGGTCTTCGAGGGGTGGGGCGCGCTCACCCCGGAGCAACGTGCCGAGTGCGAGCAAGCCGAGGCAGACCTGCGCTCGGGCCGCGTGCAAGGCGTCCGTCACGAGGACGTGCAGCGCACCATCGCCGAGATGCGGGCTCAGCAGGGGGAATGAGCCTTACTGTCGTGTGGGCGCCGCAGGCGCACGCGGCGTTGACGCGGATCCACTGGAGAACGGCTAGCGACATCGACGCCGCGATTCTCCGGTACGCACGGGTTGGGGCGCGGCCATCGAACCCGCCGTTCACGCGCCTGCGCCTTCGCGCCGCCGGGCACGACGCGCTCCTGGTCATCGATCGGGACGCGGATGCGCTCCACGTCATCGGCCTCTACCGGGTCGGTTGAGACCCGCGACACATTCGACGGCGTTCGCGGTCGGTTCGCCGCGCGGCCGTTCCGCCGCTGGACATCCCGTTGTCAGGCCTCTTGGGAAGCGCGCCGGCGCGACCCCCGGCGTCTCCGGGGGACGAGTCGCCGGCCCAATGCGGCAGAGATCGCACCGAAGAGCCAGAGCCAAGGCGTCGCTCGGCCGGTGGGACCGACGGCGCATGCCGGAGCGTCGGCCGCCGCGCCGGCAGCCTCGGCGTGATCGGTGCTGGGCCCCGGCGACATCACCGGCGGAGCGGACCCGTCCAGCGGGACGAGGACGAGGCGGGGAGCCGGCATCCCGTGGTAGATCGTCGCATACTGGCCATCCCCGAGCACGGCGACGTCGAGGGTGCAGGCGTCGAGTAGCCCGGGGTCGGTGACGCCCTGAGCCGCGCAGAGGGTCTCGGCCTCCTTTCGCAGGTTGGGCTCCAGGTTGGCGACGGTGAAAGGGTGCTCGGGGGCGCTGAAGCTCGAGGCCGGCGGGAGGGGGAGGGTCGTGGCGGGGGTGGAGCTGAACGGCTCGTCACAGCAGGCGTAGTACGATGTCCAGGCGATCTGGGGTTCTTTGTACGGCGGCTTTGCCGGTGTGTCGGAGCAGGTGTAGCTGAAGTATTTGACGGGGCCACCGCAGAGGGCGGCGGCGTCTTTCACGGAGAATCCTTGGGTGGTGGCGCAGGTCCCCGGCTCGAGGGACGGCCACGCCGGGTTGTGGGCCACCTGGTCCCCACCTTTCGTGGTGCAGCCGGGGTCGGCGAGTCCCTCTTCCCCCAGGGGCGGAGGTGGGGCCAAATCGTCGAAGAGGGATTCCTCCGGGGGGACGAGCCAGCTCTGGGCGAAGGGGCCTTTCAGGTCGGCGTAGGAGGGAGGATAGGGGAGAGCTTGGCCGCCGCGGAGGACCAGATCGTTCTTGGGGTCGCCGTCTCCGCCGCCGCCGAGGAGCCCCTGGAGGGCGCCTGCGACGGACACGGTGACGTTGAGCGCGTCACCCCAGGGCACCGTGGCGATGGTGACCTTGTCTCCCGAGGCGCGCTCGACCACGATCGTCGCGCCGTCGCTCGTGATGATGTCGCCGCCGGGGAGGGCGGTTGGCTCGGTGGTCGAGAGGGTCACCGGGACGCCGTCGATGGAGGTGCGGAGGGGGTGGCCGGCGACGTTGATCTTGTGCTGGCCGAGGCCAACGGCGACGGCGGCGTTGTACGCGATGACGGGGCTGCCCCACGCGGGGGTTTGGCGGGTCTGGACGATCAGCCCGTCGGAGCTGATCGCCAGGTAGAAGTCGCCGAATACCTGCAAGTCGTAGAGCAGGCCATGCTGCGTCACCAGATGAGGGTCACCACAGGATTGGCCGGAGTCCGTGACGCAATGGCAAATGCCAGGGCCCACCGTACCACAATGTGCCGGGCAACCGCTGCCATTATTGCAGGTCCGCCCGAAGTCGCATCCGCCCGTGGAACAATGATGGTCAACATCGCAGGTCTTACCGCAGCCGGGGTCGGTCGAGCCCTTGCAGGCTTGGCCCGCGGGTATGGAGGTGCACTTTCCGTTCTGGCATGTTTCACAACCCAGCTTGAGACCGCACGGACCTCCAGCGTTCGTGGGCACTGCGAGCCCCGGCGTGTTGCAGGCGACGCCGAAGACAGAGTCTGGGCCGCAGTTGATGTTGATGGTCTCGCAATCGTGAACCAAGGTGTTGCACAGGTTCCCCACGACTTTCCCGGTGCAGGCTGCGTCGTTGGCTGCGGCGGGGAGGGGGAGCAGCAGGGACCAAACCACGAGGGCGACTGTTCTTTTCGTGCTTCTCATCGTTCCGTCTCCCGATCCGTGGCCGTGTCTCGGGCAGGCCGTTCGAGGCGGTCGCCTCGCGCAGCGGCCCGAGGCAAGCCGGCCCCGGCGCTCTTCCCCACGCGCAGACCGTCGCGTCCGGCGGGGGGCGTGTTCTCCGTCTCTCAGTTCTTGGGAGCGCGCCGCCGTTTTCGTACAAGAAATCGACGCGGCCTCGCCTTTTGTACGGACCGCCCGATCCCCGGAGATCCCGGCCGGATCGTCCCGTCGGTCGACGCGGGCGGCGCTCTCCTTCCACGAGCAGCCGCGTCGCCACCCCGGCCTTCGCGCCCCTCCGCGCCTCCCTGACCGAGCGCAACGCCTCCGTCCCCGACCTCCAAACCACCCTCGATAAGCTCGTCGTCGAGCGCGGTGGTGGGGCGCAGAGTTAGAATTCGACCCTCCCACTTGCTCTCCAGCTCGAACCTCTTCAACCCACGGCGCCACGAGCGCGGGATACACCACGGGCGCCGAGCCTACTTGAGCGGAGCAACGCCACCCTGCCCCCGCGGGGGCGCGGCCATGTCGGGCGGTATCCCGAGGGGCGATCGCCGCTCGAAGCGAGTCAGCTCATCGAAGCGCCCGAGCAGCAGCAACGTCTGGGTCGCCTCGTCGATGATCGCATAATAAAAGGGCCGATTGGCGGCGATCGTCGTCACCCCCTCGGGCAACGGCGCCGCCGGCGAAGCCTGGCAAGACAGCGTGCGCATCGTCGCCGATACGAGGAGGCCGTCGAGCGGCGCCGGAGCGCCCGCGGCGAGCAACGTCGACGTCTCGATCTCGGGCAACAGCAAGCGCACGGCCGTCGCGCGCGGCGCGATCGCGGCGCGCTTCATCGCAGCGATAAGCTCCGGGCTCGGAGACCGCGGAGCCTCCTCGCAAACCGCCTCGGGCAACGCCAGCACCAGGCTCTGTTTGCGCTGCACCGAGGCCGGCACGCCGAGCGCGTCGAGCGTCAAAGCCACGATCGTCACGCCGCCCTCCTTCACCACCTGCGCCTCCGCGCGCACCTCCATACCGAGCGGCGCAGGGCCGGGAGGATCGAGCAGCCCCGGACGAAGCGCGCTGGAATCGGCGGGCTTCGCGTCGCAGCCCTGGAACGCGGGCGTGGCCGCGCGGCAGACAGGGAATCGCACCTGCGCGTTCACGCGCGACAGCCCGAGGCGGCCGCCGGAGAGCTCGATGCGCGGAGCCGGGATATCGAGCTCCTCGACCCGGAGCATCGGCTTGCTGCTGGGCTGCCCTTCGATCCGGTCGAGCGGCGAATAGACCTGCACACATCGCTGGCTCGACGAGGGCTCCTCGACGCCGAGGTGCTGCCCGGGAGAGAGCGCCCAGGCGAGCTTGTCCCCCTCATCGCGCACCGGAACAGCCCTGTTGAACAGCAGGCGATGATGAAACCACACCGCACCCGAGCAGGACGCCGTGCTGTGGGTGAGGGGCACGAACCGCCGCGCCTCATCGAGCGTCGGCGCGAGCACCGCCTCGGCAGCAACGCGCGTGAGCCCGAGCCCGAAGGGCGAAATCACCACATTGCCTTTGCCGGCGCCGCCGAGGATCGCCCCCGGCGGCGCCGCGCGACCACGCTGCTCGTACCTCGGCGGAGAGGGCCGCGACATCGGCCGGGAGGCGGCACCGGCGCAGCAACCCCGGCGCGCTCGTTCCCCCGGGCGCCGGCATTGGCGTCAGGCCGGCACCACCGGGCAACAGCGCCCACGCACAGGAGAGCCGGCCTGGAGGCGCCTTGCCGTGGAAGCAAGGAGCGAGCGAAGCCTTGAAGCGACGATCGTGCATCGCTCGACCCATGCTGAGCACCTCGGCCTGCTGACCAACCACCGATGGTGGCGGCCCCAAACCCGCCATGGCGCCGCCACCCGATTTTGCCCTCTGACCCCCACAAATCCCCGACAAAACCCCCTGGCTCACCGCTTGCGACACTTCCTTGCCATGGGAAACGCCGACATCGCCTTGAGACACCTCGCCCGCCGACGCTCCGAAGACCTCGCCCGCGTCTTCGCGCCGGAGGCCCGCACCCTCCTTGTCGACGGCTGGTTCGACACGCAGCTCACCGCCCTCGAACGGCGCATCGACAAGGCCCTCCGCCTCCATGTCGACGGTGAGCCTCGCATCCTCCACATCGAGTTCTTTTTCGAGATGAGCGCGAACGTCCCCGACCGCCTCTTCGACTACCTCGGCCAGATATTCAACGCACTCTGCATCGAGAAGCCGAGAGGGCGCGTCCCACCCATCAAGACGATCGCTGTCCTCCTCTCCGGCCGCAAGAAACGCTGGCCCATCGAGGGCCGAAAGAGAGCCGGCTGGCCGGAGCCCGCCTTCACCGGCCTCCATTTCCGCATCGACGCCGTCTACCAGCGCTCCGTCGCGGAGCTGTGGGCCCGGAACAGCCTCTTCTGGCTCGTCTTCGTCCCCCTCGCCCGCGACGCCACCGCGCCCGCCTTGCAACGCGTCGTGCGCGAGATCGGCACGCGCGTACCGGACGACCAGGAGCGCCGGGAACTCTACGCCGCGCTCATCCTGATGGCGAAGATCGACCCCTGGGGGCATAATCTGAAGGAGGAGCTGACGGCGATGATCACCGACGACGACCGCGAAGGATTCGAATACCTCAGGCGCCTCCCGTCCATCGGGCCGCTGATCGAGAAAGCCGAGGCGCGCGCCGAAGCCAAGGGCGCGGAGAAGGCCACGGAGACGCTGGCGCTCGAGTTGCTCGGCGGCCTCTTTGCTCGACGAACCGGCCGGCGCCCGACCCCGGAGGAGGCGCAGTCGATCGTCGAGCGCACCAAGCGCGTGGGCGCGGTCAAGGTCGAAGACGCTCTCCTCGACCTCGACCGCGACGCCCTCCTCCGCTGGCTCTCCGAGCCCCTCCCGGCCCAACCCAAGCGGGAAAAAAAGCGCCGGACCAAGACCCCGGCCTCCGCTTAGCGAGCCTCTCGGCAAACTGCCCCCTCTCCACTGCCGAGCCCCTCCCGGCCTGAGCTTCGCACGACAAAAGCAGAACCGCCCCTCTCCCGCGCAGGGAAGAGAGGCGGTTTGCAAAGGGGCTCCCGGGCTCAGCTATCGATCCCGATCCCCAGCTTCTGCCGCAGCGCGAAGTACTCCTCGCTCACCGCGAACAGCATCAGCTCCTTCAGCCGGTCCTTCTGGGCCACGGCGGAGGAGGCCTCGTCGGCGGCCTTGATCATCTCGTTGGCGAGCTCCAGATCGTTCGCCAGCACGAAGCCGGCGCGGTCGGCGGTCAGATCGATCGCGGCGACCCACTTCTTCAAGTCGATCGCGCCGGCCTGGAGGAGCTTGGTCACCACGCTCGCGAGCTGATCGCGGGCGGGGCCGATCACGGTCTGCTCGATCACGGACAGGTTCTCGCCCACCTGGCCTTCGAGCTCCTTCGCGATGGGGAAGGAGGGCGTGATCAGCTTGATGGCGGCGAAGAGCCAGGCGCGGAGGCCCGTCCCGGTGGGGACCAGGTGGCGGAGGTAGAGGCCGGGGCGGTAGTACGTCAGGTGCCTCGCGGCGATGAAGGCGGCCGCCTGCTGCGGGATCTCCGAGGCGAGGGCGGCGGCGCCGAGCACGATGGCGGGCACGTGGGCGTGCAGGAAGGAGACGCCGCTCCCGTCGTTCGGGTTCTGGAAGGTCAGCGGCGCCTCGATGCCCATCACGCCGGCGGCGTAGTAGAGCGTCTGCGACATCGGGTAGGGGTGCCGGGCGGGATCGAGGGCGTAGGCCTGCTGGTAGCCGAGGGCTTCGAGCCGGCTGGCCGTTCTTGCGGAGCCTGGCGGGCTGGATGGCCGCGAAGATCGCGGTCAAGGGGCGGATCGGCGTCGGTGTGGACGAGGCTCGCCGACCGAGGTCGTCGTCGTTCATCCGGTCCTGCGCGGCGGCGGCGGTCGCTGCGCATCCGGCGGGCGTCGGGCTCGGCCTGGTTCATCGTGAAGAGGGCCACAGCGGGGAACCAGAAGGCCGCGTCGGCGCTGGCCCCGCCTCGGTGTACAGCTTGCGGAGGAGCTTGTACGCCTCGGGCTTGTAGGGGTTCCGGCGGAGGATGGGCACCTGCGCGGCGACGGCCTTGTCGAGGTACTGGGCCGGGTCGCTCGCGTAGAGCTGAGCGGCAGCTCGCTCCGGGCCTCGTTGTCCGGGTCGACGGTCTGCGCGGCCTCGTAGGCGTCGATCGCCTCGCTCATCCAGCCGAGCTTGTCCTTGTAGAGGGCGCCGAGCTTCTCGAAGGTCTCGAGCATCTTGGCGTTGTCGCCCTTCTCGTTGGCGCGCTCGAGCTCGACCTTGAGCAGGCGCTCCACGCCCTCGTGATCGCCCTTGTCGTTGTGGATCTCGATGGCCTCGGCGAGCGCGCGGTCGAGGCTCGGATCGAGCTCCAGCACCTGGTCGTAGAGCTGGATGGCCTTGTCGAGATCGCCGATCTGCCGGGCGCTGACGATGGCGGCGGTGTGGAGGTACTTCGCCTTCTGCTTCTTGTCCTCCACCTTGGAGGCGAGCTTCATCACGACCTCGACGAGCTTGCCCCAGTCCTTTTCCTCGCTGTAGAGCTGCATCAGCTTGGTGAGGATCTTCCGGTCGTCGGGGCGCTCGTCGAGCGCGGCCACGTAGCTCTTCGCGGCGCGGGTGCGGTCGTTGAGCGGGCCGGCGAGGATGTCGCCGATCTCGAGGAGCAGGGTGCTCCGGTCGTCGCCGCTCACCACGTCGAGGCGGCGGTTCTTGAGGCGCACGACTTCTTCGAAGTCCTTCTTCGCCTCGTACACCTTGCAGAGCAGGTTGATCGGCGTCGGGGACTCGGGGGCGTAGTCGGCGGCCTCGTTGAGCGGGCCGATGGCGCCGTCGGGATCGCCGGCCTTGAGGCGGGCCTCGCCGAAGCGGAGCATGACCTCGCCCTTGTCGTCGATGCCGAGGCGATCGCCGAAGCGGTTGACGAGATCTTCGTAGAGGGTCGCGGCCTCCTTGGCCTTGCCGGCGTCGAGGTTGACCTTGGCGGCGCGGGAGATCGCGTCCGGGTTGTCGGGCGCGAGGGAGAGCAGGCTCTTCACGGAGCCGAGGGCCTTCTCGGTGCTCCCGCTCTTGCTGAGCGAGTCGACGTAGCGGATGAGGAGCGCGACGCCCTGCTCCTTCGGGAGCGCGTCGACGCGGTTGGCGATCGACTCGTAAGCCTTGGCGGCCTCGATGAAGCGCGAGCCCTCGAAGGCGATGTCGCCGGTGATGAGCAGGCCGAGCATGCTCGTCGGGTCGAGGTCGACGGCCTTGGTTGCCGCCTCCTTGGCGCGCTCGTTGTCGCGCACCTTCTCGCGGAGGAGCTGGGCCATCTCGCCGTAGAGGCGGGCCTTGGCGAGGTTGCCCTCGGCGGTCTCCAGGCTGCGGGCGATGAGCTCGACGGCGCTGGTGGCGTCGCCGCGGGCGAGGTACGCGGCGCGGAGCTGGCTCGTGGCGAGCGCGTTGCCGGGCTGGGCGTCGAGGGCCTTCTTGTAGCGCTCGATGGCGCCGTCCTTGTCGCCCTTGTCCTCGAGGATCTTGGCGGCGCGGATCCACAGATCGGCCTTGCTGTCGGGCGTCGCGGCCTTGGCGGCGAGCGACTCGATGGCGGAGAGGGCGGCCATCGCGTCGCCGGTCGCGGCGCGCACATGGGCGAGCGCTTCGAGCGTCCCGGCGTGGTTCGGGTCGATCTCCAGCACCTTCTCGTAGGCCTGGCGCGCGCGATCGGGCGAGCCGACCTGGTCCATCAGCACGCGGCCCATGGCGAGGAGCAGCTCGATGCGGCGCTTGTCCTCGGTGACGATCCGCAGGTGCTTCTCGTAGAGGCCGACGACGTCTTCCCAGCGGTCGAGCGCGCGGTAGTGGCGCACCAGGGCCGAGAGCGCGCCCTCGTGGGCGCCGTCGATGTGGAGGATCGCTTCGAGGGCCTCGGCCGCCTTGCCGTGGTCGAGGAACTCCTCGTCCTGGATGCCGGCGATGCGCTCGTAGAGCTTGATCTTCTGGCGGGGCGTGGCCGCGATGTTGATCTGCCGCTCCAGGTTGTGGAGCAGCTCCTTGTAGCGGCCGGTGCGGTTGAAGATGCGATCGAGGCCGCGGAGGGCGGTGAGGGCGAGCGGGTCGAGCTCGAGGGCGGCCTCGTAGCGGCGGGTCGCCTCGGGGAGGTTGTTGAGCTGGTCTTCATACAGCTCGGCGAGCTTGCAGATGGCCTCGACCTTGGCCTCACCGCGGAGGGCGTCGGCGCGCCGCTCGAGGATCTTGGCGAAGCCCTCGTGGTCCTCGGCCTTCTGGTAGATGCGGGCGAGCGCGTCGGTCGCCTTCTGGTGGCCCGGATCCTCCGCGAAGATCTGCTCGAAGAGGTCGCGCGCGTGGGCGGCCTCGTTGAGCTTGGTCTCCAGGATGTCGGCGGCCTCGGCGCGCATGTCGCGGGCCTGGGCGGGCGTGGGTGCGCGGTCGGCGCGCGTGACGAGGATCTGCCCGAGCTCCTGCCACTGCTGGGCGCGGCGGTAGACATGAGCGAGCGCTTCGAGGGCGCCGTCGTTCGCCGGGTCGACGGAGAGCACGGCCTGGAGGCAGGGCACGCCGAGGTCGGGGCGGGCGATCTTTTCGGAGTACCAGTGGCCGAGCCGGTTGAAGAGCGCGATCTTCGCCTCGGCCGGCATGTCGGCCTGCGTCGAGACCTGGCTCAGCTCCTGGAGCGCTTCGGCCCAGAGCTTCATGTCGCTGCCCGCGGCGCGCTCGAGGTCGACGGCGTACGCGCTGTTCTGCGTGTCCTGGCCGAGGGCCTTGGCGAAGGCGAAGGCCGCCTGCTCCTTGTCGTCGAGATCGCGCATGTAAATATGCCCGATCTCGTTGAAGGCCCGGGCGCGCTCGCTGTGGCTCTCCGAGGTCTCGCTCCGGGTGAGGAGCATCTCGATGAGCTCCTCGTGCTTGCCCAGGTTCTTGCGCAGCTCCTCGAGCGCGGCGAACGTGATGTCGTCGTCCGGATCGAGCTCGAGCAGGCTGGAGTAGACGCCCTCGGCCTTCTCGAGGTCCTTGAGGTTCGACTCGTAGATGCGCGCGGCGCGGAAGAGGATGGCCTTCTTGAACTCCTTGGCCTTGAACTTGTCGGCCTCGCTCTCGCCCTCCTCGATCTGATCGGCGGCGATGGAGAAGGCCTCGGCGACCTTGTTCGCGTCGGCGCCGAGCTCGATGGCGCTCTCGAGGGAGAGCGCGGCCTGGCCGTCGGTCGGATCGGCGAGGAGCAGATCGACCCGATCGTTGAGCTCCTCGTCGCTGATCCCGGGCTTCTGCTCGTCCTCCTTGGTCGCGTCCTTCTTGGCGGCGGGCTCGAGCGACTCGATCACCGCGGCCACGTCCTTCAGGCGGGCCGAGGGCGTCTTGCTCAGCAGCTTGGCGAGCAGATCGTCGAGGTCCTTGTTGACCCAGCCGCGCGGGGCGACGCCGCTCGCGGCCGGGGGCGCGGCCGTCAGGTGCGCGACGGCCACGTCGGCGCCGGTCTCGCCGGAGAAGACGGGCTTGCCGGTGAGGATCTCGAAGAGCAGGGCGCCGAAGGAGTAGATGTCGCTCGACGCGTCGGCGGCCTTGCCGCGCAGGACCTCGGGGCTCGTGGTCTTGACGAGGGGCGCGCTCGCGAAGGAGGCGCCGAGGAGGCGATCGGCGCCGAGATCGATCAGCACCGGGCGCGGCGTGCCACCCTCGCCGCGTCCGACGATCACGTTCTCGAGCTTGATCGACCCGTGCGCGAGGCCCTTGGCGTGGAGCGCCGCGAGGGCGCCGAGCACGCCGCGGACGAGGTTGCGCGCCTCGTTGATGTGGAGCGGGCCGGTGCGGGCGATGCGGCCCGCGAGCGGCTGCCCCTCGACCGGGGCGTACGAGGTCCACACCCGGCCGCCCTCGATGCCCACCTCGAGGTCGCTCGCGAGGTTCTGGTGCGTCACCTTGGAGGCGAGGCGCAGGCGGGTGACGAAGCGGCGCGCCGCGCGGGCGTCGCGCGTCGCCTCGCGCTTGAAGACCTTGAGCGTGCGATCGGCGCCGTTCTTGGTGGCGCTGTACACGATGGCCCGCGGCCCCTCGCCGAGCTTCTTCACGATGGTGAAGGCGCCGAACGTCTCGCCGGGCTTGAGCTCCTCCGCCGCGGAGATGCCCTTCTGGCCGAGCTCGCGGATCTTCGGATCGACCTCGGTGCGCGAGGCCAGGATCGCGTCGAGCAGCGCCTCCGTCGCGTCGAGCTCGACGCAGCGGTCGGTGAGCGCTCGCGCGAACGAGGCCTTCGACGCGGCCCCGCCGATCTCCTCCGGCGTGAAGCCGAGCAGATCGGAGGTGAGGGTCATCATCTCTTCGAGCGAGAAGAGGCGCTCGAGCTCGCCTCGGACGATATCAATGGACATTGGTTCTCCTCGGAAGCCGGCTCACATCCCGGGTTGCCACGCGCGGAGAGCAGGGGCGGTACGGCGGACCTTGCTCGTCCTCGGGGACGTGAGGCGGGCGGATGTTAGCGGAGCTTGTCGCGCTTCGCGACGGCAAGGTGAGCGCCCCGGTCGATCCTGGAACTTGCCCTTCTCCCCGGACCCGTGCGAAGGGCAGGGGATGGGTAGGCTGACCCTCCTCCTCGAACGAGCGCTCCCCCTGGCCGTCCTGGTGGTCGCGGTGATCGGGGCGCCGGTGCTGATCTTCTCCCCCCAGGGCCTGCCGAGGCTTCGGGGCCTGGAGAAAGAGCTCGGCGACGTGGAGGACGAGAACGCCCAGCTCCGCCGGGAGATCGAGGCCTTGAAGGGCAAGGTCGACCGGTTGCGGGACGACCCCCGGGCGGTGGAGCGCATCGCGCGCGACAACCTGGGCCTCGTGCGGCAGACCGAGGTGGTCTTCCAGTTCCAGACCCGGCGCTGACCCGGGCGTTACACCTCCGCTGGAATACCGCTCACTGCGCCGGCCGGGCCGGGAGCGCCAGGATCGCGTCCGCGATCGACCCCGCAAACGCGCGATTTCCGGCCGGCGTGGGGTGCCAGTCCTCGGGGATCCAGTAGCGCAGGTCATGCGGCGGGTTCTGGACCACCTGGGCACCGGGGACGGTCTCGAGCGCCGTCCGGATGGCGGGCGGGCCGCCGAAGTACGAGAAGAAGAGGAGCGGCGGGGCGTTCGGGGACGCGCGCATCGCGCGGAGTCGGGCCGTCTCGTGGTCGAGCACGGCGAGCGCCTCGGCGTCGTAGCCGATGGCGATCTTCCCCGCGCCCCACGCGAGGCGCGCGAAGGCGGGGCCGAGGGCCCACTGGACGACCTGGTAGCTCGACGTGTGGACCTCGGTGCGGCGCATGGGCTGGTCGTCGTATGCCGAGAGGTCGTTCGGGAAGGTGAGGCCGATCAGGACGACGGCCGGATCGAGGGAGCGGACGGCCTCGTCGTAGACCTCGACATGGGAGGGCAGGTTGTCTCCGGGGATGCCGAGGTTGAGCACCTCGAAGCGGCGCCCAGGCGCCTTCTCCGCGAGCACCCGGCGGAGCTGCTCGCCGAGGGTGTCCTCCCATTCGACGCCGCTGCCGAAGACAAAGGAGTCGCCGACGAGGACCACGCGCTCGGTGCCGGGCGCGGGATGATCGGCGAAATCCGGGCCGCGGAAGCCCCGGCTGTTGATGGGGACCAGGATCGTCCGGCGGTGGATCGAGCCGTCGGCCACGGTGGTGTGGGCGGGGTAGGAGAGGATCTTGCCGAAGCGGGAGGGCTCGGCGTCGAGCTCGGTCACGTCGTCGGCGAAGCTCGCGACCGCGGCCCCGAGAAACGACGCGAGGGCGAGGGTCACCGGCACCGCGCCGCGGGCCGCCGCGAGGCTGAGCCGGACGAGGAACGAGAGCGCGACCGCCGACGCGAGGGCCACGCACAGGGCCAGGGTGAACGTGCCCGGCGCGCGGAAGACGGCGCCGACCACGGCGCGGCCCGTGGAGCGCAGGGCGCCGGCGAGGATGGAGTACGCCGCGAGGCCGACCCCGACCGCCGCCATGCCGCGGGTGAGCCGGGAGGCCGGGCGCCGCGCCGATCGGCGCCGGTGCCAGGCGAGGATCGGCAGGAGCGCCCAGCCGAGGTAGCGAACGAACGGCGTCGATGGGGGCGGCGAGGGCGCGCGGGCGGCGGGAGGAGGGCCGTTCAGCTCGTCGGACCCGCCGTCGCGGCGGCTGGCCCAGTCCGGGTGGGTCCAGACGAAGGCGGCCTCGCCTGCCCGGAGGCGCGCGGCGACGGCGTCGAGCAAGGCCTGCGGCATCGGGGGCGAGGGCGGGACGATCAGCGCGAACTGCGCAGTCTCCAGGCGAGGCGAGACGCCCGGCGCTCCCGGATGATGGAGCTCGAGGACGGGCTCGGCGCCGCCGTCACAGTGGTACCGGGCGAGCGCGCGACCCTGGTCGATCGAGGCCGAGGCGAGCTTGCATCCGCCCGGGAGCGGGTCGGCGCCGCCGAGCATCGCGGTGAGCACGGGCCCTTGCTCGGGGCCGATCACGTAGGCCGGCTCGTCGGCCGACGTCCGCGATGCGCCGAGCGACGACGCGATCAGCGCGGTGAGCGCGATCAACGTCCGGCCGGTTCGAGGCGATCGCTCAGTTGTCGAGCGCACCTTGGATCCCGGCCATGATCGCCGCGAGATCGGCCGTGTGGACGAGCTTTCCGACGATGATCCGATCATGGTCGACGAAGGCGCTCATCGACGTGACGCCGGGCTCCGGCCAGAGGGCGAGGATGGTGCCGGTCGGGTCGTAGTAGGTCCGCACCTTGTCCTGGCCGAACTTGGCGCGCCACACCTTGCAGTCGTTGGCGTCGGGCGGCTTGCCCTGGCCGTTCTCGACGAGGATGTTCACCGAGGCGAGGTTCTTCGCGGCATAGGCGGCGTGGATCATCTCCTGCTGGGCCGAGACGCTCTTGCAGAAGGGGCAGGTGCCCGAGGCCGCGAAGATCCAGAGGGCGCTCGCCCCGCAGAGCTCGTCGAGCGAGGCGGGGTTGCCGTCGCAGTCGAGGACGGTGATCGGGGCGAGCTGCTGGCCGGTCTCGACGCCGACCGTGGCGCCGGGGGGTGTGGCGGGGCACTGATCGGCGCCCCAGACGGGCGGGGCAGCGCCGCCCGATCCGCCGGAGCCGGTCGTCGTGCCGCTCGTGCTGGTCGCGGTGCCGCCGGTGCCTGGATCGATCGCGCCGCCGGCGGTCGCGCTCGAGGATGCGCCGCCCGCGCCCGCGGTGACGGAGGCCGTGCTCGTGGCGGCCCCGGTGCTCGTCGCTCCCGCGCCCCCGGACGCTTGCTCGCACCCGGCCAGGGTGAGAACGAGGGCAAGCACAGGCCGGAGGCGGAGCATGGTCCAGCTTCGGAAATACCACGGTCGGTCCTGGATGTCCGAAGCGCTCTCGGTCGGGCTTCGGTGCGACATGTAGGACAGTGTGGAGAGGGAAATTTGTCCCTTTGGTTCGGGTCCCGGTAAGCGTCGACCACCGCCATGGGCATCGAGGAGAAGGTTCGAGCAAAGATCGCCGCAGCGCTGGGCGATCTGGCCCGCGAGGGGGCGCTCCCCGCCGCGGTGCTCTCGGTGCCTTTCGCGGTGGATCGGCCCAAGCGCGAGGGCCTCGGCGATCTGGCGAGCAACGTGGCGCTGGCGATCCAGAAGGTCGCGGGGAAGCCGCCGCGGGCGATCGCCGAGATCGTCGCGGCGCGGCTCGCGGGCGATCCGGCCGTCGAGGCGGTGGAGCTGGCGGGGCCGGGGTTTCTGAACCTGCGGCTCAAGGCTTCGCTCTTCCACGAGGTGCTCGCCGAGCTGCTCGCGGCGGGGCCGGCGTATGGACGCGCGCCTGCGGCCACGGGCGAGCGGGTGCTGCTCGAGTTCGTGAGCGCCAACCCGACGGGGCCGCTGCTCATCTCGCATGGCCGCGGGGCGATCCTCGGCGACGCGGTGGGGTCGCTGCTCGAAGCGGCGGGGCACCGGGTGATCCGCGAGTATTACGTCAACGACTTCGGCAACCAGGTGCGGCTGCTCGGCGAGTCGGTGCGGGCTGCGCTCGAAGGGCGGCCGGCGCCGGAGGGCGGCTACGGGGCGGACTACGTGAAGGAGCTCGCCGGCTGGGTGCAGGACCATGCGCGGGAGGCGCTCGCGGATCCGGATCCGATGACGCTCGCCAGGACGGCGACGACGCGCATGCTCGACGGCGTCCCGGGATCGAAGGTGCTTCCGGGGATCCGCCGCACGCTCGGCGATCTCGGCATCTTCCACGACGCGTGGTTCTCCGAGGAGAGCCTGCACCGGTCGGGGCGCGTCTCGGCGGCGCTCGATACGCTGTCGGCGCGGGGCTACCTGGAGGAGCGCGACGGCGCGCTCTTCTTCAAGAGCGAGAGCGAGGGTGACGACAAGGATCGCGTCGTGAAGAAGAGCGACGGGCTCTACACGTACTTCGCGAGCGACATCGCCTACCACGCGGACAAGGTGACGCGCGGCTACGACCGGCTGATCGACGTGCTCGGCGCGGATCACCACGGCTACCAGGCCCGGGTGCGCAACGCGCTCAAGGCGCTGGGGATGCCTTCGGATCGCTTCGAGGTGCTGCTCTACCAGCTCGTGAATCTGCTCCGCGATGGCAAGCCATACAAGATGGGCAAGCGGCTCGGCAACCTGATCACCATCGAGGAGGTGGTGGAGGAGATCGACGAGGCCGCGCAGCGGAAGGGCGCGGGGGCCGACGCGCTCCGCTACTTCTACCTGAGCCGGCGGAGTGACACGACGATCGATCTCGACCTCGAGGTCGCGAAGAAGAGCTCGCTCGACAACCCGGTCTTTTACCTCCAGTACGGCTACGCGCGCGCTTGCTCGATCCAGCGGCGCGCGGCCGAGGTGTTCCAGATCGATCTCGGGGCGATCGCCGCGTCGCCGGCGCTGTTCGCGAGGCTCACGCACCCGAGCGAGCTCGCGATCCTCGGGCAGCTCGGGCGCTTCCCGGCGATGGTGGCCGAGGCGGCGGCGCTGCGCGAGCCGCACCGCGTGGTCTTCTGGGCGCAGGAGCTGTCGCAGGCCTTCCAGAGCTACTTCACCCGCTGCAAGGACGATCCGGTGCTGCCCCAGGTGAAGCACACGCGGGAAGCGGGCTGGGAGGCGACCTGGGACTGGGAGAAGACGAAGGCCAGGCTGCTGTGGATCGAGGGGATCCGGCTCGGCTACGGCGCGGCGCTCCGGCTGCTCGGGATCAGCGCGCCGCAGAAGATGGAGCGCCTCGGCGAGGCGCAGGACAGGCAGGGGACCGCGGCGTCCCCCGAGGATGGCGAGGAGATCAGCGCATGAGACCCGAAGTCGACAGGATGGACGCCTCCGCCGTGCGGAACCTCGACGACATCCAGGAGGACGAGCCGGGCGCGCGCCCGTCGCGCGTGGGCGCGCTGGTGCTCGCGTCGCTCGGTGGGGCATGCATCGTCTTCGCCGCGGTGGCGCTGATGCGCGCGCCGCCGAAGGCCAAGGTGACCGCGGTCGATCCGCTCGGCGATCTGGTGGCGCGGGCGCACCCCGCGGGCACGCCGCTGCCGCGCCCGGACGACAAAGTCGGCCAGGAGGTGACCTTCCCGGACACGCTCTCCGACGCGAAGAGCCCGACCACCGCGCTCGAGGCGGTGCGCGATCCCAAGGCGATGGCCGCCGCCGCAGGCGCGCCGACCGCAGCCCCCGACGCGCTGCCCTTCGATCTGCCGCCGGGCGCGCCGACCACCCCGCCGAGCGCGGCCGATCGGCTGCCCGTGGTGCCGCTGCCGGCCGGACAGGTGCTCCACACCGGCGCAAGTGAGCCCGCGGCCGGCGACACGCTGACCGCGATGGCCACCCAGGTCTCGCGCGACACGGGCGCCGAGACCGCGCCGGCCGGCACGCCCGGGGGCTACCAGCTCCAGGTCAGCTCGTTCAAGACCGCCTCCGAGGCCGAGTCCTTCGCCGCCGCGCTCCGCCGCCGCGGGCACAAGGCCTACGTCGAGCCCGCCCAGGTGAAGGGCCGCGGCCTCTGGCACCGCGTGCGCATCGGCCCCTTCAAGTACCGCCGCTCGGCCGTGCTCTACCGCCAGGATTTCGAGTCGAAGGAGCGGATGGTGACGTTCATCGTCGACCCGCCCAAGACGACCGTGACCGTGAAGAAGCTCGACGACGACGGCGACCTTTAGCGATCGTCAGCGCCGGCTAGCGCGGCGCGCGATGGAGCAGGGGAGCGGCGGGCACAGGCACCGCAGCGCTCCACGCCGCGCGCGCCGCCGAGCCTGCCGGCCAGCGCGCCGAGCGCCGCGCCCGTGCCCCGCACCACCACCACCTCCAGCGTCCTTCCGCCGTCGAGCGGCACGCGGGTCGACGTCACGAACGCCTCCGCCTCCTCGCCCGCGATCTCCGCCACCCAAGCGCGCGCTTCGGCCCCGTAGACGAGGGTGAGCGTCGCGATGACCGGCGCGCCGCTGTCCCACGCGGCGCGCGTCAGATCGGCGCGGACGAGGTCGCGCAGGGCCTCCGAGCGGTTCTCGTAGCCGCGCGCGGCGATGCGCTGATCGAACTCGGCGAGCAGCGCCCGGTCCATGGCGACGCCGAAGCGGACGAGATCGCTCATCGCTCGCCCTCGAGGGCCGATCGCATGCTCGTCACGAGCTTGCGATCTTGCACCTAACCCATCGAAATCATGAGCGATCTTTCTCTCAGCTCGAACGCCGTCCGAGGTGGCGGCGCGCCGCGTCCTGCACGGCGCCGGGGACGTTCTTGTTCTTGGCGAGGTGGCGCAGATCGGCCTCGCGCAGGTGCGGGATCATCCGCGTGGCGATCATCACCGGGGTCTTCGGGTTCTCGATGAGGTTGCGCTTGACCCCGTAGCTCTTCGTCCACTCGGGGGTGGTCGCGATCACGCGCAGCACGTCCTCCGACATGTTGCGGTTCCGGCTGATGAGCACGACCTCGTTCTCCTGCAGGAGCGGGCTCCGGATCGCGGCCGTCGCCACCACCCGGTTGCGATCGCGCACGAGGAGCATGCGCTCTTCTTTCGTGCCGAGGATGGCGCGCCTCACCTTCTGGGACATCGTCATGTTCGCGATCCGCACGTGGAGCGGGGCGAACTTGTCGTCCACGACCTCCTGCCCGGTCTCGTCCTCGTGGTGGGTGTCCTCGTCGGCGGCCGACTCGGCGGCGAGCTGCTCGGCCAGCGCCTGCGTCTCCTGGAAGAGAAGGTCGTCCGGCGTCGGCTCGTCCGAGGCCATCGGGATGAGCTCGTCCGCGATCGCGGCGGCCGCCTCCTTGAAGGCCGGGATGCCCGTCAGCGTGAGCCCGTTGCGCACGGCCAGATCGATCAGGCGATCGGCGGTGGACATGCGGGTCCGCTTGTTCATGTAGAGCAGCTCGATGATGCGCGGGTTGTGGAGCAGCCGGTCCTCGTTGGTGGCGATGAGCTCCGTGACCGGCTCGGTGCCGACCTTGGCGAGCTCCTCCACCGTCTCCGGGTGGACCTTGGGCATCGCGAGCAGCTTCTCGAGCACGTCGATCCGCTCGGCGTAGCGCCGGGCCAGCAGATCGATCACCGCCGGGTGCAGATCGCCCGCGTTGAGCGCGCCGTTGAGGAGCGGGTCGGGCAGGGCGCCGAGCGTCTTCTCGGCGGTCTCCTTGACGGCGGGCGGCCGGTCGTTCCCCGAGAGGATGACGAGGAGCGCCACCATGTCGGCCGGCTTGACGCCGGGAGCGATGCCCTTGGCGGCCATCTCCTGGAGCTTGGCCGGGGCGGTGGGCGCGGCGATTTTCTGCGCAGGGCCCTGGAGCTCTGCGGGATCGAGGGGCGGGATCATCGGGGAGCGGACCTCCGGCGGCGCGCTCGTTCGGCATTGCTGGCGCGCACGCCGAGGATTATCTTGCCCCCGCCGTTTGCTCGCAAGAGCGCGGCATCGGTCCACGAGGTTTCATCGCGCGCGCCGGCAGGGCGCCACAGGAGCACGGCATGGGGATCATGGATTTCGTCAAGGGTGGCGTCCGCGAGATGATGATCGCGCGTCCGGACAACGTTAAGCACGTCATCGTCTACAAGCACCCCGACCAGAACGTCCCCATGTACGCGCAGCTGACCGTCGACAGCGACGAGTGCGCGCTCTTCTTCAAGGACGGCCAGTACAAGGGCTACCTGCCCCCCGGCCGCCACACGCTCCAGACGCAGAACATCCCCTTCCTGAACAACCTCATCAACTCGTTCACCGGCGGCAACGTCTTCATCGCCGAGATCTTCTTCGTGAAGATGCAGCCCGTGCGGGGCGTCACCTTCGGCGGCCCCCTCGAGTCGATGGAAGACCCCATCCTCTTCGAGTTCGTGACGCCGCGCATCTTCGGCGAGTTCGCCCTCGTGGTGACCGACCCCGTCCGCTTCGTGATCGGCTACTTCGGCCAGGCCGCGGGGAGCATGGACAACGAGCAGACGCTCAAGTGGATCAAGGACAAGTTCTTCATGAGCGTGAAGACGGTCATCGGGCAGGTCTGCGTCCAGCAGAACAAGAGCCTGCTGAACCTCGGCGGGATGACGGGCGACATCGCCGCCGCGATCATCCAGCGCGCGCCGAACCTCGAGGAGATCGGGATCAAGATCACCGACGTGAACCTCGGGAACATCAGCTTCAACGAGGCCGACACCCAGCTCCTCCGCGAGGCCAACAAGGAGCGCGGCGCGGCCCGCCGCGGCGTCGGCATCGCCGCCGACCAGGCCAAGGCCGAGCAGTTCAAGCTCGACCAGAAGTTCAACCAGGACGCCCGCTACGTGCAGCAGCTCGCCGGCAGCTACAACAACTACGCCGCCGGCCAGGCGATGATGGGCGCCGGCGAGGGCATGGCCAAGGGCGGCGCCAACGCGGGCGTGGCCGGGCTCGGCGCGCAGATGGCCGTGGGCGTGGGCATGGCGAACATGATGCAGCCCGGCGCGTACCCGCAGGGCCCGCAGTTCACCCCGCCCCACATGCAGCAGCCCCAGCCGCCGATGGGCCAGCCGACCGCGCCCACCGCCGCGGGCGGCAAGGTCGCCTGCCCCAAGTGCGCCGCCTCCGTCCCCGTGGGGAAGTTCTGCGCCGAGTGCGGCACGCCGCTCGCCGTCGCCCCCGCCAAGAAGTTCTGCACCGGCTGCGGCTCGGAGATCGGCGCCGCCAAGTTCTGCGCGAACTGCGGCACCCCCGCCCCCGGCGCCTGATCCTCCCGCTCCCGCTCCCGTTCCCGCTCCCGCTCCCGCTCCCGCTCCCGCTCCCGTTCCCGCTCCCGCTCCCGCTCCCGCTCCCGCTCCCCTGACCCGAAGGGGAGGGCGGCGGGCGTGGGTCCTCCCGGGGAAATCGCGGGCAATTGCTGTCCTGCACGCCTCCTCCGTAAATTACCGCCTCCACCCCGAGCGTTGTTCGCGGGATCGCACGACTTCGGGTAGACTGCCGGCGTGGCCGCGACCATGCGCATGAACCCGCAGGTTCCGCCCGCGCACCATGCGCGGTCCGACGAGGAGGAGCAGACCGTCACCAATGTGATGTCGCCCTCGGCCGCGGCGCAGCGGCAACGACAGCCGGCGCGCGCCAAGCGCTGCGCGAGCTGCCAGCAGGTGTTCTCCGGCGAGGCGCGGTTCTGCCCGTTCGACGGCGACGCGCTCAACGAGATCGCCGACTGGAACCCCTCGGACGACCCGATGATCGGCCAGATCATCGACGGCCGCTACGAGGTGACCGCGGTGCTCGGCGAGGGTGGGATGGGCACCGTCTACGAGGTCAAGCACGTCGCCCTCGGGCGGCGCTTCGCCCTCAAGGTCCTCCGGCGGGACATCGCCGACACCGAGCATGTCGCGCGCTTCGTCCAGGAGGCGAAGGCCGCGGCTGCCATCGGGCACCCCAACATCGTCGCCGTGAGCGATTTCGGCGAGATCCGCCTGCCTCCGCGCCGCGACGGGGCCCGCGACAGCATGACGAGCTCGAGCGCGCCGGTCCCCTATTTCGTGATGGAGTTCCTCACCGGCATCTCCCTCGCGGCCCTGCTCCGCGCCGAGAAGACGCTCGCCCCCTTCCGCGTCGCCAACATCCTCCACCAGTGCGCCTCGGGCCTCGCGGCCGCCCACGCTGCGGGCGTCATCCACCGCGATCTCAA
This sequence comes from Byssovorax sp., assembly GCA_046351295.1. GTDB lineage: Bacteria > Myxococcota_A > Polyangia > Polyangiales > Polyangiaceae > JAXLYT01. The sequence continues at coordinate 20,599 of JAXLYT010000019.1, forward strand.
GCCCGACAACATCTTCCTCACGCGCAACAACGAGCGCGAGTTCGTGAAGCTGCTCGACTTCGGCGTCGCGAAGATGGCCGGGGCAGGGCGGCTCACGCGCGCCGGCATGGTCTTCGGCACCCCGCACTACATGAGCCCGGAGCAGGCCGCGGGGCACAGCGTCGACCACCGCGCCGACATCTACGCCCTCGGAGTCATCCTCTACGAGTGCTTCACCGGCCATGTCCCCTTCGAGGCCGACACGTACATGGGGGTGCTCACCAAGCACATGTTCGCGACGCCGGAGCCCCTCGATCGGCTCGTGCCGGACGCCTCCCGCCTCGGCGCGCTCGCGCCCATCGCCATGCGCTGCCTCGCCAAGAGCCCGGGCGAGCGCTACGCGAGCATGGCCGAGGTGGCCGCCGCGCTCGAGGCCGCGATGGCCGATCCGGTGCTCGCCGCGCCGACGAGCCTGCGCCCGCCGCCCGGCAAGCGCGACGGGGAGAGCTCCCTCCGGCCGCCGGGCCTGCGCCCGATCGTCAGCCCGGGCGTGCTGATCGGCGCGGGCTCCGCGGTGCTCGTGCTGATCGCCCTCGTCGCCTGGCTCGCGCTCCGATCGCCGGCCGCCGCGAGCACCCCGGTGAAGGCGAACGAGAGCGCCGCGCCGCCGACCGCCACCGCGACCATCGCAGCTCAGCCTGTCCCCGAGCTCCCCGCGACGGCCACCGCGACCGCCGTCGTCGCGCCTCCACCTGTGCCCACGCCCGTCGCGCCCGAGGTCAAGAAGCCCGAGGTGCCCGCGAAGGTCCCGGTGAGCAAGCCCACGAGCCCCACCAAGACCCCGTCGACCCCACCGCGCAAAGGCGGCGGCGGCGACGTGGTCGACCCCTGGAGCCACTGATCCCAAGAAAAGAGTGAGGGGGCTCGCCGGGCGTCGCGAACAACCCGAGGCTAGGGAGGGAACGCGAGGCGTACCGAGGTACGTCGAGCGGGCCCGACCGACGCATCGGGTCGTGCAGCAGCCCGGCGAGCCCCCGTCCTGCAAGCAACTTGACCCCCGGGCCTACGCTCGCCATTCTTCGGCTCAGCAATCGACCCGCGGCGGCTCTTCCAAGGTGGCCAAACAACAACTCCTCCTTGTCGACGCGGACTCCCGCAGCGTCCGGGTCCTCGAAGTCAGCCTGAAGAAGGCCGGCTACAGCGTCACCACGGCGAAGGACGGGGCCGACGCGCTCCAGAAGATCGAGCTCTCGACGCCCGATCTGATCCTGAGCGACACGCGCCTGCCGAAGATGGACGGCTACGCGCTCGTCCGGAAGCTCAAGGAGCACCCCGACTGGGCGCTCATCCCGGTCGTGTTCCTCACGAGCCAGAAGTCGATCGAGGACAAGATCCGCGGCCTCGAGCTCGGCGTCGAGGACTACCTCACCAAGCCCATCTTCGTCCGCGAGCTCATCGCCCGGGTGAACCTGCTGCTCGCGCGGCGCACGCGCGAGGGCATCACCACCCGCCACCACTCGACGACGGGGCGCACCCGCTTCAGCGGCTCGGTCAGCGACATGAACGTCGTCGACCTGCTCCAGACCTTCGAGGTGAGCCGGAAGAGCGGGATCGTGCATTTGACGCACGACGACACCGAGGCGCATGTCTTCTTCCGCGACGGCAAGGTGATCGACGCGACCCTCGGCCACCTCGTCGGTGAAGAGGCCGTCTACCGCGCGCTCATCTGGAACGAGGGCGAGTTCGAGGTCGAGTTCTGCAAGGTCGACAACCAGGACGTCATCGAGTCGTCGACGCAGGGCCTGCTCATGGAGGGGATGCGCCGGCTCGACGAGTGGGGCCGCCTGCTCGAGGCCCTGCCGCCGCTCGCCACGCTCTTCGAGGTGAACAGCGAGGAGCTGCTCGAACGGCTGAACGAGATCCCCGACGAGCTCAACTCGATCCTGCGCCTCTTCGACGGCAAGCGCACGCTCATGCAGGTCGTCGACGCCTCGCCCTTCGAGGATCTGTCGACGCTCTCGACCATCTCGAAGCTCTACTTCGAGGGCCTGCTCGTCCCCGCCACGGAGATCGCTGAAGACGTCGTCCCGAGCATCGAGGCCGAGCACAGCCACGACAGCATGCCCGGGCACAAGCTCGGGCCCCTGTCGTCGCCGAGCGGCTCGGCCCACGAGGTCATCCCGGAAGATCCAGTCGTCCCCGAGCGCGCGGAGCCCTCGACCGAGAAGATCGATCCGCTCCCCGAGTCGATCAGCCTCCCGAACCTCGCGGTCCTCGTGGCGCCGAAGCTCGCGGCCCCGAAGGAGAGGAGCGAGGAGGCGCTCGTCCCCGAGGCCGCCGCCACCACACCCGAGCCCCCGGCGCCCGCGCTCGCGCCCGCCGCCACCGAGCCCGCGGCCGCCGTCGAGAAGACCGCGAAGCCCCCGGTCGCCGCAGAGAAGACCGAGAAGCCTCCTGTCGCCGCAGAGAAGGCAGAGAAGACCGAGAGGCCTCCGGTCGCGCAACCCGCGCCCGCGGAGGCCCCCGCGGCGCCTGCTCCCGAGGCCGAGCCGCCGGCGCGGCGCACCTCGACGTCGAGCGGCGAGGTGCGTCCCGCCCGTGTTGCGCCGCCGCCCCCGCCGCCGCGCAAGCTCAGCCCCTCCGGCATCTCCGCGGTCGAGGCGCCCCGCGCGTCGAAGCCGATCGAGCCGGCCGAGCCGCCCGCGCCCGTCAAACCGGCGGCGCCGGTGCTCGACGAGGCGCCGCCCACGCGCCCGGCCGAGAAGGCCGCGCCTTCCGTCGATGCGAGCGCGCCCGTCGCCGAGGCTCCTCCGCCCGAAGCCGAAGAGCCCGCGCCGCCGGTCGACGAGCCCGCGCCGCCCTCCGAATCCGAGGAGGACAACGAGCCTCCCGTCGTGCGGCCGATCCGCCAGCCGACGCCGGCGCCCGCGCGCCCCGCGGCGCGGGAGAAACCGACCGAGAAGCCGAGGGTCGCGCCGGGCAAGCCGCCCGAGCCCGCCGACGACGAGCCCATCCGCGATCTGGTCGCCGAGGCCGACGCGCAGCGGCGCGCAGGTCGCCGCGTCGCGGTCGGCATCCTCGTGGTGCTCCTCGGGGGTGGCCTCGCGTTCTGGTGGGTCAACAAGCGTCCGCCGCCCGGCCCCGGCCCCGCCACCCGCACGTCGGCGAGCGCGGTCGCGCAGCAACCGACCACGCCGCCTCCGCCGCCTCCACCTCCACCTCCGCCGCCTCCTCCGCTGGAGACGACCGAGCCCGCGCCGAGCGCCTCCGCCGCGCCGCCCGCGTCGGCGTCCGCCGCGAAGCCGGCCGCGTCGGCGTCCTCCAAGGAGCCCGCGACACCCCCGGACGACTCGGGGCCGCTGTCCGCGCGGATCATGCGCGCCCTCGAAGCGCGCCAGACGACCAAGGCGGTGCGGCTCGCGACGGAGCTGACCAACCAGGCGCCGGGGAGCGCGACGGCCTGGCACCTGCGCGGGGCCGCGGAGCAAGCCGCGGGCGGGAGCGGGAAGAGCTCGTTCAAGCGCTGCGCGGATCTGGCGCCGGCCGATTCACCGATCGGCGCGGAGTGCAGAGCGCTCTCGGGGAATTGAGCCCGAGGTCGGGCTCTCTGCCACGGGCTCCCGCGCGTCGCCCCGAGCGGGAGGCAGAGACGGGAGCTCAGGCCCTGAGCACGGTCACCTTCCGCCCCGCGCGCGTCATGGCCTCCTCGAAGCGCGTCCGCTCCTCGATCGGCGCCGCCTTGGCGCGCGCGTCGAAGATCACCAGCACGCCCTCGGACAGACCAAGGCTCGCCAGGTACTCGTCGAGCTGCACGAGGCCAGCCGGGAGCGGGTCGCCCTTCTTGTCCCGGTCCCGCCACACCTTGAGCTCGATCGCCTCGCGTTGCACCGCGGGCTTGCCGCCGGCATCCGAGCTCGACGTGCGAGGCCACCGGATCAAGAGGTCGATCCGCTTGGTGCCGAGGCCCACCTCGCGATCGATGAAGCCTCCCCCGTTGACGATGCGGTGCAGGTAGGCCATCAGCACGAGCTGGGGCGCAACCTCGGGGTAGGCCATGCGTCCGGCCAGGATCTCGCCGTGCTCTGTCCAGAACTCGGCGAAGCCCTGGAGCAGCGCGCCGAAGTCCAGCGTGCCGTCACCGCGGAGGTAGCGGCGGCGGTCCGTGAAGACGGCTGTCTCGGCCGTCTGGGCGAGCACCCGGAGGATGATCTCCCGGTAGATCGGGTTGGCGATCCGCACCTCGGGGCGGGGCGTGATGAGGCCAAGGTCCCGCGTGTACGCGTAGTCGTCGTCGTACGGGTCGTCGTTGGGTAGCTCGCCCGCGAGGATGGGCTCGAGCACGCGGCGGACCCGGTCTTCGCGAAGACGCGCGAGGAGCGAGTCGAGGTGCGTCGCGCGGGCGAGGATGAGGCGCTCCTTGGCCTCGTCGAGGTGGGCCGCGGTGACGGGCTCGGCGAGTGGGACCGAGAGCTTCTCGACCACCTCGCGGGCCAGTGCGTTGGTGAGCCAGGGCTGGCCCTGGGAGAGAGCCCAAGCGCGGAGGAGAGCGTCCTCGGTGAAGACCTGCCCCGTCTCGGCGGTGTGCTGGCCGTAGAGCTCGCGCATCTCGGCCTCGGTGAAATTGCGGATGAGGAGCGACTCCTCCTTGATGTTGAACGGGCTCGACGAGCCGAGCCGCGTCGGGTCGCCCCCGCTCGCCGCCTTGTAATCGCGCACGTCCCGCATGCCGCAGAGGATCACCGACCACGGGAAGGGGGCGGGGCGACCGTCGAACCCACTCCGGAGCTGGCTCAGGATGGACTTCACGCTCGATCCGCCGATGGCGTCGATCTCGTCGAAGACGAGGACGAGGGGCCGTGGGCAGGCCTTGGCCCAGCGGGTGAGCTGGGTCTGGAGGAAATTGCCCGGCTTCTCGTCGACTCGCTCGGGAGGCTGGAGCGATTCGGGCAGCTCGGCACTCGCGGCTGCGATGAGGGCACCCCAGACGGCCTCTTCGGCCGCGCCCACGTCCTCGGGGAAGACCCCGGCGTTCTGGCACGAGAAGCGCAGCGCCGCGTAGCGCCCCTCGGCGGTGAGGCGCCGGGCGAGCGCCTTCATCGCTGTGGTCTTGCCCGTCTGCCTGGGCGCGTGGACGACGAAGTAGGCGCCCTTGTCGATGAGCGCCTGGACACCCGCGATGCGCCGCTCCGCCGGGATCATGTAGTGCCGGTCGGGGTCGCACGAGCCGGTGGTGTTGAAGAAGCGCACGAGACGAGGTCTACCCCGGGGCGCGCGCCCGGGGGAGAGGGATTCGAGGACGAGGTGCGCCCGACCCCTTTGCGCTTGCTATTTATGGCGCGCCCTTTCGCACTTTCCATCCGCCGGTGAGCATCGTCACGGGTCGATGCTCATCCACAAGTGCTTGAACTACGCGTGCCCGTGACACGCTCGCTGCTCGGGCTTGCCATACGTCACCTTGCGCAGCGCGTTGAGCGGATCGATGAAGGCCTTGGGCTCGCCGACGGCGCGGAAGTCGCGGTTCTCCTGCTCGGCGACGGCGAGCTTGTCAAGCGCCAGGTCGGCGGCGTCAACGACCCCGGAGAGCTTGCTGCCAATGGCGGCGAGCGCCGCGAAGGGAGAGGCGATGAGCGACGGGATGAAGCCGCCAGATCTTCGAGTAACCCGCCGCGCTCATCCGCAAGCGATCCAGCTCAGAGCAGGAAGCGCGCCAAAGGACGATGACACGCGCCTTCACTTGGCCGGCAGCCGGCGTCCGAGCTTGTCATAGTAATGAGTGATGGGGCTCGCGCAGGGGCACCTCATCGGGATGCCGAGGGCGCGGGCCTGAGCGAGCATCTCCAGTGACAAGCCGATGATGGGTCGGCCGTCGGGCACGCCTACCCACGTGCAAGCGCCCGTCTCCGCGTGCTCGCGCCGCGGGTGCCCACACCAGCACAGCTCGACGACAGATGCGGTGGTGGCGATCATGGTCCCCTCGGCAACCGCCAGCACGTGCGCGTGACCTGCGGGCGGCAGAGCCGAAAGCTGGGCGATGATCCGCACGGAGATGTCGATCTGCGCGGGCGGCAGCGCCCGACCGAGAACCTTGACGAGGTCGTCGACCTTCATGACCCCCATGAAGGGCGAGCTCTCTCCTCGCGCGGTTCGCTGCTTCACCTCGACCTCGACGGCCGAGCGTGCCTCCTGCACCGAGACGCCCTCGGTCTGCACGTTGCTCATGACGGCGACCAGACCGCCGAGCGGATCCGCGGCATCCACGACGACGAGCACGATGGGGGCATCGCCGAACGCGTCCTGCGTGCCGATGAGCGCGGAGGGAGCCGTCTCGCGCGCGATGACGACGACACCCGAGACCGTGAGCCGAGTGTCCGCGGGCTCGACGGGTCCTGCTGCCGGCCCGCTCACGATGCGGCGATGGTGCAAGAACTTGCCGCCGAACCTCTGGAGACGGGTACGGGCGGCCTGCTTGGTGGCATTCTTCTTGGTCATGGGTTTCTCCGAATCTTGCGCGGAACCGATGACCCCCGCTGCCATCGGTCGCGCGATTCGGAAAACCTCGACGACCATCCCGAGACCGAAGCCCCTTGCCCGAAGCGAGCCGTCGCGGGGTGACGGCTCCATTGGGTCCGGCGTGGGACACGCCTGGCCCGTAACCTAGCGCTCATCGGCACGGAGAGCAATCGCCATGTCTTCGCGAGGTGGCGCCGGAGCTCGTCGGCGATGGCACAGGCAGCGCCCGGGCCGCACGTCTTGCTCGTAGGCGCGCCGGTCATCGGCCTCCCAGCGATCGAAAGAGGTCCCGGTCGCGCGCGACGATCTCGAGGATGGCCGCCGGGGCACGCCCCCTGCGGAAGGATAGGACGCCGCGGCTCGACAGGGCGGCGCACGCGGGTCTACCCTCCGGGGACGAGCGTGGCCAACGAGCGAAGCCGAGCGGGCGGGGAAACGGACGTGCCTCGGTTTGTCGTGCCCTTCCTGCGGCACGCGGGGTTCGTGGGGCGCGAGGAGGATCTGGCGAAGGTCCACGCGTTGCTCCAGAAGGGCGAGGCCGTGGAGGTGTCGCCCGTGGCGGCCGCGGGGATGGGCGGGATCGGCAAGACGCAGCTCGCGGTGGAGTACGCGTACCGGTACGCGGGGGCGTACCCGGGCGGGGTGTACTGGGTGAACGCGGCGCGCGACGTGCAAGCCGAGATGGCGGCGCTCGCTGCGGAGGTGAGGCTGTTCGAGCCGGAAGCCAAGGAGTCGGAGCTTCAGCACCGGCTGATGCTGGCCTTCGTGCGCTTCGTCAATGCGCGGCCCGATGCGCTGGTGATCTTCGATAACGTGGAGGATCCGCGGAGCTTGCGAAATGAGGCGTTCGGGTTCGTGCCAGCACAGCTCCGGTGCCGGGTGCTGTTCACGACACGGCGGCGTGAGGGTGGGTTTGCGACGGTGGCCGTGGGCGTCTTGTCCGAGGAGAAGGCGCTGGAGCTCTTGGCTGGAGGGGCCGGCCGAGCGTGGGAAGGAGCCGAGCGGTCCGCCGCGATCGAGGTGTGCCGGATGCTGGGGTGCCTGCCGCTGGCGCTGGCGCTCGCGGGGGCGTTCCTGGGGCGGAACCCCGAGGTGAGCGTGGAGGGGTTTCGCGCGCGGCTGCTGGAAGAAGGGGCGCTCGCGGCGGCGGATGCCGCGGGGGTGGAGGCGGAGGACCTTCCGACGCGGCACGCGGCTTCGGTGGAGGCGACGCTGCGGGTGGACTGGGAGGCGCTCGCGAAGCTGCCCGGAGGCGGGGCGGCAGAGAAAAAGGTGTTGCAGGCGGCTGCGCTGCTCGGGGAGGCGGCGGAGGTGCCCAAGGCGAGGCTTGCGCTGTTGACAGGGCTCGGGGAGAAGGCGGAGAAAGGGCGGGCAGCGCCGCTCGGAGCGGCGCTGCGGCGGCTCGGGGCGCTTTCGCTGGTGGAAGAGCTGGGGGAGAAGGCGATTCGGCTGCATCCACTGGTGCGGGAGTTTGCGGAGACGAGAATTGAGGGACGAGCTGGGTTTGCGGCGGATTGTGCGGGGAATTTGGGCGAAGCGCTGTGGGATTTGGGGCAGTTGAATGATGGAGGTGGCGGCTCGCGGGGTGGATGCGGTGCTGGGGGATTTGCAGGCGGGGGTACAGCTTTCGCTCGAGGCGAAGTCTTGGATGGGGGTGGATTGAGCGGCTGGTGAGGGTGCTGGATCGGGAGGCGCACTGTTTGCGAAAGTGGCAAGTAGAGGAGCGACCGGAGTTTTTTGTTGCAGCAGCTACGCAATCGATGGTTTCGACATGGAGGAGCATGGGTGTGAGCTGGCGGAGGGGGTGCTGGCGATCCGGGGGGTGGGGTATTTGCGAGAGCGGGTTCGGACGAGCCGGGACTCGGAAGCGCTTGTCCGCACACTCGAAGGGCATACGGAAGGAGTGACCGGCGTGGCGGTCACGACGGATGGTCGCTGGGCCGTCTCCGCATCTTACGACAAGACGCTCAGAGTCTGGGACCTCGGAAGTGGGCGGCTCGCCCGCACGCTCGAAGGGCATGCGGAAGGAGTGACCGGCGTGGCGGTCACGACGGATGGTCGCTGGGCCGTCTCTCCGCATCTTACGACAAGACGCTCAAAGTCTGGGACCTCGGAAGTGGGCGGCTCGCCCGCACGCTCGAAGGGCATGCGGAAGGAGTGACCGGTGTGGCGGTGACGACGGATGATCGTTGGGCCGTCTCCGCGTCGAGGGATAGGACCATCAGAGTCTGGGACCTCGGAAGCGGGCAGCTCGTCCGCACTCTCGAAGGGCACACGGAGGAAGTGACCGGCGTGGCGGTAACAGGGGACGGCCGCCGGGCCGTCTCCGCGTCGAGGGATAGGACCATCAGAGTTTGGAACCTCGGAAGCGGCCAGTTCGTTGGGACCCTCGAAGAGCATACGGATCTGGTGTACGGCGTGGCGGTGACAGGGGATGGCCGCTGGGCCATCCTCGCGTCGTATGATCAGACGCTCAAGGTCTGGGATCTCGAACGCGGACAGCTCGTCCGCATCCTCAGTGGACATACATGGTGGGTGACTGGTGTGGCGGTGACAGGGGATGGCCGTTGGGCCATCTCCACGTCTTATGATAGGACGCTCAAGGTCTGGGATCTCGAACGCGGGCAGATCGTCCGCACACTCAAAGGGCACACAGGCGCGTTGAACGGCGTGGCGGTAACGGCGAACGTCCGGTGGGCTGTCTCCGCGTCGTCGGATAAGACGCTCAAGATCTGGGACCTCGGAAGCGGGCAGCGCGTCCGAGACGTCGAGGGGCATGCGGAAGGCGTGAACGACGTGGTGGTGACGGCAGATGGTCGCTGGGCCGTCTCCGCGTCATATGATACAACACTCAAGATCTGGGACCTCGAAGGAGAGCAGCCCATCAGTTCCTTCCGTGGCCATGCACTTGGAGTGAACGGGGTGGCAGCGACGGCGGATGGTTGCTGGGCCGTCTCTGCGTCGGAGGATAAGACAATTAGAGTCTGGAGCCCCGGAAACGGGCAACTCGTTCGCACCCTCAAAGGGCATACGCATGGGGTAACCGGCGTGGCGGTGACGGCGGATGGCCGCCATGTCGTCTCCACATCGAGGGACAGGACACTCAAGGTCTGGGATCTCAGAAGCGGGCAGCTCGTCCGTACCTTCGAAGGGCATACGCAATTCGTGACCGGCGTGGCAACGGCGGCGGACGGTCGCTGGATTATCTCCGCGTCGTCGGATAAGACTCTTAAGGTCTGGGACCTTGAAAGCGAGCAGCTTATTCGTACCCTCGAAGGGCATACGGAGAAGGTGACCGGCGTGGTGGTGACGGCGGATGGTTGCTGGATCATTTCCGCATCCAGGGATACCACGCTCAAGGTCTGGGACCTCGGAAGCGGGCAGCGCATCCGCACCCTCAAGGGGCATACAGAGGGGGTGAACGACGTGGCGGTGACGGCAGATGGTCGCTGGGCCGTCTCTGCGTCGGATGATAAGACCCTCCGAGTCTGGGACTTGATAACTGGTCTGACCATAGCCCTGCTGGAGACCTGTGCACCGCTCCATTGCTGCGCCTTCGCCTCCGACCACCGAATCCTCGCCGGTGACGCCGCGGGCGCTCTCCACTTCATCGAATGGCACCACCCCGGCACCATCTCTCCCTCCACCTCGCACCCCTTACCCCCCAAACGCCCCCAACCACCACCCGCGCTCCCCCCGCCACCTCCTCACCCCTCGCCCACCACGTTCACCGGCGCCGATCTCCACGACCTCGCCGAAGCCCTCCTCCGCGCCTACCCCACACGCAGCGACCTCGCCCAGATGCTCACCTACCGCCTCACCAAAAACCTCGACGCCATCACCGCCGAGACCAACCTGCGCACCACGATCTTCGAGCTCCTAACTACCGCCACAGCCGAGGGATGGATGCGCCGCATCCTCGACGCCGCCCTCGCCCACAACCCCGGAAATCCCGACCTCCGCGCGTTCACCAAGAAGCACCGCGCCGGGTGATGCCCGCCACCTCCCGCGGCGAGAACAGGCTCCCATCGAGCCGCCTCACGCACGGTGACCACCATGACCACCACGCCCCACGACGCCCTCTTCAAAGCCGCCTTCGGCCAGGTCCGCCACGCGCGCGGCCTCCTCCGCACCCTGCTCCCGGCACCCCTCGCGCGTCGCATCGCCTGGAGCAGCCTACGGATCGAGAGCGGCATCGCGGTGGGCGGCGAAGAGCTCGACGAGCAGCGCATGGACCTCGTCTACTCCGTCAAGATCGGACGGCGCCCCCTCCTCCTCTACCTCCTCGCGGAACACCAGAGCCGCGTCGACCCGTGGATGGCCTTCCGCCTCCTCCGCTACCTCGTGGCGATCTGGAAGAACTACCGCGCCGAGCACCCGCGGCGGAGAAGGCTCCCCGCGATCGTCCCCCTGGTGGTCCACCACAGCCCGACGGGCTGGACGGCGCCGGTCGCGTTCGAGGACCTGCTCGACGCCGACGCGGACCTCCTCGAAGCGCTCGGCCCTCACGTCCCGCGCCTCCGCTTTATCCTCGACGACCTGTCGGCGCAGACCGACGCCACGCTCCGGGACAGGAGCGGGATGACCGCGGGGGGCCGGGTGGCGATCCTCTCGCTCAAGCACGGCCGCGATCCGATCGGCATCCGCATCCGGATCCTCTCGCCGGAAGGCCGTGCGGCGGAGGCGAAGGATGTCCTGGTGAGCATTTTGCGGTACATACTGGAGACGAGCCGGGCCGAGCCGGCCACCCTGCGCACGCTGCTGGCGAAGCAGGTGGGCCGGAGGTCCGCGGAGGAGATCATGACGACGGCGGAGATGCTCAGGCGAGAGGGCAAGATCGAAGGCAAGATCGAAGGCAAGATCGAAGGCAAGATCGAAGGCAAGATCGAGACGCTGTGCCTCCTGCTCCGCCAGCGCTTCGGCAAGCTCCCGGCAGCGGCCGAGGCGCGCATCGGCAAGGCATCCGGCGCGGAGCTCGATATGTGGGCGATGCGGGTCCTCACGGCGCAGTCGCTCGACGAGGTGCTCGGCGCCAAGACGCGACGCAAAGGATAGCGGAGCGCTGCTCGAACCGTGTGCCGGTGCAGCGACCTGTGCCATCCGGGGGGCGACAGACAGCCCGGCCTCCACCACGAACCTTAGCACCGCGCGCGCATCGACCCGCGCGACCGTCCCGCGGCGGCCGGCGACGGGACCCTCCCCGCCGAGCGCGCCCAGGTCGTCCCGAGATCGGACGGCTCGATCACCGCCACGCGGGACTACCCGGGCGGGGTGTGCTCGGTGGAGATCGCGGCCCCCCGATGCGCCTCTCAGATCGCGAGCACGCCGCCTTCGTCGCTCGTCATCTGCGTGCCCACGGTCACGGTCACCGACACCTCGCCCGTCTTCAGCACGGACTGCACCACGTTGTAACCGCTCTTCGGCGAGAGGCCGGTCACGAAGATCTTCGTCACCTCGGCGGGCACGGTGAAGGTCACCATCGGCACCGGCACATGGTGGTTCGCCGGGAACAGCACCGCGGTGCTCCCGATGGCCGCGCCGTCGAAGGGCGTGCCGGCGGTCGAGGTGAGCGGCACCGGCGCGTCGGGCTCGACGCCGGCGTCGACCCCTTGCAGCACGTTGAGGAAGCGCGCCTCGGCGTTCCCGTTCGGCGCCGCGATCTGGAGCGTGTGGGTCATCGGCTCGCTGTGCGCGAGGCTGATGTTGTCGGGCACCGGGCCTTTGGTGAGCAGAGCGCCCACCGGCAGGAGCGAGGAGAGGGCCAGCACCTGCCCGCTCGCCGTCGTCGCCCGCATGCGGGTGCCGCTGATCGTCGGGTCGGCCGGGAGCTGGAGGAAGAAGCGCTTGAATCGACCGTTCTTGTTGGTCACCGCCCGGTCGTGGACAATCACGTGATCGGGCTTGAGCCAGAAGACGGCGCGCGTCGCGTCGCTCACGGCCATCGTCTTGTAGAAGGGGGAGTTGTACCGCCCCGTCGCGTCGCCCGCGACGTAGGTGTACGCCGGGTCCTCGCTCCGCGCGAGGATCTTCCCGTCGCCCGCGATCTCCGTCAGGAACTGGGAGCCCACCTGCGTGCTCTTCTCGGCCGGCGAGCCCTGGGCCTTGTCGATCGGAGGATCGTTTTGAATGGCGATGGCGTTGTGGGCGGGAGAGAGGCTGAACGGCAGGCTGTAGCCCGCGCACTCCTTCGTCAACCATTCTCCTTTCCGATAGAAGGCGAAGGTGTTGGCGTCGGCATGCTGGTGATCGATGCCTGTCCAGGAGAACTGATAAGAGAAATAGGCCGCGTCCTCCGACCAGCTCGTGCGCGAGAAGAGCAGCTTGAGCCCGTCGGCGAAATAGGAGAGGGGCATCGTCGGGCGGGGGTCGATGGGCGCCTGGGCCGCCGGGTCGAGGAGGAGGAAGTAAAAGAGGTTCTGCCGCGGGACATAGGTGTTGCCGACCCGCTTCTTCAGGTGGTCGGGGCCCCCGGTCGCGAAATCGGTGACCATCCACCGGGCCATGTCGTAGGTGGCTTGATCGCCGGCGTCCTTGGCGATGAGGCCCACGGGCGCGAACGTCGGCGCCCAGTCGTACGAGGCCTCGGAGGCAGGATCGTAGTCCTGGCTGTCGCCCCACGAGAAGGCGCGGTGGTAGAGGCCGGCGTAGTCGAGCGAGTGGAGGCCGGGGACGCGGGCGTGGACGTTGGCGGGCATGGCGCTCATCCAGAAGGGGCTCGAGCGCAGATCGACCTGCGGGCCGCGGGCGGCCGGATCGTCGAGCCCGGCGGTGTGCAGGGCGTAGAGCATCTCCGAGGTGAGCCCGAGCGAGAGCGACCCGTACTCCGACCCTTCCGGGGGCAGGCCGCCCGCCCCGTCGTGCCGGTAGAGATAGTCGGTCATGTAGAGGAAGGCGCCGGTCGCGTTGTCGAGGTAGCCGTGGAGCTTCTGCCCAGGGTCGTCGGTCGGATCGAGGCAGGTCGCGATGAGCGCGAGGTTCCGGCCGTGGGCCACGAAGAAGTTGTTGGCCGCGTAGCGCGTCGCCTCCGGATCCTGGACGAGGACCGGATCGTTGAACACGCCGATCGGCTCCGGGTGGTTGTGGCTCGTGCGCGTCGCGTGGACGAGCTCGTCGGCCCACCGGAGCAGCACGGGGTAGATCGCGAGCTTGTCGGCCTTGGTGAGGTAGGGGTAGATCCAGTCGATGGTGAGCATCACCCCCGCGCCGGCCGAGCTCGCGCGGATCGCGATCGAGTACTTCTCGTCGCTCACGTTGTTCATGTCGCCCTTGGTGGGCTGGCTCGCGAGCTCGATGATCCGCATCAGGATCGCGTGGGCCTTCTTCGCGTAGTCGTCGCGCTCGACGGGGCTCGGGCTCACGAGCGAGAGGAACGCGAAGTTCTCCGCCATGTGCTCGCAGTAGCGGGAGCCCTGCGGATCGGTGCATTTCGGCGTCGTCAGCACCGCGTCGAGGATCGACGTGTTCGCCGCCGCGATGCTCTTCAATCCCTCGTAGGTCGGGTTGCCCGGCACGGCCCAGCTCCGCAGCCGTGGCAGGTCGTCCTCGGTCACGAGGAGTCGCGGGTGGCCGGCGACCGGGTCATGCTTGCCGTTGTCGCCGGGATCACTGTGGCACCCGGCGACGACCGGGAGGGCGAGGGATGTCGCGAGCGCCAATGAGCGACGCGCGCGCCGCAGAATGTCAAGCATCGAGCCTCTCTGGTGAGAGAAGCTATGGGACGACCTCCCGTCACGCAAGGGATATTTCCGCGCGCTCTTCTCCTCACCAATGCTCGACGCTATGCTCGCCCGCGGCTTGCAGATTCGCAATGAAGAGCGCCCCGGATCACGTGCATGAACGAACGGCGCGCGCCCTCGCGGCCTCGCTCGCGGCCGCCTCGGCGGCGCTGCTCTCGCTCGCATTTCCCGTGGAGAGAGCGCTCGCGGAGCCTCCTCATTGCGGCGCGCTCCGCGTCCTCTTCCTCTCCGACTCGCATGCACTCGGCCCCTTCGGCGAGCGGCTGGAGGCGTGGTTTCTCAAGTTACCAGGCGCCGCCGTGTCGACCTACGCCATCGGCGGATCGTCGCCGGCATTCTGGTTCAAGGGCAACCGGTCGAACCATGCCTTCGTGTTTCACGGCTGCGGCGGGGCGCCAGTGCCACGAAAAAATTTAAAGCACCTCGAAATGTGGACACCGCTCCTCGCCGACATCCTCAAGCCGCCCGCCGCGCCGCCCGAGCGCGAGATGATCGTGATCGGACAGGGGAGCAACGTCCCCGGGACCCCCTCGGTCTACGTCGAGCAGGCCGAGAGGCTCGCCCGCGCAGCGCACGACGGCCGCCCTCGCACCTGCGTGTGGATCGGGCCGCCCCGGATGCGCCGGTGGGGCCCGCGCTACCTCGACGAGGTCTACGGGGCCATCGAGGCCGGGCTCCAGGCCGCGGCCGCCGGCGGCGCTCCGTGCACGCTCATCGACAGCCGCAAGCACAGCGCCTACCCCGACGGCGAGGGCGACGGGATTCATTATCCATTCAGCCCGGCCGGCCTCGCCGCCGCCGTTCGCTGGGCCGACGGGGTGATCGCCGAGCTCGGCCCGCTCGTCCCCGCGCCCCCGCGCCCGCCGCGCAAGACAGGCTGCCGCGGGCGCCCGGCCGAGCCCGACGACTGACGTCAGCGCGCGCGGGATCGCAGGCGCGGATCGAGCGCCCAGAGGAGCACGTCGAGCGTCAGGGTCGACGCGACCACCGCGGCGGCCGCGAAGAGCACGGTGCCGAAGATCACCGGCCCATCGCGGTTCTGCACGGCGTCGACGGCCATCTGCCCGAGACCGGGCCAGCGGAACACCCGCTCGGTCACGACCGCGCCGCCCACGAGCGTGCCGAGATCGAGCAAGGCCAGCGTGGCGAGCGGGAGCAGCGCGTTGCGCAGGGCGTGGACGACGAGGACGCGCAGGTTCGAGGCGCCGCGGCCCCGCGCTGCGCGGATGAAATCCTGATCGAGCACGGCGCCGAGCTCGTCGCGGGCGAGGCGAGCGTAGAGCGCGCTGCCGAAGAGGCCGAGGGTGAGGGAAGGGAGGACGAGCGCGCGCAGGTGATCGAGGCCGCTCGGCGCGTATCCATCGTACGGGAGCAGCCCGAGCTTGTACGCGAGCAGGTACTGGAGCAGGAGGCCGCTCAGGAACGTTGGCGCGCTCACGCCGAGCAGCGCGACGCCGGTGGCCGCCTCGTCCCAGCCCGTGCGACGGCGCGAGGCCGCGAAGGTGCCGAGGCCGAGGCCGAGGAGAATCTGCACGAGCAGCGCGGCGAAGGCGAGCTCGACCGAGCGGGGGATCTTGGCGGCGAGGAGATCGACGACGGGCTTGCGGTAGAAGAAGCTGAAGCCGAGATCGACATGGACGCCGAGGCCGATCGAGCCGCAGCTCCGGTGCGCCGGATCGGCCTTGGGATCGATGACGCGCGGGCCCGTGTGGACGAGGCGCTCGAGGTAGCGGACGTATTGCACGCGGAGCGGCTGATCGAGGCCGTAGAGGGCGCGCGCCTTCGCCACGTCGGCGGCCGAGGCCTGCGGGCCGAGCGTCATTCGCGCCGGATCACCGGGGAGCACCTGCGAGACGATGAACGAGAGCGTGGCGATCCCGGCCATGAGCACGAGGGCCCAGCCGAGGCGCCGCAGCACGCGGGCGAGCGCGCCCCTCACCGCCGCGCTCCCCGGCCACGCGGCGCGCCGAGCAGCCCGAGCATGCCGATCGCAGGGCGATCCCCGTCGTCGAGCCACACCTGATCGAAGCGCGCCTGGATCACCGCCTGCGGCCGGTGGCCGCGCAGCCGAGGCTGCCAGATCTCGAAGCGCTGCACGCCGAAGGTGGGGATCCACGGCGCCTCGTCGCGGATCATCGCCTCGGCCTCCTCGTAGAGCGCGGCGCGCCGCTCGGGATCGGGCTCGCCGTGCGCGCGCGCGAGCAGCGCGTCGAAGGCCGGGCTCGAGAAGAACGCGCAGTTCTCCGAACCGTCATCGGCGATCGCCTCGGTCGAGAGGATGGGCTCGAAGAAGTTCGACGCGTCGGGGAAATCGGCGTTCCAGCCGGCCTTGCCCATGGGCACGGCGCGGCGCCGCCCGCTCTCCGCGAGGAAGGCCGCGTACGTCACGAGCCGCAAGCGCAGGCGGATCCCGATCCGCGCGAGCTGCTGCTGCCAGATCTCGGCGCTCTGCTGATCCCAGGTGTCGGGCACCGCGAGGTAGTCGATCGGCGCCTCGATGCCCCCGCGCCCGGTGGCTGGATCGAAGGGGAACCCGGCCTTCTTCATCGCGTCGAGCGCGCCCTCGAGATCGAAGGCGCGCATCGGCCCGCGCCGCGCGACGCCGGGGATGGACGCGGGCACCACCCGATCGGTGACGACGACGTCGGGCCGGAGGCGCGCGAGCACCGAGGGATCGAGCGCTTTCTGCACCGCGCGCCGCACCTCGCGATGATCGAACGGGAAGACCTCGGTGTTGAGGAAGACGCCGTTCGTGCCCTGGGTGAGCACCCAGCGGTGCTGCCCGTCCCACGCCGGCGAGGCGCGGAAGAGCGCGCCCTCGTTGCTCGTGAGATCGTGGCTGAAATCGATCTCTCCCCGCTCGAGCTTGTAGCGCTGGCTGCGCGAGGGGACGTTGACGAGCCACTCGATGCCATCGAGGTACGGCAAGCCCTGCCGGTGGTAGCCCTCGTGACGGCGCAGCGAGAGCCCGTGATCGGCCTCCCATGCGGTCGCGCGGAAGGGCCCGGCGCCGCAGGGAAGGGCAGGGCTCCGCGGATCGGCGGACACGCCCGCGGAGGCGCAGACGGGCGCCGCGAAGGCCATCGTGAGCCGCGCGAGGAAGGTCGCGTCCGGCGCCTCGAGCGCGATGGTGAGCGCGCGCTCGCCGGTCACCTGGATGCCCTCGATGTGCGGCGCCTTGCCCTCGTGGAAGGCGCGCGCGCCCTGGATCATCAGGTAGAGCGAGGCCCCCGGCGTCGGCGTCTTGGGGTGGAGCAAGCGCTCCATCGATCGCTGGATGTCCGCTGCGCCGAGGGGCGTCCCGTCGTGGAAGCGCAGGCCCGGGCGGAGCGTGAACGTGTAGACCTTCCCGTCCTCGGAGCGCGGGAGATCCGCGGCCAGATCGGGCACGAGGTGGCCGTCGGCGTCGAAGGTGACGAGCCGCGCGAAGAGCAGCTCGGCCATGGATCGGAAGACCTCGTCGTAGGCGAGCGCGGGATCGAGGGAGCGGAGGTTGACGAGCGTGGCGAGGTGGAGCACGCCGCCGCGCCTCGGTACATCGCGCTCGTCGCGCGCGACGCCGGCCGAGGGCCGCGGCGGATCGACCCCGCTCGGCACCGCCGCGCCGACGAGCAGGAGGGCCGCCGCGCAGAGGAGGAGATCGATCGGGAGGCGGCGGGTGGAGGGCAGGGTGGATCCTCGTGGATCCAGCGCGTCACGCAGCCCTTCTCCCAGGCGGTTGAAGCCCAGCACCGCGAGGAGGATGGCCGCCCCGGGCGCGGCGAGGAGCGAGAGCTTGGTGGTGAGGTAGGGCTCGGCCTCGTGGAGCATCCGGCCCCAGGTGGCGCGCGGGGGCTGCACGCCGAGGGTCAGGTAGCCGAGCACCGCCTCGGCGAGGATCATCTGCGCGACGGCCGAGGTGCCGAGGACGATGAGCATCCCGCTGACGCCCGGGAGCACGTGGCGGCGGACGATCCGGAGCGAGCCCGCGCCGAGGGCCCGGGCCGCGAGCACGTAGTCGAGGCCCTTGATCTGCATCGTCCGCGCGCGCACGAGACGCGCCGTGCCCGTCCACCCGCCGAGCGCGAGGACGAGGAGGATCGTGCCCGTGTCCGCGCGCCCGACGGCCACGCCGACCGCGGTGACGAAGAGCAGGAAGGGCAGGGCGAGCACGACGTCGACGACGCGCATCAGCACCGTGTCGACGGCGGAGAAGCGGCCGCCCGCGGTCATGCCCGCGGTGACGCCCACGGCCGCGCCGATCGCGGTGGTGAGCAACGTGGCGAGGACGGCGATGGCGAGGGAGATGCGCGCGCCCGCGGCGAGGCGAGCGAAGACATCGCGGAAGAGGGCGTCGGCGCCGAGCCAGTGGGCCGCGCTCGGGCCGGGCGGCGCGCCGTAGCGATCGCGGCTGAGCGTGAAGTCCGAGAGGTCCGGATCCCACCGGGACACGAGCGGCCCCGCGAGCGCGAAGAGGACGAGGGCCGCCACGAGGACGACGCCGATCCTCGCAGGACGGCTCGACCAGAACCGGCGGAGCGCCGCCCGCGCGGGGAGGCCGAGCCCACCCGCGCCGCCGCCCGCCCGGCCATCCATCAGCGCTTGCCCTCGAGGAAGTCGGTGACGAGGCTCACGAGCTCGCGCGGCCGATCTTCGTGGGGTGCGTGGCCGGCGTCCATGATCTCGAGCCGGGCCGAGGGCAGATCGCGCACGAGGCGCGCCGCCGCGGGGACCGGGTAGATGCGATCGTCCCGCCCCCAGATCACCAGCGTCTTCGCGGTGACGCGGGTGAGGCGCGCGACCACCGGCCGGGTGTCGAGGGCGGCCCGCATCGCGGCGAGCGCGCTCTCCCGGGCCGAGGGGCTGTTGAAGGCGTCGTAGAGCGCGTCGACCCGCGCGAGGGGCATGGGCGTGTCCCGGCCGAGCACCTCGTCGCGGAACCAGGAGCGGAAGAGCGCGCGGCCGTAGAGCTGCTTGAAGTAGATGCCTCCGAGGATCGGCACGAAGGGCAGCCGGTTCCGGAAGCTCATCGGCGCCGGGTAACAGAGGGCGTCCTCCAGGACGAGGCGCTGCACGAGCTCCGGGTGGCCGGCCGCGAGGGTGAGGGCGATGGCCCCGCCGAGCCCGTGGCCGAGCACCGAGGCGCGCCCCACGCCGAGGGCGGCGATGAGATCCACCACGGCCTCGGCGTAGCCCTCGATCCCGTAGGCGTAGCGGGCCGGGTTGGGCTTCTCGCTCTCGCCGAAGCCGGGCAGGTCGGGCGCGATGACGTGGAAGCGCCGGGCGAGGTCGTCGACGATCTCGTCCCAGGAATCGTGGCTCATCAGGAAGTCGTGGATGAGCACCAGCGGCGGCGCGCCCTCGTCCCCGGCCGAGAGCACGCGGGTGCGCACCCCCCGGGCGGTCACGTCGCGGATGGCCCGCTCGCTCGGCCCGGCGTCTGCTTTCTTGCCCATGGGAACGCAGCCTACCAGCCTCGACCGCCGGTTGGCGCCATGTAGGACAACATGCGCAAGTCCCCGCAACTGCTCGGAGATCGGTCGCGCGAAGCCCCTGCGAACACGTCGTGGCAGGACAGAGAATGTCCCACCATGCGCACCGAGACCCTGCCCCTGCCGCATTTTTGGCCGCGGGGACAATAATCGTGCACCCTTGAATTGACTGTATTCCACTGAGTAGAATACATTCGCTGGCGTCGTTCGGGCAGGAGCATCACCCCGGACGTTCGGAGAGAAACTGTGACCCGGATCACCGACGACATGCTCGACCGAATCGAGCGGGAGCACCCCCAGGGGCTCACGTCGGCGGAGATCCTCGACATCTTCGCCTCGCACGAGATCAAGCTCAGCGAGGCGACCCTGCGTAAATACATCCAGCTCGGTCTCTTACCCCGCAGCGTCCGCGTCGGGAGGAAGGGCAAGCACCAGGGCTCGCAGGGGATGTACCCGGCCACCGTCGTCCGCCAGATCCAGCACATCAAGGAGATGATGGCGGAGGACTACACGATCGAGGAGATCCAGCGGGAGTTCCTCTTCGTCCGCGGTGACATCGAAGATCTGGAGCGCACGCTGGCCAAGGTGTTCGAGGCCCTGCGCGACGCCGCCAAGGAGCGGAAGAGCGAGACCGTCGGGCGCGCCGTCGCCAACGATCTCGCCACGGCCGAGGCCCTCGCGAAGGATCTGCTCGCCAAGCTCGGGCAGATCGAAGAGCGGTTGATGGCGCGGGTGAATCAGAATCAGGCCCCCTTGTCGAGGAGGGCCGCCGGCTGAGCGGGCTCACCGCTCCTCCTTTTGTCTAAAGCTTTCCGGCCTGTCCGCGACACGCGGTCTCCGGTCGGACCCTTGCAGTCGACGCGCCGGGCGCTCTGTCCCCCGGCGGGTCCAGCAGATTACGAATCACCATGGGCGATCGGCGATCGCTCGATGGTGAGGTGTCGCCCGGTGCGCCGGGCTTGTTTGCGACAACGGCAGATGAGGGCGCCGCCGGGGACGGCGGTGTCCATGGTTGATTGGGCGTTACCAGGCGTCGGGCAGGCCTCGATCGCGAACGGAAACGCGCGTGCGCGGATTTGGGGACGCGATCGGAACGGAGGCAGCGCATGTCGATGATGGAGAGCGAGTTGGACATGTTCGGCGGTGACGAGATCGAGGAGCGCGTGTCTTTGCCGACCGAGCCCGGCAACGACGACGCGATGATCGAGGGCGCGCTCGCGCTGAAGAGCGCCCCGAACACGTCGGCCACGGCCATCACCCGCGAGCAGCGCCGCTCGCGCCGCAAGCGGGAGATCCGCGCGCGCACCATCAGCGTCAAGCGGATGACGAAGCGCGAGCTCGAGATCGGCCGGATGCTGTATCCGGAGACGGACTACTACAAGCCGAAGATGCGCGCCGAGTGCCTCGACGGCCCGCGCCCGTGCCCGTACGTGTCGTGCCAGCACCACCTCTACCTCGACGTGTCGGCGCGCACCGGGGCCATCAAGCTGAACTTCCCCGACCTCGAGGTCTGGGACATGAACGAAACCTGCGCGCTCGACATCGCCGATCGCGGGGGCACGACGCTGGAAGACGTGGGAGCGATCATGAACCTCACCCGGGAGCGGATCCGTCAAGTCGAGGTCAAGGCCCTCGCCAAGCTCGAGGCGCTCCGCGACATGTCGGCGCTCCGCGACTACGTGGACGAGGGTCCGGTCGGCAAGCGCCGCCTGCCCGTGCTCGCGGCGGACGCCGACGAGGACGAGGAGGAAGAGGATCTCGACGGCGACGACGAGAGCGACGACGAGGGCGAGGGCGACAGCGAGAGCAGCGGCGAGACGATCGAGGACAGCTCGTCCGATTTCGATGGCCTCGACTGATCGGGTCTCGGCGAAGCTCGCGGAGATGGCCGGGCGCCGTTCGCCTTCGGGCGGCGGCGCCTTTGCTTTTGTCTAGGGTGGCGTGGTCGCTGCGCGGTCCGCTCCCTTCCGGTCGCGGTGCTGTTCCTGGGGCGTGGTTGCCGGCTGAGACGTGGAATTAGCGGCGGCGGAAGCCTCCGCGCGTGGTCTCGGACATGGTGTCGTCGCCGTCGAATTCGCCGTCGCGGGGCATCTGGATGTTGATGGCGGGGCTGGAGATGCCGGTGCGCGTCGCCTCGACGAGATCGTCGCTCGAGAGCTCTTCCCACTGGAGGCTCTGGCGGAGGCCTGAATTCGACTCGACGCCGAGGAGCTTGGCCGCGTCGATGGCGTGATCGGAGCGGGTGGGCGCGTCGCTCGATGGGGCGACCTTGCGCTGGGTCGAGGCGTCGCTCGTGTTCTCGGAGACGAGGCCGAGGGCGCGGGCGGCGTCGAGGCGCGCGCCGATCTTGGCGGTGTCGCCGAAGAGATCGGATGTGTCGAGCGAAGACGAGCCCTCGCGGAGCATGCGCTGGATGTGCTTGTAGCGGAGCTCGCGGCCCTTGGACTCGGCGGCCACGACGAGCGTCTGCAGGTCCGCGGTCTCGGCCGTCATGAGGCCGATCACGCCGCGCCAGGTGAGCGTGAGCAGCGCGCGATCGGTGTCGATCCAGAGGGTGTCGCAGCGCAGGGCCACCTCGGCGGCGCGCTCGGCGTCGCCCGAGACGAGGAAGGCGCGCGGCCTCACCGCGGGGACCTTGGCCATCAGGCGCGGGTGCTCGCGGTGGAGGTTCTCGAGGAGGATCGTCGCGCCGTTGCGGAGCAGGCCGATCTGCTGTTCGCGCGGGGCCACGTTGTAGAAGCCGAAATCGAAGCCCTGGGGCAACGGGCCGGCCTGTCCGCTCGCGACCCAGTGGAGGCGGCTCTGATCGAGGAGCGCGCGGCGCGGCTGCGCGGTCGGGGCGACGGGGCCGAATCCGAGGGTCTGCTGGCCGCCGGGCGAGTCGTCGAGGGCTTCGAGGTTGGGCAGGGCCAGCGCGCCGAGCACGGGGGGGCGCGCGAGATCGAAGCCCCTGGGGTTGTCGGGGGCGCGCGCGGCGCGCTCGTAGCGCAGGGGCATCGACTGGAACGGGCGAGGCGCGCTCGGCTCGAGGCCCTCGGGCCCCTCGACCCACACGCGGTCGCCGATCACGCCGATGGCCTTGTCGATCTCGCCCACGCAGAGGCGGGCGATCAAGGCCTCGACCGCGACGCGCTCCGGCGCGAAGGCGCTGCCCACGAGGACGACATCGGTGCGGGGCTTGTACGGGACGAGCTCGCTCGCGCAGTAGAGGCTGCTCCGCGCGTCGTTGTCGTAGTGCTGATCGGCCTCGACCGGCGCCTGGTAATCCGCGAGGACGGCCTCCTGCCCGTGGACGAGGGAGAACGTCCCCTTGACGACGACCGTGAGCGTCCACGCTCCATCCTGGCCTTGCCAGGTGAGCGTCCCCGCCGAGAATGGGCAGAGGATTACGGTCTGCACCCGGGGGAGGATAGCGGGGAAGCCGGGACCGCTGCACCAATATGTGATCCCGCGCGATCAGGTGCCGTCGGCGCGCGCCTCGACGACCACGAGGGCGCTCTCCCGGAGCACCGCGGCGAGGAACGCCCGGAAGGCGACGAGCGTGGGGCGCGGCGGCGGCCCCGCGGCGCGCCCGCTCCAGAGATCGACGAGCCTGCGGCGCGGATCGCTGCGCCCCTCCTGCTCGCGCCGTTCGAGGGATCCGTACGCGCGGGCGAGATCGGCCTCGGTGACGGTCTCGGAGAGCCGTCCAATCGCCTGCCTCACCTCCGCGGACGCGGCGGCGACGCCGGCCGGCGGGGCGTGGACGTCGATCACCAGCGCCGGCGCGCGCGATCCGCCGAGGATACGCGCCGTCGCGCTCCCGATGGACTGCTGGAAGGCCGAGGCGAGCGCGCCTCCCTCGCCGCCGAGCAGCTCGACGGCGATCGACGCGAGATCGTGCGCGGGCGAGCCGGGCGCGGCGATCGGCGCGCCGATGAGGGCCTGGCCGTAGGCCGCGCCGTCGGGGAGACGGACGTCGTAGTGGCCGGGGCGAGGCGCGGTGGGCGCGGAGGCGCGGCAGACGCGCGGGCCGGTGCTCGGGGAGAACCAGCGCTCGGCGGCCTGGACGGCGGCCTCGACCTCGGCCGCGTCGGTGTTGGCGAGCACGGCCAGCCGCAGCGGGCCGCCGGCCAGCGCGTCGCGCCGGAAGCGCACGTCCTCGAGGCCGGCGCTCGCCACCTTGCTCCAGATGCCGAAGGGCGAGAGCCACGAGGGATGATCCGGCGAGAGCGCGCCCGCGAACGACGCGAAGGCCGCGCCGTCTTTGCCCTGGGCGCGGCCGATCAGATCGAGGGCGCTCGCGCGGGCCGCCGCGGTGTGCTCGACCGTGAGCGTCCCGTGGCCGAAGGCGCGGGCCGCGGCGTCGCCGACGCGGCGCGCCAGATCGAGCGGTGTTTCGCGCTCGTCGCGGATCGGGGCATGGGCGAGCACGCCGATGCCATCGGTGGTGATCCACGGCTCGACGGTCGCGCCGGCCTTGCCGCGCAGCGCCTCCATCGACGCGAGCATGGCCACCGCGCCGAGCCCCGCATCGAGCGGGCCTTCCTCGACCACGCCGCAGGGCGAGGCGAGCAGCACCCAGAGCTCGCCCTGGCCGCGCTCGACGGCGGCCCTCCGCTCCAGCACGGGTTGCGACGCGCCGGCGAGCGCGCGATCGAGCTCGGCCTTCCAGCGCTCCGGAGAAGGATCGGCGCTCGACGGGTGATCGGCGGGCGGCAGCGCGAGCGCGAGGGCCCAGCGCTCGGGCGTGCTCGCGGGCGCGACCCCGGAGAGCGCCCACCAGGCCGCGCGGGAGGCGGCGTCGCGCGGATCGGCCGCGGTGAGGATCTGCCGGCCGGCGACCGCAGGCCCTGCGCCGAGCGCGACCTCGGCTCTCAGCTCCGCGCGCGCGACCGCCGCGGCCAGGGCGGCCGTGGTCTCGAAGGATCGATCGCGCGGATGAATCGACGTCTCGAGGGTGACCGCGAGGCAGCCGCCGCGCGGGCGGGCCACGCCGAAGAGATCGACCACGCGGTAGGGCTGCGGGAGCGCGCGGAGGCGCGTCACGAGCGGTGAATCGGCCGCGCCGAGGCGCTCCGCCGCCGCCGCGGCCACCGCGGGATCGGCCGTGCGGAGCGCGATCGTGAGACGAGCGCTCCGGCGATCGAGGAGCGGCCCGGTGAGCACGGTCGCCGCGTCCGCCGCGGGCCACGCGTCGTCCGCGGGGCTGCCTTCGGGCCAGGCCGGGCTCGCGGTGAGCGCCGCGCCGGCCGCCGCGGTGAAGGCCGCGGGGCCGACCACCGCGATCGAGGCGCGCGCCGCGACGAGCGCGGTCCCGCGCGCGCTCTCGAGATCGGCGAGACCTTTGGGCGTGCCGAGATCGAGCGCGGGCTCGCCGGGCGCGAGGCCGAGCGCGCCGGTGCACGCGACGACCGGCAAGAGCGCGGCCGCGTCGAGCGGGTTGCGCCGCAGCGCCTTGAGGCGGTCCGTGACCAGCGCGAGCTCGCGCGCGTCGGACCGCACGGGGGTGGTGACCGCTGCGCCGAGAGCCGCGAAAAAAGCCGGGATTCGTGCCGGATCGCCGAGGAGCAAGCGCACGCGGAGGGCGTCGCGATCGGCCCGGCTGTCGACCGGAAAGCCCGCCCCGGTGAGGCGCGCCTCGAGGAGCGCCGCGAGCGCGGTGGAGACCGATGGGCCGAGATCGGCCGCGATGCTCACCACGATCGCGGGCGTCGGATCGCCGTCGCGCGAGATCAACGTGAGGCGAGGGCGCGCGGGGATCTGCCGCCGCTCGATCCGCCCGAGGCTCCCCTCCGGCGCGGCGATCGGGAGCGGGGCCGGCGGAGCGCTGGGCGCCGGCGGAGGCTCGCCGCCGCACGCGGAGCCGAGGAGGGCGAGGAGCAGCGCGGCCGGGATCGAGCTGCGCCTCCGCACGATCACGGCTCGATGTCGGCGGGCGACCGCGGGGCGAGGTGGAAGCCGCCGAAGTACGTGATGACCCCGGTGATGGCCTTGAAGGTGGTGCCCGCGTTGAAGGGCGGCGCGGTCTTGGCGGTGATCGCGGCGTCGATGTCGAACAGCTCGTTCGAGACCGAAGGCTGATCGGTCTGCTCGATCGAGCCGCTCACCGCGATGGCCGCCGTCCAGCGGTGCTTGCTCGAATCGAACTTGCCGGCCGCCGCCAGGGTGAGGCCCTCGACCCGCACGAGCGTGCCGATGTGCTTGCGCGCCGAGACGTAGCTCTTGAGGTCGTCGCTCTTGATGTTGTGGGGCACGAGCGGGAGGTTGTTGTCGAACCGGAAGCTCATCGTGCCGCTCAGCTCGGGCAGGGTGCGGCAGTAGGGGAAGACGAAGGTCGAGGGGCCTCCGAACTCCTGGTAGGTCCCCGTGAAGTCGGCCACGTCGCCTTCGGCGAGGCGCAGATCGGGCGGGCTGAACGAGGGCCGAAAGACGGTCACGCCCGAGAAATCGGCCGGATCGTCGGCGGTGGCGCCGTCCTCGATGTAGAAGTTGCCGGACGACTTGCCGTCCTTGGTCTCGTCGAAGCGATCGATCGCCACGATGGTCACGCCGCTGATGCACACCGAGCGATCGGGCGGCAGCTTGCACGATGTGCTCATCGCGTCGTCGAGCTTCTCCCACGAGGCCTCGCCGATGGTGCCGGCGAGCCTCGCGCAGGTGCCGAACTCGTCGGCGGCGGGCTTGGAGGGCTGATCGCCCTGGCCGCCTCCGCAGGCGGGCAGGACCGCCGCGAAGGCCGTGGCGAGGAGGAGGGGTCGGGATGAGGGCGTTCGGCTCAAGGCGGGCTCCTTCGGCCTCTTAGCACAGGCGCCGGGCCGATCGGAGCGCTTCGGGAGGGGCTCTCAGAGCCCCGAGAAAAACCGGACCGAGCCCGGCAATCGAGCCGCAAGCAGCGCGCCTCCACGTCCCCGCAGGCCTACTTTTGTAGGCCAAGGGGGCGTGGAGGTGCGCTGCGCCGCGGATCGGCAGCCGGGGGACGGGAGGTTTTTTGAGGGGCTCTCAGCGACCGAGCACGCCGGCGAGGCGGCGGAGGGCGTCGTCGAGCTCGGCGGGCGGCACGGCGGTGAAGCAAAGCCGCGCCCAGCGCGCGAAATGCTGGCCCGAGGCCGAGCCCGGGGTGAGCAGGACGCCGGCGGCGAGGCAGCGTTCGAGGAAGCCGAGCAAGGGCTCACCGTCGCGGAGGTAGGGCGACGCGTCGAAGAAGAGGAACGTGCCGCCCTCCGGCGCGGGCACGCCGACCGTCTCGGCCGCGCGCTTGCCGGCCTCCGCGTAGAGGCGGCGCGCCTCCTCGATCCACGCGTCACCCTCGCGCAGCGCCCGCACCGCGCCGAGCTGCATGGGGCGCGGCGCGCAGTAGGCCTGGAACGTCTGCACGCCGCGGAGCACGCGCATCGCGGACGCGGGCCCGTGCAGCCAGCCGATCCGCGCGCCTGCGAGGCCATAGCTCTTCGAGAGCGTGTGCGCGGCGACGGTGCGATCGGCGAGCTCGGGCAGCGACCAGAGCGGCGGCGCGCGGTCGACGTAGCAGAGCTCGTCGTACGCCTCGTCCGAGAGCACCCAGAGATCGTGCGCGGCGGCGAGGCGCCCGAGGGCCGCGGCCGCGCCCGGATCGAGCACCCTGCCGCTCGGGTTGTTGGGCGAGTTGATGTAGAGCGCCGTCGTGCGCGGCGTGATCGCCTCGGCCACCGCGGCCACCGGATCGAAGCCGGGCTCGCCGAGCCGCGTCCAGAAGGGCACCTCCACCGCCCGGGCCCCGCGCGACGCGAAGATGCCCCGGATCAAGGGCCAGTAGGGCGAGAGGAGGATCACCTCGTCGCCTGGATCGAGCAGGCCTGCGGCGGCCACGCTGAAGCCGCTCGTGGCGCCGGCGGTGACCTGTACCAGCTCGCGATCGATCGAGCGCCCGCTCCGCGCTTCGAGGCGCTCGACGATCGCGTCGAGCAGCGCCGGCTCGCCCTGCACCGGCGCGTAGTTGTGCAGGCGCGGGTGATGCTCGCTCCGCTGCGATTCGGCGCGCGCGGCGACGAGCGGCTCGCGGTAGGTGTCGCCCACGTGGAGCGGGTAGATCGGCCCCGGCAGGCCGCGCGCCTTCTGGACCAGGACGCTGTAGACGCGATCGGAGAGGCTGTCGGCGCTGTCGGAGGTGAGCGGATGGCGAGGCATGCGCCGCGCACTCTACCTCACCCGACCTCACTCGACATGATGCGCGGCGGCGCGAGCGACGCCGGATCATCGCGTCGCGCCGCGTCGAGGCGCGCACCCTACGCCGCGCCGCGAACGAAAGGTTGCGCCGGATCCCCGCGAAATTTGGCCGTTCGTCGCGCACGGGAGGAAAAGCACCGCATGAATCCCACCGGCATGACCCTTGCTCGTTCGGGCCGCATGACCGAACGTTCCGAATCCGCCATCGCTCTCCTCTTCACCTCGTCGCAGGCCGAGGGCGCACACCGCGACGCCGACGAGGAGCGCGATCGCGCCCCCGAGGCCGCGGAAGAGCTCGACAAGTACGACATCGCGGGCATCGCCTGCACCGATTGACGGCGCCCTCGACGCGCGGCCTTTGCTAGCCTGGGCGCGATGCGCTCCCTCCTTGCACCTTCAATCCTCCTCGCGCTGCTCACGCTTTCGGCATGCTCTGCGGTGAAGAGCTCCTCGTCCTCCAGCACCACCACCGGCACCGGCGGCGCGGGGGGCTCGGGCGGTGACATCACCGCCGGCACCACGTCGGGCGAGGGCGGATCGTTCACGTCAGCCGCGGGCGGCGCAGGGGGAGGGCAGGGCGGCGGCGAGCCTCAGATCGCCGAGGTCTACGGACACAGTCCCACCACGCTCTACCGCCTCGATCCGGACACCAAGGCCGTCACCGAGGTGGGCGCCTTCGACGGCTGCGGCCAGGTGATCGACATCGCCCTCGACAAGGACTCGCACCTCTACGGCACCACGTTCGACGGGCTCTACACGATCGACAAGACCACCGCCAAGTGCGCCCTGATCGCCTCGGGCGGCTACCCCAACTCGCTGTCCTTCGTGCCCGCGGGCACCGTCGATCCCGACAAGGAGGCGCTCGTCGGCTACCTCGGGTCGACTTACGTGCGCATCGACCCGCAGACCGGCACCGTCACCACCATCGGCGGCATCTCCGGAGGCTACTCGTCGAGCGGCGACGTCGTGTCGGTCAAGGGCGGCAAGACGTACCTCACCGTCAACGGCTTCGATTGCAGCGACTGCATCGTCGAGGTCGATCCCAAGACCGGCGACCTCGTGAAGAACTGGGGCACGGTGGGCCACTCCGGGGTGTACGGCCTCGCGTTCTGGGCTGGAAAAGCCTACGGATTCGACGATTTCGGGCAGATCTTCGAGATCGATTTCGCGATGGATGGGAGCGGCGTCAGCACGGTCAACATCCCCATCCCCGGCAACCCGACGCTCCAGTTCTGGGGCGCCGGATCCACCACGTCGGCGCCGCCGGTCCCCGTGCCGAAGTGATCGAGAGTGTTCGAGCTTCTCAGTCGACGAGCTTCATCGCGACGAGCGGCAGGCGCAGATCGTCCGGCAAGTCCGCGCGCAGGGTGAGCGCCTCGCCGGTGAAGGGGTGGGGCAGGGTGAGCGACGCGGCGTGGAGGGCCAGACGGCACAGGCCGAAGCGCTCGCGGAAGAGGCGGTTGATGTCGCCCTTGCCGTAGTTCACGTCGCCCACGATCGGGTGGCTGATGTGCTTCAGGTGGCGGCGCACCTGGTGGAGGCGGCCCGTCTCCGGGAAAGCCTCGACGAGCGAGTAGCGCTCGAAGACGCCGAGGCGGCGGAACGAGGTCACGGCAGGCACGCGCGGGCCGCCTTCGCGTCGCGGGATGGGGTGATCGATCCGCCCCTCGTCCGGCGTCACGCCGCGCACGAGGGCGAGGTACGTCTTTTTGACGAGGCCCTGCTCGAAGCATGCGCCGAGCGCCGCCGCGCTCTCGCTGCTCGTCGCGAAGAGGAGCACGCCGCTCGTGGCTCGATCGAGCCGGTGGGCGGGGTGCACGATCTGCCCGAGGGCCTGCCGCGCGAGGTCCACGGCCACCACCGGATCGTCGCCCCAGCCGCGGTGGACCAGCAGGCCGGAGGGCTTGGAGAACGCCGCGAGCCATTCGTCGCGATAGAGCAGCGCAAAGTCGTTCACCGCGCGGCAGGCTGCCCCGGCGAACGCGCGCGGGGAAGCGGGGTTTTTGCCCGGCGCTGGCCGGCGGGCAGGGGAGGGCGCTATACGAAGGGCATGGTCGTCTTCTCCGGCAGGGCGCTGGCGCTCACCATCCTGGTCTGGTCGATGATCAAGGTCTGGTTCGATCGGGCGTTCGGGGTGAAGACGGGGTTGCCGCTCTTCCACGAGAACTACGACGCCGATCGGCTGCCGCCGGTCGATCGCGACGAGCGCGCGCAGATGCCCGCCTTCTCCCGCTGCATCGCGTGCGGGCGCTGCGACCTCGGCGAGGCGGAGCGGATGGCGCGGTCGAACGGCGCGTACCCGGGGCTGATGGCCATCGTGCTCGCCGGCTCGCGGAGCATGCCCGATCACGACGCCGCGGCCCGGGCCCTCGCCCATGTGCCGGACGAGGTGCTCGCGCAGAAGGAGACGATCTGCCCGACGCGCGTGCCCTTCCTCGATCTCGCCCGCTTCGTCCGGCGCAAGGCCGAGCTGTCGACCGCCCCCGCCCGCAAGGCGCTGCCGATGGCCGGGGCGGCATGATCGAGCGCGGCATGCGCGCCTCGCTCGTGCTGGTCGCCGCGCTCTCGGTGGGCTGCGGCGCGCGCCAGGCAACCGACGACCTTTACGGCGTCCCCCCGGGCGCGGCCGATCCCTCGCGACCCTTCGAGTCCGGCCGCGCGTCGTACTACGCCGATCGCCTGGCCGGTCGCCCCACGGCGAGCGGCGAGCCCTACGATCCGGACGACCTGACCGCCGCGCACCGCACCTTGCCCTTCGGCGCGGTGGTCGTCGTCACCCGCGAGGACGGGCGGGAGGTGACGGTGCGGATCAACGATCGCGGGCCGTACGCCAAGGTAAGGGTGATCGACCTCTCGAAGCGCGCGGCGCGGGCGATCGATCTGGTGCGCGATGGGGTGGCGGAGGTGACGCTGCGGGTGGTGTCGCTGCCGCCGCGTCCGGTGAAGCACCGTCGTTGACGGTCGGTGACCGATGTGTCGCGCTGTCAGCCATCGTTGACCGGGGTGACCAGCGTGAGACGGGGGGCCGCCGAGTAGGCCGCGACATGGCCGCTCTCCTCGGCCACGTAGACATCGCAGCGCTCGTCGACGCGGAGCAGGTCGGGGATGATGTCGGCGGGCACCTTGCCGAGGAGCGTGCCGTCGCTCGGGCGCACCACGTGCTCCTCGCTCTGGGGCACGAAGAGCGCGCCCGAGCGGAGCACCGGCTCGAGGCGCCGCGGACGATCGCCCTCGGCGCCGCCCGAGAACACATGCCGGTAGCGCGCCTTGCCGTCGGCGGCGCTCACCGCGACGAGCTCGCCGCCCTCGCTGTTAACGATGACGGTCCCGTCGACCATCAGGCACGAGGCCGCCGAGGCGGTGACCATCTGGTCGAACGCGAGCGCGCCCGTCCTGCGATCGAAGCCGACGAGGCCCGTGCCGCCGCGCCCGTGCGTCACCACCACCACCGTCTCCGGGCCGAGCAGGGGCGCGCCGACGGGCGAGACGTGATCGGGCAGATCGACGCTCCAGCGCACCACGCCCGACCAGGGGTCGACGTGATGGAGGCGCGCGCCGCCGCGGCCGACGAAGGCCCCGCCGCCGGCGAGGGCGAAGAGCGCGTCGTGATCGACCGCGACCGGCGCCGCGAAGCGCAGCCGATCGCAGACGCGCCACACGACCTCGCCGGTGAGCACGTCGAGCGCGGTGAGGGCCGGATCGCCGCTGCCCACGATGACGAGCTTGCCCGCGCGGCGAAGACGGAAGACGCCGCCGCGCCGGGCCGCGAAGCGCCAGCGCACCTCGCCGCCGTGCAGATCGACCGCGGCCAGGTGGCGCGTCCCCTCGCTGACGATGAGCAGGCGGGGCAGGCCCGGGGCGCTCACCACCGCGCCCGAGGCGTTGTGGCCGACGCGGGGCGAGAGCTTGGTCGACCACGCGATCTCACCCTGGCCGAGCTCGATGAGCGAGAGCGTCCCGTCGCCCTCGATCCGCGCGAGGCCGAGCGGCGTCATCACGCCCACCGCGCGCGGCGTCGGGCGCGTCCAGAGCGGCGCGCCCGTGCGCGTGTCGAGGCAGCTGATCTCCCGCGTCGCGCCGAGGATCATCCGATCGCCGCAGAGGAAGGTCGAGCGCAGATCGATCGAGGGGACGGCGGCGATCCAGCGGCTCGTGAAGCGCAGGCGGGTCCGGCCGAAGCTCTCCATCGAGGGCGCCGAGGGGCGCACCGAGGCGGCGAAGGCGCGGTAGCTCTCCGGCGCGTCGTTGATCTTCGAGTCGTTGCGGGTGGCGTCGCGCAGCCGATCGGACAGCTCGCGGATCTTCGCGCGGAACACGTGCAATCGCAGGTTCTGCGTCTGGGCCCGATCGCGCCGCTGCAAGCTCCGGGTGAGCGCGCGCCCGAAGGCGACCACGCCCTGCGCGAGGGCCGCAAGATCGACGGCGGGGAAGGTCCAGGCCTCGGTGCGCGCCTCGCTCGGCCGGCGGCGCAGCCCCAGCGTGAGCGACGCCGCGCCCTCCGATCCGAGCTTCACGCCGCAGATGGCGCCGCCGACGGTGAGGCGCCGGTAGTACGGCCGGCCGCGGCTCCACGCCTCGATCGCCTCGAGCGTGATGGCCGCGAGCTGCTCGGCGACGAGGAAGACGAACACGTCCTCCTGCATCTCCCGGGCATGCTCGCCGACGGTGATCTTGAGCCGGCCGCGGAAGAGCAGCGAGAAGAGATCGGCGCGCTGCACGGCGGGCGGCTGGCCGGCGTCCTCCGGCACCCGGAGCTGCACCTCGGCGGCGATCACGATCGGCACCTCGCCGGTGGGCTCGATCGCGACCGACTCGGCCTCGACCGACGGCGCGTCCCCGAAGGGCAGGGCCGCCTGGAGGCGCTCGCAGCACGCCGCGAGCCTGCCGGGACCGTCGTTGCCCAGGGTCACGAAGCGATCCTGATCGAGCTGGAAGAGCGAGGTCGGCGGCGCGATCGGGCCCCGCTCGTGGGCCGAGGCCGCGGCCAGGATCTTCGCGGCGAAGAGATCGCCGTCGACCCGGCGCTCGAAGGAGGCCACCTCGGCCATCCCGCCGCCGTGGAAGACGGAGATCAGCACGTCACGGCCGCTCCGCTCGAGACCGAGGTCCCAGGGATCGGGCTCGGTGCAGAGCCGCACCACCGCTCGCGCGCGCTGGCGCGACGCGAGATCGGCCGCCACACCGAGCAGCTCGGCGAGCAGGGGCGTGGCCTCGGCCTCGCGGATCCGTGGGCTCAAGTTCGAGCCCTCGGCGAGGAAGTCGAGCAGCGCGTGGACAGGGGAGAGGTCGGGCTCCTTCAGGCTCTCGACCTTGCGAACGGCGACGAGGGTAAGACCAGTCATCCGGGGACGTATGCTAAGAAAGGCTCCCGACCTGCTCGCACTTTTCGGTGACAATCGCCGCGGACTGGACAACGGCGAAATGCCTTCGTAGGCGCCGAAACGCCGCAGAACCAAGACGATTTGCATGGCTCCGGCGACCCCTTCCGCCCCCGCGCCCGCCGACGGACGAGGCTCGCCGACGAGCCCGCGATCGGGCGCGCGCCGGCTGCTCCCGCCGGCCCTCGGCGCGATGTCGGCGCTCGTCCCTGCGCTCGTTTTTTCCGATTTCACCGTCGACGACGCGCTCATCTCCGCGCGCTATGCGACCCACCTCG
Organism: Byssovorax sp.; assembly: GCA_046351295.1. GTDB lineage: Bacteria > Myxococcota_A > Polyangia > Polyangiales > Polyangiaceae > JAXLYT01. Next base: position 54,135 of record JAXLYT010000019.1, read on the forward strand.
CCCGCGGCCTCGGCTATCGCTTCAACGCGCAGGGCGCTGTCACTGACGGCGTGACCCCGCTCGGCTTTCCATACCTGCTCGCCCCGTTCGCCGGGCCTGGTCCCGCCGCGGCCCTCGCCGCCGCCAAGGTGCTCGGGATCGCGACATGGACGCTCGCCGCCGCGCTCCTCGCCGTCGCCGTCGATCGCGTGCCCGGCTCGCGCCTCCGCTGGTCGGCCCTGCTCCTGCTCCCGTGCTGCGCGCCGCTCGCCGCGTGGAGCGCCGCGGGCATGGAGACCGGCCTCGTGCTCGCCCTCGCCGCGCTGGCCGTCTCGCTGCGCAGCCTCGGGCGCGCGCGAACGGGCGCCGCCGTGGGAGGGCTCGCCGCCGCGCTCCGCCCCGAGCTCGCTCCCTGGGCGCTCGTCCTTGCCGCCGCGCCCGATCCCGCGATGTCCACGCCTTCGAGCGAAGCGATCGCGGCTTCTCCAGGGCTCGGGCGCGCGTTCTTCGTCCGCCTCGCGCTCGCCGCCGCGCCCCCGCTCGCCGTCGCGCTCCTCCGCGCCGCGATCTTCGGAAGACCGGTGCCGCTCTCGGTCCTCGCCAAGCCGTCGACCTTCGATCTCGGCGCAAAGTACGCGCTCGCATGCTTCCTGCTCACGGGCCCCGTGGCGCTGCTCGCGCCGCTCGCGCTCCGCCGCGCCGACGGCTTCACCCGGACGCTCGGGCTCTCGATCGCCGCGCACTTCTTCGCGGTGGCCGCGGCCGGCGGGGACTGGATGCCGCTCTCCCGCCTGGTCGTCCCGGTGCTCCCCGCGTCGGCGCTCTGCGCGGCCAGGCTCGCCGCGATCGCCGATCCGCGCGCCACGGCCGCCCGCTTGATCCTCGCGCTCGCCGGGCAAATCTTCCAGATCGTACGGGTCGGGCCGGACGCGGTGCATGTGGGGCACGATCGCCGCGCGCTCATCGAGGAGCTGCGCGCGCCGCTCGCCGGAGCCAGGGTCGTCGCCTCGCTCGACATCGGCTGGGTGGGCGCGGCCACCGAGGCGACGATCCTCGACCTCGCCGGGCTCACCGATCCGGCCATCGCCGTGCTCCCCGGCGGCCACACCTCGAAGAGCATCCCGCCCGGTTTGCTCGACGCCCGCGGCGCCGACACGCTCGTCCTCCTGCTCAAGGACGGAGAGCCGCTCGTCGAGCCGTGGAGCGAGTCCTTCTTCGCGCGGATCGTCGAGCTCCGGGTGGCGGCGATCCCCCATATCGCCGACGATTTCACGGTCATCGCGCAGAGCCGGGCGCCGCACCTCGGCTACGTCGTCCTGCGGCGCAAAAAGCTCAGCTGTGCGGGAGGCGAATGCCCTTGAGGACCTTGCGGTTCTTGACGATGCGGTTGAGCGACTCGGCGTCGATCATCAGGTAGGCGTCGCCGCTCTGATCCATCACGTCGAAGCGCTTGCCCTGGTAGGTCACCTGGCCGTTGCTCATCACGCCGAGCCAGTAATTGCCCGTGCCCTCGGAGGCGCTGCTGCGATCGGGGTACGACGGGGCGCGGTTGCCGGGGAAGGGCTCGGGCGGCTGGGCAAAGTCCGAGGAGGGCGGCGATCCGTGGCTGAAGCGATCGCCGGAGAGGACGAAATCGAGCGAGGCGCCGGGCTCGAAGCTGACGGTGATGGTCGAGGAGCCGAGGGCCACCGCGACGCCGGGGGTCTTGGCGTCGACCTCGACCTCCTCGATCACCTTCCCCGAGGTGATGAGGAGCTTGTGCCCCTCGGTGATCTGCTTGCCTCCGGACTCGACCTCGCGCCGGAAGACCATCTTGCTGGACGTGTAAAACTGGAGGTTCTTGATCTCGTCGCCGGTGAGGCCGCTCGCGGTGCGCAGCTCGTGGGTGAAGGGCACCATCGAGGAGCAGGCGGTGGCCGTGAGGCCGAGGAGGAGGGTCGCGGCGGAGAGGAGGGTCTTCGTGGCTCGCATGTCCCAGGAACGGGAGCGCGGCGGGCGCCTTACACCCGCCGGGAGCGGGCTCTCACGGGTCGCCGCTCGTGTACTTGAGCGCGAAGGCGTAGCGGTCGGCGCCCTTCTCGACCTCGGCCTTCACCATGTCGGCGCCGCCGTGGCCGCTGTTCTGCTCGATGCGGATGAGGGCGGGCCCGCCGGTGGTGGCGGCCTGGAGGGCGGCGATGAACTTGCGCGCGTGGAGCGGATCGACCCGGTCGTCGCTGTCGGCCGAGAGCATGAGCAGGGCCGGGTACTTCGTGCCGGCCTTGATGTGGTGATACGGCGAGTAGGCGTAGAGGGCCTTGAACTGGGTCTCGTCCTCGGACGAGCCATACTCGCTGATCCACGTCTTGCCCGAGCCGAAGAGGTGGTAACGCACCATGTCGAGCAACGGCACGCCGCAGATGGCCGCGCCGTAGAGATCCGGCCGCTGGGAGACGACCGCGCCCACGAGCAGGCCGCCGTTCGATCCGCCGTAGATCGAGAGCCGCGGAGGCCTGGTGTAGCCCTCGCGCACCAGGTACTCGCCCGCCGCGATGAAGTCGTCGAAGACGTTCTGCTTCTTGAGGAGCATCCCGTTCTTGTGCCACTCCTCGCCGTACTCGCCGCCGCCGCGGAGGTTCGCCACCGCGTAGACGCCGCCCCGCTCGAGCCACGGATACACGGACGCCGTGAACGCGGGCGTCTCCGACACGAGGAAGCCGCCGTAGCCGTAGAGCATGGCCCGGTTGTTCCCGTCCTTCTTCAGGTCCTTGCGGCGGACGATGAACATCGAGACGCGCGTGCCGTCCTTCGAGGGGAAGAAGACCTGCTCGACGAGGTACGGGCTCGGATCGATGGGCGCGCTCACCTTGGCGTGGAGCGAGGTTTGCCCGGTCTTCATCGAGAGCTTGTGGATCTCGGCGGGGACGGTGAAGGACTCGAAGGCGAAATAGGCCTCGTCCTCGTCGGGCCGGCCCACCACGCCATAGACGCTCCCGACGCCGGGCAGGGGGATGTCGCGCACCTTCTTGCCGTCGAGCTCGTGGATCTCGATGACGCTGGCCGCGTCCTTGAGGTACGTGAGCAAGAGCCGATCACCGGCGATCCGGAAGCCGTCGAGCGTCGCGTCGGGCCGCTCGGGGACGATCTCCTTCCAGTCCTTCCGGTCGAGCTTCTTCGGGTCGACGCGGAAGATGCGATAGCGCGGCGCGCCCTCGTCGGTGAGCACGTAGAGCCAGTCCTTGTGGGCCTCGGCGCTGTAGTGCGATGGCTTGCCCACGGCGAGCGGGGTGAAATCCTTGCTGGTCGTGGAGGCGCTCTTCTGCGCCGGGGTGAGCGAGCGCAGATCGCGAATGTAGAGGTCGGCCGACGACCAGCCGTGATATCGCCCGAGGATGAGAAAATGCCCGTCGCGGGAGACATCGCCGCCCACGAACTCCGAGGGATTGCCGGTCTTCTCGTGGACGATACGGTCCTTCGCCGGGTCGTCGCCGAGGTGGTGAAAACGCACCTCGGCGTAGCCGGGGCGGTCGGCCGCGGGGATGGCAGGGTCGGTGGGGAGCCAGGTGTAATAAAAGCCGTCCGACGCCGGCGTCCACGAGGCCTGGGCGTATTTCGCCCCCGCGATCACGTCCCGTTCGAGCTTCTTGCCCGTGCGGACGTCCATCACGTACATCGTCGCCTCGTCGGAGTTGTTCTGGTGGACGGTGTACGCGACGAGCTTGCCGTCCCACGAGATCTGATAACCGCCGAGCGAGAGGCTCCCATCCTTGGACCACTCGTTGGGGTCGAAGAGGACCTGCTCTTTCCCCTCCTTGCCCTCCTTCCAGTAAACGACGCTCTTCTCCTTGGTCGCGTGACGGCGGCTGAAGAAATAGCGCGTCCCGTAGTGGGCCGGCGCCGACACGCTGTCGAGGTAGAACAGCTCCCGGAGGCGCGCGGCGATGGAGTCGCGCTCGGGGAGCTTCTTCAGCGCGGCCCGCGCGAAGTCGTCCTGCGCCTTCATCCAGCTCACGACCTCGGGCGATTTGGCGTCTTCGAGCCAGCGGTACGGGTCCTTGACCTCGACGCCGAAGATCACGTCCTTCTGGTCGGTGACGCGGCTCTCGGGGTAACCGTTCGCGGGGTGGGCCGGCGGGGGCGGGTCGTTCTTCACGGGGGCGGGCCTTTCGCTGGCGGAGGTGGAGGGCGCGGGGGCCGTGGGGACGGGGGGCTCGGCGCCGCACGCGACGAGAGAGAGGGCGAGGGCTACGGGAACGGTGGCCTTCATGCTCCCCAGTCTAAAGGAAAATCGCCTGGAAGCCCCGGAATTAAACGCAAAGACGCAAAGGCGCCAAGGCGCAAGAAGAAGAGAGAAAGTCGCTCTTCCCCTTCTTTTTTGCGTCTTTGCGCCTTGGCGCCTTGGCGTTAAAAAAATAAGCCGTACGGACCGTCGAGCGGCTTTGTAGAGACTCAGTTCGCCGCGCTCGGGGGCTCTTCGCTCACACCGTTGGTCGGCCCTTCGCCGGCGCCGTTCGCGCCGTTCTCGCCCTCTTCGGGGGTGCCACCGTTGCCGCCCTCGGTGTCGGTGTCGGCGAAGGCCTCGATGGCCACCACGCGCTCGCCGTCGTCCACGTTCATGAGACGCACGCCCTGCGCGTTGCGGCCCGTCTCGCGGATCTGGCTCACGTCGGTGCGGAGCATCTGCCCGCGGTCGGTCACGAGCATCACCTGGTCGCCGGGGCCGACCATGGCGACGCCCACGACCGGGCCGTTGCGCTCGCTCGCGTCGATGAGGATCACGCCCTTGCCGCCGCGGCTCTGCTTGCGGAAATCGTCGAGCGGCGTCTGCTTGCCGTAGCCGCGCTCGCACACGGCGAGCACCCGGTCGCGCCCCGCCTCGCTCACGCAGAGGCCCACGACCACGTCGTCGCCGTCGAGCTCGATGCCCTTCACGCCCATGGTGGCGCGGCCGATCGGGCGCACGTCGGTCTCCGAGAAGCGGATGGACATGCCGGCCCTCGTCGCGATGACGAGCTCGCGCGTTCCATCGGTGATCGCCGCGCTGAGGAGCTGATCGCCCTCGTCGATCTTCACGCCGATGATGCCCTTGTCGCGGTAGTTCTCGTACTCGTTGAGGGCCGTCTTCTTGATCTGCCCGCGGCGCGTCAGCGTCACCACGAAGTGCGTCTCGTCGAAGCCCGGGATGGGGGTGATCGCCGCGACCTTCTCGCCCGGCTCCATCCCCACGAAGTTCACGATCGCCCGGCCCTTCGCGTTCCTCGGCGCCTGGGGGATCTCGTAGACCTTCTTGACGTAGACCTTGCCCTTGTCGCTGAAGAAGAAGACGTACGAGTGGGTCGAGGCGACGAAGAGCTGGTTTACCCAGTCCTCGTCGCGCGCTTCCATCCCCACCATCCCCTTGCCGCCGCGGCGCTGCGCCCGGTACGTCGAGACCGGGGTGCGCTTGAGGTAACCGGCGTGGGAGATGGTCACCACCATGTCCTCTTCCTGGATGAGATCTTCGATGTTGATCTCGGCCTCGGCGGGGACGATCTCGGTGCGGCGCTTGTCGCCGAAGCGAGCCTTGATGTCGTTGAGCTCGCCGATGATCACGCCCATCAAGAGCTCGTGCGAGGCGAGGATCGCCCGGAGGCGCTCGATCTCGTTCGACAGCTCGCCGTACTCCTTGGCGAGCTTCTCGCGCTCGAGGCCGGTGAGGCGCGAGAGGCGCATCTCCAGGATGGCCTTGGCCTGGCGCTCGGAGAGGAAGTAGTCGGTCTTGCCGTCGGCCTCGGCGCACTCGGCCTCGGGCCGGCCCGCGCGGCGGAGGAACTCGCCGAGCCCCTGCAAAGGCAGCTTTTGCAGGTTCTCGCGAGCCTCGTCGGCGTCGCGGCTCGCCCGGATGGTGGAGACCACCCGGTCGATGTCGCTCGTGGCCATGCCGAGCCCCTCGACGAGCTCGCGCTGGGCCTCGGCCTCGCGCAGCTCGTAGCGGCAGCGGCGCGTCACCACCTCGCGACGATGTTCCACGAAGTGGGCCAGCGTCTCCTTCAGCGTCAGCACGGCCGGGCGGCCGTTGGCGATGGAGAGGTTGATGACGCCGAACGAGGCCTGGAGATCCGTCAGCCGGTAGAGCTGGTTCAGGACCACCTGGGGGAAGATGTCTTTCTTGAGCTCGATGACGATCCGCATCCCCTCGCGGTCGGACTCGTCGCGCACTTCGCTGATCCCCTCGATGCGCTTTTCCTTCATGCACTCGGCGATCTTGGCCACGAGGCGGGCCTTGTTCACCTGGTAGGGGATCTCGGTCACGATGATCTGCTCGCGATCGCCCTTGAGCGTCTTCTCGACGATGGTGCGCCCGCGCATGACGATCGAGCCGCGCCCGGTGCGGTAGGCCTGCTCGATGCCCATGCGGCCGTAGATGACGCCGCCGGTGGGGAAATCGGGCCCGGGGACGATGGTGAGCAGCTCCTCCGTGGAGAGGTGCTCGTTGTGGATGAGGGCGATGGTCGCGTCGATGATCTCGCCGAGGTTGTGGGGCGGGATGTTCGTCGCCATGCCGACGGCGATGCCGCCCGAGCCGTTGACGAGGAGCTGCGGGAACTTGGCCGGAAGGACGCTCGGCTCCTGCTCGGAGTCGTCGTAGTTCGGGACGAAATCGACCGTCTCCTTGTCGAGATCGGCGAGCAGCTCGACGGCCATCCGCGAGAGGCGCGCCTCGGTGTAACGCATGGCCGCGGGGGAGTCGCCGTCGACCGAGCCGTAGTTGCCCTGCCCGTCGATGAGCGGGTAGCGCAGGCTGAAGGTCTGCCCCATGCGGACCAGGGCGTCGTACACGGCGAGATCGCCGTGCGGGTGGTACTTGCCGAGCACGTCGCCCACGACGCGCGCGCACTTCTTGTGCGAGCCCGTCGGGCCGATCTTCTGCTCGTTCATCGAGAAGAGGATGCGCCGGTGAACGGGCTTGAGGCCGTCGCGCACATCGGGGATGGCGCGCCCGATGATCACGCTCATCGCGTAATCGAGGTAGCTCGTGCGGAGCTCGTCCTGGATGCTGACCGGGATCTTTTGCTGGGGGCTCGTCGTCTCTTCCATGCGCCGTCCGTCCCCGGGGGCCCGGGCGTGCCTGGGCGCACGATGGCGCGCGGGCAGGCGCAGGGCTCGCTCGAACGCCCGGAAAAGCTACCTCGAACAGGAGGTCTGCGGGCGCGTCGGGGAAGGATTTTCGTAGTCGAAGCGCCGCCCCGGCGCAAACGATTTGAGCGGCAAATCGCCTATGGAACGCCCTCAGCCCGGGGGCTCGATCGGCGCGAGCAAGGTGCAGTCGGCGGCGGTGTCGATCCCCGCCTTCGCGTGGGCCTGGCAGGTCGCCTCGTAGGCCGGAGAGGGGTCGCCGAAGAGGTACGCATGCACCTTGAACGAGTAGGCGGCGCCGGCGCTCACGCCGTCGGTGAACTGCGCCGCCGAGCCGCCGCACGCCAGGCCCTTGACGGGGGAGAGCGACGGCTGCTCGGGGATCACGTCGAAGGCGAACACCGTCCCGGAGGGCTTGCACGTCAGGAAGCCGAGCGTCACCCGCGGATCGACGGTGATGGCCGTCGCGGGCGGCTCCGCCCGGTGGTCGACCAGCGCGTCGCAGGGGCGGAAGGGGATGCGCTCGTCGTCGACGGCGGTGACCCCGGCCACGCCGCAATCGGTCGTCCAGCGCGGCGCGACGATCGCCCCGGCCTGCCCCTCGGGCGGGTTGCGGAGGACCATGTGGCGGCTGCCGGACGACGCATCCGCGAGGGGGGTGAGATCGCCGGCGGCCTCTTCGTAGGCGTCGACCTCGGCCACGTAGACATGGCCGATCTGGATGTAACGGAAGAGCGCGGACTGCGAGCAAGGGGTCGGGCTCGACGAGCCGAGGGTGAGCGGGTGGGCCGGATCGGTCACGTCGGTGGCGGTCGCCACGAAGCTCCGCATCCCGCCCGGTTGGGCCGAGCAGGCGACCTTGCCGAGGAAGTCGGCCGGGTCGACGGCGAGCGCCGAGGCGACGCTGCCCGAGGAGGCCGTGGTGGTGTCCGTGGTGGTCGTGCAGGCGGCGAGCGCGACCACGGCGACGAGCGACAGGGCAGGGAGGGTCAGCGTGGGGCCGGAGCGCCGCATCAGCGCGGGAGGTAGCCGAACGGGCCGGTGGATGCCAGCGAAAGCGACGCGCGGCGCGCCCTCGTCGTTCGCGGATCCGTGCTCACCGCTCGCCCGCGCTCACTCGGAGGCCGCGTCGCCCGTCGCGTCGACCGTGCCCGCGTCGGCGGGCTTGACGACGAAGGCGCATGCGCCGAGCTGCTCGGCCGCGCCGGTGATCACCGCGCACGGGGAGAGGCCGGGATCGGCCCCGGAGGCGAGGCCGACGCCGCAGTCGCCGACGGTGGCCTTGCCCGCGTTCGCGCAGTCGCGGACGGCGTTGATCGCGTCGACGCATGCCTTGGCCTGGGCGTCGGTCGGGGCCGCGGAGACATCGTTCTGGATGCCGACCAGGCACTGATCCTGGTAGAACGCGGAGCACTGATCGGTGTCGGCCTGGCCGTATTTCGCGCCGGTGTTCGGGTCGGACACGCAGGCCTGGAGAGCGCCGCAGCGGGCCTTCTCGATCTGCCGGCAGGCCTCGACCCCGACCGCGTCCGAGCCGCACCCGGACGAGGCCGTGAGCGCGAGGCCCGCGCCGGCGAGGAAGAGCAGCGGCGCGAGCACGAGCAGGCGAGGGGAAGGGCGCACGGTCCGGGCCTAGCACGCAGCAGGGCGACCTGCCGACTTTTCGGCGAGCGCGGGCCCCTCCGTCACCGGCGGCCGCGCTTTTTGCCGCGGGGCGAGGCGAGGGGGTAGGGTGCGCGCCATGAGCGACGCTCCCCCCCGCGTGACCGGGATGATCCTCGCCGCCGGCCTCGGCACCCGCCTCCGCCCCCTCACCGACGAGCTGCCGAAGCCCCTCGTCCCCGTGGGCGATCGCCCGGTGGTGGCGCATATCGCCGAGCGGCTCGCCGCCGCGGGCATCCGCGACGTGGCGCTCAACACCCACCACCTCGCCGGGGCCTTCACCCCGGCCTTGCTCGCGTCGTTGCCAGTGTCGCTCACCGTGTTCCATGAGACCACGATCCTCGGGACGGCCGGCGGCGTGCGCAACGCCGCGCCCGCGCTCGGCGACGGGGACGTGCTCGTCTGGAACGGAGACATCCTCGTGCACCTGGACGTGGGCGTGCTGCTCGCGGCCCACCGGCGGCGGGGCGCGCAGGCCACCCTGGTCGTCAGCCCGAGGCCCGCGGGCGAGGGGACGATCGGGCTTGGCCACCGGGGCGAGGTGGTGCGCCTGCGGGGCGAGCGCTTCGGCGAGGAGACGAGCGGGGGCGACTTCCTCGGCATCTACGTGATGAGCCCCGCGATGCGCGCCGCGCTGCCCCGCGAAGGCTGCCTCGTGGGCGACGCATGCCTGCCCGCGCTCCGGGCGGGGCAGGCGCTCGGCACGTTCCCGGTGCGCGGCCCCTGGGACGACATCGGGACCGTGGCGGCGTACCTGCGCGCCAACGCCCGGTGGCTCGAGCGGGAAGGAAAGAGCGCGTTCCTCGGCGAAGGGGCGCAAATGGACGAGGGGGTGGACCTCGCGGGCACGGTGGTGGGGGCGGGCGGGCGCGTCGTCGGGGAAGGGCCGTGCTCGGGCGTGGTCGTCTGGCCGGGCGCGACGGCCCGTGCGCCGATCCGGAACGCGGTGGTGACGACGCGCCACATCGTCCACGGCTGAGCCGCTTTGCACGGCCGGCGGGCGGTACTACGGTGACGTGGACGTGAGGCGAACGCCGTGAAGAACCGACACCGATACGACGAGCTCGAGCAGGCGATCGATCGCGTGCACCAGAGCTACGACAGCGACGACCCGATCAACAGCCTCGACAGCGCGGCGCTGCCCAACAAGCGCGCGGTGATCGACGCCTACCACCACCTCGAGCCGGCGCTCTTCATGGGCTACTACAGCCAGCGCTCGCTCGACCGGAACAACCTCCGCCACGGCATCGCCGAGCACCTCTACGCCGCGCACGATCTCTTCGTTTCGCAGATCGATCGGGCGCTGCACTACCAGAAGTGGCACGGCCGCGCGGCCCCCGGCTGCCGCCTCGCCACCGCGGAAGACGTGGTGCTCGCCCTGATGCGCGCCTTGCCCGACATCCGCTGCCAGCTCTCGGGCGACGTGCAGGCGGCCTACAAGGGCGATCCGGCCGCCGAGAGCCTGGAGGAGATCATCTTCAGCTACCCCGCGCTCAAGGCCATCGCCGCTTACCGCGTGGCGAACGTCCTGCGCCGCGCCTGCGTGCCGATGATCCCGCGGATCATCACCGAGCATGCCCACGGGCAGACGGGCATCGACATCAGCCCCGGCGCGACCATCGGCGATCGCTTCTTCATCGATCACGGGACCGGCGTGGTGATCGGCGAGACCGCCGTGATCGGCAACGACGTGAAGCTCTACCAGGGCGTGACCCTGGGCGCCCTCTCCGTGCCCAACCGGGGCGATCCACGCAAGCGTCACCCCACGCTGGAAGACGGCGTGACGGTGTACGCCGGCGCCACCATCCTCGGCGGCGAGACGGTGATCGGCAAGGGCTCGGTCATCGGCGGCAACGTGTGGCTCGTCCACTCGGTGCCCCCCGGATCGAAGGTCTTCGGCCGCCCCCGCGAGACCAACAACGGCTCCGCCCCGCCCGAGCCCGCCCTCGACGATCAGGGCGGGAAGTAGCTCTCCACCGAGAACGCGGGCGATCCATCGAGGTGCTGGCCGCCGAGGATCGCCAGCGTCCCGAGCGGCGTGGGGATGGGGCTCGCCCCCTTGCGCGGCTCGCGCAGCGGCGTCTCCGTGACGCTCATCGCCCCGAGATCGAGCACGAAGGGCCTCGTCTGGCCCGGCCCGTCCTGGCTCACCTCGTCTCCCACCACGATCACCTGCGTGTCGTTGAGCACGTAGCCCGCGCCGTGATCGAAGGTCACGGGCAGCGCCATCCCCGGGATCTCGACCGCCGCGCATGCCTTGGAGCAGCCCATGTCGACGACGCGCGTCGCCGCCGGCTTGCCGCCGTCGCTCCCGCCGACGAGCAGCATCTTCAGCTTCATGGAGTCGCGCGGATCGATCACCGCCGCCGCGCCTGTCACGGCGTCGGCCGGGTAGTCCGCGGCGACGAAGGTCGTCGTCTGGGAAGGCAGCAACTCGACGCCGGCGCCCTCGCTGCTCCCGCCCGCCACCATCAGCCCGAGCGAGGCCACAAAGGCCGCGGCAGCGCCGAGGCGGGCCGTGTGCAGCGAGGTGGCCGTGAGCGTGCCGTCGCTCGCCACGATCAGCACGGATTTCGTGGCCTCTCCGGTGGTGCGCGTCGCCCCGACCACGAAGGTCGTTCCATCGTCGCCGAAGACGGGGATACCGCCCGCGATCTCGGCGAACGAGTCGATGCCCTTGGGCACGATCAGATCGGCCTTGGTCTGCCCGGCAAAGTCGAGCGAAGTCCCACCCTCGTCGTCGAACACGAACGCCGCGGAGCCCAGGGACACCAGCGTCTTCGGCGCGCGATCGAGCGTGGGCCCGGTGGCGCCGCGCAGGCCGAAAAAGTCGTAGAAATCGCTGTCCTTGGCGTCGACCTCGCCGCTCATGTCGTAGGCCTTGCCCCCGGTCTGCCACACGTACTGCTCCCCGAGCGCGCCGGCCGGCCCGTTCACGTGGGCGCGGGTGAGCCCCCCGTTCGGCCGGGCCCACTGGCCGATCCGCTGCACGAAGACGGGGACCGTGCTGTCCGTGCCGACGGTGACGAGTGAGATCGCCCCGAGCGATCGGCCGCGCGCGACGAGGTGCCCGAACGCATCGTACCCGGCCACCTCGAAGCCCACGCTCTCGGTCTCGACGACATCGCCGAGATCGAAGGTGCCGCCCGGCGTGGTGGTGGCGATGATCGCCGTGCTCCCGTCCGGCGATTTGGCCGAGATCGTGATGCGGGTCACCGGCGGGTCCATGGAGAACGTGTCCGTCTCCTGCCCCGTGGTGATGTCCAGGTGGAGCGCCTTGTCCGAGCTCGACGAGCACGAGGTGAGGGCGGCGAGCAGGAGGAGCGGGTGGGTCAAGGAGGCGGTGCGGTGCGGCACGGGGGGAATGTGCCGCGAGAGCGGACAGGGGAACAGGGAGAAATGAAGGGCCGTGCCGCGCGCATTGCTGTTTGTCGGCGCTCCGGCGCTTGCTCTAATCTTGCCGCGTGAGCGAGCAGGACCGGCCGGAGCAAGAAGGCGACGCGCGCGCGATCGTGCCGGCGCGGGTCGTCGCCCTGCGATCCGGGCGGCAGATCGAGATCGGCGGGGAGGGCGGAGAAGAGTGGATCACCGTGCGCTCGCCGTCCGGGGAGCACCTCGTGACCATGCGGCTCGGCGACGCGGGGCCGATCTTCTCATTTTCCCGGGGATCGCTGGCGATCGAGGCCGCGGAGGAGCTCTCGCTCTCGGCCGGGACGCTGGCGATCGAGGCGACTGGCTCCGCGTCGATCCAGGTCGGCGGCGATCTGCACGAGGAGGTAGGCGGCGCCACCCTGCGGCGAAGCGGCGGCACGAGCACCACCCACGCAAAGTCGATCGCGATCGAGGCCACACCGGGCGGCATCGACGTGAAGGCAGCCGGCGAAGTGCGCCTCGACGGCGAGCGAATCCGCCTCAACTCCGACGACCCCCCGATGCCCCTGACCTGGGAAGAGCTGCGCACCCGCCAGGGCGCTTGACAGCCGGACCCGAGCACCGTCCCGTCGCCGACCCGCCCCATGCTCACCGCCCTGGCGCTCGACATCCCGCCCGATCCTGTGGGGATCGCCCGCCGCCTCGCCGACGCAGGCCGCTCCCGCATCGCCCTCCTCCACGCCGCCGATCCCACCGGCGATTTCGGTCGCTTCTCGTATGTCGCCGCCGATCCCGATCGCGCGAGCGAGGCGATCGATCCTCTCGTGGACGACCCCGATTTCCAGGGCGCGACGGGCGCCCTCGCCTCCGTGCCCAGGTGGATCGGCGTCCTGCCGTACGAACATTTTCGCGACCTGGAGAGGCCCGCGTGGAGCTCGCCCGAGACGCGTGCAGCGCCCCTCGTGGAGCGGCCGATCTGGCACCGCTACCCCGCCGTCGTGGCCATCGATCACCGGGAGGGGAGGGTGCTCGTGGCCGGCACCGATCGCGGCGCGATCCAGGCCCTCGCCGAGCTCGCGCGCCGCCCTCCGCCGGCGCGATCCGAGCCCCTCTCGCTGCATGTCCACGACGCGGAGCCCACCCTTGTCCACGCGGCCCGGATCAGCGCCGCGCGGGAGCTGATCTTCGCCGGCGATCTCTACCAGGTGAACCTCGCCCGCCGCCTCGCCGTCGAGCTCCGCGGCGGCGACGCGCTCGGGCTCTACGCGGCGCTCGGCCGCCGCGCGCCCACCCCCTTCGGCGCCTACCTCGAGCTCGATACCGATCGCCGCGTCCTCTCCACCTCGCCCGAGCTCCTGCTCGCGGCCTCCGTTTCAGCCTCGAATTCGAGCCGCGGCGCGTTCGATCGGCTCGTCACGGCCCCGATCAAGGGCACCCGCCCGCGCGGCCGGGACGCCGGCGAGGACCATGCGCGCGTCCTCGATCTCGACCGCGATCCCAAGGAGATCGCCGAGCTTTCCATGATCGTCGACGTGGTGCGCAACGACCTCGGCAAGGTCGCCCAGACCGGCTCTGTGCGCCTCGCGCGCCCCCCGCACGTGGTCACCCACCGGACCATCCACCACCGCCTGGCCCTGCTCGTCGCACGCGCAAAACCGGAGCTAGCTCGCGTGGACATCCTGCGCTCGCTCGTGCCAAGCGGGAGCGTGACGGGCGCGCCCAAGGTGCGCGCGATGGAGGTGATCGCGTCGCTCGAAGGCCACCGCCGCGGGCTCTACACGGGCGGGATCGGCTTTGTGGCGCAGGACGGGAGCATGCTCCTGTCGATGGCGATCCGGACGGTGGTGCTCCGCGGCCGGGAAGGGGAGTACCTCACGGGCGGGGGGATCGTGGCGGACTCGGATCCCGGGCGGGAAGTGGAGGAGACGCGGTGGAAGGCGCTCCAGCTCGAAGCAGCGGCGCGCGGATAGGCGCCGGGCTTCAGCGCGTGGCGCCGCCGGGGCTCATGGCCGCGTCGATCCAGCTCATGCTGGCCGCGTCGAGCGACAGCACGCCGTCGGCGGCGTTCGGGCCGTCGCTCACGTGGTAAACGATATCGGGCATGCCGTCGCCGTTCATGTCGAACACGCCGATCGGCTTGTAGGCGTCGCCCTTGCCGAGCGGGGACTTCACCTCGGCCATCTTCCAGTGCCCGTGCTCGCCGAGGTAGGCGACCATCAGCACCGGCCCGCCGGCCACGGCCCAGTGGGTCGGGCGCTTGCTCTCGCCGCTCGCCATCTGGAAGAACAGCGTGCGCTGGGCGAGGGGCGCGACCTTGCCCTTCGGCTTGCCGTTGACCCACAGCTCGTCGACCGCGGAGGCCATGCGCTCGAAGTGCCGCGCCTCTTGCTCCGAGGGCGTCCACGCGGCCGAAGCGCCGGGCTTCCAGCCCGAGTCTTCCGACACGAGGAGCACGGGCGGCTGGCTCGCCGGCTGGCCCTTGAAGAACACCTCGCGGCAGCTCTTGTCCTCGAAGGGCAGGCTCTTCTGCACCTCGAAGCTCCCGGTCACCTGACCCCACTCGTCCACGGCGCGCCAGTGGCTCTTCGGCCGGGCCCAGCGCTTCTCGGCGCCGCAGGTCTTCGGCCCGGGCGTCACGCCGTGGATCACCCCGGCGTCCACCACGGCGAGCGGCACATGGGGCTCGGCAGCGATCCAGAACGACTTCTTGAGGGGCGCCTTCTTCGCGGCCGGAGCGCCCTTGCCCTCGACGCCGGCCTTGGCCTTGACCTCGGCGTGGAAGTGGGCCGGCGAGGCGAGCGGGTGCGGCGCGACGGGCGCGCTCACCTTCGCCTGGAGGGTGATCCCTCCGCCGTCGCCGATCTTCCAGGCCACCGGCGGCAGCACCTCGTGGGCCTTCTCGACCTTGGCGGCGGGGTGGGCGCCCTTCTCGGCGTGCGCCTTGGGTGCGTCCTTGGCCTTCGCGACGCGCTTCGGCTCGTGCTTGCCGTGGTGCGCGGGCTTGTCGGCCTTGTCGCCGTGCTGGTGGGCGACCTTCTCGGCCTTCGAGGGGTGGACCTCGGCTGGTTTGGCCTCGGCGTCCCAGGCAGCGAGGCAGGTGAGCGAAGAAGCGAGGGTGAGGACCAGGGCGGGTTTCATGACGGATCGAAGCCTGCCGCAGTTTGCCTACATTGACCACTTTTCGGCACACCGAGTCGGGCGATGGGACTTCCGGGCGTCCTTTGGTATCGTCGCGCCGTGTCGATCGAGCTCGCCCGCCGGCTGATTTCTGCGGGGATCGTCGCGCCCGACGAGGTGGAGGCCGCCCTCTTCCTCTCGGTCGTGCGCGGCGTGCCCCTCTGCCGGGTGCTGATCGATCGCGGGGCGGTGAGCGAGCGCGTCCTCGAGGACGAGCTCGAGCGCCTCGGTGGGCTCGGGCTCCGGCAGGTGGTGGGCGCGTCGGATCTCGTGGCGAGGCTGCCGAAGGCCATGTGTCGCCGGCTCGCGGCCTTGCCCACGCGGGTGGACGCGATCACGGGCATCGTCGACGTCGCGGCGGCCGATCCGCTCGATCCTCATGTCGCGGCGGAAATGGGCTTTCACCTCGGCGTGCCGATCCGGGTGCTCCGCGCGCCCATCGCCGCCATCGAAGAGGCGCTGCGCCGCCTGGAGCTCGAGGAGCAGCGGGTGCCGCGCGGGCGCTCCCGGCGGGTCACGCCGCCCTTTCCCCACGGCGCGCCCCAGTCGTCGGTGCCGCCGCCGCCGACGGACGAGGCGCCGATCCTCCTCGTTCGCAAGCGTACGTCCGGCTCGCCGGAGATGCCGGAAGGCCCGGAGGTCGATCACGAGGAGCTCGCCGCCGCAGAAGAGCCGGTGGCGCTCGAGACGCCGCGCACGGGCAAGGGCGGGCGCACGCCGCTCTTGCCTGCGGAGCTGCCGTCGGTGTCGTTTCCTTCCGAGCCCCCGCCCGAGAACGAGCCCTCGTCGCTCCCCGGCCTCGCGATCACGCCGCCCATCCCGGGCGCGATCTTGCTGAGCAAGCCTCCCGCGGACGAAGAGGCGCCTATCGCGCTCTACCCGAAGCGCGCACCGACCCCACCCTACGGGACACCGGTCTTCGTGCCCCCCGCGAACGAGGGGCCGGCCATGCCCTTCAGCGAGCGGCCCTCGATGAAGCGGACGGCGCGGCCTCCGCTGATGGCCGACATGGAGTCCGAGGCCGAGAGCAAGCCCCCGCTGGAGCGCGCCCTCGCCCCGACCCCGCTGCCCGTCATGCCCCCCGTGGAGGAGGCCGTCGACGCAGAGGAGGACGCGCCCGAGCCTGCGCCTCCGGAGCCCGCCGAGCCCCCGCCGAGCCCGCCGCTCGTGCGAGCCCCGGACGGAACCGCCGTGCTCGATGCGCTCGCCGCCGTGCGCAACCGGGACGAAGTCATCCGCCTGACCCTGCGCGGGATGCGCCTCGTCGGCCGGCGCCTCGGCGTCTTCGCGGTCAAGCGCGACGGCTTCCACGGCTGGGCATGCAACGTCGAGCTCGGCGATCCCGGCGCCTTTCGCGAGGTGATGATCCCCGCCGAGCTGCCGAGCGTGCTGGCCACGGCGACGGCCACGAGCTTCTACCTCGGGCCCATCCCGCCCACGCCGGCCCACGAGCGCTTGCTCGCGCTGATGGAGACGGCCTCGGCGGACGTGGCGGTCCTGGCGGTGCGCGTGGCCGGCCGGCCGGCGCTGGTCCTCCTGGCGGACGATCTCGACGATACCCTCACCGGGACGCGCTTCCTCGACGAGCTCGGGCGAGCGGTCGGCGACGCGCTGTCGCGATTGCTCGCGTCCCGGCAATGATCCTGCTTTGGTGCGGTGAACGCGGAGCGACGAGACGATGAGCGACGATCCCAACCGAACGGCCCGGGCCCGCTTCGAGCAGCGCCTCGACAAGGCGAAGCGCGGCGCCCGGCCGAGGCCCAAGGTGCTCTCCGGCCCGCCCGGCCAGGGCGGCGCCGACGCCGACGATCTCTACGACGCGAGCACCCTCGCGGCGCAGGGCTTCGATCCATCGCGCGATCTCGGCTTCCCCGGCGAGCCGCCGTTCACCCGCGGCGTGCAGCCGAACATGCACCGCGGCCGGCTCTGGACCATGCGGCAGTACGCCGGCTTCGGCACGGCCGAGGCCACCAACGCCCGCTACCACTACCTGCTCGGACAAGGGCAGACGGGCCTCTCGGTCGCCTTCGATCTGCCCACCCAGATGGGCCGCGACTCCGATCACCCGCTCGCCCGCGGCGAGGTCGGGAAGGTGGGCGTGGCGATCGACTCGATCGACGACATGCGCACCCTGCTCCGCGGCCTGCCGCTCGACAAGATCTCGACCTCGATGACCATCAACGCGACGGCCTCGACGCTCCTCGCGATGTACATCGCCGTGGCCGAGGAGCAGGGCGTCTCCGGCGACAAGCTGCGCGGCACGATCCAGAACGACATCCTCAAGGAGTACGTCGCCCGCGGCACGTACATCTACCCGCCCGTCCCCTCGCTCCGCTTGATCAGCGACATCTTCGCCTACTGCGCGAAGGCCGCGCCGAGCTTCAACACCATCTCGATCAGCGGCTACCACATGCGCGAGGCCGGCTGCGACGCCGCGCAGGAGATCGCCTTCACCCTGGCCGACGGCATCGCCTACGTCGAGACGGCGGTGAAGGCCGGGCTCGACGTCGACGAGTTCGGCGCGCAGCTCAGCTTCTTCTTCAACGGCCACAACAACCTCATCGAGGAGGTCGCCAAGTTCCGCGCCGCTCGCCGGCTCTGGTCGTCGATCATGCACGAGCGCTTCGGGGCGAAGACGGAGCGGGCCCGGGCCCTGCGCTTCCACTGCCAGACGGCGGGGATGACGCTCCAGGCCCAGCAGCCGATGGTCAACGTGGTGCGCGTCGCGCTCCAGGCCCTCGGCGCGGTGCTCGGCGGCTGCCAGTCGCTCCACACCAACAGCTTCGACGAGGCGCTCGGCCTGCCCACGGCGGAGTCGGCGACGCTCGCCCTCCGCACGCAGCAGGTGATCGGCTACGAGTCGGGCGTGACGGATTTCGTCGACGCGCTCGGCGGCAGCTACGCCGTCGAGGCCGTGACGACCCGGCTCGAGGAGGCCGCGCGCGCCTACATCCGGCGGATCGACGAGCTTGGCGGGATGGTCTCGGCCATCGAGCAGGGCTACGTGCAGCGGGAGATCCAGGCCACGGCGTACCGCTACCAGCTCGAGGTCGAGAGCAAGGATCGCATCATCGTCGGCCAGAACGAGTTCGTGAGCGACGCCTCGCCCGTGCCCGTGATGAAGGTCGATCCGGCCATCGAGCGGGAGCAGGTGGAGCGCCTTCGGGCCTTCCGCAGCGCGCACGACAGCCCGCAGAAGGCCGAGGCGCTCGCGACGATCGAGGCCGCCGCCCGCGGGACGGACAACCTCATGCCCCCCATCGTCGCCGCGGTGAAGGTCGGGGCGACGGTGGGCGAGATCAGCGACGTGCTCCGGGGGGTGTTCGGCGAGCACCGGGAGACGTTGACGCTGTGATCCGATGGATCCGCCACGGGCACAACGTGCTCCCCACCCTGGCCGGAGCGTCGCTCGTGCTCGTCCTGCTCGGCTGCGGGGCCGTGGGCGAGCAGATGGGCAAGGGCATCAGCGCGTACGAGCGGGGAGATTTCCCCGCCGCCATGAACGCGTGGAACCAGCTCAACGGGCTCGAAGACGACATGAGCGACCGGACGAGGACGAAGTACTTCCTCTACCGGGGGCTGACGTACTACGCCCTCGGCGTCCGCCACTACGCGCGGATGTACCTGAGCCGCGGGCGCCGCGAGTACACCGAGCACGAGTACGGCTTCCTCGACGACGCGACGCTCGCGCTGGTCGACCGGGCGCTCACCGATCTGATGCACAGCGACACCTGACCCCCGAAAGACGATCTTCGTGCCCCTGACAGGAAAACAGAAACGCTACCTCCGCTCCCTCGGCCACCACCTCGATCCGGTGGTGCAGATCGGCAAGCAGGGGCTCACCCCTCCGGTGATCGCCGCCGTCGACACCGTCCTCGAACAGCACGAGCTCGTGAAGCTGCGCGTCGGCACCGAGTGCCCGGACGATCGCTACGAGCTGTTCGAGCGCCTCGCCCCCGAGGTGGGCGCGGAGCTGGCGCAGATCATGGGGCGCACCGCGCTGCTCTACCGGCGCCGGAAGAAGGATCCGAGCATCGTGCTGCCGAAGGGCGACGCGCCCGCCGCGGCGGCGAAGGCGCGCCCGGCGGCCGAGCCCGACGACGCAGGCGAGGACGACGTTGACGACGTTGACGCAGGCGACGAAGACCTGGACGGCGACGAGGGCTGAGCCTTTCGCGAGGCTGAGGCTTTCGCGATGCTGAGGCCTCCGCAGGGCTGAGCCCCGGGCTCAGGCGTTCCGCTTCCTCGGCCGCATCGCCATCGCCCCGGCCTGGATCGGATCCGGATCGAGCGGCGGCAAGGCGAGCACCAGCTTCTCGATGGCCGGCAGCGCGTGGACGATGGCCCGCTTGGCGCGGAGCTCGTCGACGGGCGCGTCGAAGACCAGGATGAGCACGTAGATCGCCGCGAAGGACTGGGCGATGAAGCCGAAGCCCTCGCCCTGGAAGGAGACGTGCAGGTGCCCGCCGCGGTGCAGGGTCGCCATCTGCGGCAGGGCGCGCACGTCGGTGATCGCGCGCCGCGAGGCGAGGTGCCTCGCCCAGCTCGATCGCGCCTCGGCGGCCATCTCCGCGCGCGCGGCCCGCTCCTCCGCCGGCAGCGCGGCGAGGATCTCGTCCACGTCGAGGTCGGGCGCCGGGGGGTGCGAGCGCTCGTACAGGGAGAGCAGCGAGGGCCCGGCCACCACCGGATCGATCTCGAGCCCCGTGGCCAGCACGACGTCGCGGATGGCGTCGAGGTTCTCGGGATCGGCCATCCCGAGCACGAGCGTGTTGCCTTGCCGCGCCACCGGGACGAGGCGGTGCTTCTCGCAGAGCGCGCGCGGCACCACGGCGGTCGCGGCCGGATCCATCCACAGGCCCTCGATCGACGCGAGGCCGTACTGCCGCGAGAGGCGCGCCACGCCCGTCTCTCCGCCGGCCTTCTTGCTCCGCCCCGAGAGCGCGAAGCCCTGCGGCACGCGGGAGAGCGAGGGCGTCGCGCGGTCCTCGCCGGCCGTGCCCCACACGACGGGCGAGTGCGTGTCGATCACGACCGCGTCGACCGCGCCGGCCCGCTCGCCGAGGGCGCGGAGCTCGTCGTGGAGCGAGCGGCCGGGGGGCGGGCGCGAGCCGCGCTCCGTCTCCGCGGGCGGCGCGGCGAGCAGCTCGTCGAACGACGACGCGAGCATCGCGAGCCGCTGCGTCCGGGCCGCGGCGTCGACCGGCAAGGCGGGGTAGAGGGCCACGAGCGTCCGCCCCCCGGGCAGATCGCACTTGATGTGCGGCGTGCCGGCCGGGAGCTGCTCGCCCCGGGCGAGGACGCGCGCCTCTTCAGCGCCGAGGTCTCGGCGGACGATGGCCAGCAGCTCTTCGAGGGCGTTTTCGTTCACGAGATCGATCCGGGGAGGGCGGGCGAGGGGAGGCTCAAAGGTCGTTGCTGCAGGTGTTGAAGGCTTGCCCGCAGCCGTTCACGGTGTCCTGGATGCAGGTGATGCAAGCCTCCGTCGTGGCGATGCCCGCGCAGACGTTGTCCGTGCAATCGCTCTTGCAGGCGCCGCCGCACACGCAGTCCTGGAGGGCGGAGAGCAGCTCCTTCGAGCCGGGGCAGAACATGTCGACGGGCGCGCTCGGATCCGTGATCGCCTGGGAGCATGTGACGCACGACGAGCCGCCCGTGGTCGAGCTCGCGAAGGACGTCGAGCTCGCGAACGAGGTCGACACGGCGACGCCGCTCCCCACGCTGGCCCCGCCCGCGCCGCTCGCGATCCCGGAGCCGCTGCTCCCGGAGGGGATGCAGGTCGTGCCGTCGGCCGTGTCGAAGTGGACGTCGTTCTGGGTCACGTCGTAGCAGCAGAGGCGGCCGTCGAAATCAGGCGTGCCCTCGCTGTCGACCGAGACCACGTTCCCCGGGCAATCGGAGCTGGAGAAGAAGCGCAGCGCGTCCTTCCGGGCGGGGCAGGCGCCCTCTCCTTTGCTCCACGAGAAGCATGCCGTGCGCCCGCAGGCCGCCGAGGAGAGCGGCGCCGAGAGCAAGATCCCGAGGAAGACCGCGGGCCCGAGGTGATTTCGGAGAGAGGTCAAGGTCATGCGCAGCTCGGGGCAGCGTAGCGCAGGCCGCGCCGGCCGTCATGACGACGGTGCACGGGGCGGAGGGGTCGCCCGCCGGCGGCCGGCTCAGGTCTCGGCGCGGCCGCGGGCCACGTCCACCCCCTTCAGCGCCTGCTCGGCGATCTCGAGGAAATCGGTCTCGGTGATGATCCCGACGAGCTCCTGCCGCTCGCCCACCACGGGCAGGGACCCGATCTTGTGCTCGATCATCAGCGCCGCCGCCTCGGCCGCCGGCGTGTCGCGCACCACGGTCCGCACGTGGCGGGTCATGATCTGCGCGATGGGCACCGGCTTGCCGGCCCCCTTGGCGAGCGCCCAGAGCAGGTCGCGGCTCGAGACGATGCCCACGACGTGGTTGCGCCCATCGACCACCGGCATGTGCCGGATCTCGGCGAGGCTCATCTCGAGCTGCACGCGATCGATCGTGTCGGACTCCCGCAGGGAGATGACCGCGGTGCTCATGAAATCCTCGACCGTCCGCTGCTTGCTGCGCTTCATGGCGTCATCCTCGGTGGTGGTTCGAGCGGGAGGGGAGCAAGGGGCGTTCCGCGCGCGGCTGGGCCGCTTTCCGGCCTTTTGTTCACGGGAGCAGCGCAAAAGCTGCGCGTCCGCCTGAAGAAGCTGCACCCCCGTCCGAGCGCGCAAGCCCCCCGCCCGCGCCGATTTCCCTTGCGCCGCGTGGTCCCGCGACGACAACTCTCGCCGCTCCTCGCCCCGCGCCGGAGTCCGCCCCGATGCCTGATCACACCCACGCTCGTCCCACCGCCGTCCTCGTCGGCGTGCAGCTCCCCGGGGTCGACGACGTCGACCACGAGGCCGATCTCGCCGAGCTCGGCAGGCTCGTGCACACCCTCGGCTACGACCTCGTGGCCACGGTGAGCCAGAAGCGCTCGGCGCTCGCCGCGGCCGCGGTCGTGGGGGAGGGCAAGCTGCGCGAGCTCGGGGCGATCACCGGGGGCCGAGGCGTCGTGCCCTCCGCCGCGCCGGAGCGGAAAAACAAGGCCCGCGCGCGCTGGAAGGACGAGGCCGGAGACGGCGAGCCCGAGGAGATCGAGGGGACGGACGAGGACGACGGCGAGCCGCACGAGGGGAGGCCCGGCAAGGTCGATCTCGTCGCCGTCGATCACGACATCTCGCCGAGCCAGGCGCGCAACCTGGAGAAGGCGACGGGCGTGCAGGTGCTCGATCGCACGGGCGTGATCGTCGAGATCTTCCACCGCCACGCGCGGAGCCGCGAGGCCAAGCTCGAGGTCGAGATCGCGCGCCTCAACTACGTGGCCCCGCGCATGCGCGAGACGGGCGGCGGGGGCGATCGCCAGCGCGGCGGCATCGGCGGCAAGGGCGCGGGCGAGTCGGCCCTGGAGCTCGATCGCCGCAAGATCCGCGACCGGATCGCCGAGCTCAAGCAGGAGCTCGCGCTCATCCAGAAGGAGCAGGACAACCGCCGCTACCACCGCCGCGACGCCCGCCGCGTGGCCCTGGTCGGCTACACGAACGCCGGCAAATCCTCGCTGATGCGCGCCTTGACCGGCAGCGACGTGCTCGTCGCCGACAAGCTCTTCGCCACGCTCGACACCACCGTCCGCGCCCTCCACCCGGAGACGCACCCGCGCCTGCTCGTGTCCGATACCGTGGGCTTCATCAAGAAGCTCCCCCACGACCTCGTCGCCTCCTTCCGCTCGACGCTCGACGAGGCCCAGGAGGCCTCGCTCCTGCTCTACGTCGCCGACGCCTCCGACCCGACCTTCCGCGCCCAGCTCCAGGTCACGCGCACCGTGCTCGCCGAGATCGGCGCCCACGACATCCCGAGCCGCCTCTTGCTCAACAAGATCGACCGGGTGGGCGAGGACGATCGCGCGCGCCTCCGCGAGGAGTTCCCCGACTCCATCCAGCTCTCGGCCAAATCGAAGGACGACGTGGCCGCGCTGCGCGAGGAGATCATCCGCTTCTTCGACGCCACGATGGTCGAGGGCGAGCTCCTCGTGCCCTACGCGAAGCAGAACCTGCTCGGCGAGATCTACGAGCATGCCCGGGTGATCGGCGAGGACTACGACGAGGCCGGCGCGCACCTCCGCGTGAAGGCGCAGCCCAGCTCCCTGGCGAAGCTCGAAGCCCTCCTCAAACGCTGACGCCGGCGCTACAACGGGCGGATGGCCGAGACGATCCGGACCGCCTGCACCCGCGACTGCCCCGACGCTTGCCAGATCCTCGCGACCGTCGAGGACGGCAAGGTCACGGCGCTCCGCGGCGACCCCGCGCACCCCATCACCCGCGGCTTCCTCTGCTACCGCACCGACCACTTCCTGGAGCGTCAATACGCGCCCGATCGCCTCACCACGCCGCTCGTCCGCAAGAACGGTGTGCTCGAGCCGGCCTCGTGGGAAGAGGCCCTCTCGCTCGTCGCGCACAAGCTCGCCGAGGCGCGCGATCGGCATGGATTCTCGTCGATCCTCCACTACCAGAGCGGCGGCTCGCTCGGCCTCCTCAAGCTGCTGAACCGCCGCTTCTTCGAGCTCTTCGGCCCCGTCACCCACAAGCGCGGCGACATCTGCTCGGGCGCGGGCGACGCGGCCCAGCTCACCGACATGGGCCTCGAAGACGCGCACGATCTCGCCGACACCGAGAACAGCCGCTCCATCCTCCTCTGGGGCAAGAACGTCGCCGAGACCGGGCCGCACCTCATCCCCTTCCTGCGCGCAGCCCGCGCGCGCGGCGCCGAGATCGTGCAGATCGATCCCGCGCACAACGCGCGCACCTTGCAGCTCTGCGATCGGCACTACGCCGTGCGCCCCGGCGGCGACGGCCACCTCGCCCTCGCCGTCGGCCGCGCCCTCTTCGAGGAAGGGTGGATCGATCCACAGGCCGCGATCTATTGCGATCACTTCGAGGCCTTCTCGGCCCTCTGCCACCGCCGCACCATCGCCGAGTGGGCCAAGCTCGCCGATCTCCCCGAGCGCGCCGCGCGCGAGATCGCCGAGATTTACAGCCAGAAGCGCCCCTCGGCCCTCTTCGTCGGCTGGGGCCTCGGCCGCAGGCTCCAGGGCTCGGCCACCATCCGCCTGCTCGACGCGCTCGGCGCCGTCAGCGGCAACCTCGGCATGCCGGGGGGCGGCGTGTCCTTCTATTTCCAGCGCCGCGGCGGCTGCGATGTCTCGTTCATCAAGCGACCCGAGAACGCGGGCGCCCGCACCTTGCTCGAGCCCCTGCTCGGCGAGGAGATCCTCCGCGCCGATCCGCCGATCAGGGTCGCCGTGGTCGACAACGGCAACCCCGTGAGCCAGCTCCCCGACTCGAACCAGGTCGCCCGCGCCCTCTCGTCCATCGACTTCCTGGTGGTGATCGACGCCTTCCTCACCGACACCGCCGAGCTCGCCCATGTCGTGCTCCCCACCACGACGATGCTCGAAGAGCACGACATCGTGGGCGCCTACGGCCACCCCTACCTCCAGCTCGCTCGGCCCGTCGCCACCCCGCCCGAGGGCGTGCGCTCCGACCTCGTCATCTATCAAGATCTCGCGCGCCGCCTCGGCTTCGGCGACGCCATGGCAGGCTCGGCCGAGTCCTACATCGACCGCATGCTCGCCCCGATGGCGCCCCGGGGCGTCACCCGCGAGAACCTCGCGAAGGGTGGCCTGCGCAAGCCCGACGCGCCGCATGTGCTCTTCGCCGATCGACGCTTTCCCACGCCGAGCGGGCGCTTCAACCTCATCCACGACTTCCCCGAGGCGCCGCCGGCGATCGATCCGGACTACCCGCTCTCGCTGCTCTCGACCTCGACCTACAAGAACCAGAGCTCGCAGATCCCCGAGAGCGCGCAGCGCGAGCCCCCGATCGTCACCCTCCACCCCGACGCGGCGGGCGGTCGCCCCGACGGCTCGCTCGCCCGCCTCGTGTCGCCGCTCGCCGCGGTGACCGTGCGGCTCCGCCTCGATCCCAGGCAGCGCCGCGACGTGGTGATTTACCCGAAGGGCCGCTGGGGCAAGCACGGCGGCCCGAACGCGCTGACGGCAGCCCGCGCGACGGACGCGGGGGAGGGCGCCGCGTACTACGATCAGGGCGTGCGGATCGAGTGATCTAGCGGCGCGGAGAGACGCCGAGCACGCCCTTTTGCACCAGCTCGTAGAGGATGCGCAGCGTGTCGAGCTCGGCCATCCCGGTGATGTCGACGATGTCGTCGATCGAGCTCTCGCCGTCCACGCGCGACATCACGAACGCGGCCCAGCGATCGAGGCTCACCGCCTGCAACTGGGCCCCGTTGAGGAGGATGCGCGGCACGTCCGAGCGCCGCCCGAGGTTCGCCAGGTAGGCGCGGCACAGCATGCTCCGGCACGCCTCGCCGTAGCGGACGAGCTCGGGGCTCTCGGGTGCGGTCAGGAGCTCCTTGTCCACCAGCGCCAGGGCCGCGGCGTAGTCGTTCCTCGCGATCAGCGCCTTGATCCGCTGCACCGGCGTGCGGCCCGGCGGGGGAGGAAGCTTGGGCCGGCCGGCCTCGTCACCCGGCTTGCCGCCGCTCGCACCCGGCACGGCCGGCGGAGGCGGGAGCGGCCGGCTCGCCTGGAGCGCGTCCGGCGGGGCCGGGGGAGGGAGGCTCCGCGGAGGCGGCGCGGTCGACCCCGGCCCAGGCGCGCTCTTCGCGGAGGGCGGGGGCTGCGTGCGGGGCGGGGGCGGCGCGCTCTTCGCCGGAGGCGGCCCGCTCTTCGCCGCAGGAGGAAGGGCGCTCCGGATCGCCGGGACGCTCGGCGCGCGCGCGGGAGAAGGGGGCGCGCTCGGCGCAGGGCGGCTCGTGGGCGGCAACATGTCCCGGCTCGACGCGGGCGCAACATCCCTGTTCGATCGCGGCAGAACGTCCCGGCTCGACGTGGGCGGAACATCCCCGCTCGAAGGCGGCATGCTCTCGTCGCCGAAGAGCTCCCTGCGCACCTTGGCGAGCTCCTCCGGGGTCATCCGCCCCATCAGGAGGGCGTCATTGTACGAGTAGGTTGCCGGGGTGGGCCCGAGCAGCGAGACGGTGTCCTCGTCCTGGAGGGGAGAGACGCGGTCGGGCCCTGTTGCCATGATCGGGCGGAATCTGAGCAGGTTTGGCCGGGTACCTCAACGTTCCGGCGGACAGGTCGGGGAGGGTCGGCCGGAGTGTTCCGTCCGTTCGGAACTCACGAGAAGATGATTGTGTGCCTGTGCACCCTGTGTCTAAGGTGCCGCGCATGAAATCTGCCCAGACACTCCCGCATTTCCCGCGTGCCATGCGCTTGCAGCGGGCCGCGCTCGCGCTCCTCGCCCCGGTCGCCCTCCTCGCATGCAGCAAGGGTGGCAGCGGCGGGACCACCGGCGCCGCGTCGGGCGCCCCGGCGGCCTCCGGCACCCCGGCCGCCGCCGGCACCGGCGAGGCCCCGGCCGCGGCCGCCGCCCCCGGCGGCAAGAAGATCCGCGTCGAGATCAAGGACCTCCAGTTCTTCCACCCCTACTCGATCGCCCGCACCATGCCGGCCGCGAACGAGGCCGAGAACACCTACGACACGGCGCGCTATGGCTCGCGCTTCTACGGCCTCGGGATGATCGTCGAGGCCGTCAACGACACCGGCGAACTGCTCACCGACCCGACCTTCGAGGGTGTGCTGACCCTCACCGGCGGCGGCTACGAGCAGACCTGCCACTTCAGCTCCGGCATGCTCTTCGGCGAGTACGGCACCCGCTTCCTCTCGTATGCCCTGCGCCCCTCGCCCGACAACGGCGGCACCCTCGGCGACAAGCCCCCCAAGTTCTTCTGGTACGACGAGAGCGGCTCGATGAACGAGGCGCCCTTCCGCCCCGCCGAGCGCGTGCGCATGATCGCCCGCCGCAACGAGTGCGAGTCGCTGGTGCTCGGCGACATGGGCGTGTCGGCCATCCACGGGAAATTCACCGTCAAGGGCCGCAAGCGCTTCGTCGACGGCTCGGCCTTCGAGTTCGACGACAAGGACTACGACATCGCCCTCGACGGGGGCGCCGTCCGCATCCGCCACAAGGCGAGCTCGCGCATCGTCGTCGTCCCCCTCAAGGACAAGGACAACCGCGACACCGTCCTCGAGATGACCACGCAGGCCGACGTCGCCAAGGACGCCAAGGTCGTCCCGCTGAGCAAGCTCAAGCTCGCCCGCTTCGTGCGCGTCTGGGAGAGCGACACCGTCGAGAGCGATCCGGTGGAGTTCGACATCAACCCCGCCGCGATGACGATGCAGCAGATCAAGCTCGCCACGGGCGATTTCGCGCACGCTTCAGGCAACCTCGTCGTGTACCTGAAGGACAACAAGATCATGTACGACGACATGGCCAAGCTGAAGCTCAGCCTGCACAACGTCGAGCGGCAGGACATCCCCGCCGATCCGCCCGAGGTCGCGTTCGCGCAGGACGAGCTCACCGGCAAGGTGACCGACATCTCGATGGTCCACTACACCGACGAGCCGACCCTGCCGAAGGGCCAGCGCCGCCTCACGGTGACCTGGAAGATCAACCTGAACGGCGACGCCATCGAGGGCCGCCTCAAGGCCTCCGTCGACGCCGCGGCCGCCGCCTACGACGCCGCCGAGAAGGAGGCCGTGCAGGCCGACTTGACCGGCGACGCGCCCACCAAGGCGAAGGCCAAGGCGGCCCTCGCCAAGGCCAAGGCCGACAAGACGGGCGCCGAGACCAGGTTCAAGACGAGCCTGAACGGCGAGCGCGGCAAGCTCTCCAAGCTGCTCAACTGCGGCGACATCAAGCTCGCCACGAACCGCGGCATCCGCGCACCGAGCAACGGCAAGGCCGCGGCCGACGCCTGCAAGGGCCTCGACAAGGCCAACGATGTCGACGTGACCGTGCAGTACACGATCGACCGCTACGAGATCCCGGTCGCGCTCACGTACTCGCTCGGCAAGACGATGACGTTCAGCCCGATCGCGAGCGCCAAGCTGACCAAGTTCGACATCCGCTGAGATCGCGCCGTCCCGGCGAGCCAAGGGCGCGGCCGCCTTCCCCGGCGCCGCGCCCTCGGCGTTTCCATGCCGCGCCGAGGTGCGGCGCGCCGCGCCTTCGGGTACGACGTGAGGATGCGCCCGGCCCTCCTCTTCATCGTCGCTGGCCTCCTCGAAGTCGGGGGCGGCTACCTCGTGTGGCTCTGGCTCCGCAACGATCGCCACCCGCTCCTCGGCGCCGCGGGTTTTCTCGCCCTCGCGCTCTACGGCACCATCCCGGTGATGCAGGAGGGACAGCACCCGTTCGGCCGCGTCTACGCGGCCTACGGCGGGGTGTTCATCGTGCTCAGCCTGCTGTGGTCGCTGCTGGTGGACAAGCAACGACCGGACGGGCGCGACGTGATCGGGGCGGCGATCTGCATCGCCGGCGCCGCCGTGATGATGTGGCCGCGGGGCGGCTAGACGACCGCGCGCCCGTTTTCACGTGAACCGAGGCGGACCGGTCGCCTAGGATCGCCGCCCATGCGACGTCTCCTGCCCGCCGCGCTCCTCTCCTTCACGGCCTGCGCCGAGCCTCTCCCGTCGCCTGCACCGCCTCCTCCCGCGACAGGCTCCCCCTCCGCCTCGATCGCCGCGCCCGCGCCCTCTGCGACCACCGCGCCCTCCGCCGTGGCCAGCGCCGCGCCTCCTCCTCCGGCGCGCCCCGCCGCGAAGATGGGCGCGCCGATCGATGGAAAGCTCGCGCTCGTGGCGAGCTGCACGACCTCGGCGCCGCAGCGGGTGCAGGTCTGGCCGGTGGGCAAGGGGATGCTCGGCATGTGCGGGATGAGCGTGCAGGCGTCGGCGATGTTCTACGTGCCGGAGACGGGCGCCGCGCGGCTCGCCCCCGAGGTGCTCAAGGACGTGCCGATGCGCACGGCGAGGGACGGCGGCACCTACGGCCTGTTCAGCATCTCGGGCCCGGATCTCGATCACCTCGACGCCGAGATCGGCGAGCTGATGACCCGCACCGGGGTCAGCTACAAGTTCCACAAGGACGGCAAGCGGTGGAAGAACAACGGCGGAGGCGCGTGGTCCGGCTCGGATTTCTACTGCGGCGGCCCCTGCGTCGAGATCGACGGACGGGCGCTCGTGGAGCGGGAAGGGCGGGGGCAGCCCTCGCATTTCGAGTACGTCGGCGATGTGCAAGGGTGGATCCCATCGCGCGCCAAGGTGTCCGGCTGTGACACACCGGTACACGGCTTCTCGCTGCTCTTCCGGCGCGGCAAGGAGCTCTGGGGCATCGGCAAGGCATGCGCGAAGGCCGCGGTGCAGCGGTGGACGGTGGGCAAGACGGAGACGAGCGCGGAGGCGCTCGATCTGCCCGCGCGCGAGGAGCAGATGTATGGGCGCGACGTCGCGCTGAGCGGCGGGCGGGTGCTCTACCAGAGCAACGACGGGCGCGATGTCGCGCTCTTCGACGGCAACAAGTGGACGGCGCTCGCCTCGGATCAGGAGGCGCAGGGGCTCGACGTGATCCAGAAGGCGGGCGCGGTGTGGCTCGAAGGCGGGCGCCGCCTGCGCCGCCTCGAAGGGACGAGGCTCGTGGAGATCCCGCTGCCGGAAGAGCTGATCCACCGCGTCGTGATCTCCGACCGCGGCGAGCTCCGGATCTGGACGGGCAAGGCCCTGTACTCGCTCGATCGCGACGACGCCTGGCACCCGGTGACGCTCCCGCCGGGGGTGGGAGAATTCTCCTCGCTGGAGGCCGTCGGCGATCGCTGGGTGATGCGCTTCAACGGGACGGGCGCAGACCAGGATCAGCTCTTCGTCGAGGGCGCGTCGGGGCCGCCGCTCACCATCGACAACCCCGACACGGCCGTCTCGCCGATCGCGCTCGTGCGGCCGCTCACGAGCTATTGCGAGCACCCGTTCGCGGTGCTCTACAAGCTCGCGAAGACCGCGCCCAAGGACTACGATTTCCCCGCGACGAAGAAGGCGCTGGAGAACAACCCGCGCCTCTCCGCCGGGCGCTTCAGCGAGATCGCCGCGCTCGGCGATCGGTTCCTGATCGGGCGCTACGAGGGGCCGCGCGCGGTGGAGCAGCTCGGCGAGCTCGTCAAGCTCGTGGAGAAGAAGGTGCAGGGGTCGAAGCCGCAGCTCCTCTGCGCGGACGCGCTGAGCGAAGGCCTGCCGGTGACGCGCGACGTGAGCCTGAAGTGACCCCGCCGAGGGGGTCTCCAGGGCCGGCGACGACCAGGAGCGACCCGGCGGTGGTCAGGAGCACACCGAGGAGAGAGAGCAGCGCGACGCCGAGCCAGAGACCGCCGAGGAGGATCGACGCGCTGCCGGCCGCGGCCAGCCAGAAGCCGAGCTTGTGCGTGCGGCGGCGCGCTCGGGCCCAGAGGCTCGCCAGGTTCACGAACATCAAGAGCGCGAGCAGCGGCGCGAGCCAGGGCGAGTAAGGGATGCGGCCGAGCCCCGCGATGCCGAACATGCTCATGTAGGCGGCCCAGCAAATCGGGCACTTGGGGAGGAGCGCCACGAGGATCGAGGGCAGGATCGAGAGCCCGGCGCGGCCCCACCCGCGCCGCGGCGGTGCGCTCGCCGCCGGCGCCGTGGCCCGAGCCTCTGCGCCCGGAGAGGCCGGGGGATCGAGCAGCGCCCTGGCGGCCTCGATCACCTCGTGCTCGTCCCACTGCACGCGCGTGAACGCCCGGCGCGTGCGCCCCTCGGCGTCGAGCACGAAGCACTCCAGGCGGTGCCGGTTGACGAGCGAGGCGATGAAGCCGACGCCGAGCTGGAAGTGCTCGATGAGCGCGTCGTTGCCCACCGTTGACCGGAGGAGCCGATGTTGCCCGTGGGCGACCCACCGCCGGGCCTTGCCGTACTGGAGCAGCCGGCCCGGCGAGTCGTGACCGGGATCGTAGGTGATGGCGGCCGTGCCGATCCGATCGAGCAGGCCCTCCGCGGCGAGCGCCGCCTGCACGCGCGCGAGCTTGGTGATCGTGAGCGAGCACTTGCGCGGGTTGTCGCAGCGCGTGAAAAAGAACGTGACGATCGAGGGCCTCCCCCGGAAGATCGCGTCGAACGTCGCCTCGTTCCCCGCCTGATCCTGGAGGCGGAGCGCGCGCAGCGCGTCGCCGGGCGGGGCGTCGCGCCCGGCAGTCGAAGGGGAGAACAAGCCCGCGCAGCAGTCGTCGCCGCCGGCGAGCGGCGCGTCGCCGAGCGCCTCGACGCACCGATCGAGGGCGGCGATGTTCTCGGGTGAGAGGCCCCTCGCGTCCGCCAGCAGCGCCTCGATCGCGCCGCGCGCAGCGCTCGCGGCCGGGCCCATCCAGCGCAGGGTGGCGCACAGCTCGCCCACGGCCGTCTCGCCCTCCCCGGGCATCGCGTAGGCGCCGAACGCGGAGAAGCTCACGAGATCGTCGCGCCCCTGGACGTTGCCGATCGCGCGCACCACGTAAGGCGCGAGGGCCGGATCGGGCCGCGGGCGGCCGCGCACCGCCCGCGCGGCGGCGGCGATCAGGTACGGCTCGACGCCCGACTCCAGCTCCTCGATGACGAAGGGCAGCGCCTCGTCGGGCAATCCCGCGATCTCGAAGCTCGCGAGCACCCAGCCGCGCATGCGCGCGATGGCCGCGCGGCCCCGCTGGGCGTACACGGGCGCATCTTCGCGCAGCGCGGGGACGAGCTCGTCGCGCCGCGTGGGGTCGGCCCGCACCGCCGCGCAGAGCGCCACGAGCTCGTCGTCGTCGCGCGGTCCGGAGACCATCACTCCGGGGCGATCTTGCGCAGGAGCTGCGACGCCGCCGCCTTCACCTCCGGCGTGCCCTCCGCCGCGAGCTTGCGCGCCCGCTCCTCCAGGTCGGCCGGCACGGCCGTCTCGTGAATGGCGAGGGCCGTGAGGCTCGTCGCCACGACATCCGCGTGCTCGTCGCTCGCCATGGCCAGCTCGCTCGCGCTCTTGCGCAGGGCGAGCGGCGAGATCTTCGAGAGCGCCGTGATCGCCAGCCGTCGGATCTCCGGCGCCTCCTGCTTGTCTTTCAGGATCTTCGAGAAGAGCGCCTCCGACTCGGCGTCCGCGCTCAGCACCTGCAAGGCGGCGGCCCGCACCGCGTCGTTCGGCGCGCTCTCGGCGAGCTTGCGGGCGATGGGGAACACCTCGGCGTGAACGTCGCTCCCGAGGAGCAAGAGCGCCGACTCCGGGGGGAGGGCCGCCTTGCTCGGATCGCGCAACCCTTTGAGCAACAGATCCTGGACGAAGCCGTCGTTCTCGTTGGCCAGCAACGAGAGGGCCTGGTAGCGCACCCCTTCGTCGGGATCGCCCGCGAGGCCGCGGAGCGCGGCGAGCCAGCGGGGGCGAACCGCGCCGAACTTGGGGGACGCGAACGACTGCGCCTGGATGGTCGAGATGATCTCGGACCGGAGGGCCGGAGGCTTGCTCTGATCGGCGATCTGGACGAGGAGCGCGCTGAAGACCGCGTCGTCGTCGACCGCCGCGCCCTTCAGATCGGCGACGGCGACCGCGCCGCTCGCGACCTCGGGAGCGCCCATCTTCCGCCGCTTCTGTGCCTCGTTTGCGTCACGCACGCGGGCTGCCTCGACCTCTTGCTCCACTTGCTTCCTGTACGCCTGGGGATCCATATCGTGCCTCTGCTTGCCTCAGGGGTAGGGGACGTCGTCGTAGTCGAATCCGAGCCGCGCGCCCGTCGCCACGCGCCCCTGGAAGTCGAGCTGCGACGAGACGACGGGGGCTGTCCCCGGCGCTGCGACGCACGCCGAGGTGGCGAGCCCGCCCCCCGGCGCGGTGGTGGGCCGAGGCGACGCGGTGACGCCGTTCCACGGCCACATCGTGTCGCCGAGCGCCCAGCCGATGCGGGTGGCCGCGGCGCTGTCGTAGTTGCCGGTCACCGCCGGATCGAAGTGGGCGCCGAGCCACTGCCATTTGGCCCACAGGCGATCGACGTTGCAGTGGAGCAAGAAGAAGAGCGGATCCTTCGCGGCGGTGTCGATCGAGCTGATCCACCCCGTGAAGCTCGTGTGCGCGCTCCCGTGGGGGTTGCCCTCCATCGTGCGGAAGCTCGGGTAGTTGGTGCCGAGCCCGAGCGTCGAGGCCTCATCGATGACGAACGCCGCCGAGGTGGTCGTGTCGAACCGCGAGCGCCGGACGACACCGGAGACGCTGTCCGTCTGCCAGAGCTGCAGGGGGTTCGTCGCGGAGAAGGTGACGGCGCTCGCGGTCATCGACGTCCGGCCGATGAAGTCGGACGTGAAGAGGTTGGGCGCCGCCTGATCGAATCGCCAGTACGGCAAGGTCACGCTCCGATCGATGTTCTGGAGCTCGCGCTCGAGATCGAGGAGGTAGGAGCGGTGCCAGGGCAAGAACTGGGGACCGCCGTGGGCCTCCTGGATGCTGGCGTTGACGTGCATGTCGCGGAACGTCTGGAACAGGCCGGCGCCGTTGTTGTTGAGCGCGCCGAGGGCGACCAGGAAACGATCGCGCTCACCCGCGGTGAGGGCGTTGGCGTTCTTGCGGACGCGCACCATCAACTTGACCACGAGCAACGGCTTCGGCCGCGCCGGGAACGGCTTGAGCGGCAAGGGCATGACGCGCACCGAGGCGTCTCCATCGTCGACGCTCGGGCTCCCGAAGGCGCCGCCCATCCAGAACGAGGCCCACTTGCCCTTCGGCGGCAGCGTGACGGTGAGGCTCGTGGCCGCGGTGGCGCTCGGCGTCGCGCCGGTGCCGTAGAAGACCACCTGCCCGACCGGCCCGCCGCTCACGAGCTTGACCTTGAACGGCAACGGGACAGGCACCTTCGGCGGAAGCGGAGCCGGCGCGTACCGGATGCGGCACTGCGCAGGCGCGTAACCGACATAGCGCGCCGAGGCGCTCGAGCTGTTGTTGATCTGGAGCTCTACGGCCACAAACCCCTCCTTCTCTCCCTTTTTCCGACCGTCCGGAGAGTGGCCGAGGAGGTGGATTGATGTCAACAACAAAAATCAAGCGCAAAAATCGCGTGGATGGGCGAGCGGGATCGTTCAGCGGCACGCCGGCACGCTCCCGTCGCTCCGCCGGCCGTGCCTTGACGGCCCGGGCGGCCGGCGTACCTTCGACGGAACGGCTCGGATTGGATCCGCCATTCCACCGGCCGGACAGTCATGGCGGGCTCTGCGGGCGGGCCGGCACGAAGGTGCGAAGGCCCGATCGAGGAGCGACGAAAGACCCGGATCGCCCGGAGCACACGCTGCTCGCGGGCTCGGGAGACATGTCATGCGCAAGGCAGAGATCGACGCGCTGGTGCACGCGCACCGGGGCCGGGCGCGGCCCGTGGCTTTCTTTCACATCCTCCGTCAGCCGGTCCTCGAGCCGGACGACCACGCGTTTCTCCTGGAGCACGCGGCCGAGCTCGGGGCCTCGGATCTGCTCCGCTGGCGGGCGCGCTGCGAGCCCGGCTTCACCGGCGCGGTGATCCGGCAGCTCGCGCGCCGCGCGATCGCCGACTGGCGCAGCTTCCAGCACGAGGTGCTCGATCTGCCGAGGATCGAGATGGAGGCCGAGGAGTGGGTCGAGCTCGCCTCGCTCGTGCAGGGCAAGGTGCCCGCCGAGGTGTACGCGCAGGTCGTGGCGCGCGGAGGCCCGCGGCCCGAGCGCCCGCCCGCCCAGTTCTTCTTCACGCCGGGCCGGCTCGATCGCGATCACCCGCTGGTCGACGACAGCGACGGCGCGGCCCTCGAGGCGGCGCGCACCGCGGCCGAGCAGGGCCTCGACGCGCTCGAGCTCGAGGACATCCTGCTCGCGCGGAGGGCAGGCGCCCTCACGCTCGACGACGCCGCGCTCGCCGCCCTCGCGATGAAGCGCGCCGAGACCTCGCGCGAGGACTGGAGCGCGGCCACGCCCGACCTGCCCGCCCTGCTGAAAGACGCCGCGCTGGAGAAGGCCCGGCGGACCTCGAACGGCGCCGAGCGCGCCAACCTGCTCCACTGGCTCGCCGCAGAGGACGTGCCGCGCGTGACGCTCTTCCCGATCGCCCTCGCCGCGGTGCACGAGGGGCATGTCTCCTACGGCCTCGTCGGCTGGCTCGCCAAGCAGCTCGCGACGCGCGCCGCGTGGGACAAGCACGGTCTTCAGGCGCTCTCCGCGCTGATGGCGCAGAAGGCCTTCCCCGAGATTGGCGAGCTGCTCACGGTGGCCGTGAGCGAGGCGAGCCGCGACAAGAGCCCCCCGCCGCGGGCCTTGCTCGAATCCATCCAGGTGGCCTTCGCCCTCGCGCTCCTGGAGATCATCGAGGACGCGCTCGCCGCGGGCCGCGAGGAGCGGGCCCTCGCCGCGCTCTCCGCGCTCGCCTGCCTCGACCCGCCCTCGCGCGTGAGCCGCGCCGTCCACGAGCTGCGGAGGATCGCCGGGGTGAGCCCGGAGGTGGCCGAGCTCATCGGGGTGAACGAGCGCCTCGTGAAGCACAGCGACGCGCGCGACGCGTCGCTCGAAGGCGTGGTGGCCGCGCTGCACGCGATCGCCGACGCCTTCGGCTGATCACGCGGAGCCGCTCGCGCGCACACGGCGCAGGCCCCCCTGCGCCGCGAGGCCGCGGTGCGCGCGCGAGGGCCGTGGCACGGCCCCGGCGCGCCGCCGCACGGACAACGGACTTTCGAGCCCTCGGCAAGGAGGGAGCATGGCGTTCATCAACTACGCAGGAAAAGAGATCTGCTGCAAGATCGTCTATTACGGGCCAGGCCTCGGCGGGAAGACCGCCAACGTGCAATACATCTACGACCGGACGGCGAAGGAGTCGAAGGGCCGTTTGATCTCGCTGAAGACCGAGAGCGACCGGACCTTGTTCTTCGATTTCCTCCCCATCGATCTCGGGAAAATAGGCGACTTCAAGACGCGCCTCCAGCTCTACACGGTGCCAGGCCAGGTCTATTATCGCGCGAGCCGGAAGCTCATCTTGCGCGGTGTGGACGGCATCGTGTTCGTGGCCGACTCGCAGCGGGGAAGGCTCGACGCCGACGAAGAGTCGCTCTGCGATCTCGACGACAACCTGGCCGAGCAGGGCC
The DNA here is from genome assembly GCA_046351295.1 of Byssovorax sp. Classification (GTDB taxonomy): domain Bacteria; phylum Myxococcota_A; class Polyangia; order Polyangiales; family Polyangiaceae; genus JAXLYT01. The sequence continues at coordinate 90,475 of JAXLYT010000019.1, forward strand.
TGTCGCTCGCGCGGCTGCCCTTCGTGATCCAGTACAACAAGCGCGATCTCCCCGACGTGGCCCCCGTGGCCGAGCTGCGGGCGCTGCTGAACCCGCGCGGGGTGCCGGACATGGAGGCCGTGGCCGCCCGCGGCGTCGGGGTGTTCGAGACGCTGAAGGCCGTGGGCCGGCTTGCCCTGAGCGGGCTCAAGCTGCCCCGGCGGTGAATCGAGCCGCCGCCCATGCCGGCAGGTAGAGCCCGACATGGGCGGCGGCTGAACGGGAGACGACGGCTCGCGGGCGGGAGCCCGATCACGGCGCGTCGGTGCGGTTGATCACCACGAGCGCGTTGGACTCGGTGTAGAAGGGATTGTAATACCCGTTGGTCACCCGCTTGGTGACCCCGAGGCGGAGGTTGTAGGCCCCGCTGAAGGGGAAGAAGGGCCGGTCCTCGCCGCAGCTGTTGCAGGTCGCGGTGGTCGGCGGGGGCGGTCCCACCGTCACCTTCACCCAGTAGCTGCCGCCGCTCCAGGAGGGCCGCACGGCGCCGGGCACGGCGATGACCTCGGCGTAGCTGTCGAGCGCCCGCCCCGTGCCGCCCGCGGCCCACAGGGTGCCTGTCGGACCGGAGCTGCCGAGCTGCACGGTGCAGCCGATCCGGTGCAGCTCGTGCAACGAGAAGCCGCCGAGGTGGTGGGCCGGATCGATCGCCCGGAAGCGAATGATCAGCTCGTCGCCCTGGTGGACATCGATCTTCTGGCACGCGAAGAACGGCACCTCGACGCCGTTCTTCATCAGACCCTCGATCGCCACGTCCGCGGTCGGATTTTCAGGGGTGTACGCGGTGAGCGCGCGGTTGTCGACGGCGAGCGGCAAGAGCTCCACCACCGGCGCCGTCCCGGGCGCGCCGCACGCCGTCATCCGGCGCGGGACGAGCGCGCCGCCCACCATGCGATAGGCGATCACCCGCACCAGGTATTGCCCGTTCGGCAGGTAGGTCGTATCGACCGTGGCCAAGAGATCGCGGTTGGTCCAGATCCAGCCCCAGCCCGCGCCGCCGTCGGGTGGGCCACCGTGGGCGGCCTCGTACTCGCGCTGGACGCTGTCGACCGAGCGATAGAGCCCGTTTTGCCCGAGCACGGTGGCCGGGCCGAAGCCGACCGCGACCCAGGCCGTGGTCGCCGGCGGGGCGCCGACGACGCTCAGGTAGTGTTGCGAGATGCCCTTGAGGTAGGGGAGCGGCACGTCGCTGTAGTCGGCGTCGGACGGCATCGCCGCCGGGTTCCCGTTCCACGGCGCGATCTGCAGCTTGTAATAGTCGACGTGCTGATCCGGCGCCGCAGGCGAGCGCGTCCCGGCGCCGAAGACCGCGAACAGATCGATCTGCTGGCCGAAGGCCAGATCCTGGTTGCCCGAGACCACGAAGCCGGCGAGCGGTCCCGCCGCGGCCGTCGTGCCGATCTCGGTGATCTCGTAGCGGCCGACGCGCACGAACTTCATGCAGCTCCCGGCGGGCGTCGGGGTGCCGCACACCGAGGTGTTGGCCACGGCCGCCTCGCTGGCGAACAGATCGCCCACGTCGACCGTGGGCGGCGCGACGTTCCAGCGCGTGGATGTCCAGCTCTCGTCGTAGACGACGCGCAGCGTGCCGACGACCTGCGTGGCGCGCAGGAGAAGGTCCGGCGCGCAGTCGGCCCGCCACCACCACCAGGGCGGGAACAGGCGGCGGAGCTCGGTGATCGCCGCGAGCGCGTCCCGGCTCAGGCGCACCCGGGCGAGCTCGGGGCGGAGGGCCGGCTGCGCGATCGCGATCGGCGCGGGCGGGGCGGCCTCTGCCATCTCGGGGGCGGCGCCGCGCACCGGCCGCGGATCGAGGATCGTGCGCGGGAGCGCGCCGGCGTTGACCTGCGCGCCCACGAGGCTCTCCACGTCGTCGAGCACGCGCATGAGCACGAACGGGTCGGGCGGGTCGGGATCGGTGGGGATCGGGAAGGGGAGGGTGACGAGCTTCTTCAGGCGCCGGAGCAGGTCGCGGAGCTTCTCCCAGAGCGCGAGATCGACGATGAACGGATCGTGCGGCCGGAAGATCCACGGGGAGCAGCACCAGCGAAAGCGCGCCTCGAAGGTGCCGTCCGCGCGGGTGGTCGCGGTGGTGATGAGGTCTCTCCGGACGAAGCAGCCGATCCGGTCCACGTCGTAGATCTCGACGGTGGCGGCCGGCACCGGCGCGAGGCAGGGGCCGGACGACGTCATGACCCGCTGCACGAGGCGGCCTTTCACGGTGAAGGTGCGGCAAAGCACCCTCCAGCGCTTGTAGATGGCGTCGGTGATGACCACGGGGCCGATCTCGATCGGCGCGCCCGCGCGGGTGGCCGCGATCGCCGCCGGGGCGATCGTCGAGATCGACGCGTTCGGATGCGCGATCGCCTTGTCGGGCGCGTCGGGCCCGACGTGGATCGCCGCGCCCGCGAGATCGCCGGGCGCGGCCGCCGAGAAGAGCGACACAGGGACACGCGCCCTGTCGGCGATCTTCTTCGGGTCGACCACGGCCGACGCGAGCACGCGCCCCTCGCGGACGAGCGCCACCTTGATGGGCTCGTCGGTCGCGAGATCACCAACACCGGACAGATCCAGCACGAGGTTCAGGGATTGAGACATGATTTTCCTCCCACGCCTCCCATCGAGACTCCCAGGACAGCGCGCCGAGAATCGCAACCCGCGTGCCACGCGCAAAGCTCCGCGCTACCCGCGAAACAGGGCGAATACCGGTGCAATCCTGTCGCCTCGACGCACGGGCCGCGCCTGTCGATGGCCCGCTGCCCCTGCACCCCCGCGCCCGGCCCCGTCACCACCGGCGCCGCGAGGGCGCCGTGACCGTCATGGCCGGGTGCCCGTCGCGGGCGCGCTCAACCCCCCGCGATCCGGCTGCCGCGGCGCATCGCCTGCTCGAGCGCCCACGCGTCGAACTCGTCGCTCGATTTGACCCACATGACCTGGAAATGATGCTTGGCGATGTGCGAGAGCGTGCGCACGCCGTTCTTCGTCTCGACCATCTGCGGGATGTAGAGCTGGAGGCCGAGCGAGTCCCACTTCTCGCGGTGCTGGGCGTCCCAGACGTCGCGCCCGACGCCGAGGAAGGCCTTCACCGGCTGGAGGACCATGATGTGGACGACCTCGCGGAGGTCGCTGCCCCACGCGCGGGCGACGTTGGAGAAGTGGCGGGCGCTCTCGCTGGTGTCGGCCGTGCCGCCGGCCCGGGCGCGGGCGAGGATCTGCTGGGCGATGCGCTTGGTGGACCACCACGATCCCGCCGCCTTCTGGTGCATGCTGCCGCCGGCCTTGCTGTCGACCCACCGAAAGAGGGGCTGCCCCGCGGTGAGGGTGACGATGCGCGGGACGCTCATGGTCTCCGCCGGGTTCTCCGGCTGGTTCGGGTCGCCGTTGTGGATGCCGTACATGCCGCCGTCGAGGTTGCGGAGCTTGTGCCAGTCGGCGAAGGAGAGGGAAGCGTTCATCACCATCGGGAGGTCCTCGCGGGAGGCCAGCGTAGCACGCTCGACGACCGCGCCGAGGGCTCACTTCGGCAGCGAGAAGGCCCTCACGTAGTCGGATCCGCTCTCGTGGCAGCTGGTGCAGATGTCGGGGCTGCCCGAGTATTTGGCCACACCGTCGCCGCTCCACTCGGCCCAGTACCAGGCGCCGCTGCGCTTCTCCATCGCAGCGATGGCGTGGATCGACTCCCCGTCGTACCCCTCCTTGACGATGAGCGATCCCTCCGGCCAGGTCGAGAGGCCGGCGCCGCCGGCGAGCGTCGCCTGTACGGTGTCGTTGATGTAGATGATCACCTCGTCGCCGTGCGCGGCGCTGCTCGGGGTGCGCATGGCATAGCCGGGCGGGGAGGCCCATTTCGAGGCGTAATCTTCGTCGTGGATCTTGTCCCAGAAGGCATCGGCGCCCGCCGGGTCCTGGTTATCGCCGCAGGCGGCGAGGGCGAGGGCAAAGGTCGAGAAGGACACCGCGCGGAGAAGGGGGCTCATGCGAGCCTCTACGCACCGGAGCCACGAAGGTTTCCGTGGTCCGCGCCGCGCAGGGCACCATGTATGCCGCCGCGCATCGGTCAGCGCCTCGACCCGCGGTGCGGGATCAATCCATCCCCGAGCCAGAGCACGCGCGGCATCGGGCAGCGGCGCGGCTCCTTGTGGAGCACATGCGCGGGCAGGTACGAGATCAGCTCGCCGGCCTCCGCGCCTTCCAGCCGCCTCCGGCCGAGCGAGACCAGCCTCGCCGGCCCCTGCCGCGTCTCGCGCTGCGCCACACGGCACCTCCCCGCCTCGAAGGTGCAGGACCAGAGACAGCCCTCGGCCGGCCCGCGCGCGGGATCGATCGGTGTCTCGCGGGGCGGCTCGTCCCCGAAACAAGCCTCCTTCGCCCACCCGCGCCAGGTCATCAACACTCCGTCCCGGAGCTCGCCTTCGCCCGTGAGCTCCCCGCCGCTCCGCGTGCACGCTGGGCCCGAGGGCATGCCCCGCGCATAGGTCACCTCGACCACCTGACCTCGGTTCGCCATCTGCCATGGTCCGTCGCGGAGGCCGTCCACGCACCGGCCCTTCACCTCGCCGTCGGCGACGTCGTAAAAGCCTGCCTCACCCGTCCCGTGATCGAACGAATAGGCCTTGTCGTCGATCATCCAAGCGCCGTGCATGCGCCCGCGCTCGTCGAAATCGCCCTCGGTGCGCGTCCCGTCCCACCCTCCACGGACATGGCCCACCGGGTGCTGTTCAGCGAAGGTCGTCTCGCACCAGCGGTTGGTCGCGGGCGTGCCCTCGAAGACGAACCATCGGCTGTCGAGCATGGTGTCGTGCAAGCTGCCGGAGGCGACGCGGAGCCGTCCTGCGATGTAGTCCCCGGAGAGGAACGGCCCCTCGGTGTGGTCGCTCGCGCCCGCGCAGTAGCGCTGGAAATGGAGGACGTCATTGCCGTCGAAATCTTCGACCTTGTACTGCGTGCCGGCCGGACAGCGCTCCTCGAACGATTCGGCCGATGGCAAGGGCGCGATCGACGCCGGGTGGTGAGGCCCGGTGATCGCGAGGACCTTGGCGTAGGTGCCGCCGCAGCCGGCGAGCGAGGCTGCGAGGAGCGGAGCGACGAGTGAGGTGGAGGCGCGTCCGGGGTGCATGAGGGCCGTCCGTCGAGGGTTGAGCGCGCGGTGACCTTACGCCTCCTGTTGGGAACGGGCATTCTCGGCCCGCGGCGCGCTTGGCGAGGGTGGCGGTCCGGGGAGCGGGTGAGCTAGCCTCGCGGCCATGATCGTGATGAAATTCGGCGGGAGCTCCGTCGCCGACCGCCGGCAGATCGAGAAGGTCCTCCGCATCGTCGAGGGCCGGGCCACGCGCCGCCCCCTGGTGGTGAGCTCCGCCCACAAGGGCATGACCGACGCGCTCATCGGCGCGGCGACCGAGGCCGCGCGCGGGGTGTTCGCGCCCGAGCGCGCGATCGAGCGGCAGGCCGGGATCGCCCGCGGCCTCGGCTGCGACGAGAGCTTGCTCCGCCCCTTCTTCGCCGAGCTCACCGACCTGCTCCGCGGCCTGTCCCTGGTGCGCGAGCTCAGCCCGCGCAGCCTCGACTACGCCGCGAGCTTCGGCGAGCGCATGGCCGTCCGCTGCCTCGCCGACTTCTTCACCCGCGAGGGCCTCCCCGCCCGGGCCTTCGACGTCTGGGATCTGGGCTTCGTCACCGACGCGTGCTTCGGCGGCGCCCGCCCGCTCCCCGGCTACGAGGCCACGATGCAGCGCCTCGTCGGCGAGCGGGTCCCACCCGGGGTCGTCCCGATCGTGACGGGCTTCGTCGGCAAGACCGAGGACGGGGACATCACCACCGTCGGGCGCAATGGGAGCGACCTCACCGCGACGCTGGTGGGCGCGGCGCTGGGCGCGGAGGAGGTGGAGATCTGGTCCGACACCGACGGGGTGATGACCGCCGATCCGAGCGTGGTGAAGCAGGCCCGGAGCATCCCGGCGATGCGCTTCGACGAGGCGGCGGAGCTGGCCTATTTCGGGAGCCGGGTGCTCCATCCCTCGACCCTGGTGCCGGCGATCGAGCGGAACATCCCGGTGCGGATCCTCAACACCAACCGGCCCGAGCACCCGGGCACGGTGCTGCGCGCGGTGGCGCCGGAGGGCGAGGCGGCGGCGACCAGCATCGCCTACAAGGAGGGGCAGGTGGCCGTGACGCTGAGCTCGCCGCGGATGTTCGGCGCCGCCGGCTTCCTCGGCGAGGTCTTCAGCATCCTCGGCCGGCACGAGGTGGTGGTGGACATGCTCGCGAGCTCGGAGATCTCGATCTCCTTCACCACCGACCGCCGCGCCCCGCTCGATCGGGCGCTGCCCGAGCTCGCCCGCCTCGGGGAGGTGAAGGTGGAGGAGCACAAGACCCTGCTGGTGGTGGTGGGCCGGAGCCTCGCGAGCCGGGCCGGGCTCGGGGCGACCATCCTCGAGGCCATCGCCTCGGCCGGGGTGAACGTGCAGATGGTGAGCTTCGGGCGGAAGAGCGTGAGCATGACGATGCTCATCGCCGACGAGGACGTGGGGCGCGCGGTGGGGGTGCTCCACCGGAGGTTGTTCGAGGAGACCTGAGCGGGATCCGCGACGAGGAGATGGGCGCAGGTGCTCGACCAGGAGCGCCAGCGCATCGTGCTCGCGGTCGAGGGCCCGGGCTGGACGAGCAGACGCACGAGTCGAACCGGCGCGTGGCCGGCAAAGGGCGCTCTCGGGCGCCTCGACCCCGCTCAGCGATAGCGCACCTCCCCCGCGTAATACGGCATCACCGAGCCGCCGTTCGGCCCGCAGCTCGACACCTCGGTGTAGTTGCCCGTGTAGTGCGTCAAGTACCAGACGCTCTTCGGGTTCATCACCGATTGACCCGAAGAAGCGCAGCTGAACTTGATGCCGCTCTGCCCGGCGAACCCGTTCCCGCAGGACGCCGATCCGCTGTTGTACCGCCCGAAGAACGCGTAATTTCCCGTACCCGACGAGACCCCATCCGCGTTCTGGATGCTCTGGTTCGTCAGCAGAAAATCGGGGTTGGCCATGTTGAGCGAGGTCTTGAGCGTCCCGACGTTCATCCCGTTGACCTTGGCCCAGTAGGTCGTCCCGGCCTTGTTGAGCGTGCTGTAGCAGTAATACTGGAGCTCGATGGTGGTGGTGGTGGGCGGGAGGGCCGTGTTGAGCGCCAGCGTGTACTGCGGCGCGCTGCTCGTGCCCACGGACGAATTCAAGCTCAGGAGGCTCTGGTTCGCGCCGACCGCCGCGGCGAACTCGTAGTCACCGCCGGCGCCGTTGGTGTCGGAGGCGCGCGCGAGCAGCGTCCAGCCGCCGCCGTCGGTCGTCATGTCGCAGTAGGCGTTGATCGCCGCGTTGCCCGAGGCGCCGTCGGGATCGATGCTGTACACGCCGTCGGTCGCCGCGGGGTTGGCCGCCTTGATCGCCGCGCAGCTCGCGGGCGTCCCGCCCGCCGCGGCCGGAGCGCCGATGGTCTGCCATGCGGTGCCGTCATAGACCTCTAGCGTGGCTGTCGTGGTGTTGTAAAAGAGAGAGCCAGTCGCCGGGTTGGCGGGCGCGGCGTTGCCGACGACCGCGGTGCCGCCCGTCGGACCGGTGGGGCCGACGGCTCCCGTGGCACCGTTCGCGCCGTTGATGCCATTCGCGCCGGCGGGGCCGGTGGGGCCCACCGCGCCGTTGGCACCATTCGCGCCGGCCGGGCCCGTGGGACCGACTGCGCCGTTGATGCCATTCGCGCCGGCCGGGCCCGTGGGACCGACTGCGCCGTTGATGCCATTCGCGCCGGCAGGGCCCGTGGGGCCCACTGCTCCGGCCGGCCCCTGCGGGCCGGCGATCCCCGCGGGGCCTTGCGCTCCGGCCGGTCCCGCGGCGCCTTGCGGGCCGGTGGGGCCGACGAGCCCCGTGGCGGGACCGACCCACGTGCCGCTCGCGTCGATGACGAGGGTGCCGCCGATCGACAGGCTGTGCGGGTGAATGTCGCCCGCCACGTCGCCAGCGCGGAGCGCGTACGGCACGGAGGCCGTGGGCTGGCGCGGGGTCATCTCCGGATCGGCGCCGACCCGGATGCCGAGGTAGCGCGCCGAGCCGTCCCAGAGGGCGTCGGGCGGGAGCAAGGCGACCGAGAAATAGCCTTCGTCGAGCGTGACCTGCTGGGTGTCCGACCAGAGGGGCGCGCCGCCGTCCGCGGCGGCGTAGAGCGAGAAGGTGATCGCGATCGTCCCGTCGAGCGGCGCGCCGGCCGCGTCGAAGAGGCGACCTTGCTCGGTGAGCGCCGGCGGGACGGCGGCCTGCGCCGCAGGGAGGGCGAGGAGGGACGCGAGGGTGCAGGCGAGGGCGGCGTGTGCAGGTCGGAGTCGCATGGGGGTTCCAGGGGCTTCGGTGGATCGGGCCGTTCGAGGAGCGGGAGCGCGCGGGAGGCGATCGGGCGCAATGCGCCAAGGATTCAGCACACCATCCTTCGGGCCCGGCCGTCAAGCGGGGGCGCGTGCTCCTCGGGCGCCGGATCTATTAGGGTAGACGCATGGATCGGCACGCATCGACCGCGCAGGCGCAGGCGTTTTCGTACCGAAGCCGCCTCTATGTCCGGGCGCCGCGGCCCATCCACTTTCCCTCGGAAGAGAGCCCGGAGGAGCACGTGTCGGAGACGAAGCGGCATCTCATCGCGAGGACCACCCTCTTCTTGCTCCTCGAAGAGGCCCTCGCCCGTGCGTCCGTCGGCTCCGAGCAGTTCGTCTACTGGGACGCGACCGATCCGAAAAAGTGCCTCTCGCCCGACGCCTTCGTCAAGCTCGGCTCGAAGGACCGGAGCTTCGACACCTGGAAGATCTGGGAGCGCCGTGCCCCGGATCTCGCGGTGGAGATCGTCGGCGATTCCGACAGCGGCGACAGCGCATGGGAGGTGAAGCTCGCGCGCTACCAGGCGAGCGGCATCGGCGAGGTCGTCCGCTTCGATCCGGAGAGCGCGACCGCGCCCCTCCGGGTGTGGGACCGCGTGGACGGCGACCTGATCGAGCGCTCCCCCGGGAGCGCGATGCTGCGCGAGTGCGCGGCGCTCGACCTCTGGTGGGCCGTGGTCCCCTCCGAGCTCGGCGCACAGCTCCGGCTCGCGCATGATCGCGAGGGGCAGAAGCTCTTGCCGACGCCGAGCGAAGAGCGCGTCCGACTGGCAGAAGAGCTCGCCCAGGAGCGCAAGGCCCGCTCGGAGGCCGAGCACGAGCGCATGGTCGCCGAGCAGAAGCTCCTCGCAGAGCAGAAGACGCGGGAGCTCGCCGAGCGCGCGCGCGACGCCGCCGTGGCCGAGCTCGCCCGCCTGCGCGGCAGATAGCTCAGCGCGCGCCGAAGATGTTCGCTCGATCGTTCGCAGAGAGCAGCGGCGCCTGGAGGCGCACGGGCTCCCCCACGTCCTTGTACAGAAGATCGCCGTGACCCGTCAGCCGCTCGGCTCCGGGGGCCTGCAAGAGCATCCGTGATTCGATCGCGCTCTGTGTCAACAGGCCCACGCGGCAAGGGATGTTCGCGTCGAGGGGACCGTGGATCACCTTCCGGCTCGGCTGCTGGGTCGCGATCACCAGGTGGATGCCCGCGGCGCGCGCCTTGGCGCCGAGGAGGCCAATCGCGTTCTCGATCTCCTTCCGTTGCTCCCGGCCCTGCGAGATCAGCGCGAAGTATTCGTCGCAAAAGCACACGATGCGGGGCAGCTTCGCCCTCGTCTTGTCGAGGTAGCGCTCCAGATCGTCGGCGCCGGCGGCCGAGAGCAGCCGGTAGCGGCGGTCCATCTCGTCCACCAGATCGTCGAGCACCTCGATCACGTCGCCGTCGCCGAGCGTCCAGAGACCATGCTTGTCCCACAGGAAGGGTGAGCTCCGCAGATCGGGGAACGCGAGCAGCTTCGGATCGATCAGCACGAGGCGCAGGGTCTCCGGGGTGTTGGCGATCATCAGCCCGGCGATCGCGGTGCGCAGCCACTCCGTCTTTCCGCTCCCGGTCGTCCCGGCGGCGAGGATATGCGCGCTCACCGGGCTCGCCAGATCGGCCACGTGGAGCTTCCCGCTCAGGTCGACGCCGATGGGCACGCGGGCCGAGCCGTGGGGGCCGGCGGTGAGCGCGCGGGTGATCGCGGAGAAGGGCAACACCGCAGGATCCGGGCGTTCGACATCGATGCACAGGCGCCCTCCGTCCTTGGTCACGATGGGCTCTTTGTGCAGCGCCACCTTGAGCCGCAGCTCGGTCGTCAAGCGCGCGACCTGCTCGAAGGTCACCCCGCGACCGAGCTTGGCTTCGAAGCGGAGGAAGCGCGGGCCGACCTCCGGCTCGCGCTGGATCTCCACCGAGCGGCCGTATTCGCGCAGGGCGCGGGCGAGCCTCTGGCCGAGCTCGGCATAAGGAGACGGCGCCGGGGAGGGAGCGGGAGCCACGGAGGACGTGGATGGCGCTCTCGGCGGCGCCGAGGCGCGGGGAGGGGTGGAGGAACGAGGAGGCGTGGAGGGTTGGGGAGCGGCGGAACGCGGTGCGGGCGTGACGCCGGCCATCCGGGCGATCAACGAGAGCAGCCGCGCCTCGGCCTCCGCGACATCGGAGGCCTCGATCACCCGCTCTTCGAGCGCCGGCGAGAAGCGCAGCAGCGCCAGGGCGGGCGGGCTCTTGGTGCTGCTCGTGCGCGAGGCGATCAGCCGGTAGAGCGCGGCCTGACCGAGATCCACGGCGGGGTGAGCGCGGCCGAGCTTCAGCTCCACGGCGCAGAAGGTGTCGCGCTCGGGCACGCGCACGATGGCGTCGGCGACGCCGGTGAGGAAAACGCCGTCGGTCCACCCGGGCTCGCGGATCTCGCCGCGCAGCAGCACCTCGGCGCCCAGGATGGTGGCCAGATCTTCCCAGCCGAGCGGCTGATCGCGGCGAGCCTCGATCACCTCCGCGACGATCGAGCCCACCCAGCGCGCGAGGTGCTGCACCGCGTCCCAGAACGCCAGCACGGCCTCGGTGCTCTCTTGCAGGTGGGCCTGGTGGCGGGCGAGGCGCGGCCCCACGAGCGCCCGGTAGGTGTGCTCGACGAGCCGCTCGGGCGCTTCTTTCGGGCCTGCCTCGAAGGCGATCCGAAGCCCGCTCCGGCCGGGGATGTCGCTCACGAGATCGGCGAAGATCTCGTGGAACAACGTCCCGAGCAGGCGGTTCGAGGGCGCGCCGTCGCCGGCCTCGGCGTGCCCTCCGGCCCGGAGCAGCTCTTCCCGCACTTGCTTGACGCTCAGCTCGACCGGCATGGCGCTACTCCCCCACCGGCTCGATCGACTCGGCCGGGACATGAACGAACAGCACGACGGGCGGCCCCGAGAGCACGCCGAAGCGATCGGGGTGGCGTCGGGCGAGGGACAGGGCCTCTGCCTCACCGCAGCCAATCTCCTGCGCCGCGGCGTCGAGCCGGATCACGAAGCGGCCGAGCAGGAGCGCGTCGAGGGCGCGCGAGCGCTCTTCGCCGGAGGGGCTCGCGGAGGGATCACCGCGGGCCTCGATCGCGTCGCAGAGATCCGTGAGCGCGTCGTCGAGGCACCTGCGCAGCCAGTCGGCCACGGTCTTCTCGTCCACCGCGTCGCCGCGCGCGGAGAGATCGCCCGCCCGCGCGTCCGAGAGCAGCGAGCGCAGCGCCTCGAGCGCGGCCATCGCCTCGACGCTCGGCTGCACGAGCCGCCCGCCCTTCGCCTCGATCTCGCCCATGTATTCGAGGCATTTCTTGGCGCTCTTCGTGATGGGCAAGCGCGGGTCGCGCAGCACGCGGAGGCCCAGACCGGAGAGCGCCTCGCCCCCGTGGCAGAGCGTCCGGAGCCGCGCCGCCAGGCTCTTCATGTTGGTCTCGTTGCACACCGCCACGCCGAGGCGGGCCTCGCCGAAGGGGAGCACGAGGTCGAGCCCGGGGACGCGCTGCGCGCTGGGCGGAGCGCCGAGCAGGCCGCGGAGCAGGGGCAGACCATGGAGCAAGGTGTCCCGACTCTGCTCGGGCGAGACCGCGGAGAGGGCGGCCGCGCGCCTCTTCGCGAAGGAGCCTTCGAGGAAGCGCTCGACCGCGGGCGCGCTCGGCTGGGGCTCGATCGGCGGCGCGGACGGCGCCTCTCCGCGCCTCAGCCGCTCGAAGGCCACGGCGGCCGCGGTGATCACCTTGCGCGGGACGCAGGGCATGGTCTCGGCGAGGGCGTCCACCGTGGCGTCGTCGAAGGGGTGGAAGCGGCCCTTCGCGGACGCGCGCAGCTCGCGCAGCTCGGCGATCCCGTCGAGGCGGGCCTCGATGAGCGCGCCCACCTGCTCGCGGGTCAGCGTGGAGAGGACGGCGCGCCGTTTGAAGATCCGGTCTCGATCCGCGTCACGCACGCTCGCGCCGAGCAGATCGAGGAAGGCGCTCTGGATGCACGAGATCAAGAGCACGTTGTGATCGGCCTCGGAGAGATCGGCCGCCATCCGGCCGAAGCGGAAGAGGGCGTCGCGATCGTCGGGGGTCGTCTGGAGCGCCTCGATCTGATCGAAGCAGAACACGATCGGCAAGGTCTCCCCCGCGAGCCGACAGAGCGCCGTCACGAGCAGCCGCGCCGCCTCCTCGCGATCCTCCTGCTCGTCCGGGCCGAGGCCGAGCTTGCCGAGCGCGCTCTCCGGCAGGCTGTCGCCTGCGAGCCAGGCCCTCGCGTCCATCACGAAGCGGTTGTTGACGAGGTGCTCCAGCACGACACAAAGGTCACGCCCGAGCTCGATGCGCTCGGCGACCTCGGCGAAGTACTCGCTCACCGCATCGCCGTCTGCGCCCGAGAGGACGCGCAGCGCGCGCACCCAGTGGCGCGGGGTGTTGCCCTTGGCCGCGGCGAGCTGGTGCGCGATGAGCCGCTGGAGCTGCGTCACCCCCTGCTGCTTGCGGAGCAGATCGCTCGCGAGCCGGCGGCGCACATGCTGCCAGAGGAGCGCGGCGTGGGTCTGGAGCTTGACCGCCACGAACACGCAGTGAAGCGTGCGATCGGGCGCGGTCTCCGCCGTCTCCAGGAGGTGCCTTTGCAGGCGGGTGAGCAGGTGCGTCTTGCCCGAGCCGGCCGGACCATAGACGAGGATCGAGTCGGGCCTGCCGCGGGAGACGCTCTTGAGCGCGTCCAGGCAATGGTTGAACGCATCTCGGTGGATGGATGCGACATCGGCGATGGCCGGGCTCCACGCGTCGAGGACGACGGATCCCTCGAACGGGTTCGGAATGTCGACGAGCATGCTCACCTCCCGCTCACGTCACGAAGCGCCGCCCCCACGTAGTGCGTCCCGCGCTCGTCGACAACCAGCATGGCCCGCTCTGCCTCGGAGAGGCTCGCCGGGAAGTCATGGTGGTGGAGGGTGAGCTCGCCGGCGCGGCCGAGGCGGAGCACCGCGCCGTCGAAGCGGCCTTTGTCCAGCGCGACGAGGGGGCGCAGCGCGCGCACGCTCAGCAGCGCGCCCGGCGGCTCACGCGCGGCCAGCGCCCGCAGCGCCGAGAGCACGAGCGCTTCGTCCGCGGCCGGATCGATGAGCCCGCGCGCGGCAGGATCGACACGCTCGATCCCGAGCGCGCGACCGATCGCCTCGTGGATGGCCGCCGCGGTCACTCCATGCGGAGCGAGCTTCTTCGCGACCGCACGCAGCTCCTTCATCGCCTTGCCGAGGAAGGGCGACGGATCGGGCGGGAGCAGGCCGAGCCGAGCGCCGAGCTTGCCCACCTTGGGGTGCTCGCGCACCGCGCCACGCTCGATCTCGGCGGCGAGGACCTCGGGCAAGAGCTTCTCGAAGCCGGGCGCCGCGCGCTTGACCTGGGCGACGAGCTGCTTCTTGTCGAGGGGCCCGTCGCGCAGCGCGATCTGGACGATCGCCGCCACCGTCGGCCCGGGATCGCGATCCGCATATCGCGTGATCTTGCCGTCCTTCAGCGCGAACAGGCTCCCCGCGCGCACCTGCTCGTCGAGCAGCGCCGCGAGCTCTGCGTCCGTGCGCTTGTACGCCTTGGGCAGCGCCTTGCGCAGATCGCCCGGCGACACGGCCTTGCCGAGCCGCTTGATCGTGTCGAGCAGCGCGAGCCTGAGCTCTGCGGCAGGGACAACGGGAGGAGGCGCAGCTTTCTTCATGGTCCGGCGCGCGAGCGTAATCGCCCCCACGGCGGCCGCCCAGCCCCTCTCACCGTCTTTCCAGTAACCTTGCTCGGGGCGCGCGCCGCGGCGTAGACTCTCGCGCCGGAACATGGCGTCCCCGCGCTCCCGCAGACCCGGCCCCAACGCCAGGAACCTGATCACCGCGCGCGCCATGCTCGAGCACTGCCGCTTCGCCTACAAAGCGTACGCGCAGACATGCAAGTACCAGCTCGACCCGTTCTTCGAGTCGGACGGCGCAGGGCCTCGCGACGACGTGATGGACATCGTTCACCGCGCCCTCGGCACGGCGGGGACGCGCGCGTCCAAGTTCGATCCCGTCGAGTACGACCTCGACACGACTCCGGACCCGAGCAAAGGCACCGTGTACCGGGACAGGATCGCCGGCAATTACGTCCTGTTCCAGCCGCGCGCCGTCGACAAGAGCATCGGATACGCGCGCGGGTTCGATCTCGCGGGCGCCCCCGTGGACGGAGGGACGACCATCGCTCCTTCCCTGCCGGGGCGGTGCGGCTATTTCCAGGGCATGACGGGGATGACCGGCGATGATCCGGAGGCGGGGTGGCGGAGCTGGTTGGGCGCCGTCGTTCACGCCCCGGCGGAGCGCGCCGCGGTGATCGTGTTCCGCGGCAGCCGCAGCGGATCTGCCAACCGCGCGGTCCTGCAGGCGCAGCTCGAGGCCAAGGGGAGCGCGGACTGGGTGACCGACATGCAGCACTTTCACCCGTCACCCGCCATCGCGGCCTACGATGACGCCTTCCTCTCCGTCGGGTTCCACCTGGCGTACGAGAGCTGCCGGCGATCGCTCTCGGCCGCGCTGGAGGAGGCCACCGGCGGCGAACGTCCCGAGACCATTTACCTGACGGGCCACAGCCTCGGCGGCGCGCTGGCGCAGTGCGCTTATCTCGACATGACGATGGGCGACCTCGCCCCGCTCGTCGAGGGCGCCACGATTGCCTGTTATCCGATCTCCGCGCCCCCCGTCCTCCTCGGGCAAGAGTCGCACTGGAAGCTCGCGCTCGCCGTGGACGCCACGCAGATCTTTCATTATTTCTGCCGCCACGACGCGGTGCACGGGGGCTCCATCATCCGCGCTTCGGGGGTCGCGCGCATCAACGACCTCATGGCAGCCACGGCGAGCCCGCTCCACCTCGGGGTCGAGGTCGCCCTCGAGTCCGAGCGCGAGTTCCCGGAGGCGCACGAGCCCGAGTCGGTCTTCCGGGGGATGAACGGCGGCGCCTCGGACCCCGGCTTCTGGCCCCTGTTCAGGCTCGAGCACCTGGCTCATGCGGGGCCCTTGATCACCGGGCTGCCCTCCGGCATGGAGAGAGCGCTGGTCGCGTCGTTCCGGGACGGCCTGCGCCGCGAGGGGGTCGAGGAGCGCGTGGAGCGCTGGCTCGCGGTGCTCGGCGACGCGGGGCGCGACGCCCGCGCGGCACAAGCCGTCCGCGGCGATCTCGCGCGCACGATCGAGCTGGTCCACGGGCCCTCCGGCGGTGACGACCTCGAGGGGCTGGAAGCGCACCGGAAGGCGCTCGTCGCGCGGTACGAGGACGCGGGGCGCGGCGGCCGGATCGGGTATGGCAGCGCCGGCCTGCTGGGCCGCGACGACTACCGGGCCACCGCGAGCTGCTACTGGAGCATGCTCCAGTACCTGACGGCGCACGTCTTCGGGCGAACGATGGACAAGCAAGGTTGAACGATGATGGCGAAAGACCTCGCGAGGCAGGAGAGAGCGCGGCTCGGCAAGCACCATGGATATCCGTTCCTCGAACGGGTCGAGGCGGCCGGGCGCACGGCGGCCTTCGCGCACGGCAGCGCGGGCGTGGCGCTCCTGCCCGATCCGGTCCGCGACCAAGGGTTTTCCGCCATCGACGCGCTCGCGGCCTACCTCCGGTCGCTGTGGCCGGACGGGGGCGTGGGGCAGAGCCTCGACGGCCCGCGCGTCCAGCGCTACGTCGAGCTGCTCGGGCTCGGGTCGATCATCGACAGGCTCCGGCCGCGCATCCAGGCCCACGACGTGGCCGGCTTGATCGACACGTTCGCGGCGCACCTCAAGCGGAATCCCATGCTCGTCGTCCTCGCGGCCGAGATGGCCGAGCTCGAAGCGACCGCCGGCCCCGGCGCGCGCATCTTCCCTTTTCGCGACGAGCCCGCGGCCCAGGAAGAGCTGCGGGACGCCGTCGTCTACTCGGCGCTCCTCGGGGCCATCGGCCTCGAGTGCCTGCTCGCGCCCAAGCCGGCGACCGGCGAGGAGAGGGCCGACCTCGTGCAGGCGCGCCTCGTCGACATCCTGGAGGAGAAGCGAAACGGCGTCGACTGGCGCTCGGTCTGCGATCTCTTCGAGGCGCTGAAGATGGAGCTCGTCGTGCGGCCCATGAAGAAGCGCCTTTTGTCCAAGCAAGGGATCGACGACAAGTCCTTCGACGACAAACCGGGCGACGGCCTGCTCTTGCAGCTCAACGTGCTCGACGCGATGTACGGCGAGACGCACCTCGGCAACGACGACAACGCCGCGTGCGGCTTCGAGATGATGTGCCAGACATCCGACAAAGCTCCCGAGCCGCTCCTCGGCGAGGCGCTCAACGACGAGTGGACATGGAACGGCCAGAAGATGGGCGTCGCGCGCATGCACATCGCCTTCAACGAGGCCTGGATCTCGCTCTATTCGTCGTGGAACGGCTGCTTCTGCTCCAACTATGGAGACCTGATGTACGCGAAGCTCTACAACCCCGGCGTCGCGGGCGCGTACCTCGACATCGACGACACGATCTACTTCTTCCCGCGCGTCGCCACCCTCTACGTGCACCTGCACATGGTCGTCTTCTCGCGCCTCGAGACCGGCAGGCGCGCCGTGCGGGCGTACGACTGGGAAGACCCGGCGCTGCGCGCGGTGTGGGGGCGCATCAACCGGACGGCCGGCGAGGCCTACCAGAAGCGGGTAGAAGACGCGCTCCGCGGCGACACGCGGAAGCACCTCGACTACGAGGCCTCGAGGGCCGCCAGGCGAACGGCGTGGAGCGCGCTCCGGACGGCGATCAAAGGCGCCGCCACGCTCGAAGGCGGTGGCCACGAGGTGGCCGGTCTGCTGCACCGCTTCGCTGGAGGAGGCGGCTGAACCGAGCGCCCGCCCGCGCCGCCCGGCAGCGGTCCCCGAGCCCCGAGATGCCGTGGAGAACGGGGACGAACATCGAGCGAGCCACCGTCGCCGACCCCGAGCTTGCACCGCCCCCCACCCGGTGGAATAGCTCCTCCATGCAACTACGCCGCCTCGCGATCGGCCTCGCCCCGCTCACCCTCACCGCCGCGTGCATCCTCGGCCCCACCTCGTCGAGCTCCGGCGGCACCGGGAGCGGCACCACCTCGTCCACGGCGAGCAGCAGCTCCGGCGGCGACACCCCCTGCGACGGCAAGGGCGCTTGCAACACCTGCGTCGATTGCGCCGGTCAGGTGCAGTGCGCCTCCCAGGTCCAGGCGTGCAACAACAACTCGTTCTGCATCGGACTCGCCCAGTGCCTCGAGGTGTGCGGCACCGACCAGACATGCCAGCAGCAGTGCTACCAGGGCAACGCCGACGGCGTCTCGACGTACAACGCGATGATCAAGTGCCTGTACTGCGATCAGTGCCCGAAGGATTGCTCGGGCTACGTCAACTGCCCGGGGTGATCGAGGTCATCGAGGCTCGCGCTCACGCCTTCAGGTTCGCGTCCGCGGCGTCGACGAAGGCGCGGTAGGCCCGGTGATCGAAGAGCACCATCTTCACGAGCGCGGGGGCGCCGTGGTCGAGCAGGTCGTTGCGGATCGCGCAGAGGGAGACGAGGGCCGCTTCTTCGAGCGGGTAGCCGTAGATGCCGGTGCTGATGGCGGGGAAGGCGATCGAGCCGAGGCCGAGCTCGCGGCAGATCGCCAGCGCCTTCTCGTAGCAGCTCGCGAGCAGCACGGGCGCCTCGGCGTAGCTCTTGTAGTAGATGGGGCCCACGCAGTGGATCACGTGCTTCGCGGGGAGGCGGAAGCCCGGCGTCGCGATGGCTTGCCCGGCGGGCAGCCCGCCTTCGGGGAGCTTCCTGTGCGCTTCGAGGCAGGCCGCGAGGAGGTTCGGGCCGGCGGCGCGGTGGATGGCGCCGTCGACGCCGCCGCCGCCCGCGAGGCTGCTGTTGGCGGCGTTGGCGATGGCGTCCGTCGCCTCGCGGGTGATGTCCCCGAGGCTCAGCACGACCTCACACCTTCCGACCGGGTAGCGCTGTTCCATGAGCGATGGGATACCCACCTTTGGCGCGCTTGTCACGCCGGGCCGGCGTGGATCTGGATGACGTAGCGTGAGAGCGTGCGCGCGATCGAACGTCGCGCGTGAGCGTGCTTACGGCTGGATCTTGCCGTTCTCGACGAGGGTCGCGAACTTGTAGCCGGCGCCGATGTCGCGATCGAGCACCACGGTGCCTTCGAGCACGATCGTATCGCCCACGGCGGGGGTCGCGTCGGTGGTGGCGGTCAGATCGTTCGTCCCGGCGGACGCGTCGCCCGAGCCGTCGCGCAGGTGCAGGTAGGTCTTGCCCATCACGCCGGGCGTGCTCTTCACCACGGTGCCGCGGATGCGCACGGTCTTGCCGTTCAGCGCGGTGCGCTGGCCGTTCACCTCGGCGACCGTCTTGCCGTTCGGGCCGGCGGCCTTCTCGACGGGCTTCACGTCCACCGCCGAGGGGGCCTTCGACGCGCCCTGGTGCGGATCGGCGCCGGCGGCCTGCATGTCGACGCCGCCGTGGGGATCGGCGCCCATGGCGCCCATCGCGCCATGCGGGCTCTGGCCTGCGCCGTGCGGATTCGCGGGCTGGCCGGCGGGCGCGCCGTTCGCGGCGAGCGTCCCGAAGTAGATCTCGGGGAACGTCCGGTTGAGCGCGGAGCTCTTGAAGTTCTCCATCCTCATCGCGCCGCCGACGCGGGCGGCGTCGCCCACCTTGAGCTTGGCGGACGGCACGGCGGCCCACACGCCGTCGGTGCCCTTCTTGCCGATGCGGTAATAGGAGTAGTTCGGGACATCGATCACCTCGAGCACCTCGCCGGTGATCTCCGGGCCTGCGGCGGCCGTGGGGGCTTGATCGGTGTCATCGTCGGCGACGGGCGCGGGGGCCGCGGCGGCCGTGGGGGCAGGGGAGGCAGGGGAGCCCAGAGGCGAAGGGCTCGACCCAGCGATGCTCTGAACGGCGCCGATCGCAGCGCTGGCACCGACGACGGCGACGAGAACGTAGGCCATTTTCATATCGACAATCTCCGGCTCCACGACTTGGCAAGAAGCGAACCAGCTTGTGCCCCAGCGAGCGCGGGGAGGCAAGGCGTCGCCGCACAACGTCGCCGCCGGAGCCGCGAGATCCCCTCTTTTTTCAGGCAGTTTCCGCCCGTTCCCGTTCCCGTTCCCGCGCCCGTTCCCGCCGCCCTCTCCCGATCCCGAAGGGGGCAACGGGAGGGGGAACGGGCGCGGGAGCGGGAGGGGGTTGGAGAAGCCGGCGCGCAAACGGTGCACGGTCAAACGCAAAGCTCGCAGCGCGCCGGGGATCGCGAGGGGGGTGCGGGCGGGCACGCAGGGTTCGCACGCGGGCTTTCCGGGGAAGTCCCGAGTTTTCGACGGCTGGTCCTCCTCTTGCAGAAAGCTTCTTCGACGGAGTCTGGACCACCGGGCTCCCGTGGAGATTCACCATGTTCACGCGCAACAAGCTCGGTCGTGCGTTCGTGCTCGGCGCCCTCTTCTGCGGGGTCGCGGCATGCTCCGGGGCGGACGGACCGCAGGGGCCGGCGGGCGCCGAGGGCAACCCCGGGCCGGCCGGCTCGGCGGGGCCGACCGGCGCGACCGGGCCCGCGGGCGACAAGGGCCCCCAGGGCGACCCGGGCAGCGTCCCCTCGCTCAAGAACGATATCTCCGGCGTCGTCACCGCGTTCGGCGGCCCGCTCCCCGACGTGCAGGTGAGCGCCGAGCCGGGCGGCCTGAAGGTCTCGACGGGCGCAGACGGCACCTTCAAGCTCGCCGGCCTCGAGCCCGGCACCTACAGCCTCACGTTCCACCGCGACGGCTTCCTCGACAAGACGGTGCTCGCCGGCGTGAGCCTCGCGGGCCCCACCACGGTCAACGTCGATCTCGCGAGCGACCCCGACGCGGCCGGTCCGACGATCACCGTCTCCGACGTGCTCAAAGCAGGCTTCGGCAAGCCCGTCTCGCTCGCCGCCACCGCGACCGGCACGGGCAACCTCACCTACGCGTGGACGCAGCTCGAAGGCCCCGAGGTCACGCTCTCCGGCGACGACACCGACACGCTCTCTTTCACCACGCAGGACTTCGCCGCGGCGATGGGCGCGGTCACCGTCGACAATGCCCGCTTCGGCGCGCTCGGCATCAACCCCGATCAGGCCGGCAATTACGTCTTCTCGTTGAAGGTCACCGACGGCTACGGCCACGCGACCACGACGATGGTGCACGTGAACGCCGCGCGCCCCACGCCGGGCCTGCGCATGGTCCCGATCGGCGTGCCCGTCTACCTCCAGGGCGACGGCGCCCACGCCTCGCCCGCGCCTCAGGCGACCTGGAGCTGGGCGCTCGACAAGAGCAAGGCCCCCGGCTCGGCGGCTGCGATCGAGGACGCGACGAGCCAGTTCCCGAATTTCACGCCCGATGTGGTCGGCCTCTACACGCTGACGGAGAGCGTCTCCGGCAAGTCGATGAAGATCTACGCCGGCACCTGGCTCGGCGAGATGACCTCGAACTCCCAGCAGAGCTGCGGGCTCTGTCACGACAACCTCATCGCGCCCGACAAGTTCACCCCGTGGAAGAAGACGAAGCACTACTCGGCGCTCCAGCGGAAGATCGACGGTGTCTACGGTCAGAGCTTCACCGAGGAGTGCCTGCAGTGCCACACGACAGGCTACGACAAGAGCGCGCAGAACGGCGGCTTCGACGATCTCGAGGCGAGCTCGGGGTGGACGTACCCCGACACGCTCAAGCCCGGTAACTACGACACGCTCGCCGTCAACGGCAAGCTCGGCCCGCTCGCGGGCATCCAGTGTGAGAACTGCCATGGCCCGCAGCTCGGGTCGCCGGACAGCCCCCACGCGAACATCGCCAACATCGACGGTATCGCCCGGATCTCCTACTCGTCCGACGTGTGCGCGAGCTGCCACCAGGAGAACCCGTATCACTACAAGCCCTTGCAGTGGGGCGAGAGCAAGCATGCGGACATCGACCTCGCGCTCCGCTTCGGCACGGTCGAGAACCGCCCGAACAGCGGCTCGGCCCACTGCGGGCGCTGCCACTCGGCCCAGGGCTACACGCGGTACGTCAAGCAGCTCAAGGCCGGTTACACCGGCCAGCTCACCAATGACAGTAAGCCGCTCGACAGCGCCGTTCCGCCCGCGAACCACCTCGCCACCGACGCCGAGCTCGCCGGCTTCGGGATGACCCTCGCCCTCGTGCAGCCGCAGACCTGCCAGGCATGCCACGATCCGCACGACGCGACGAACCCCTCGCAGCTCCGGATCTACGACGCCGTGGCCGCGCTGCCGAACGGGCAGACGGACATCGCCGGGATGGGCACGGGCCTCGTGTGCGCGAGCTGCCACAACTCGCGCAACGGCGAGCACACCGATGTCGCGAGCCCCGCGCTCACCTCCTTCTCGGCCCCCCACGCCGCCTCGCAGACGGACGCGGTCTTCGGCTTCAACGCCTACTTCGTCAACCGCTATACCCCGTCTCCGCACCTCGCGGTCGCCGACACCTGCGCGGGCTGCCACTACAAGGCCGTCACCGCCTCCAACGAGGCGGCCAAGCAGACCTCGAACCACTCGTTCGCGGTCGACGAGAGCCTCTGCAAGAACTGCCACTCCGATCTCATCGACGGCAAGGGCCTGCAGGCGGGCTTCCTCATCAGCATGAACGCGGCGCGCGCCCTCTTCGCGCAGAAGGCGCTCACGCCGATCAACGCGGCCATCAACGCCGCGCCCGGCTCCTCGGTCGTCTTCCGCGCCTACGATCCGGTCACGGGGCTCTACTCGTCGAGCTCGTCGAACACCTCGAACGTCGTGCTCACGGCGGCGCCGCTCTCGGCCGATTTCGCGCTGATCGGGCCCGTCCCCGGCGCGAGCGCGGGCCTCACCTTGCACCTGCCGCAGCCCGTGCAGGTGCAGTGGGTGGACGCCGCGGGCAACCCCGCGGGCAACCCCGTGTCGCTCAACGTGGTGACCGGCGCGCTCACGTCGTTCAAGGTGAACGCGGGCAATAAACCCCTGGTCTTCACGGCGCCCACCGCGGTGCCGGCCAACGTGCAGGTGATGTACAAGGCCTACTGGAACCTCTTCCTGTTGACCAACGACAACACCTTCGGCGTCCATAACCCGATCTTCTACAACGCGGTGCTGTCCGCGACGATGACCCAGCTCAAGGCCTTGCCGTGACGCCGTCACCGCGGACAGGCCGGCGCCTGACCCGTTTTCGCTCTCGGTCGTGCATGTGGAGAAGGACGATGATCAAGCTCTCTAAGCTCGGAACCCGCGGCGCGATCGCGCTGATGCTCCTCTCTCTCACCGCCTGTGGAGCCGACGGCAAGCAGGGTGATCCCGGCCCCGCCGGACAGGACGGGACCGCGGGGCCGACGGGCGCCACGGGCGCGACGGGCGCGGATGGTCCCGTCGGGCCGAAGGGCGACACCGGCGAGGTGCCCTCGCTCAAGAACGACATCACGGGCTCCGTCCACGCGGGCGCGACGCCGCTCGCCGGCGTGAGCCTCACGGCCGATCCGGGCGGGGCGACCGCGATGACGGGCGCCGACGGCAAGTTCACCCTGCCGGACATGGATATCGGCGGATACCTGCTCTCCGTGCACCTCGACGGCTTCCTCGATCAGACCATCCCCGTCGCGGTGAACCTCTCCGGCCCGACCAACCTCTCGATCGATCTCGCGATCGATCCCGAGGGGCAGGGGCCCACGGTCTCGGTGAGCGATCAGCTCGTGGCCGGGTTCGGCCAGCCGGTCACCATCAAGGCCACGGCCACCGGCCTCGGCAACTTGACCTATTCGTGGACGCAGACGGAGGGCCCCACGGTCGATCTGGCGGGCGCGAGCACGGACACGCTCGGGTTCGTGACGCAGACGCTCATGACGGCCAAGGGCCAGGTGGCGATCGACAACGCGCGCTTCGGCATGCTCGGCGTCAACCCCGACGAGGCCGGCAATCACGTCTTCGAGCTGACGGTGACGGACGAGGTGGGCCACAAGACCACGACGACCGTGCACGTCAACGCGGCGCGCCCCACGCTCGGCCTGCGCAACGTGCCTGTCGGCATCAGGGTCTTCGCCCAGGGCGACGGGAAGCTCGCGACCCCGGCCCAGGCGAGCTGGAGCTGGACGCTCGACAAGACCAAGGCGCCCGGCTCGGCGGCCTCGCTCACGGACGCGGCGACGCAGTTCCCGAGCTTCACCCCCGATGTGGTCGGCACCTACACCTTGACCGAGACCGTCTCCGGTAAATCGATGAAGGTCTATGCCGGCACCTGGCTCGGCGAGATGACCGACGCGGCGCAGGGTACCTGCTCGCTCTGCCACAACGACAGCATCGCGCCCAACAAGTTCACCCCGTGGAAGGGCACGAACCACTACTCGGCGCTCCAGCAGAAAATCGACGGCGTCTACGGACAGGGCTTCAAGGAAGAGTGCCTGTCGTGCCACACGGTCGGATACGACAAGAGCGCGCAGAACGGCGGCTTCGACGATCTCGAGGCGGGCTCCGGCTGGAGCTTCCCGGGCACGTTGCAGCCGGGCAACTACGCCGATCTGATGAACAACGCCAAGCTCGGCCCGCTCGCCGGCATCCAGTGCGAGAGCTGCCACGGCCCGCAGATCGGCCCGCAGAACGGCCCGCATGCCAACGCCAACTTCCAGGACAAGGGCGCGCGCATCTCGTGGTCGAGCGACGTGTGCGCGAGCTGCCACCAGGAGAACCCGTATCACTACAAGCCCCAGCAATGGGCGCAGGGCAAGCACGCCGACATGACGCTCGCCGTCCTCGAAGGCACGGTGGAGAACCGGGGGACGACGGCGGCCCACTGCGGCCGCTGCCACACGGCCCAGGGCTTCGCCCAGTACGCCCGCCAGCTCAGCCAGGGCTACACCGGACAGCTCACCTCCGACGGCAAGCCGGCCCTGCCGGGCAACCCCTCGCCCAACGCGGCGACGATCGACTCGCTCACCGCGCTCGGCCTCACCAAGGCCGAGGTGCAGTCGCAGACCTGCGCGGCATGCCACGATCCGCACGACGCGACGAACCCCGCGCAGCTCCGGATCTACGACACGGTGGCCGGCCTGCCCAACGGGATGGGCCAGATCACGGGCGCCGGCACCGGGATGATCTGCGCGAGCTGCCACAACACGCGGAACGGCGAGCACTCGGATTTCGTCGCCGCGCCGTCGAGCTACTCGGCCCCGCACGCGGCCGCGCAGGCCGATGTGGTCTATGGCTTCAACGCCTATTACGTCAACCGCTACAACCCCTCGCCGCACCTCGCCGTCGCCGACACCTGCGCGGGCTGCCACTACAAGGCCGTGACCGCCTCGAACCAGGAAGCCAAGCAGACCTCGAACCACTCGTTCATGGTCGACAACACCCTCTGCGCCAACTGCCACGCGGCCAACATCAACGGCGAGGCGCTCCAGGCCGTGTACGCGGCGCAGGTCGCGAGCCTCGGCACCGCCATCGGCAACAAGGTCAAGGGCCTGATCGCGACGGCCCTCCTGCCGGCGAACGGCGGGGCGTTCACCGTGCGCGGCTGGGATCCGGTCACGGATTACTACTCCAGCGCGGCGGCCTCCAACGTCCAGATCAACACGCTGCCCGTCTCGGTCGAGCTCTTCGAGGTCCACGGGCAGGTGGGCTTCATCCTCACCATGGCGGCGCCGATCCAGTTCCCGCTGGTGGATGTGCAGGGTAACCCCGCAGGCCAGCTCGAGACCAACAAGGTGTACCTCCAGTCGAGCTCGCTCAAGAACGCGGCCGGCGCGGCGGCGCTCTTCCCGGCGAACTCGGACTACCTCAAGGCCTCGTGGAACTACTTCCTGCTCCACGGCGACAACACCAAGGGTGTCCACAACCCGCCGTTCTACAACGCGGTCCTCGCCGCCACCAACGCCAAGGTAGCAGCGCTACCGTGACGTCATCGGCGCGCCGCCCGAGCGGATCAATCGCGCCGACGCGTGGTAGCCCGGGGTCAAGCCAGGCCGGATCGATCGCGCCGACCTCTTCCGCGTCGGGGCGTAGCCCGGGGTTAAAACCCCGGGCTACACGAAGGAAGCCCGCCTTCGCGGGCTTGCGCAGGTGCCTCTCTTTGCCCACCAAGGCGCAAGTGAGATCTGCGAGGTCTCATTTCACCGCAAAGGCGCAAAGGCGCGAAGGCGCAAAAAAGAGGAGAAATTGTTTTTTCTCCCTCTTCTTGCGTCTTGGCGCCTTTGCGCCTTTGCGTTAAAAATATCGATAGAACAACGATCCCCCGGAGACCGACTCGACCGACTCGAACACGCTGATCGATCCAAAGAGACCGCCGAGGAGCCTATGCTCTGAAAGGTGGGGCCGATGCCGACCTGTCCCGCGAAGCACGCCGTCTTGATCGCGCTGTTGATTGCTGGAGCCGCATGCACATCCCGGGGCGGCAACGAGGCGCCCGACGCAGGGCGCGCCGACGCCGCGCCGCCCCCGCGGATCATCCCGGCCCGCGTGTCGGCCCCGGGCGAGCTGCTCGCCGACGTCGACAGCTCGAAGATCTCGCTCTCCATCGTCAAGGACGGGAACACCAAGTTCCCGGTGACGGCGGTGGTGCTGCTCCGCGACGGGCGAGTGACCCTGGGCGGCCCCGCGCCCTCGGCGCGCCTCTCGATCGATCTGACCACCTTCGACTCGTCCATGCCGCTGCGCAACGAGCGGGTGAAGCAGTTCTTCTTCGAGACCAACAACAAGAACATGGAGACGGCCGAGCTCGTCATCCCCTCGCTCCCCGCCGACGCCGTGGCCGCGCTCCAGAGCGCGCGCCGCGCATCACACGTGAAGCTCGACGGCGAGCTCACCCTCCACGGCCAGAAGAAGCCGATCGCGCTCGTGGTGGACGCCGCCTACGAGCCGGGCGGAACGCTCGTCATCCGGTCGTCGGCCCCCATCGATCTGAACGTCAACGACTACGGCATGATCGACAACCTGCGCCGCCTGTCGCTCATCTGCAAGCACGACAGCATCGAAGAGATCATCAAGGTCGAAGCGACGATCGAGCTGCCGGTGAAGTGAACAGCCACAGGGTCCGGCGATCCACGAGGTCACCAGGAACAGCACCGCGACCGGCAGGGAGCGGACAGTGCAGCCACCGGGTCAAGTGATCCACGCGGTCACCAGAACGTGGTCGCCTTCTTTGGCGTAATGCCTGCTCGGTCCGCTCCCTTCCGGTCGCGGTGCTGTTTGTCGTGCTGATCCGAGCGGTGGTGGCTCAGTGGTGGCAGTCTTTGCAGTCGGTCTTCGGCTTGCGGCCGGCGAGGTGGCAGTCGGAGCAGAGCACGTTTGCGTGCTGCTTCACCTCGAGGTGCTTCTGGGGCGCCTCCCAGGGGTGCCACTCCTTCTCTTCCTTCACGGTGAACTCACCCATCTTCGTCTGGGCGCCGCGCTTCGGATCGCTGTGGCAGAGACCGCAGTCGTTCGAGAGCACGTGGCCGTCGTTCGACACGTGCTTGCCGTCGTGGCAGCGGAAGCAGCCGGGCCAGTAGCGGTGGCCGATGTTGGAGGGGTAGGTGTCCCACGAGACCTTCATCTCCGGGAACACGTTGCGATCGTAGACGCCCACCAGGCTCTCGCCGGCGATCTCGATGTCCTTCGCGGAGGCGAGGGCTACGTCCGGGTATTTCTCGGCGTAGAAGCGCTTCACCTCGGCGGGGATACCGGTGTGGGCGGCCTCTCTCGTCGCGTAGGGGCGGGAGACGGCCTCGACGCCGATCGCCTTCATGAACGGCAGGGTGGTCGACATCTTCCCCGCCTGCATGGCGCGATCGACGGCGAGATCCGGCGGCTCCATGCTGTGGGCAGGGCGGTTGTGGCAATCCATGCAGTCCATCTCGTGGTGCTTGAGGGGCGCCACCTGCTCGGGGGTCATCTTCCGATCGGTGCGCCAGTACTCGATGGTCGTGCCGTCGGCGCGGGTCGCCTTCGTCCAGGGGATCTCCTGCAGGTGCCGGTCCTCCGCGACGTACTCGACCTTGTTGTCGATGAACATGTGCCAGTGGATACCGCCGCCGTTCTCGCCGCCGCCGCCGGTCTTCACGAGGAGGGTGATCTGCTCGGGCGTGTTCTTCTCGTCGTACTTGTAGTGCCCGCGCTGGTAGAGCTGCGCTTGCACGAATTTCTGCGGCCAGTGGCACTCCTGGCAGGTCTCCTTGGCCGGGCGGAGGTTCTCCACCGGCGTCGGGATGGGGCGCTCGTAGGTGTTGAACATGACGGCGAAGAGCTGCCGCGCCCCGGAGAGCTTGGAGTGCACGTACCAGCCCGCGCCCTGGCCGACGTGGCACTCGACGCAGCGCACGCGGGCGTGGGAGGAGTGCTGGTAGGCGACGCGCTCCGGCTCCATCACGTGGCAGGTCGAGCCGCAGAACTCGACGGACTCCGTCATGAGGAAGCCGTTGTAGCCGGTGAAGGCGAAGACCACGAAGAGCAGCGAGCCGACGACGATGGCGTAGCTGAACCTCCGGCGGTGCACCGGATCGTTGAGATCGACGGCGGGGTAGGGGAGCGCCTCGGTCGCGCCGACCTTGACGCGGCGCTTGGCCTCGACCCGCATCCCGATGAGAAACACGATGATCCCCACCACGATCACGGCGGGGAAGAGCACGAAGGTGAAGATGCCGATGTACGGGCTCGGCGACTTGATGCTGAGCTCGAGGAGCAGCGCGAAGGCGATGAGGAGCAGGCCGCTCACCGCGGTGAGACCGCCGGCGTAGCTGATCCAGTTCCGGTACAGACCTACATGCGCTTTCTTCGGTGCCATGGGAAATTCCGGGTGCGAGGGATTTCTCTTCGCTTTTTCGCGTTTTATGCGGCGCTCGGGGCCTCTGCAAGAGAGAACCTCCGCGCGGGGACGTGGGCAGACAGGGTCGAGCGCGTCAGCTCGGCTTCGGCGCCGCGGTCGCGACGGCCGCCTCCGCCTTCGCGCGCGCCTCCTCGGCGGCGCGCTCGTCCGCGAGGATGCGCTCGTACTCGAGCGGGTGCTCGTGCTTCATCCGCGCCTCGCTGATCTTCCCGGTGAAGATGGTCGTATCGAACGGGAAGACATCGGGGCTCAGGTGCGCGCTGTACATGTGCCAGAGGAGGATGGACGTGAGCGCGAGCAGGCCCTCGCCGCTGTGCGCGGCCTTGGCGGCGGCGATCAGCTCACCCGAGACGTAGTGGGTCACCTCGACGGGGAACCACATGCAGAGGCCGGTGGCGATCATCACGAGGGTGCCCCAGATGAGCGCGAGGTACTCGACCTTCTGCCGGAAATCGTAGCGATCGAAGCGGGCCCGCTCCTTCTTCAGGCCGACGAAGAAGAGCACCATGGTGAGCGCGTCCTTCGCGTCCTGGACGCGGGGCATCATCGTGAGCCGGGCCTTCTTCACCGCGATCGCCCACACGATCGCGATCGCGTGGTAGGCGAGCTCGAGCATCAGCACGACGGCGAAGGCGCGGTGGACGCCGCGCACCAGATCGATGCCGCCCATCCACCCGATCATCGCGTCGGCCCAGCCGGCCCCGTTGTACTTCTGGGGGATGCCGGTGACGCAGAGGATGACGAACCCGATGATCTGGACGATGTGCTCGATCCGCTGCGAGAGGTTGAATCGGACGAAGGTGCGGCCGCCGCCCTCCTTCGCCTCGTGCTCCTTGTCCTGCTTCTCCTGCGCGCTCATGCGGACCTCCGGCGCCGGATCCGGCTGACGATCGCGTGGGCGACCTCGAGGACGATGTAGAGCCCCATCCCACCGAGGATGCCGGGGATCGCCAGCTTGTAGAACACGTCGACCCAGTAGACGAGGGGCCACTTGTTCCGGTCGGGCTGGTAGTGGGCGAGCCACGCCGAGGGGAACTTGTCGTCCGCGCCCGGGTGACAGCGGCGGCAGGTCTCGACCAGGTTCTGCTTGACCACGCTCGACGTGGGATCGCTCGCTCGCTTGATGTCGTGGATGCCGTGGCAGTCGTAACAGACCGCCTTGTACTGGGCGATGTCGGGCGTCGGGCCCTTCTTGCCGAGCCTCACCGTCGCCCCGTGGAAGTCGGCGAGGTACGTCTTCGTCACGTCCGGCGAGATGCCGTACTTCTTCATGATCGACGCGTCGGCGTGGCACTTCGAGCAGGTGTCCGGCGAGTCGATGCGGAAGAGCATGGTGTCCGGATCGCGCATGGTGTGGACGCCGTGGCAGTCGGTGCACGTGGGCACGTCGAGGTTACTCTCCTCGATGAGCGCCTTGCCGTGCACGCTCTCCTTGTACTTGGCGAAGAGATCGGCGTGGCAGGTGGCGCAGCGCTCGGTGACGATCTTGCGGTTGAGCTCGCGGGCCGTCTTGCCCGCGATTGGCTCGTGCGGGTGCTTCTGGTTGCTCGGGTGGCAGGCCGTGCAGCTCATGTGCTTGCGGCCGTGCATCGAGCGGGCATAGACGTCTTTATCGACGAAGAGGGCGAGATCTTGACCCCCCGGCAACGTCATCTTGAGCCCCGGCTTCGCGTGGCACGAGAAGCAGAATTCGTTGGTGACGGTCGGCGGGGTAGGGGTGTTGGGCACCTGCGCGCGCGAGGACTGCGAGGGCACGTGACAGGAGAGGCAAGCCGCGCTCGGCCGCCCGACGTGATCGCCCGGGAAGGGCTTGCGCCCGGCCGGCCCATGGCAGGTGAGGCAGGCCGCGCGCCCTTCGAGGTTGTGAGGGATGATCGTCGGAGAGTCGGGATCGGCCGGCTTGCGAGGGCGGGCGTCGGCCGCGGGGGGAGCCACGGCGTCGGCGCTCGCGGAGGGAGCTGGAGCCTCGGCCCGCGCCTCGGACGCGCTCAGCAGCAGAGCGACGAGCGCGAAGAGCGGGAACCGGGATGGTGGACAGGGGAGCTTCATTGAACCGATCTGCTTCCCCCCGAGAGGGCATGGTTCACCGCGGCGCCTTTTGCTGCGCCGCGCCCGAAAGCAATGCACGGAGCGGGCCGAGCAGCCGATCCTCCAAACTTCCCTGAACGCGGCGCTGTCGGGTCGAGCATGGCATCGATGGCGCGCAAGCCTTGCGGAGACCCCTGCAAGACGTGCGGCGCAGCGGGGCGCCGGCAACGCGCGGAGACGTTGTGGATCAGCGGAACACGTGGCAGCCGTAGCACTTGTCGGCGTCGGGCTGGTGCTGCTTCCGGTCGGAGTGGCAGGCGAGGCACTGGTTGCGTGTCGCGGCGCCCTTCTGGTGCGGGTCGTGGCAGCCGGTGCACATGGCCTTGTGGGACCGGCTCGCGTGCAGGCCCTTGCCCTCCATGTCGCTGTGGCACTGCGTGCATGCGGGCGCACCGAAGCGGTGGGGCTCGTGGCAGTTCTTGCAGTCGGAGTGCTTCGGTCCGAGGGCCTTCACGCTCTCGACCTTGTTCGCGTGGCATGCGTTGCACCGCGACCACCAGGCCGCGCCCTTGCCGGGCGGCGCGCCGTGCGGCGGGTGGCACTGCACGCACTGGTGCTTGCCGCCCTCGGCGCTCGTCGCCTCCTTGCCGTGGCAGTCGCCGCAAGCCTTCTTCGTCTTTACATCGTGCGGCGTGTGGCATGCGGCGCATGCGCCGGCGTGCGGAGAGCCCGCCGGCCACGCGGCGGCCGTCGTCATCGGGTTACTGTGGCAGGTGCCGCAGCGCGCCTGGGCCCTCTTCGCGGGCTGGTGAGGCTGGTGGCACGAGCGACAGGTCGCGTGCTGCTTGTTCGGCGGCTTGAAGCCCGCCTCGACGTTGGTGTGACAGCGGAAGCAGTCCGACGACGCGATGGCCGGTGTCCCGTGCGGGATGTGGCAGCTCTTGCATTCGCCCTTGTGCGGGCCGTTCGCGAAGTCGAGCACCGCGGCGCCGGACGCGCCCGCGCTCGCGCCCCCTGCGCCGTGGCAGCGAGAGCAGGTCGAGACCATGTCGCGCACCGCGAAGGCATGTGGCTCGTGGCACGAGGCGCACTGCTTGTGCTTGTCCGGCGCGGCCATGGAGACCATCACCGACTTGTCGGTGTGGCAGGTCGAGCAGACGCCCGGCGCGGGCAGCGGGTTGTCGTGCGGCTTGTGGCAGGTCAGGCATGCGTCGCCGCGGGCGTGCGCCTCGGGCCCGTGCTGCACGAGCTGGCTCAGCTCGGTGAGGTGGCACTTGGCGCATGCGGTCCGCGTCTCCTTGGGTGACGGCGCATGCGGGTTGTGGCACGACGTGCAGTCCTTGTGCTTGCTCGGCGCGAGCGCGAGGTGGTTGCCCTTGGTCTTCTCGTGGCACTTCACGCAGACCAGGCCCGTGGGCGGCGGCCCGTGCACCTCGTGGCAGTTGGTGCAGCTTCCGTGCTCGGGCGGGCTGCGGGTCGCGATCATCTGCGCCTTGTCCTCGTGGCAGGTCGGGCAGCCACTCTTCTCGGCGCGCCAGGAGTGGGGCAGGTGGCAGCTCGCGCAGCTCCGGTGGCGGAGCGCCGTGGAGGGCGCGTCCGCCGAGGCCGGGGTGGTCTTGTTCTCGTGGCACTCGTGGCAGCTCTCGAGCGCCGTCTTCAGCGGGGCATGCGGCTTGTGGCACTGCTCGCAGCGCTTGTGGCCCTCGGGGCCTTCTTTCGTCTGCTTGCCAACGGCGAAGATCTCGAGCTGGTGGCAGCGCCGGCAGACGGGTTGCCCCTCGGGCACGTGGGGCGTCTTGCCGTGGGCGTTGTGGCAGAGCTGGCAGGCCAGATCGCCGTGCAAGGCATGCTCGTTGACGGCCTTCATCGGCCGCGTGCCGCCCTCGGCCGTGGGCATGGTGAGCGTTCCATCCGCGTGGCAGCCGGTGCACGCGATGGTGGTCGGCTTGCCGGCGCGCTTCTCCGAGGCCGCGAACGAGTGGCACGAGATGCACGTCTCGGCGTTCTCGGTCGACGCCTTGTGGAGCCGCTCTTCCTTGTGGCAATCGGCGCACAGCTTCTCGATCGGGCGGCCGGCTTGCTTCTCCGGAGAGTGGCAGGAGTTGCAGGTCACGTCCTTGACCCCGCGGTGATCGCGGTGGCCCTGCGTCTGCGCGACCATGGCCCACTTGGCGGCCTCGGTCTCGTGGCAGCGCGCACAGGTCTCGGCGTCGACCTGACCATGCTTGCGCGGGTGGCTCGAGCCGATGATCGACTGCCCGTAGAGCTTGAGCTCGTCGACGATGCTGGCCGCGTGGCACTTCTGGCAAGCGACGTCGTTGTGGCCTTTGTGGATCTCGCCCTGCGCGTCCTTCGGGTGGTGGCAGGCCGCCGCGCAGAAGGTCGGATCGGCCTCCACGTAGCGCGCGCGCTGCGCGGTGACGAGCGCGAGCAACGCGGCCACGAGCACGACCAGCGATGCGGCGAGGGAGGAGCGCCGGCCCGAGGGCCGTTTTGCTCCACCGCTCGCGTCCGGACCCGGCTTTCCCGGGGTGGACGCTGGCGCGCGGCTCTCGCCTTCGCCGGAGGGCGCGGGA
This sequence comes from Byssovorax sp., assembly GCA_046351295.1. Classification (GTDB taxonomy): domain Bacteria; phylum Myxococcota_A; class Polyangia; order Polyangiales; family Polyangiaceae; genus JAXLYT01. Next base: position 123,326 of record JAXLYT010000019.1, read on the forward strand.
TCGCTCATGACGTCCGCCGGCGCCTCCGGTCGAGCTGGATCGATTTGAGCCCGAGGCTCAGGAAGAGCGCGCTCGCCAGGCCGAGCGCGAGGAAGTAGCCGCGCCGCTCGGTCTTGCGCATCTGCTGGGCGTCCGTGACGAGGCGTTGCGCCTCGTTGACGGCCTCGTCCACGGCGGCGATCGGCCCTTCGAGCTTGGCCGGATCGAGCGTGTGGACCACGCCGCGCAGCTTGAGCTCGGCCGTGGAGATCCGGTCGAGCGCGTAGCTCGTCCCGGCGATGTGCAGCCCGCTCTCCCGCGCGCGATCGACCGCGGCGCGGGCCGCGGCGGCGCGCTCGCGGGCGCCGGCGAGCAGGCTCGCCGTCTCCTCGGCCACGCGGCGCGGCTTCTCGTCGTGCGTGTGGCACTTGGTGCAGGTGGCGCCGGGCGTGGTGCCGACGAGCAGGGCCGTGGGCACCGCGATGTCGTGGGTGCCATGGCATGCCGCGCACTCGGCGAGGCCGCGGTTCCGGAAGCCCTTGCTGTGCGGGCTCTGCTCGAAGAAGCGCAGCTCTTCTTCGTGGCAGCGGCCGCATGCGCGGGCGACCGACGACGCCTCGGGGGGCGTGGCCGAGTGGGCGCCGTGGCAGCCGGTGCAGGTCGGCGCGTTCGGGTTGCCCTTCTTGAAGGCCTCGCCGTGCACGCTCTTCTCCCACTTCGCGTACTGATCGGTGGGGAGCTTGTACTTCACCATCCGGATCGGATCGGTGTGGCAGCCGGCGCAGAGCTTGGCGACGTTGAGCCGGTTGACGGGCGAGCGCGGCGACGACGGCGAGATGATGCCGTGCTTGCCGTGGCAGTCGGCGCAGTTCGGCGCCTGCTCGTCGCCCGCGGCGGTGAGCTTGCCGTGCATGCTGAGCGAGAAGAGCGCGGCCTGCCCGACGGGGAGCCGGGCGTTGAGGTGGCGCATGAAGGCCGCGTCGCTGTGGCAGTCGCCGCAGATGCCGGGCACCTCGGAGTGCGTCGGGTGGGGCTCGAAGCCCGCGCCCTTGGCATGCGCGCCGGCCGCCGTCGGATCGCGCGGATCGCCCTTGTGGCAGCCGACGCAGCCGATCCGCTCGTCGCGGTGCACGCTCGCCCGGTACTCCTTGGCCGGCGTGCGGAGCTTGGCTTGATCGAGGTTCGCGTGGCAGGTGACGCAGCTGTTCATCGCGTCGCCCGCGGCGGGCAGCTCGCGCTTCGGGCCGGCCGCGGCCGAGCCGAGCGGCGCGGCCGAGGGAGCGGCGCTCGGCGATGCGCTCGCCGCGACGCCGGGCTTGAGGCCGGGCACCGGGCCGGGCCCAGCGGGGGGCGCGGCGCCGGCGAAGGAGGCTGCTCCGGCGATCGCGAGGACGCCGGCGACAACCAGGATCAGGGAGGACTCAGGTGAGCGCACTGGTCGCCAGGAGGCAGAGGATGATGAGGGAGATCCAGGCGGCCCAGGCCGTGACCTTGGAGCCGCGGGGATCGAGGAAGGGCAGCGCAACCACCACGAGCCCGAGCCCGCAGGCAGCGCCGACGAGGAAGCGCGGTCCATCGACGCCGAGCAGCTCGCGCGGAGCCGAGCGGATGAGCTGATGGAACGGGAGGAAGTACCAGGGCGGGTGCGCCCCGACCGAGGGGAGGCGAGCATCGGCGGCCTCCCCGAGGGGGCGGTCGGCGAAGATCGCGAGCGTCATCAACACGACGATGAGCCCCGTCAGGGCCACGCCCTGGCGGATGAAGAAGTCCGGGAAGAGCGGCATGGTCGCGGCGTCGTCCGCGCCCTTGGGGGCGGCGGCCGGCGTGCGATAGAGCAAAAAGAGGTGCGCCGCGGCGAGCAGCGTGAGCGCCGCGGGGAGCACGGCCACGTGGAAGCCGAAGGCGTGCACCAGCGTGTTCGGCGAGACCTCTTCGTCGCCGCGCATGAAGTGCTTGAGGCCGTCGCCGATGATCGGGACGAAGCGCGCCATCTCGCTGCCCATCCGCGCCTGCGTGTAGGCCTTCTGGCTCCAGGGGAGGATCATCCCGGTGAACGCGAGGCCGACGCCGATCACGAGCGCGGCCTGCCCGCTCAGCCACGCGAGCTCGTGCGGGGGCTTGTAGCTCCGGCGCGCGAGGATCGAGAACATGTGGGCGAGGAGGCTCGCCACGAAGAGATCGCTCGCCCACGTGTGCACGCCGCGGATCAGATCGCCGTACGGGATCTCGCCGGAGATGCGCTCGACGGAGGCGAAGGCCAAGGTCGCATCGGGCCGGTAATGGACGAGGAGGAGGATGCCGCTCGCGACCTGGATCAGGAACAGGAACAGCGTGATGCCCCCGAGGTAGAACATGAAGCTCTTGCGGGGGGCGCGGTGCGCCTCGAGCGTCGCGCGCAGATCGTCCCAGCCGATCCGCTGTCGGAGCCACCCGGTGCGCTTGGGATCCTCAGTGCTCATCCGGCCGTGCTCAGGAGAACCGAGCCCTCGTTGATGGTGACGACCAGCTCCTCGAGCGGGCGGGGCGGCGGCCCGGAGACGACCTGGCCCTCCGTCGAATAGACGCCCTGGTGACAGGGGCACTCGATCTGGTTTCGCTCGGCGGAGAAGCCGACGACGCACTGGAGGTGCGAGCAGATCGCCGAGAAGGCCCGCACCTGCCCGTCGGCGCTGCGGAGCACGAGCACGGGGCGGTCGTGGAAGAGGACCGTCTTCGCCCCGCCGATGGGGAAGTCTTCGATCTTGCCGACGGTGGCGGTGCCCTTGTCGACGCGGGTGCGCGGCTGGACGAAGCGGGCCGCCGGGTAGGCCATGGCCACGGCGAAGGCGGCGGCGCTGCTGCCCACGGCGATGTTCAGGAAGTCACGCCGCTTCGGGCTGCTCTTCTCGTGCTCCGACATGAGCGCCTCTCATCGCCAATCTCAGCGCGGTTGTCGAGATCGAACTGCTCGGCCTCGGTACCTCGCCACGCTCGGGCCGTTTGCACGGCCTGTGCCGAAAACAACGAGCGCTCTGCTTTTCCGGCCATGACCGCGCCCGGCGCCCTTTGCGCGTGAGGACGCAGCATCCTCGGAGCGCAGCTTCTGCGCCGAGAACGCGCCGCTTGCACGCACACCGCGCCCTTCTGTCCTTTCTCGCCCCCCGCCGCGGCGAGCCTCGGCCGATGTGACCCTTGCATTCTTGCGATCGACCGCGGGCCCGCATCGCAAAACCGGATCGATCGAGGCGCCGTGGCACGTGCGTTGCTCTTGTCGCGCTCTCAATGGATCCATCCCATCTGCGCCTGCTCCTCTGCCCGCCGCGGTCGCGAGGGGTCAAAGCGTTGATGTCGTCCTGCTCCGCCTCGCTCCTCCTCGCGCTCGGCCTCTCCGGCTGCGCGATGGATGAGCCGGAGCATCTCCACACCACGCGACCACCGCCCGCGACCTCCGGGAGCGTCCACATCGCGCCCCGCACGCCGCTGCTCGCCACCTACCCCTGCTCGCGCTGCCACGACGATCGCACGCCCGATCCGACCGAGCGCAGGCTCACCGAGTTCCACACCCAGAAGACCTTGCAGCACGGCACCCAGCAAGGCTGGTGCTACCGGTGCCACAGCAAGGACAACATCGACAAGCTGCACCTCGCGGACGGCACGCTGGTGAGCTTCGACGAGGCCTACGAGCTCTGCGGCTCGTGCCACGGCGACAAGCTCCGCGACTACAAGGCGGGCATCCACGGCCTCACCACCGGTTACTGGTCGGGCGACCGGACGCGCCGGTCTTGCCCCGCATGCCACGACCCGCACGATCCCAAGTTCCCGCTGATGATCCCCGAGCGCACGCCCGCGCGCCCGAGGACCGAAGAGCCCGGTGAGAGGCCGGCGCACGGCGCGAACGAAGCGCACGAGGACAGCCATGGCAAACACTGATCCGGCCTCCGCGACGAGCGCTCGCGCGCTGCCGAGCGCCGCCGAGCGCGTCGAGAAGATGGTGGAGCTCCGGCTCGACGAGCGCGGCAACCGGCGGCACTTCCTCAAGGTCGCCGGCGCCGCCGCGGCCGTCACCGCCGCCGCCACGGGCTGCGGATCGGGCGCGCCCACGAGCGAAGAGTTCTTCCGCCAGCACTACCAGAAGCTCACCGAAGACGACAAAAAGCGCATCTTCGCCCGGATCGAAGAGGAGACGCTCGCGACCAAGGGCGTGCGCACCCACGTGGGCGACTTGCCCCCGATCGACGGCGTCGAGTTCGCCTACGCGCTCAACCTCTCCGTGTGCAACGGGAGCCGCCGCTGCGTCGAGGCATGCGCCCGGGAGAACAACCTGCCCGACGATCCGGAGATGCGTTACATCCGCGTGATGGAGCTCGACCCGGGCTCCCTCGATTTCGAGGACTCGACCGCCTATTACGAGCACGAAAAAGTCCCGGGCAAAGACAAGTTCTACCTGCCGGTGCAGTGCCACCAGTGCGATAACCCCCCTTGCACCAAGGCATGCCCCGTCGGCGCCACCTGGAAGGAGCGCGACGGGATCGTCGTGGTCGACTACAACTGGTGCATCGGCTGCCGCTTCTGCGTCGTCGCCTGTCCGTACTTCGCCCGCCGGTTCAACTTCACCGAGCCCGAGATCCCGCCGGACCGGGTGAACCCCGATCAGGGCTATCTCTCCAATCGCCCTCGCCACAAGGGCGTGGTCGAGAAGTGCACCTTCTGCCTGCACCGCACGCGGCGCGGGCGGATGCCGGCTTGCCTCGAAGCGTGCCCGACCGGCGCCCGCAAGTTCGGCAACCTGAACGATCCGAACAGCGAGATCCGCAAGATCATCGAGACGAAGCGCGTCTTCGTCCTCAAGGAAGATCTCGCGACGCTCCCGCGGTTTTACTACTTCTTCTCCTGACCCGGAGGCGGACCCCATGCGACCCTTGATCCGCTTCACGACCGCGACCCTCGGCGCCATGCTCAAGGGCAGCCGCGAGTATTACCTCTGGCTCGCCTTCCTGATGGCGTGGATCGCCCTCGGCGTCGCGGCCTATGTTCATCAGCTCAACGTCGGCCTCTCGGCCACGAACATGATCGATCAGGTGCCCTGGGGCGCCTACATCGCCAATTTCACCTACCTCGTCGGCATGGCCGCCGCGGCGGTGATGCTCGTCATCCCGGCCTACGTTTACCACGACCACGCCCTGCACGACGTGGTGGTGCTCGGCGAGCTGCTCGCCGTGGCCGTCTTGACCATGTGCCTGATGTTCGTGATGGTCGACATCGGCCGCCCCGACCGGGCCTGGCACCTCATCCCCGTGATCGGCCGCTTCAACTGGCCGATCTCGATGCTGTCCTGGGACGTCATCGTCTTGAACGGGTATCTGGTCCTCAATTTCTACATCACCACCTACCTGCTCTACACCAAGTTCTGCGGCAAGCAGCCCGAGCGGAAGAAGTACGTGCCCTTCGTGTTCCTGGCGATCGGCTGGGCGGTCAGCATTCACACGGTGACGGCCTTCCTCTACAGCGGCATGGGCTCGCGCCCGCACTGGAACGCGGCCATCCTCGCGCCGCGCTTCCTCGCGTCGGCCTTCGCGGCCGGCCCCTCGCTGATGATCGTGGCCCTGTCGATCATCCGCGACAAGCTCGGCTTCCCGGTGAAGGACGAGGCGCTCAATCGCCTGCGGCAGATCGTCGCCGTGACGATGCTGATCAACCTGTTCTTCTTCTTCTCGGAGATCTTCACCGAGCTCTACAGCTTCAAGCACCACGCGGCCTCGATGCGCTACCTGCTCTTCGGGCTCCACGGGCACAACAAGCTCGTGCCCTACATCTGGGGCGCCATCGTGCTCGACGTGTTCGCGGCGATCGTCTTCACGACGAAGCGGCTCTATGCGAACAAGAACATCCTCCGCATCGCCTGCGGCGCCGCCGTGCTCGGCGTGTGGGTCGAAAAGGGCATGGGCCTGGTGATCCCGGGCTTCGTGCCCTCACCCCTCGGCGAGGTGGTCGACTACACCCCGAGCTTCACCGAGTTCTGCGTGTCCGCCGCCATCTGGGCGACCGGCGCGCTCATCTACACGCTGCTCTTGAAGGCAGCCGTGCCCATCGAGCTCGGGAAGCTGCGGCTCAACCCCGGCGTGCCCGACGAGGCGCCGGCCCCTCACCACGGCGAGGCCGCGGAGGCTGCCCAATGAACCGCGCTACGCTACTCCTTCCCGCGCTCGCCGCGCTGCTCTTCTCGTGCAAGCCCGAGGCACATGTCACGCACCGCGACGCGATCGAGCCGCCGGTCGCCGCGGCCGACGCGATCCCCGACGCGCCCGTGAACGGGTCGATCCGCGGGGTGCCCTTCACGATCCGCGACGCGCGCTACATCGCCGATCACCGCGAGGGCTACGCCCGGGTGGACATCAAGCTGTCGGCCGGGAAGGCCGAGGCGTCGTGCGACGATGTGAAGCCGAACGACAGCACGAGCGTGTGGCTGCGGCTCGAAGGGAAAGACGAGCTGGTGTCGCAGAACATCGAGCTGCGCCCCGGGAAGGAGAGTCCCTGGTCGGTGCACTACCAGGTGAAGGCCGACGGGGAGTGGATCGGGAACGGCGACGGGAGCGCGGTGATCGCGCTGCACGCGGCCGGCGCCGATGGAAAGCTGTCCGGCGGGATCGCGGTGTGCTTCGCCGATGGGATGAAGAGCTGCGTGTCCGGCTCGTTCGACGCGGAGCCCTGTCCGTCGCGGATCGACGCGCCGGTGCGCGGTGCCCAGCCGCCGGAGGCGATCCCGGAGAAATACCGTGACAAGCTGAAGGCGGTGCGGCCGGTGGTACCGCCGGTACCTGCGCCCGCGCCGAGCGGGTCGGCTTCCGCGGGCGCACCGCCGAAGCCCTGAAAATCGACATGGGGGACGCAACGATCGCCTCCCTCGTGCCGATGAGAGATCAGGCGCGCGCGAATCCATCCCGGGCGCGCCCTGGTACGAACTTCGGCGCTGGGGCTGGGGATGTCGCCCTAACCCCCGTGTCCGTTCGCGGGTTTCGGCGGAACCGGAGCGTTCTGCTTCGCCCCGGGTTAAAACCCGGGGCTACGCTTGGCGAAGCCCGCCCTTCGGCGGGCTTGCGCATGACCCGAATCGCTTCGCTGAAACGTGGGTCGGTACGTTCGCTCGCCAAACCCTCCGCGTTCCCGAAGGACGGCTCATCCTGATCGGCACAACGTAAGCCCGCGAAGGCGGGCTTCCCAAGCGTAGCGCGGGGTTTTAACCCCGCGCTGTGGCGGAGCTCGTCGCAACGGTGGACGAGGTGTTCGCCGGCGAGATCCAGGCCGCCTGACGAGGTGTTCGTCTAGCCCGCCTGTACGGCCTGGTGAATCTGGGTGAGGAGGTCGCGGACCTCCGGGGGGAGGGTGGCCGGGATGGGTGGGAGCTTTCCCTGGGTGAGGGCCTTCAGGTGGGGGGCGAGGGTGTCGAGGGGAGGAGGGGCTTTGGCGACCTGGGCGAGGGCTTCTTCGATCTGGGGGTCGATGGGGGTGATGGGGTGGTCTTCGGCAAAGCCGGTTTGGACGCAGGCGAGGATGAGGGATTGGAGGGCTTCGAGGAGGTCGGAGGGGAGGGCGGGGCCGCCGGCGCGGCGGCGGAGCTCGGTGAGGAGATCGTCGCGCTTGGTCTCCCAGGTGGCCGCCTGGGCTTCGTCGCCGCGGGCGCGGGCGATTTGGGCGAGGATGGCATAAGACTTCCAGGCGTCTTTGAGATCGAGGTTCTCGAGTATCTCCCTGGCACGGTGGGCGTGCTCTTCGGCCTTATCGAAGTTGCGAAGGAGAACGTGAATCAAACCGAGTTGGTTGTGAGATCCTGCCTCATTGGGCTTATGCTGCGTTTCTTTCCAAACGCTGAGGCTTTCCTCCACGAACCGTGCTGCTTCCATAAAGCGCGCTCTTGCTCCGTCCTTATCCCCAATCTTCTGGGCGGCCTCCCCTTCCAACTGGCAAACGATGCCAAGGTTCTGCGCGGCGATCCCCACAGACTCTCGATCCCCACGCCGCTCGGCCAGCTCGCGGGAACGCTCATACCAGGCGCGCGCCTCGGCGAGCCGGCCAGCCTTCTGCTCCACCACGCCCAGGAGGTTGCAGGTTTGCATGATCCCTTCTTCATGGTGGATCTCCTGCAAGACCTGAAGCGCGCGCTGGTAGAGCTTGGTTGCGCGGTCAACTTGCTGTCGCTCGACGGCCAGACCGCCCTGATGCTGGAGCAACGACCCCACAAGCTCCTGGTCTCCAGCACGCTGCGCCGCCTGGAGCGCTTCGTCATACCGGGTGTCCGCTTCCGCATGCCGGCCTTGATGCATGAGAATCTGCGCCGATCGGCCCAGCCCAACGGCAACATTGCGGTGGTTCCCAAGCTCGCGATAGATCGCGATGCCTTGCTCTGCGGCCTCCATCGTTCCCCGAGCTGTCCTGCGCTCCTATAAGCATTGGCCAGATCGCCAAGGGTCGCCGAAAGGTTACCACGCTCGGACACGGCGCCCTTTCCCCTCGTTCGGGCCTTGTCCACAAGCGCTTCCCATTCCTTCACCGCCTTCTGGAGCACCGGGATGGCCTTCTGGGCCCAGCCGACCGCATTATAAGCACGCCCAAGATCACTACGCGCATTGGCCAACACAAACGCCGCGTCGAAGTCGTTCGTCGTCTCCAGGCGGGCCACCAGGGCTTCGAGCTTGGCAAGCGCCTCCCGGGGATGGCCCTGGGTCAGGAGCGACCAGGCTTCATCCATCTCCCTGTCCGCCATCGCCTTGCTGAAGCCGCCCTTGCGCACCTCTCCCGCAAGCCAGCTCACCCAGCGATCCCGCTCCCGGAGCCGCCCGGACCTCTGAAGATATTCGCGTATTGTATCGCCCATGTTCGACGCCTTGTCATGGGCTCCTTGCCCAAGGGCCCAGGCCACCGCAGCCCGGAGATTGGCCTCCTCCCGCTCAATCACATCCATCCCACCGCGCGGGTTAGAACCAAAGAGACCCTGATGCGCCGCCCCCATGACTGCATAATAGACCTCGACGAAGCGCTCCCTTATCGCCGGGGGACGTTCCCCCTCGGTCACCGCATAGGCCAGCGTGGGATGAAAGCGCAGATAAGGCCGGTCGTTCATCTGCATATCCCCCTCCACCCGCACCAGCGCCGTAGCTTCCATCTCGGTCCGGGCGACCTCCCATACCGCCGGGTCCATCTTGCTTATCAACAACACCACTTGCTCAAACACCCCACCCCGGAACCACCCCAGCCACCCGAGGGCTTCCCGCGCCTCCTTCCCCAGCCGTCTCGTCGAAAACTCCAGCGACGCCAGCAGCGACCGATTCCGCCCCTCCTCGGCATCCCCCTTGAACTTCCCGAGCAACCCCTGAAAGTCCTCCACGATCTTCTCCGCCGCCATCTCCTTCAAATGCGGCCCCACGAGCTCAATCGAAAGCGGATGATCCCCCACCGCCTCCAAGAGCTTCTCCAGCCCCTCCCGCGCCACCTTCTTGTCCCCCACCTCCACCCCGGCCGTCTTCATCACCTGCACGAGCAACCCCAGCGCATCCGCCCGCGCGAGCCCCCGAAGCTCCGTCTTCTGCACCCCCACGAGCCCCGTCTCCCCCGGCCGGCACGTCACCAACAACCGCCCCTTCCCATCCTCCCGCGTCCACTCCTCGAACAGCCCCAGCACCTTGCTCCGCTCTTCATCCGGATAAAGCGCCGCACCACCCTCCTTGTTGAAAGCCGGCAGCACGCTCTCGAAATTATCCCAGACCACCAGCACCTTCTTCGTCCGGAAAATCTCCCGCGCCCGCGCCTTCTGCTCCTCCCCGGGCAACCGCTCGAACTCCGGCCCATCCACATAAGCCCCCAGCACCTGCACCGCCCGGTCGGCCCCGCCCCCTTGCTCGAAGCTCACAAAACAAGCCCCATCCGGGAAGAGCCCCGTCCTCGTCCACCAATACGCCGCCTCCCGCGAAAGGCTCGTCTTTCCCATACCCCCCATCGCATGAAGCAGCACAGCCCGGTGCCCCTGGAACACCCGCTCCAGCTTGTGCAGCTCCTTCTCCCGCCCGTGGAACTTATGCACCGGCGCCCGAGGAAACCCACCCGGCTCCTTCCCCCCGGCCTTCTTCTCGGCAAACTTCTTCCCGACCTTCGCCGGCACCAGCCGCAAATCTTCCCCCTTCTGGTACAGATTCGGCAAAAACCAATCCTGGAGCGCCACAGTGTCCCCCATCGGCCCCCGCTCCAGCCACCGATCCGGGCTCGCCAGGAGCGCCCCGCGCCCCGCCTCCATCGCCTCGCCGATGGTCGACCCCTCGGACAGCACCGCGTAGAACCGCGCCATCAGCACCTTCGCCGCCTCCACGTGCACCGCGTAGCTCATCGCCACCACGCTCCCCACCCCGGCCTCGATGAGCCGCGGCGCCACCGACCGGAACGCCGAAAGCGCCCCGATCTCCGCGCTCTGGCACGCCTCCAGGATCGCCAGCGGCACCTTGTGACCGGCCAGCAGATCGCCGATCCGATCGGCCCGCACCAGGTCGGCCTTCACCGTGAGCCCCTGGCTCTCGTCCTTCTCGAAGCACAGCGCCCCGAGCTGGAGCGCCCGCAGGTACGTCCCGTGCCCGTCGAAGTGCACGATGTGGTACGGCGCGCCCCGCCGGGTCGCCGCCGCCAGCATCTCGTTCATCCGCGCGAACGTCGCCGGCCGGCAGAAATCCACCTCCACCCCGGCCCCGAGCGGCCCCAGCGCGTCGAGCATCGACCGCGTCGTCCAGCGCGCCTCGATGAACCCCGTGTCCTCCGGCCGGCTCACCACGAGCAGGATGCGAAGCGGCAGCTTCCCCGGGTCGAACTTCGCGGCCCGCCCCGCATTTTCGAGCTGCCGGCGAATCGTCACCCCCTGCATCGCGAGCGGCCCCTTCTTGTTCCGCACGAGCTCCCACGGCACCCGGAGCAGCTCCGCCTCCTGCGTCGCCACCGTGAGCAGGCGCGGCGCCTCCCCATCGAGCAGATCGTTCAACAGCTCCCGGTGATCGCCCGCCTCGAAGAGCTGCGCGTGGAGCTTCGCCCCCCACCGCTCCAGGTTTCGCTCGATCCGCGTCGCCCGCACGAGCCCGCCCGCGTCGGGCAGGACCATGTACTCCTCCAGGTACCAGCGGAGGTCGGCGAAGTCCTCCTCCGTCAGGAAGAGCTCGAAATCCCGGGCTTTCGTCGCCTGGCTCCACGAGGGGGCGAGGCGGTAGGACCACTTGTCGGAAGCACGCTCGAAGAGGACGCGGAGCTCGTTCACGGAGAGGACCCCCTGGTGGCGCGCCGGGCCGGCCGCTGTGGCCGGGAGGAGCGCGACCCCGACAGACTACAGGAGGCAGCTGGATTTCCAAGCTCCTCCGCCGGGCACGCGCGCCCGTTCGCCCTTCCCTCTCCACGCGCCTGCCGGCATGCACTACGCTTCGCGCATGGGTGCCCCGAGCTACGATCCGGACACGCTGGCTGCCTACTTCCAGCCCATCCACCCGGAGACGTGGAACGACCCGATCGTCGGCCCCGTTCTGCATCGCCTCGCCGCCGAAGCACCGGATATCCTCGCCGCCGTCGCCGACGTCGATCGCTCGCAAATCTTCGACGCGCTCGCTTGCACCCCGGCCGAGCGCCTGACCCGCGCGCTCGGGATGGCGAGGTTCATCGAGCGCACGCGCCGCGCCATGGGCCATGACGCCGAGTGACCCGTCGGAGCGGGCGCTCGTTAGTCGGCTTGACTCCCCCGCCCGAGGCGATCCGGGAGACGTACCGGGGAAGCTGAAGCCGCCTGGCCGGCAGTGCCCGGGGAGGTCGCCTCTGGTATCACGGAGACCAGCCCTGGTCTCCCGGATACCAGCCCTGATCTCCCCGAAGGTCAGCCCTGGTCTCCCGGCGACCAGCCCTGATCTCGTCGGAGATCAGGGCTGGCTTCCTCGAAGATCAGCGCTGATATCGTCGGAGATCAGCCCTGGGTTCCCCGGAGGTCGGCGCTGAGGTCCAGGGTGCCAGCGCTGAGGTCCAGGGTGCCAGCGCTGAGGTCCAGGGTGCCAGCGCTGACGTGTGGGGGGACAGACGAGGAGAGGGAGTTGGAGCTGGGGAATCGACGCGAGTATTCGTCAAAGCCCCTTCAACCACCGTTGTGGCAAGCGCGACAAGGCTGGTCGATGCGGGCGCGCTTTCGGCTGTTGAAGCCGGCCGCGTGGGGATTGCCGCCGACGCCGCCCACCTTGTGACAGCTGATGCACAAGGCCTCACCGGCGCCGCCGTGGCAGGTCGCGCACAGCTCGGGATCGCGCCATGCCGCGCGCCCATGGTCATTGCGCTGGCCGGGCAGACCGAGCCAGCCTGGCGGGTGCGGGCGTTGTGCGCCCATCAAGGCGCTCTTGTGCTCCCGATCGTGGCAGTCCTTGCAGCCGGTCGGGGTGTGGCAGGTCGTGCAGAGACCGGGGTCGTTTCGCGCCTCTTCCGGGTGGCGGGATTTGAAGCCTGCGCGGTGAACGCCGGCGTGCATCGGGTCGTCGAAGCGCAGGCGCTCGGGCAGGGCGGGGGCGGTCTTGCTGTGGCAGCCGGCGCAGAAGCGCTCGGCGTGGCAGCTCTGGCAGAGCTGGAGGTCGCCGGCGGCGCGCGTCCCGTGCTCGCGGAGGAAGTTGGCCGCGTGGATCAGGTGATCGTCGGGCTGCACGCCCTCGTCGCGCAGGTTCACGTGACATGCGTCGCAGTCGCGCTTCGCGAGCTGCTCTTGATGGTTGTGGCAGCTCCCGCAGTTGGCCATGCGCGGGCGGAGCACGTCGGCGCCGTCGCCCACGTCGAGGTGGCAGCGGGGGCAGTCGCCCTTGAGGCGGGAGACATGCTTCCTGTGCTCGAAGCGCAGGTCGATGCGGGCCTGGACGGCGCCGGCGCGGGTGGCGGCGAGGCCGTGGCAGTCGCCGCAGGGGCGGCCGTCGTAGCTGCCGTGGTCGGGGCTCGGGTGGCACGACGTGCAGTCGGCGGGGGAGGGGAGGTGGAGCGGGCCCTCGTCGCCGGCCATCTCGATGCCGGCGTGGCAGCGCACGCAGTTGATGCCCTTGTTGACATGGGCCTTGTGCTCGAAGGGGCGGCGATCGGGCGGGCGGATGCCGAGGATGCCTGCGCAGCCGGCGGTGAGCGCGAGCGCGAGCGCGCCGAGGAAGAGGCGGCCTTTCATCGCACGGCTCCGAAGGTGTGGCTCAGGTGGGCGAGGCCGCTCACGAAGCGGCTGGCCGTGGGGGAGGCGCCGGCTTCCACGGCGCCGGAGAGCTCCCATACCTCGAAGAGGCGGTAGCGCAGGGAGAGCAGGCCCCAGGGCCAGACGACGCCGCGATCGCGGGGCTCGTCGGGCACGGCGGCCTCGAGCTCGGTCGCGACGAGCAGGTTGTGGACGAGCGGTACGCGGGCGGTGATGCGGGCGCCGGACCAGGAGGAGCCGGGGACGCTCTGGCGGCGCAGCTCGAGGGCGAGGGCGCCCTTGCCGCGGTCGTCGAGGCGGAGGGTGCTGCGCAGGCGGAAGTCGGCGCCGAGCTGGCCGCCGACCGAGTCGGCGGAGCCCTCGGCGGCCACGTCGAGGCGGGGCGCGGCGCGCCAGAACGCGGAGCCGCCGCCTCGCTCGGAGGGGATGTCGCCGAGCGCGGCGAAGAGCGAGGTCGCGGGCAAGAGGTGCGATGGCGAGCGGTGGATGCCGAAGAGCTCCAGGCGGAGCTTGCCGAAGCGCGCGCCGAAGGAGAGGCGCGCGTCGGCGACGGCGGGGTTGAAGACGTCGAGCGCGGTCGTGAAGGCGCCGTCGAGCCAGCGGGTGATCCGCACGCCGCCGTCGACGCCGATCTCCTCGAAGCTGATCTCGCCCTTGCGCCGCATCTGCATGTACGAGATGCCGAGCGAGGCGTCCTCGCCGATGCGCTGGCCGAGGCGCTGGCCGATCATCCAGTCGTAGCGGGACGAGTCGTAGCCGCGGGTGACGGGCACGCCGCCGAAGACCTCGAGCGAGGTGCCGAAGGGCGCGCGCCCCGTCACATGCGCGCCGTCGATCTGCACGGGGCGCAGGCCGCCCGTGGCCATGAAGATGCGACCGAGGCGCAGCTCGGCGCGGCCCTGGGGCTCGCGCACGCGCACCACGGCGCTGAGCACGTCGCCCGTGTACGAGCCGGTGCCCATCCACACCGCGGCCTCGGCGTCGACCCACGAGGGCTTGCGCGCCTCGCCTTGCAGCATGAAGAGACCGGCGGCGGTGTCGGTGCCCGTGAAGTAGGCGTCGGCGCGCAGCCGGTACGGATCGGCGGAGGCGCTCGCCGTGCCGAGGCATGCGGCGAAGAGCAGCGCGACAGAGGAGGCTCGGGCGCTCATGGTTTGAAGTCCACCAGGCCGTTCACGTGCGTGTCGGGATCGAAGGTGTGGCAGCCGAGGCATGCTTCGAGCGTGGGCTCGCTCACGGTGTGGGGTGTGCCGTTGGCGAGGTACACCGGCGGGAAGCCGTGGCACCCGTCGCAGGCCGCGGCCTTCGCGCCTGCGTTCCACGTCGGGCTCCCCTCCTTGTAGAAGTGGCAAGCGACGACGCAGGTCTGCGTGGCCGGGTCGTAGCTCTCGTCGGCCTGGAGGAAGACATCAGCGGGCGCGCTCGTGTCGAGGTGCCCGGGCGCGTCGACGGAAGCCGGGACGTGATGGCAGCGCTCGCAGGCGACCGCGCGGCCGATGCGATCGGGCAAGGTCGTGTCGAGGTGGCGCTGGTGCGCGCCGAGCCCGGGCGACTTGGGCGCGAGGCCCGCAGGGGGCGCGCCGCTCGGCCCGTGCCCGTGGCAAGCGTCGCATGCCATCGGCTTGATCTGCGGGTTGCCGTCGATGTGCGTCGGGCCGGGCGGCACGTCGTGGCAGTTCTTGCAGGTGTCGACGGTGGCCACGTAGGCCCAGCGCACGTGGGTCGCGGGCGGCGCGGAGTGACAGAAATCGCAGGGCGTGTCGCCGGCGGGAGGGGTCTCCCATTTCGGCTTCTTGTCGACGTGGCAGTAGACGCCGGCGCAGGTCTTGGTCGTCGGATCGTAGGTCGGCTGCGCGCCGTCGAGCTTCGCGTGCAGGGAGAACTTCACGTCGACGGTGCCGTTGAAATGGCCCTCGGAGGTGATGAACTCGGGCACCTTGTGACAGTCGTCGCAGTAGGCGATGTGCTTGGCATGCGCGCCTGTCGCGGGGCGCGGGCCGGTGTCGGTGCCGTGGCACGTCCCGCAGAACTCGGGGCCGCCGGGCTTGTCGTGACAGTTGGCGGCGGAGCAGCTCACGCCGGAGGGGCCGCCCTGGAGGTCGTCTCCATGGCATGCGCGGCACTCGTAGATCCCGGCCTTGTGCGCCGCGAGGTACGTGGCGTGGAAGTTGGGGCTGTCCTTGTCCTTCCAGCCTTCGCCGTGCTGGCTGCCGCCCGGCCCGCGCTCGCGCGCCTCGACGCAGCCGAGCGCGGCGGCACCGGAGGCGAGGAGCGCGAGCCCGAGGAGCGAGGCCCCGCGGGCGCGGCCGCGGAGGAGGTCACGGCTTGGGAGCATGGACCTTGAGCACGTCGTAATCCGTGCCTCCGCCGTGACAGGTCGAGCAAGCCTCGACCCCGCTCGCGCTCGTCATGGTCTCGGCGTGGGCCTCGACCTCGGGCGCGTCGTGACAGCCGGTGCATGCCGCGCGGGCCGGGTAGATTAGCCGCTCGGCGGACACGGACCGTTGATCGCAGTAATTGTCGGCGTCGGCGGCCGGATCCTCGGTGCACTGGAGATCTTGATCCTTGCTCGGCAGCCGATCGAGCGGCAGCGGCAGGAGGAAGGTCGCCCCGGCGTGGCAGGTCGGGCACGAGCTGCGATCGCCCGGGAACTCCGTCGTGCTGAAGTCGATCGGCGTGCCGGCCGGGTTGGCCTTGGTCGGCGCGGGGAAGCCCCCGAGGACATAGGGCTTCTTCGCGAGGGCCGAGCCCATGTGGATGCGGTGGATCATCCGCGGGAAGGCGACCGACTGCGCCGTGGCCGTCTTGCCCTCGAAGCGCTCGACGCGCTCGTCGTTGACGTTGTTCGGGTTGTGGCACATCACGCAGTACTGCGGGTCGTTGCGCGAGCCGCCGTGCGCGCCGAGCGAGGCGTGGCACGCGTTGCACTGGGTCAGGTCGACGACCTTGCGCCGCTCCACGGGAGCCGGGTCGGTGACGGCCGCGTACACGATGGCGTTGGGCGCTGCGAAGCGCGGGCCGGCTGCGCCGCCGGGCTGCACATAGCCCTCGATGCCGAAGCCGTAGCTGCCGGTGGCGCCGGCCGGGACCGGGGAGGGGAAGGTGTAGCGGAAGCCGTTACCGCCCGCGTCGACCGCGAGCACGCCGGCCGCGCCCGTCCCCTGGATGGTGAAGGTCGTGTAGTTGGCGTAGTCGACGGTCGGGCCGGCCATGGTGACGGCGAGCCGGGTGAGAGGCTGCGCGAGGAGATCGCGCGGCGCGCCGTCCTCCGTCACCGAGAAGACGAGCTCCGGCGTCTGTCCCGGGGCCGTCTTCTCGATGCTCTTGATCGAGACCTCGATCTTCGGCCCGGCAGGCAGCGCATGCTTGGCCGTGATGTCGGCGAACCCGTTCACCGGCGGGTGGCAGGTGACGCACTTGGTGTCGTCGGGCAGCGCGTTGCCCTGGTGGTTGGTCGCGAACTCGGTCGTGTCGTGGCACGAGGTGCAGACGTAGCGCCTCGGCTCCGTCAACCAGATCGGGCCCTGCGCGCCGGTGTGGCAGGTCTCGCAATGCTCGAGGGGCTGCGGGAAGGCGACGTTCGAGTAGTCGTGCGTGTTGCCCTTGTCGTCCTCGTAGGTGAGCTTGCCGCCGGCGACGACGCTCGGCAGATCCCTGCCGCGGTGGATCTTGTGGACCATCACCGGGAAGTCGAGGCTGTTGCCTTCCTCCGGGTTCTTGTAGGCGCCCTGGTGGCAGAGGACGCAGAGCTTGACCTCGCGGCGTTCGCCGTCGTGGGCCGAGAGGGGGTTATGGCACTTGTTGCAGGCCTGAAGCTCGACGATATCGCGCTTCTCGGTCACGTCGCCGCCCGCCGGGAGGAAGTCGCGGAGCGCGTTGGCGACGTATGTTTCGCCCTTGTATTCGCGGGTGGCCCAGGCGCCGAGGGTGTGCGTCTTCTTGCCGTCGGCGACGGGGATGGTGGTGCCGAAGGTGTACGCGTAGATGCCGTTGTCGCCGTCGATCTCTTCGTACGTGCCGCCGATGTCGGCCGCGGGGAGCGTCTGGCCGTCCTTGGTGACGGTGGTGTACGGCGTGTACACGGGCGGGATGCCGTCGGCCGTGCCGTCGAGGTGGCTGAGGACGAAGCTCGTCTTCACCTCGCCCTCGGAGTAGAGGCCGGTGCGATCGAGGCCGAGGCCCTTGGCGTCGGTGACCTTGAAGGTGACCTTGGCCACGCCCTGCACGCTGATCGTCGTGTCGACGATGGTGAGGACGAGGCCGGCGCCGGCGAGGTAGGGGACCTTGCCGTTCGGTCCAGCTTCGCCCTGCGGGCCGGCCTCGCCGGGCAGGCCGGCCTCACCGGGCGGCCCTGCGTCGCCGGCCGGGCCGGGATCGCCCTGGAACCCCTGGGGGCCCACCGGCCCTTCGCACGCCGCGAAGCCGATGGCGCCGCACAGAAGAAAGCCGAGGATTGCCTGCGAACGAAGCCGCGCCGGAGTCCTTCGGGTGGACATTTCCTGTCGCATGAACGGGTACCTCGGAACGGGAGTTACGGACGCTCACCGCAAGAGGTGTGCCCTCGCGGCCGCCTCCGATTTGCGGGAGCTTTTTCCATCACAGCCCGGCCCCGAGGCGCAAGCAGTGCGCGCCAAACGCGCGTCTTGCGCGCGCTCGTTGCGGCAGCGCGGGCCGGCGCCGGGCCGGTCAGTGCACGCCGCCCTCGCACGCGAACAGGACGTTGATCGCCGCCTTGCCGTCCTCCTGCACGAGGGCGCAGGTCTCGGGGCAGAGGTGGATCATCCCCGCGTCGAGGTAGAACGAGCTCGGCGCGCACGACGCCGCGTCCGGGACCTGCATGAAGTCCACCGGCGCGCCCATGCCCCCGGCCTTGTACTCGACCACCACGGAGGCGAGATCGATCGCCTTGCCGGGCGGCGGGTCGGGGATGGGGAAGTCGCAGGAGATCTTGGCGCCCTCGATGACCCCTTGCGCGATGGCCTGGAAGACCACGTCGTAGGACGTCGTGTCACAGAGGGGGAAGCGCAGCGCATCGGTCATGATGCTGAGGGCCTGGTAGCCCGTCCCCGGGTTGGCCGCGGTCGGGCACTTGCCGGTGACGATCGGATCGGCCGGCTCGTAGGGCTTGGTGGGCGGGTTGTTGTAGGCCATGGCGACGATGCTGTAGTGCCGGTAGTTGCGCATCATCTCGTCGCCGAACTGCGCCGGATCGAGGGCGAGCAGGTCGGCGTCGAACTTGGCCGCCGCGGTCTTGCCTCCCGCCGCGGTGTTGCCGTCGTTGTACGCCCCGCACGAGACGCGGTCGTCGGTGATCTCGATGAAGACCTTGAAGGCCTCGGGGCGGAGCCACTCGGCCCAGCCGTTGGGCGCGAGCATGAACTGGTCGGGCGCGTGGTAGGTCGAGGTCAGCTTGCACCAGGAGTTCAGGCTCGCGATCTCCACGCTGTAGTGGAAGAACTTGGGCGGGTTGTTGATCGGCATCGGCGGGGGGTTCGTGCAGCCGCCGGCGACGATGCCGCTCAGCGGGGCCTCGATGCAGATGTTCTGGCCGACGGCGGCCTTGCCGTGGTGCGAGACGAGGATGACGCGGTAGTCGAGGCCGCTCTGCTCGAGGATGGCGGCGAAGTTCTGGTTGATGTTCTTCTGCACCCCGACGATCTCCTCGGTCATGCTGCCGGAGTTGTCGACGGTGATGATGATGTCGACCGGCTTCTTGGTGAGGGTCGCCATCGCGCTCTGCGTGGCGCATGCGCTGTCCGGATCGAGGGCGCTGTCGTTGCTCCCGGCGTCGAAATCGATGTCGTCGCCACCCTTGCCTTGACCGCCGCCCGCGCCATGCCCGCCCGCGCCGCTGGTCGTGGTCGTGCCGGCCGTCGCGCCGCCGGTGCCGCTCGATCCCGAGGGCTGGTTGCTCCCTGCGCCGCAGCCGGTCCAGGCGACGGCGGTGGAGCAGAGGAGCGAGAACAGCGCGGCGAAGGCAAGGCGAGATCGGTGCTTCATGGTTGCATGCTCGGCCGATCGGCGACCGAGCGCAAGCCGCACGGGACGCGTCGCGCCGGGGAGCGGTGGCAGCGGTCTTCGCCTTCGTGTAGCTTCGAGGGCCGATGCAAGCGGTCCCCTGTTCCAACTGCGGCGCGATGGCGACCCCCCAGGCCGACGGCCGCACGTACCGTTGCGGCTACTGCGGGACGGTGATCCAGGTGGCGGTCGAGGCCGCGCAGATCGCGGCCGGGATGCGCCTCGATCTCGGGCACATGGACACGTTCCTCACGCAGCTCGCGACCACGCTCTCGCAGGGCTTCGCGGAGAAGACGGTGATCCAGGCGAACGGCGGCTACGTGCTGTCGGTGACGATCGACCTCGATCCGGACCACTACATCGCCCGGCGCGAGGGCCCGCGCGTGGTGGCCGAATACAAGAAGGTCGTGCGCGGCGTCGCCCTGCGCACGCAAGCGTTGCCGCTCGATCAGTGGGTCGAAAAGCTCACGGGCTCGCTGGCGAAGCACGCCAACACCAACGCCCGCGCGGCCTGGGTGCTCCAGCGGCTCTCGGGCGGCCGAGGGTAGGGGCGGCGCTCAATCCTCGTCGGTGGGGATGCCGGTCGCGGTCGGGAAGGCGGCGGGCTCGGCGTCTTCCGGGTTCGACAGATCGGTGCCGTCGGCGAACTCGGTCTTGGCGCTGGTCGGGACGAAGGGCCCGCCGAAGTCCTCCGGGACGACGGCGTCGCGGATGTCTTCGCCGGCCTCTTCGCCGGACGTGGCGGAGGTCAGAAAATCTTCGGCGATCTCCTCGGCGAGATCGTCCTTGGCGACGGCCCGGCCGCTGCCCGGATCGGGGAGGAAGGCGTTGCCGTCGTCGGAGCGGCCGGCGTGCTTCTTGGCCTCGCGGAGGAAGGCCTTGCTGTGGGGCCTGCCCGAGGCTGGAGCGGCGGGCTTGTCGGCCTTGTGCTTGGTGGTCATCGGAGCTCCTCGCTGCCCGGCGCGGCCGTGACAGCCATTACCTTCCTTGCGGCTTTATCGGCCCGGGCGCAAGAGGGTCAAACCCCCTGTTCTGCAAACGGAACCGCGACCAACCGCAGCGCCGTTCACTCGACAAACAGAACCGCGACCAGAAGGGAGCGGACAAGCAGCGAGACGTCTCCACCCCGCCACCGCGGTCCAGCTCAGAACAGCGTGTAGATGAACGGGGCGGTCACCTGGGCGGCGATGATCGTCAGGCCGATGATGAAGAACGAGAGGATCGCGAAGCTCATCGCGAACGATTTGTTGACGACGCCGAGCATGAAGACATCCCTCAGCATCGCCCAGAGCCAGCGCATGAAGACCATGTAAGGGTGCTCCTCTTCCTCGATCGCGATCCAGGTCGATCCGGCCTCAGTCGAGGCCGAACTGCTCCTGCCAGTTGGTCTCTTCTTTCCAGGGGGGCTGCTTCTTCTTGTCGAGGACGCAGTTCTCCAGGACGAGGATGTCGATGCCGGTGCGCATGAAGCAGCGGTAGGCGTCCTCGGGGGTGCAGACGATCGGCTCGCTGCGGACGTTGAAGCTCGTGTTGACGAGGATGCCGTAGCCGGTGAGCTTCTTGAACTCGGTGAGGATGGCGTGGAGGCGCGGGTTCCGCTCCGTGTCGACCGTCTGGATGCGGGCGGAGAAGTCGACGTGGGTGACGGCCGGGACGTCGGAGCGCGGCGTGTTGACCCAGTCTTTCAGGTCGAGCTTGCCCTCCTTCTGCGTCTCCTTGCCGCTCTTGTCGAGGCAGCGCTCCTTCTTCACCATGTCGACCATCAGCATGTAGGGCGACTCGCGGATGACCTCGAAGTAGTCGGCCGCGTCTTCCTTCAGCACGATGGGCGCGAAGGGGCGGAAGCTCTCGCGGAACTTGGTCGCGAGGTTGAGGTAGGACTGCATCTTGACGCTGCGCGCGTCGGCGATGATCGAGCGGCCGCCGAGGGCGCGCGGGCCGAACTCCATCGCCCCCTGGAGCAGGCCGACGACCTTCTCGTCGGCGAGGGCCTTCGCGATCACCTCGTTGCGCGCCCCGTCTTCGAGCTCGTCGTAGGGCAGGCCGTTCTGGTCGAGGAACTCCTTGATCTGCGCGTTGGTGAAGCGCGGGCCGAGCAAGCTGCCGCGCATGAAGTCGTGCTGGTCGTCGGCCTTGCGGTCCTTGCCGAGCACGTGGTGCCAGGCGTAGAGCGCGGCGCCGAGCGAGCCGCCGGCGTCGCCCGCGGCGGGCTGCACCCAGACGTCGTCGAAGATCTTCGCGCGCACGAGCTTGCCGTTGGAGACGCAGTTGAGCGCGACGCCGCCGGCGAGGCAGAGGTTCTTCTTGCCGGTCACCGCCCGGGCATAACGGGCGATCTTGGCCATGATCTCCTCCGTCACGACCTGGATGGAGCGGGCGAGGTCCATCTCGCGCTTGGTGAGCGGGGACTCGGGCTTGCGGGCGGGGCCGCCGAAGAGCGAGGCGAACTTGTCGTTCGTCATCGTCAGGCCGTCGAGGTAGCCGAAGTAGCTCAGATCGATGTGGAACGAGCCGTCCTCGCGGATGCGGATGAGCTTGTCCTTGATGATGTCGGCGTAGATCGGCTCGCCGTACGGGGCGAGGCCCATGAGCTTGTACTCGCCGGAGTTGACCTTGAACCCGGTGAAGTAGGTGAAGGCCGAGTAGAGCAGGCCGAGCGAGTGCGGGAAGCGGTGCTCGTAGAGGATCTTCACCGTGTTCCCCTCGCCCACGCCGATGGACGTCGTGGTCCATTCGCCAACACCGTCCACGGTGATGATCGCCGCCTCGCGGAAGGGCGAGGGGAAGAAGGCGCTCGCCGCGTGGGAGAGGTGGTGCTCGGCGAACTTGATCGCGCCGGGGCGGTGGCCGCCGCCGCGCAGGGCCGCGTCGATCTGGTAGGCGACCCAGCCCTTGTCCTTGAGCCAGACGGGCACGGCCTTGAGGAACGAGTCGAGCCCGCGGGGCGCGACCTCGGCGTAGGTCGTGAGCAGCCGGGTGAACTTGGTGATCGGCTTGTCGTAGAACATCACGAGGTCGAGGTCGTCCTTGCCGACCTTGCCCTCGCGGAGGCAGTACGCCATCGCGTTGAGCGGGACGCCCGCGTCGTGCTTCTTGCGGGTGAAGCGCTCTTCCTGCGCCGCCGCGATGATCTTGCCGTCCTGCACGAGGCAGGCGCCGCTGTCGTGGTAGAGCGCGCTGACGCCGAGGATGTTCACGGGCTACCCCCGGGCTTCTGGTCGTGGGCGAGCCATTGCTTGAATCGGGTCGTCGTCTCCATCACCGATTTCTCGAGGTAATCGGCGTACACGGAGTGGCCGAGGACGTTGAGGTGGTAGCGGTCGTGGTAGAGGTCGTCCTCCTTGCCGCGGCCGACGAAGAGCTTCTCGGGGAAATGGATGGGGACCTTCCTCGTGTCGGCGACGACCTTCATCGGGTTGAGCCAGCGCTGCTCCTGATCGAGGAGCTTCTGGCCCATGCCCGCGTCCCGCGAGGGGAGCAGCTCGAAGAGGACCTCGGCGCCCTTCGCCTGCAGGTCGTCGATGAGCCGGCCGTACTCGAGCATCCCGATCGCCGACTGCTCGTCCTGCCAGGCCTTGGTGAGCGCCGTCCGATTGCGGCGGTACTGCCAGGTGAGGTGCATGAAGACCTCTTCGAGGGCGAGGGCCGGCGGGTTGTCGACCGAGAAGAAGGGCACGCTCATCAGCCCGTAGTGGGTGCGGTTCAGGTCGTCGGTCGGGCCGCAGATGATGGCCAGATCGGCCCCGAAGGTGCCGAATTTCGCGACGTAGCCGCGCTCGTGGTACGGGCCCCAGCCGTTGACGCCCATGTTGAGGACCTGCACCGTCCCGGCCCCGGCCGCGGCGGCGCGCGCGTTGAGCTTCTTCTCGAGCAGGCGCGCATAGAGCGCGTCCTGGTCGACGTAGGAGCCGCCATAGAGCGTGGAATCGCCGAGCATGAGGACGCGGAAGACGCCCGCGGGCTTGTCGACCGGGTAATCGGGGGCCCGCATGCCGACTTTGTTGGTCTCCACGCGGCCGCCATAGCGACCGAGCTTCTGGTTCGGCGCGGTGTAATAGCCGACCGTCGGATCCGACACGTAGAGCACCGCCTCGGAGCCGAAGCCCTGCGTGCGGAGGACGCCCTCGGCGACGGCGAGCAGGACGATCGCGACGGCGAGGGCCTTGGCGACGGGCCGCCCGGTCTGCGTGGGCGCCTCGGTCGCGAACATCGCGCCCACGTGGCGGACCTTGCGCTCGTCACGATCGGCGGTGAGCCAGAAGCTCAGCTTGTCGGCGTCGCGCAGGTGCAGATCGTCCGCGCCGAGGAGGCGGCGGAAGAAGCGGAGCGGCGTGAGGAAGAGGAAGAAGACCAGCGAGAGGAGGACGGTGCCGATGCCCGTGCCGATCCACCGCCCGAGCGTGGCGAAGAACCTGCCGATGCCGGAGCGGGCCTTCTCGGAGGCGATCGAGATGACGCCGATCACGCCGCTCGTGCCGAACACGACGTAGGCGAAGGTCTTTCGTCCCGACCAGTAGAGCAGGCCGCCGATCGCCACGCCGACGAGGAGCTTCGCGAGCGCGGAGGCGACGCCTTCGGGCTCCGGCTCTTTGGCTTTGGGGAACCAGACGACGGACTTCAGCGAGCTCGATCCCGAGCCGCTCATGCCCGCGCTCCCGGGAAGGGTGCGCCGCTACGGGCGCGCTTCGAAACGAAAAGGGGAGGGCATCCTCGGGCCGGCAGGTCGGGCCCTCGGGCACCCCACCGGCGAAAAGCGGTTCTCATTCGATCGCGCAGGATAGTCGTCCGCGCACGCCGCGCGCAACAGGTCTCTCGGCTCCGGCGAGGTGCCCGCGCGAGATCGTTGCAATGGAGAGGAACGAGGGACGCCCACATTGTGCACCCGCTTTCCGCGCTTCCTCCGATCGCCCCGCTGCCACGGGCGCGGCCGGCGCAGAAAACGCGCGTTTTGCCGTGCGCTCTCGGCCGAAAGCCTGCTAAGAGGCGATCCATGTCGGAAAAGGTTCCCATGACGCCCGAGGGCCATGCGCGCCTGCGTGAGGAGCTGGAGCACCTGAAGAAGGTCGAGCTCCCGAAGGTGGTGAACGACATCGCCACCGCGCGCGAGCACGGCGATCTCTCGGAGAACGCCGAGTACCACGCCGCCAAGGAGCGGCAGGGCATGCTGGTGGCCCGCAAGACGCACATCGAGCAGTGCCTCTCCCGCGCCGAGGTGATCGACCCCTCGAAGCTGCGCGGGAACAAGGTGCAGTTCGGCGCCCGGGTGAAGCTGCTCAACGTCGACACCGAAGAAGAGCAGCTCTTCCAGATCGTCGGCCCGGAGGAGGCCGACCTCAAGCTCGGGCGGATCTCGGTGGCCTCGCCGCTCGCGCGCAGCCTGCTCGGGCACGAGGTGGGCGAGGAGATCAAGGTGCAGATGCCGGCCGGGCCGCGGGTGTTCGAGGTGCTCGACATCACGTTTTCCTGAGCTCTGATCGAGAGCCTTCCCCGGCCGTAACGGATCGAAAGCGATTCGCCTTGAGCACCCGCCGCGCCGTCGCGCCCTCGGCCCCTCGCAAGGCCGCGCCCCGGGCCCCGGCCCCGCCGCGCGCGCCCCACGGCGCCGCGGGGCCCAGCTCCGGGGACGCGCGGCCGCTGCTCGCGGGGATGCCCGTGGGCTGGCGGATCGCCGACGCCTACCTGGCCATGGCGCTGCTCGCGTACGCCGAGCTCTACGCGGTGGCGCTGATCTTCTTCGCGCAGCTCGCCGGGGCCTTCGAGCTGAGCCTCGCCTGGCGCTGCCTAATGCCCGTGGCGCTCGCCGCGGCCGCGCCGTGCGCCGTGATCGCGGGGATCGTCGTCGAGCTGTGCAGGCGCGGGGAGGGCCGCGCGGGGAGGGCAGGGGTCACCCTCGCCGCCGCGCTCTTCGCCGGCGCCGTCGGTTACGGCGTGGCCGGCGGGCGGCACTTCGAGGGCGGCCTGCGCGTCCCGTTCGCGGCGGGGCTCGCCGTCGTCGCGGGCGCCCTCGCGTTCCTGCTCGCGCCCCGCGTCGGGCGGGCGCTCGCGCGGCCGTTCGATCGCGGGCGGGCCCTGCTCGTCGCGGGCGTCGCGATCGCCGCGGTCATCGTGCTCGAGATCGCGAGCGCGCGGATCTTGCCGCGCCTCTACCCCGCGTTCCACCTCGGCCTCGGCGCGCTCGCGCTCCTCGCCGCCGCCTTCGCCACCCTCGGCCTCGCGGCGATCGATCGCCCCGAAGAGCCCCGCCCGCGCGGGAAGATCCTCTCGTTCCAGCTCGCGCGGGGCGCGGCCGCGCTCGTGCTCTTCGCGCTCGGCGCGGCCCTCTCCCAGGGCGCGGCCCGCAAGCTCTCGCGCCTCGACAACCTGCGGATCCTCTACCTGGAGCGCGCCCCGCTGCTCGGCAACATCGTGACCCTCGCCGCCGAGCTCGCGCCGCCCGCGCCCCTCGACGACGCGGCGCCGATCGGCGAAAAGACGAGCGGAACATCGATCGATCTGTCGGGGCGCGACATCCTCCTCATCACGACGGACGCGCTGCGCGCCGATCACGTGGGCGCCTACGGCTACGGCCGGCCGATCACCCCGAACCTCGATCGGCTGGCGAAGACGGGCGTGGTCTTCGACGCGGCCTACTCGCCGACGCCGCACACCTCGTACGCGGTCACCTCGATCATGACCGGCAAGTACATGCGACCGTTGGTGCTCCAAGGACTGGGCGACGACTCCGAGACCTGGGCCGGGCACCTCCGGCGGTACGGCTACCGGACGGCGGCCTTCTACCCGCCCGCGGTGTTCTTCATCGACGCCGAGCGCTTCGGCGCCTTCCGCGATCGCGCGCTCGACTTCGAGTACCGCAAGGTGGAGTTCGCGCCGGCCGCCCTGCGCGCCGCGCAGGTGAAGGCCTACCTCGACCGCGTGAAGCCCGATCGGCGCGTGTTCCTGTGGGTGCACCTCTTCGAGCCGCACGAGCCCTACGAGGCCCACCCGGAGCACCCGCTCGGCGACCGGGACATCGATCGCTACGACG